>DAHXNY010000009.1 GCA_027365175.1 Microcaldota archaeon | reverse complement strand
TCAGGGAGATTTTGTAAGACCTCAACAGGAGGCAGGAGTCGAGGAACTGAAAACATACTCTGCATCAAAGGAGTGGAATCCATGACGCAGAGGAAGCCCATACCCTTCAGGGGTGGGAGGATGTCACATATGATTATAGCTGCTATGTAATCAGTTTGAAGGGCTAGCCATGAGCATCATAATGGTTGATTTCAAGAAGCATGAACGCGTTGACGCACTTAAAGATACTCTTAGAGAAGAGAAGACGGATAAGGAGAGGAAGCTGGAGAATAAGGCAGCGTGGATAGGACTTGTAGCAGGAATGTCTATTACTGCAGCTATTGCTATGGGAGTCAACAGCTATTACAGATATGATGCAAACAGGCACTATATGCAGGATAATCAGGCATCGTCTATTTATTCGCAGAGATACAAAAGACAGGGCTCCGCTGATGACCAGAGGACTCTTCTTAATGTACTCAATATTACTAATTCTGAGTTCGTAGCTACTGGCAATTGGGCAGGATATGAGATGATAGCAACTAAGCCAAGGGCATTTAAAGGAGTGTCTGCTACCTTTAAGGTTCCCAGGATAACCAGCTATAAGAACAAAGATATAGACGTATGGACAGGGCTCGGAGGAAGCCCTTCGGAAGGCCTGGTACAGGCAGGGGTTGCAGTATACGGCAATGCTGTTAAGCCGTGGGTCGAGGAGCTGCCAAAAGCACGCGTGTACTTATCCGGAATGCAGATAAGGCATGGGGACATTATCAGCATGAGCGTAAATAATCTGAGTGCTGATGGAAGCAGCAACTCCTGGAAGATAAAATTTACAGACATCAATACAGGTAAGAGCATTTCCGATAATGTGGTGTATAAGGCAGCAGCACATTCTGCAGAGTGCGTAGTTGAAAAGCCTTGGAATAACGCATATGGGAAAGGATATACTCTGAGAGGCATGCCTGATTTCGGAAGAGTGAAGTTCGGCTCGTGCATGCCAATGCTTACAGAAAATGGGATAGATTACGCTGAGAATACCCTGAGCGGGACCGATAAGTCTATCAGAGCATTGTTCATGGAACTCGTGAGAGGCGATTCCAGACTCGCTACAACTATTACAGGCATGGGCAGTGGTGGACAGTTTGATGTCAACTATGTGAATTATGGCAATTTCGTCTCTACCGGATACAAGAAGGCGTTCTAGAATTCAGTACAGGCTTGCTAATTTTATCTTCCGGATGATCTCAAGTTAAGCATATTTTGATGGGCCCGATGAGATTTGAACTCATGACCTTTCGATTATCAGTCGAACGCTCCGACCAGGCTAAGCTACGGGCCCATGATCCTTTATAATATTGACATTCTCCTTTTTATCCTTTTTCAATTCCTCTGCAAGCATGCTTAAGTCGTTTTTTAATATGCTTTCGTTCTTAGGAAATCTCAGTACCGCAGAAGGATGAAGCGTTATTATATGCCTTATGCCATTTTTCTCGATAATCCTTCCCCTATTTTCTGATACAGAATCTTCTTCCAGTATTGCCCGGGCAGCTATTCTGCCAAGGAGCACGATGTATCTGGGCTTTATTATTGATATCTGGCGCTCGATAAACGGTTTGCATAAGGTCACCTCATCTTTTGAAGGCTCCCTGTTCTTGAATGGGAAGAACTGGACAACGCTTGTTATGTATACGTTCTTCCTATTTATCTTGGTCTCTTTCAAAAGTCTGTCAAGAAGCTGGCCGCTCCTTCCCACGAAAGGTCTTCTCTGTATGTCCTCATTTGCTCCTGGTGCCTGACCTATCAGCATTATATCAGGATTTAACGGGCCTTCTCCCGGAACAAAGTTTTTGGAGAGCTCCCACGTCTCCACAGCTCTTGGCAGCTGCGTATATTCATTATTGAGCTTCTGGATAGCTTCATATCTTCCAATATAATCCTTTACAGGTGTGAGTATCCCAAGCAGATCCTTATACTTCAACAGAGCTGCGGCTTTATCGATACCGCACCAGGTGTAGCCCTTATGCTCATTGGAGATAGTTACCTTGTTGCTCTGTGCTCTTGATATGAAGAACTTAACACTCTTCGATATTCTTACCTTCTTCCTGGTGAATATGTAATGCGTAGATGTCTGGAAATACGGCAGAAATGTTGCGTCGAGGCCGGTTTCCTCCTTTATCTCCCTTACCGCTGCCTGCACTGCATTTTCGCCTTTTTCTATATGGCCTTTTGGAAGGTCGTATGCATCCGATCCTTTTCTTTTCAGCAGGAGCAGTTCTATGCTGGAAGCTCTTTTCCTGTATACGAATGCACCGGCAGAATACTCGAACTTCATCGTGACACCAGCGAGTTGTATACGCAGTATCTGTTGTTCATCTGGCTCAGCTCCGTAGAATTGTATCCGGAAGGATTGAATAGATTCATTATATACGAGTGCCAGTCGACCGGCTGGCAGTTTTGGACGCTTATCTTCGAGAATAATCCGTTTGGAATTATGGTGTATTCCTTTATCACGGTGTAATTATAAGGGCTTATCTGGAATACCTCGCTTCCCTCGAATACAGAGAGCTGCGACCCGTTTGAAGAGAACTGATAGTAAGTGGTAAGATATCCTGAGATGTTCATGAAGGTGAATGACTCTGTAGAGGAGGAATTGTGCAGCAGATTCTGGATAGGGTTTTCATATGGCTTCGCAAGCGTTACAAGAGTTATGTTCCTGTCTGTGGTCGTCCTGTTGTACAGGTATAAGGTTGCCGCGGTGTTGTTGTCGTATATCAGTATCTCGCTGGTATAATTTTTCATCTTTATCGCATTGTTGAAGTACTGTACGGTGTAATTCTGAGTGAAATTAAAGCTTGGGTTTATCGTAAGATTCATCGGGGATATGTATGAATTTCCGTAGCTGAATACTGCGTAATAGATTATGCCAATTACAACTGCTGCTGCAAGAGCATAGCCGTACTCCTTGACCTTTTTGCCTTTTGCATTGTTGAATTGCGGGATCTCAAGGCCGAACCTGCGCGCAGCAAGTATCATTACTATAAGCGTCAGGTAGAAAAGAAGCACCCCTATGAATAGATGTATTGTAAGAAGGGTCTGCGAAGGGCCAGTTGCAAACCATAGTGAGGTAATTATTGACATGCGGGCTATGTTCAACAGAAGCAGCAGTACGATTCCAGATATTACCCACTTCACCTTGTCCTTGTTTGTGCCGTTGTAGAAATAAGCCAGCGGGATGAGCATGAACAGGAGCCCGAATATTGCACCCAGTCCTACACAGGCCTGGCCTATCCCTATGCTTACATTGTTGAGCGTTATCGTTATGGGCGGGGAGAATTTCAGCGCAGGGATGAAGAGCTTCTCTATCCAGTATACTATCGCACTGTTTATCGCTGTGAATGCCCGGTTCTGCATGAGGACAGGCAGAAGAACGATAGGGGAGGTGAATATCGAATATATTATTACTGATCTGAATCTCTTCAGGTTCTTTATGCCGTAAGCGAGTATCGTGAATGCTGCAACAAATACAGGAAGAATAAGGAAACCGAACCCGAAAGCAGAGAATTCAAATGAGAGTGCATATTTCAGGTATGCAGTAAGCGCTATTCCGGCAATGGAAAGCAATATGCCTATGGTTATGTCCTTTCCCTTTACTTCAGGAAGTATCTTCTCCTTGAGCTTGAATATGAAGAATATAGGAAGCATTAGGATGGGTATTATTACGTATGTCGAAGGATCCGTGTCGCTTATCCCAGGCTGCACGGAATTCATGTAAGCGGTTATGAAGAGCAGTAGGGCTATGATGACTATTGCCGTAGACAGTATCTCTGACCTTCTCATCTAAGCACCATTTGTCCTCAGCCGATATGGACTTCATCATATTTCAGCAGTTACTCTTGTCTTCACAGGACAGTATTTAAAGGTAGGGAAATATTATATACTGTCTGTTAATCACTGCAGGTTCTTTCATGAAAGGATTCAGATACGTTGACCATACTGCCGATATAGCGTTTATAGCCAACGGGAGGAGCATCGAAGAGTGTATGGAGAACGCTTGCGCGGCTATGTTGAATGCTATGTTAGATGTGCCTAAGGTAAGCAAGATAAGGGCCCCTGTAAGGAGCATAATGGTGAATGAGAGCGCCGACAGCCTTGAATACCTCACATGGTTCACTCTGGAGCATGTGCTTGAGGAGGTGGATGAGAAGGCGCTGAATGCATTTGAATTCAGGATAGACAGGCTCTTTGAGGTGAAGAAGAAGCATAGCCTGCATGGAAGGCTTTATTACAAGGACTCTGAGGACGATTGCAGGCTATTGAGCATAAAGGCAGTCACTCCGCATGGGATGAAATTCACAAAGAAGGCAGGAAAATATAGCATAAAGGTAACTGCAGACGTATGAAAGATGGTGCACCAATGTCTGAGAGAATAAACAATCTTTTTACAAGAATATACAAGCGTTACGACTTCATGAATCATCTCTTCAGCCTTGGGACTGACAAGCTCTGGAGAAGGCGTGCAGAGATATTGGTGCTGTCTGATCCTGGATGCGCGGAAATAATAGACATAGGAGCAGGAACAGGCGATCTCTCCATAGGAATAGCGCTTCGCGCTGTGAAAGATAAGAGGAAGGTACGCATAGAGGCAGTGGACATGAATGAGGAGATGATGAGCTTGGGCAAGAGCAAGGCTGCTGCTAAAAAGATAAGCAGCATAAGGTTTGCAAAAGGAGATGCGCTGAATCTGCAATACGTGGATGATTCATTCGATACGATGGTGTCATCTTTTGTCCTGAGGAATCTAGATGATTTTAACAGATTCGCCGCAGAGGCTGGGCGGGTAATCAGGCCTGGTGGAAGAATAATATTACTGGATATGGCGGTTCCTGACGGTCCTTCCAAGCATCTATTCACAGCTTATTTCAGGATCATGCGCCTGATAGGCAGGCTAGTCGACAAGGAAGCTTATGATTGGCTTACAAGCAGCGTTGCCGCATATGACAAGCATAATGCTGCATCTATCCTTGAGAAGAACGGTTTCACGAACGTCAGCGTAGATACTGTTTTCCCCGGAGTCGCCTTCATAATAAAGGGAGTGCGTCAGTAGGAGTAGAGAAGCTCTGCGTATTTTGACAATGTCTCGCGGGTCTTTGCAGACTTTATGCTTGCCAGGCCTTCTCCTATGTATTTGTCCATTATGATCTCTGCTTTATCCGCAGCTTCGCTGTTTGAAAGGCCTTCATGCCTTGATATCGACAGGATTATGTTTGGTTTGTTGCGCTTCGATCTCTTTTCCTTCCTTATGTCCGATATGTCGTCCTTTATCTGGAAGGCTATCCCGAAATTAAGCCCGAATGAATAGAATTCCTTCGCCCTCCTGTCCTTCGTGTGTATCGGCACCGCGGAGCATGATGCGCCTATAAGCGAAGCGCTCTTCAGTCTTGCTATCTCAAGATACTCGCTTATATCAGGTATCTTCCTGTTCTTATAGAAGGAGTAATCGAGAAGCTCACCTGCACACATCTCAAGTGCAGCATTTGCCATCGTATCCATTACCTGCTTGCCGTATGCTGATGAAAGCTGTATCGCCTTTGATA
Source organism: Microcaldota archaeon (assembly GCA_027365175.1). Lineage (GTDB taxonomy): Archaea > Micrarchaeota > Micrarchaeia > Micrarchaeales > CABMGC01 > JAKAUU01. The sequence goes on along the minus strand of DAHXNY010000009.1, from coordinate 30,626 downwards.
TAAGGGCGTCGCCTCCGAGTATCGCAGCTTCTGTGCCGTACTTGACATGCACCGCGGTCACGCCTCTCCTTGTCCTGTCACCGTCTATTATATCATCGTGCACAAGCGATGAGGTGTGAAGAAGCTCTGCGGCTGCTGCGAGATCCACATAACCCCTCGGATTGACTCCTAGGGAATGTGCTGATAGAAGTACGAGGGTCGGCCTTAGATATTTGCCCTTGCTGTTTAGAATATGAGACGAGGGCAGATATAGTTGATAGTTTATGAAATCATCCTTGTCAAGCGCAAGTATGCGCCTTTTAACTGCTGAGACGCAGCTTGACACGCTTGATGGGACATGGATCATCATAATACCTTTTTATTTTTCCTATAACTATATAGTTATTCCTTTATAATCCGTGAGGTGCTCACTTAAAATCCAGCTTTATCCTATTACCTGGTTTTAACTTTGAAGAAGATGCAAAGCCGCTGCATGCCTCTATCACATACATGGCAGGCGCACGTGGAGAATAGCTCTTTGAACTGAATATTGAGAGGGATGGTGCTGCGTCTTTTGTTATGTCAACCACTCTCATGTTCTTATCAAGCCATATCAGGTCTATGCTGAATTGCATGTTCAGCATCCAGAAGGAGTATCTCCTTTCAGAATCGAATACGAACAGCATGCCCCTATCTTTCTGCATCTTTTTCCTGTACATCAGACCCTTTGCCCTCTTGTATGAGTCATCAGCTACATCCATGTCAAGCCATAGCCTGCCTATCTTTGCACGCTCGCGCCTGTATGTCTTATCTGAGAATATTCCCAGCAATCTCAGGTAAAAGCCTTCCTTCAACGGATCAGCCCACTATGGAGAGGCTCTGTTCTCTCATGAATTGCTGCAGGTAGAATTTGCTGCCTGTGCCTTTGCCTGTAAGTCCGCTGCCTTTCCACCCTACGAAGGTATGCAGGCCGACTATCGCACCCGTAGTGGCGCTTGTCTCCCTGTTTATGTAGACGACACCAGACTGTATCGCCTTTGCATATTCGCGTATCTCGCTCTTCTTCATACTGTACATGCCGGCAGTAAGGCCATATTCGGTATCGTTTGCCTTTGCTATCGCCTCGTCAAGCTTCTTGTACGTATCTACAAGAAGGAACGGCAGGAAGAGCTCCTTGTGGAAGAGAGGATTTGAATGGTCTGCCTCTGCAAGCACAGGCTCCACATATATGCCGCCCTGGGTGCTTACAGCTTTGCCACCGTATATTATCCTCCCGGTCTTCCTTATCTCTTCGACGCTTTGGTTATAGCGTTTTAGAGCGCTCGCGCTTATCAGGGGGCCGATGTAGTTTTCCTTCTTCAGCGGATCGCCTATCTTCAATGAATGCATATGGTCGAGTATCTTCGAGATGAGCTCCTCCTTTACAGCCTCGTGGACGTATACCCTTGATGCAGCACTGCACTTCTGTCCGCAGTATCCGTATGCCGCGCTGACTATGCCTGACGCAGCGGCTTCAAGGTCTGCGTTCTTTGAGACTATTACAGGATTCTTCCCTCCCATCTCCACTACGAATGCCTTTTGCATGCCTGCTTGCAGTGTCTTTGCCATCATTGACAGGCCGGTATTCTTTGAACCGGTAAAGACTATCCCGCTGACATATTTGCTCACCACTAGTTCGTCCCCGACCTCTGATCCCGGCCCGGTTACATAATTGAATACTCCGTTTGGAAGGCCAGCTTCTGAAAATATGCGATATATCTCCAGGCCTGTCAGCATAGTCATGTTGTCTGTTGAAGAAGGTTTGAATACCACAGTGTTGCCTGTTATAAGCGCGCCCGTAGACATCCCTACTGATATCGATATGGGAAAATTGAAAGGAGCTATGACCCCGAATACTCCGTATGGCTTTAGTGCTATCGTAACCTTCTCCGCCTTTCCAGGAGCTCCCTGGAACGCTGCCTTTACATGAACCTTGCTCTCATCGAGCTTTGTCCTCCTCACATATCCCTTGTTCTTCTCCAGCTCAATCGAGTAATAGTTTAGGAAGTCTATCGCCTCATCCACCTCCCCTATCGATTCATATCTTGTCTTGCCGTTCTCTATGCTCAGTATCGCTGCCACTCTGAATTTGTACTTAGAAAAGAGCTCAGCCGCCTTCCTGAATATCTTTACACGTTCTTTGTAGTCGGTCTGTGACCAGCTCTTAAATGCCTCTGCAGCAGCCATTATTGCCCTGTCTGTCTGTTCCCTGGTAGCTTTCTGGAACTTGCCTACGTATGATCCATCTATAGGGGAGTACTCGCTTATCTCCTCCCTTGAGTATTCTTCATCTCCGTTTATGTATAACGGATATTTCTTGCCGATATGCTTCTGTTTCGCTTCCGATACCGCTTCATCGAAAAGCCTGTCGAATTCCCCCTCTCTTCCAGACTCGGAGTATTTCTTGAAAGTAGATTCGTTCTTGAAAATTGCCATAGAAACAAATATGATTCTGGTAAAAAATATATAAAAGGTAGCTTACGCATAACAGCAAGGTATTTATTTTATCATTGTGATGAAAAAGCATGGCGATGCAGGAACTCATTGAAGAGACAGCAAACGGGATAGACGTTGTAGGGCTTGTCTCTAAAGAACCAACGTGGAAAGAGCTCATCATAGAGCTTGTCGATAAGAACAAGCTCAACCCCTGGGACATTGACATAGTGCAGATAGTGGACAATTACATGGATGCGGTAAGGGGGATGAAGAGCCTTGACCTTAAAGTTCCTGCAAATATAATGCTTGCTGCATCGATATTGCTAAGGATGAAGAGCGCTTTGCTCGTGATAGCTGCTCCTGAACCGGAACCTGAGCAGCCGTATTATGAGAGCAGCGGGATAGAGAGCATAGTTGTTGAGCCTCTGAGCTTCAGGTCCAGACTCCCTCCGAAGAGAAGGGTCTCCCTTGAGGAGCTGATAAGCGCACTCGACGAGGCTATGAAGATAAAGGAGCAGAGAAGCGCAGCGTCTGGCTTTGTAAGGCCTCCGATATCATTCCAGGTAGGGAGCACGGACATAAAGGCTGACGCTGAAAAGGTTTACGGTTATATCAGGGGGAATGTTGATTCTGAGAATGTGGCCCTGTTCAGCGCGCTTGCAAAGGACAAAAGCATGAGGAATGTGATGCTTGACCTGTTCATACCGATGTTATATCTTGCAAGCGAGAAGAGGATAGCGCTAAGGCAGGACAGGTTCTTTGATGAGATATTCGTAAAGATTGTCTAGTGATTGGATGGAGCAGGATAGCGAGTATAAGAAGCTGGTCGAGGCTGCGCTCTTCATGTCATCTAATGCGCTTGGTTCTAAGGAGATATGCTCCATTACTGGAATTGCGTCTCCTGGCATTATGAACAAGATACTCAAGGAGCTGCAGAGCGATTACAACTCCAGGGACAGCGCGATAGAGATAGTTGAGATTGACAGCAAGTATATGCTCAGCCTCAGGGAGCCTTATTCTAAGAGGCTTAGCTCCATGGCGACAGCCCCTGACATAAGCAAGGGTGCGCTTCGCGTTCTCGCATACGTAAGCAAGAACAATGGCGTTCTTCAGAGCACACTTGTCAAATCCTTCGGATCAGGAATTTATGAATATGTAAAGGAGCTCTCTGAGAAAGGATTCGTTGAGAGAAAGAATTATGGGAGGAGCAAGAAGCTTAATGTTACAAGCAAGTTCAAGGAGTACTTCAGCGCATGAATGCATTGCGCATCCGGCTTCAGTATGTCGGGTGTTTTTCTTCCGTGCCGGATTTGTAATTCGTGTATAGAGCTGCAACGAACAGGTAAGATGAGAGGCGGTTTATGTATGCCTTTGCACTGCCGTCTATCTTATGCTCATCAGAGGCCCTTATCACGTCGCGCTCTGCCCTTCTTGCTATGGCTCTTGCAAGATGAAGGCTCGCAGCGGCATCGCTTCCTCCTGGAAGGACAAACTCCTTCAATTCAGGAAGCTCCTTTGACATGCTCTCTATCCCTTCCTCAAGAAGCTTTACCGATTCCGGGTTGATCTTTGCTTTCTCTATATTAGGGTTTGAGAAGCTTGCAAGGTTTGCTCCTATTATGAAAAGGTTATTCTGGACTGACTCGAGACCCTTCTTGAGGCTGCTGTCGTTTACCTTGCATAACGCAACCCCTATCGCGCTGTTAAGTTCATCGACAGCGCCTATGGCCTCTATTATACCGCTTGCCTTTGACACTCTTTTGTCAGAGAGCGTGTTTGTCTCTCCTTTGTCTCCGGTACCGGTATAATAGATTGACATTTGTTCACTCGCGCTTCAGAGTTGAGATATGCTTCCCTTTCTTATGGGTCTTGTCCTTTTTCATCTCTTTCTCCGCACTTTTAAACATTGCGTCCCTTATCATTCCGATGTCTCCGCCTGATAGGTTAATCTCGTGCGCCACACTAGGTTTTTCAGTGTATACTATCTTTGTACCTTTTTCCTCGTGAGCAGGGAAGGATTCCTTCGGAGCCATTATGCATGCGCCTATAGCGCAATCGACTCCGTTTGCAACCATCGCATCCTCTAGCCTCCTTACCAAGGACTTTGCCTTTGCATCCACCTCATCTGAGGTTCCCGCGGGGATGTTTGCGAGAACTACGAATTCGTCTCCTCCCCACCTGTATCCTGCTTCAAACTTGTATCTCGAATCCTCATTTCTTAGCGTTCCCTTTATTACATCTGCAGTCTTCGCAAGGAGCCTGTTTCCTGCCTCATAGCTGTCAGTGTCGTTTATCAGCTTCAGGTTATTCAGGTCTATCAGTATAAGGGCAAGATTAAGGTCATGCCTCATCGCTGTGCCGAACGCCCTAGGAAATCCTATATTGTTGAATACAGCTACCTTCTCCAAGCCTGTGGACTCGTCCAGATATGCGAATTTCTTCAGATGCTCGTTTTCCTTCTTTAGCGTATCGCATTCTTTTGCTAGCTGCTCAGTTTGTACATCTGACCTGTGTGAGTTCAGCGCAGCCAGTGCAACAGTCTCCATCAGCTCTCTTATTGTCTCGTCCTTCTTCCTTAAGCTTTCTTCGAGACCAGACATCTTCTCTTTGAAGAACATTCTCGTATGGTAATCTACAGATGTTGACTGCCTATCAACGTGCGCCCCATGCATATTGGTGGGTCTTGATGCTTGCTCTGTAGGCTTGCCTTTATTATCATGGGTATGTCTCTTTGTTGTCATTTTAACAATTCCTCTACGTTATCTTTTAGCGTAATCCTGTGATTTCCTTAAGCGCTGTCGCCTGCTTAAAAATAAAGCAGATGAGATGGAGTGGTGGGTTGGTTGGGGATACAAGAACAAGGCCCTTTCGGGCTTAATCCATCTCATCCAGCTGAGATAGTTATATCTTACCTATTATATATGAATAGAGTCTTCATTCCTGTCCATAAATAGGGATATGCGCCATTAACATACATATTTCATGTTTTTAACCTATATATACGATATTTTTATGTAATAGTTACCCATCTAAAACCAAAAGATACGTATAATATTAATAAAAACGTTACTTTTAAATATCTGAAGCTATTATTGCTTAAATGGTGGATATCTGCCTAAAAAATTGCCCGAGAACATAGAAAAGGCCGTGGAGCGCATACGCAAGGAGTATGGCCATTATGTTGAAGCGAAGATGCTGCGCGGAAGGTACAGGCTCTTCCAGGCAACGAGCGTGTATAATAAGGAGAAGGGAAGGTCAGACAAAGTTACTAAGTATCTGGGATGGTTTACAGATGATGGAATATTCATACCTGCTGAGCACAGGGATGAACGGACAAAGGAGCTGAAGGAAATAGAGAAACAGGAGAAGGAGAGACTTTCGGCTTTGCCTGATTCTCAGAATGAGCCCGGAATGAAGAAGGCAGATGAAGGCATAAGGAAGAAGGAGACTGAGAGGCATGAGCGTGACATACTCAGGGCACTCAGCATGGATGCGCGGAAGACAATACCTGAGCTTGTGAAGATTACAGGCATAAAGGATACCGCCGTAGCATACCATCTTAGGAACCTTGAGAGAAGATACGACATAGAGTATGTGCTGGAGATAGACATAGAGAGATTCGGGTATGTCGATTATGTCGCTTTTGGAAAGTTCGTAGATAAGAAGCCTGCGCTTAATCTGATGAAGGGGGAGCTTGAGAGTTACCCTTATGTGCAGGCAGCGATGATAACCAAGGGAGAGTATGACATTGTGGTTCTTCTTGTTGCAGAATCTAACAGCAGTGCAAGAGGCACTCTATATGACTTCACGCGCAGCGTCATGTCCTCTTACGATATTGAATGGACAATGTCTCCGGCGTATTTCAGCGGATTGGGTTTCATACCACTTAGAAAGGAGTTCTTCAATGTGCTGAAGGAAAAGGTATGGAAGAGGACACGGGAGAGTCCGAGACCGGAGCATGACCAGATAACAGAGATAGAGTACAATGTGCTGATGGCAATGAACAAAAATGCAGCTGCAGACTTCGCATCGATTGACAGGGAGATAGGGGTAGATAGGGGAAGGTCCAATTACGTTTACCACAGACTTATCAACAGGGGCATGATAAAGAGGGCCACGATAAACATGAGAAACCTGCCATCAAGGTTTGACACACTCTTCATACTCAATACCATAAATATCGACAATTGGTCGAAGGGTAGGGAGAGGTTTATGCTCGAACTTATTAAGGAGAATGAGTTGCAGGTGGACACCTACTCGTTCATATGCGATATAATGTCTCCTAAGGGGGTCTTGCTGATGGCACATGTGTTCAAAGACCAGAATCCAGGGGCCATTGCCGAAAGACTTATCGGAGATGTAGGAGGCGCCAGGATATACGAGATTATAGTCACTGATATAATAGTAGGTTCTGTGAACAGCAGACTATCGGATAAGATAAGGACAGGGCAGTACGAGATACTCGTTTCTCGTTACAATTATGATCCTGAAAAGCTAAAGGAGACGATAAATGGGAGTAGATAAGGGTATTGTTTTTTTTGCACAATGCATAAGCGCATTATCCGTGCATTCCCTCGCCGCTTCCGCCTTCCATCTAATATCACTTGAGTAGTTATCTTTTTGCAGCTTTAAAAAGCTTTATGCATCAGATAAGTACTGCAAGTAATGTGTAATTGTGATCTGCAGTTATCTGAGGTAATATCCTGATAGAATAGTGACCTGGTTTTTTTCTTTTTTAAACTGAACGTATTTTAAAACAACGCCTTATATCATAGTTAATATTGATGGTTTGATGAGAGAGGAGCTTTCGAAGATCTCGCTTAGCAGGTTATTCAGCATACTTACAGAATCTATGGCGAGGATGGTAGATGGTCTCAAAGGGCTGGTGAATAGGAATGAGAGCGTAGATGACAGGACCATAGTAGAGCTTAGGGAGCATATAAAGAACAGGCTTTCCGTAGGAGAAGAAAGGGCAGATAACCAGAATATACTTAAGCTGCTGGACCTCTTTTCAGATAATAAGGAGGTAATAGAGTTCATAAAGGAGGAGGCCGAGGAGTGGCTTGAGCTTGTAGAAGCCATTGAGAAGCATATCGAGTCTGGAGACCGAGCGCTATCTGAAAAGGAGCAGGAAGAAGTAATGGAGCTGAAAGAGCTTATGGATAAGATAAAGCATACTCTTCGTGATGATTGAATATTAATTAATCGCAGATGCACCTGCCGGCTGTGATCTATTCGAGATTATGGCATGACGTCAGGTCTTTTGAGAATTCCGCCAGTTCTTCAGGAATTTTCATGCCTTCTAACTTTGCATTTAGCGCTATGCCCCTCTCCTTCTTTGCCTTCCATACCATCGAATTGAACTCCTTTATCAGAGGTATTATCGATATGTCGGAACTTACCTTCTCTGCTTTTGGAAAGCTTGCATTTTGCGGGTCAATCCCATACCTCTCACCTATAACAGTACATACCTGAGGTATTATCGGATACTCCAGCACAAGGAATCTCTCGAATATGTAGTAAAGCGAGTATATAGCAGAGTTCTTTTCCTGTTCGGTGAATTTGTTGTCGGTATTGTAGGCCCTGTTCTTGACCATTTCAAGATAATGTGATGCAAATTCTTCCCATAGGAACTGCTTCAACCCAAGAGCCGGGCGGAAGAAGTTATATCTCCCATACTCCTTGTCCGCGTATGCAGTTATATCCTCTATGTAATCTATGAACAGCGTGTCTAGATTGGTAAGCGCTGCAGGCTTCTCGGGTTTTTTGAACTGAAGTATGAATCTTGCTACGTTAAACATCTTGTTTATGGTCTTGGTCTCTCCGCGTATCTTGTCCTTTGTGCACGAGATATCCTGCTTTGATAGGTCTCCTTCGCTTGCGGCCCATAATCTGAATGGCTCTGCGCCGAACTCCTTAAGTATGTCGTGCGGATCTATCACGTTGCCCAGGGATTTTGACATCTTCTCCCCTTTTTCATCCACTATGTGCTGATGTATCCACACGTCCTTGAAGCATGCCTTGTCCGTCTGGAGATAGCCCCTGAGTATGGTATAATAGAGCCATGTCCTTATGATTTCCTTGCCCTGCGGCCTCAGCGATACCGGGTATGCCGCTTTGAATAGTTTTTCGTCGGATCCGTATTTTGTGATGAAGAGATTGGATATTGATGAATCAAACCAGGTGTCAAACACCCTCTCTTCGCCCTTCCATTCCGCATCCTTGAAATCCGATACCGCGCCTATCCTCTTCCCGTTTTTGAATACTTCCGCATCTTCCGGAGGGCTCTCCTTCCAAGGCCGGTAATACCCGCCTGGTTTCGGCACTGCAACTTTGTCATCGGAATACCACAATGGAATCTCTGTGGAATAAAATCTCCTCCTTGATATCGGCCAGTCTATTGATATCTGGTCTATCCACGATTCCAGTATCTTGCGCGCCTCTTCAGGATAAAAAGCGATATGCTTCTGCAGTTTGAGGAGGTGCTCCTTGAATTCCATCTGCTTGAGATAGAATTCCGGCATTGCTATGAACTCTATCTCCACTTTTGACCTCTCAGAGATAGGGGTTCGGTGCATTATGCTCTCCTGCTTCACAAGGAGCCCTTTCTCTTTTAGAGTGTCTATCATCTTTGCCCTTGCATCCCTTACCTTAAGCCCTTTTAGAAAGCCTGCGTTATCATTCATCGTGCCGTCCTTCTCTATGGCTATGACCACTTCGAGCCCCATCTCCCTGAAGAATCTTATGTCAGTAAGGTCTCCGGCAGAGCACATCATTACAAGCCCGGTGCCTTTTTCCACCTGTGCGAATGGATGAGGAGCTATCCTTACCTCCTTGTCGAATATCGGGGTTACTGCAGTCTTCCCTTCCAGGTGCTTGTAGCGCTCATCACCAGGATTGTATATAACCATCTTGCACGTGGCTATCAGCTCGGGCCTTGTTGTAGCTATCACTATCTTCTCTCCGGTCTCCTTCACAGTCCACTGCACATGGTTGAATGTTGATGGAAGGTCAATATAGTCTATCTCATTGTCCGCTACTGTCGTCTGAAGCTTCGAGTCCCAGTTGCTCACCCTGTTGTCCTCGTAAATGAGGTTGCGCTTGTACAATTCGATGAATGTTGATTGCGTCAGCGTCCTGTATTCCGGAGAATCGGTAAGGTACACCGCACCGATATGACTTCCTGTTTTGTAAGAGGTAAATGATATGCCCAGCTTCTCGAAACTGTCTATTGTAGTCAATGATGTTTCCTCAAGAAGCTTTTCACATGCGTCTATGAACTGCTCCCTGCTTACCTTGAATGCAGATATATTGAATTTCTTCTCTGCAGCTATCTCTACAGGCAGGCCGTTTCTGTCAAGCCCCAGCGGAAAGAGAACTTCGTAGCCCTTCATCCTCCTGTATCTGACAAACATGTCCAGCATTGAGTATCCCACTGCGTGGCCTATGTGTATCGGGGAATTTATGTAAGGCGGCGGCGTATCCAAAGAGTATATAGGCTTTCCTGATTTTTCATTGAACGCGTATTGCTCGGAATCTCTCCAGGATTTGGTTATCTCCAGCTCGGCAGAGACCGACCATACCTTTACATCATCGAATTTTACCATGGTTTTCCTATAATGATTTGAGTAAATAATTATATTGCTGCTGTTTCTATACAGGATTGCGGACTTATAGTAATACTTATAAACGTTAGCGAGGAATTATACAAAGTGCCAAAGCTTAGCTTTGGTCAGTTCTAAGTGTTTTTAATGGCAAGAATGCACACTGGAAAGCATGGAAAGGCAAAGTCACGAAAGCCTGTTGCTGAGCAAGTGGTAATTCCTGAAGGAGCACCTTCAAAGGAAGAGGCAGCTAAGCTCATAGCAGAGTATGCGAAGCAGGGCATGCACCATGCTGCGATAGGGCAGAAGCTGCGCGACGAGCACAGCATACCTTACATCAAGCATTATTTCGGCAAGAGACTCCATGTGGTGCTCCAGGAAGAGAAGCTAGAGGGGGAGTACCCGCAGGACTTCATGGACCTTCTGAAGAGCGCAGTAAAGATAAGGAGGCATCTTGCAAAGAACAAGAATGACAAGCATAACACTACAAGTTTAAGAAGGGTTGAATCCAAGATATGGCGCATGACAAAGTACTACAAGAGGACAGGCGCCATTCCGGAAGACTGGAAGTACGACCCTGAGAAGGCAGCATTGATTGTAAAAGGTAGCTGATGATGGCACAGAAGAGCGCAGAGAAATGGAAGATGAAGAAGTGGTTTGAGGTCTACTCACCGAAGGTATTTGGCGAGACATCCATAGGCGAGATACCTGCTGACGAAGAGGAGAAGGCACTCGGCAGGATTATAGAGGTCAATATGTCATGGCTTACACACAAGCCTGAACACTCCTTCCTTTCCGTAGGATTAAGAGTCACAGATGCTAAGAACAATGCTGCGCACACTGAGCTCGAGTTCATGGAGCAGATGTTCAGCTACACGCACTCCCTCGTAAGGAGGCACTCAAGCGTCATATACACCGTGGATAAATTTGCCGACAAGGAGGGCAAGCCAGTGGTAGTGAAATTGATAGCAGTATCATTCTCAAAGATAACAACGCCTAAGAAGAGCGAGATAAGGAAGAAACTGCAGGATTACTGCAAGCAGTACGTTTCAGAAAGGACAAAGGATGACATAATAAAAGGGATTATGGACAACTCTCTGCAGTCAGGTGCAAGGGACGCAGTGAAGAACATAACAAGAATGGCAAAGCTCGAAGTAAGGAAGCTTGAATTCTAATTCTGCATGTTGTGTGCTAGGACTCGGCTATGCTGGTTCTCCGTCACTGGCGTTTGTTTTTATGAATTCGCTTAGAACGACGGCATTGTTATGCTCCGTATCTTTTGCTGCGTAAAGCAACGTCACGTCGTTCTTTTCTATAAGATTTATAAGGTCGTCAACATGCTTGTTGCGCTCCAGTTCCTTGGTGTACTTTGCCTTGAAGCCCTCCCATTTCTTCGGATCATGGTCAAACCACAATCGAAGCTCATTGCTTGGAGCTATGTCCTTCATCCACATGTCGACATTGGCCGTGCTCTTCTTCACTCCGCGAGGCCATAGCCTGTCGACGAAGATCCTCTTCCCGTCCGTTATACTTGCCTTATCGTAGATACGTTTGACTCCTACTAACACGATTGGCACCTGATTTTATTTTGCTGTCTTTCATTTATATAGTTATTGTAGAAACCTGGGCCCTTTTCGTCATTTAACAGAGAGCATAGAAAAATAGCGTTGCATGATTTTTAGCTGCTAGCCACATATTTAGCCTTTCTCATGGCATATCTGCAACGGTCAACGTACAGACTGTCAGTAAATCGAAATACGTTAGATAAAGATGGAGGTGATATCTTCCCACCCGTAAACGGTGTGGGCATCCGGAGTGGCTGCAATCAGTTAGAAATTGTGATCGTTACCTTGTGATTGCGTTATTATGTATAGAGCGCTATTGAATTTGTGACGGCAATGTTGTACTTCGCGCCTGAAGTGGCATTTGTATTGAAGAATGTTAAGGAGTATGTGCCTGGCGTAAGATTCACGGATATATTCTTGCTATTAAAGAATCCGAGATAGCCCTTGTCTGATACTATGCTGCTTGGATTTGCTTCAAATGCAACATACTCTGTTGAGTTTAATACTGCCGCTTCGACAGTTACATTTGCCTCTTTAACTGAAAAGGCCCCGGTAAGTAGTGCAGTGGGAACGTTTGCAGGGACTGTAAAGCTCACACTGGCGCTTGATCCCGGATATATTGTAATATTTCTTCCAGAATAATAGATAGTCCCTAAATATTCGTGGCTGACTGTTGACGGTACTGTTGTAGCTGTAGTAGTTGCTGTAGAAGTGGATATGGAGGTAGATGCAGTGTGTGTGATACCCACCGTTGTCTGCGGAGCTGTATGATTATTAGAGATACTTAGGAGAATTACCGCGGCGACTACCACCACTATTATTAACGCAGATACTATGATAAGTTTCTCGCTTCTGTTTGACCTGCCGGCTGGTGAGGATGCGTTGTTTTGACTGAATACCGGAGCTGAATTAGATGCTGGATTTGAAGTTACAGCGCCAGCATTATTGTCATCGGCCATTCAACACACGTAGGTAATTCTGCAAGAATATTTATAAACGCATCCTGAAAGAAGAAGCATGCAGGTAGTACCTGGCGGTTTTCCGACAGACTTCAGCTACCGAAAAAGATAATTTCTTGATGTTCAGCCTTGCTCTTTCTTCCTGGCTTAGGGAATTATCAGGTCTTGATTATCTACGTTTTTGAATTATGAAGAGCTTTGACTCCATGAATTTATTTGCAGGGAGAGAGATTTGAACTCTCGAACCCCTACGGGAGCAGGCCCTGAACCTGCCGCATTTGACCAAGCTTTGCTATCCCTGCATAGGATAGATTAGTATCAATAAGGAAAGACTAAAAAGAGTTATGTTACTGCCTGCATGTAGACACATCTGGTTGTAGGGTCGCTAGGGCATGAAGAGAGGGCAGTTACGTTGATCAGATACGTGCCTGGAGTCGTTATTCCCTGGAGGTTGCCGCTCACTGTTACTGGCACATATTCGGTTATGTAGCTTGGACCTGCAGCCGAGTCAACTACGAATATTACCAGGTTCCCTGCACCTCCCGTAGTATTACCGATATATATGTTACTCACTCCTGGAGGAACGTTTATGCTGGTTATCACTCTCGCAGGAGGGCCTTCGCTCCCTACTATCGAGGCTACGCTTGCAAGATTCGAGGCTGCCTGCTGCGACTCTGCGCTACCGAAAGAGGTATTTGCGTTTGAGACCTGTATGAATGCGATTACGACTACAGGAAGCAATATGGCAAGCCCGAAGGAAAGCGTAAGCAGAAGCTCAAAACTGGACTGCCCCTTCCTGTTCTTTGATCGCATTCTCCCACCAGTCAATCTCTCTCCCTGTTTGTTATTATGAGCTCCTTCTGGTTCTTAATCTTGTCGTACATTATCTTCTCGAGCTTCTGCAGGGTGGTGTACAGATTGAAGTCCTCTACATGTATTGTAGTCACTCCCTTGTTGGTCAGACCCACCATCGCCTTGAGCTGGTAGTTCCTCGACTTTATCCTTTTTACATTAAGGTGTATGTAGCTGACCTTTATGCCGCTGAACCTGTCTATCTTCTCTGCCATCTTGTTAAGCTCATTGAGCAGATCGCTCTCGTACTCCTTTGTGTATTCGTCAAGGCCGGACAGCACTATGTCGTAATCTGTTGTGCTTATCTCCTTTGATGCGAGCTCGAATATATTGCTTATTGTCAATATGCCCACGGGCTTGCCATTCCTTGTAGCTATGATTGTGCTGCTCTTGTTGTTTATGAAATCCCTTACTGCACCTTCCAGATTTGAATCCGAGTCTACGGTCCTGAAGTCATGGGTCGCTATCTCCTCGGCCTTTGTGCCGCTCATCGATACCGTGCCTTTGTTGCTCTTGGAGCTCCTGCTTGCCCCTTTCATCCCAAATTTCAGTATGTCGCTGTACCTTAGCACGCCGTATATCTCCCCTTTTGCAGAGGCAACAGGCAGCTTCTTTACCTTGTACTGCTCCATTAGCTCCTTTGCCCTCTCCACATCCTCATCCTGCTCTATGACAAGTATTGGGAAGCTCATCGCCTCCGATACCTTCTTGTCCGAAAGCATGTGCAGTGATAGCATTGTCTTTAGTATGCCATTCCTCTTCAGCATGCCCTTTACCTTATTGTTCTCCATATAAGGGAGTGCATTCGTAGAAGAAGAGTTGAACTCCTTTATCACGCTGCTTATGCTGGAACCGGCATTCACAACAGCGGTCTTGACGGCAAGCTTCCCTACAGGAAGCGTCTCTGACACCGTAAGATTCCTTTTCTTCCCTATCGCCTTCCTGTCCACTATTCCATAATAGCGCTTGTTCCTCGTTACAACAACCGCTCCTTCCTCGTTTATCTTCTCTATTAACTTCACAAGAGGCGTCTTGTAGTCATAAACGGATGACTCCGAGACAAGCTCTTTTGGTATCGTTTCGAATGCTATTGCCATTTCAAACACCCTTTGCCCCTGTCAGGGCAAACTTATTAAGCAATCTACCTTTATAATATGTAGTTCTAACAATTTAGTCTTGTGCTACTGTTGCCAGGATGGCAGATCGGCTATGCGTCCGCCTGCAGAGCGGAGTAGAGGGGTTCAACTCCCTTTCCTGGCTTATTATCAAAGCTGCACGCATCATATTCTTCTACCGGACTAAAAAATCACCGTGCATGCAATTATAATTTTTAAGCATGCTAGTTATCTTTTGATACAATGAGTGGTAATACAAACAGGAATATAGGATTCTCTCTTGATTATATGGATAAATCTGTAGATCCAAGAAAGGATTTTTACAGGTTTGCAGCTGGAAGATGGATAGATGCGCACCCTATACCTCCGGATCTGCCATCGATAAGTGCGTTCATGGAGTTGAGCGAACTTAATCTGGATTACCTTCATGAGATAGCAGAGGACTGTGCATCAGGAAAGAAGAATGCAGGATTTTATGGCAAGCTTGTTGGAGATATTTATTCTTCTGCCATGAACACGGAGAAGATAGAGGAGCTGAAATTCAAGCCTGTTGAGAAGGCATGGAGCCTGGTCAGCAACATAAATTCACGGGAGGAGCTTGTGCGTGCGATTCCTGAGCTCAATATGCTTGGGGTTTATCCCTTCTTCGGGTTCTTCATAGCGCCTGATGACAAAAACTCTTCAGTATATGCATTTTACATCAATCAGGGCGGCTTATCGCTGCCTGACAGGGATTACTATTTTAAGGAAGATATGGCTGAGGTGCGCAGATACTACGTTGAGCATGTGAAGAGAATGCTCACTCTCTATGGCATGGAGGAGAGCACAGCCAAAGAGTGGGCAGATACTGTCCTTGATATAGAGACCAAGATTGCGAAGGCAAGCTGGGCAAGCGAAGATGTAATCGACGATGTGAAGAACTATAATCAGGTCAGGGCTGAGGAACTTGAGAAGAGATACGGAAAGCTCATGCTTAGAGAGTATATGAAGAGATTGGAGGTCCCCGATGTCCCTTACATAATAGTCAGGCAGCCTGACTTCCTCGACTTTATCAACTTGATGATAGTTGATGAGAACCTGGACAGGATAAAGATTTACTTGTACTGGAATGTGATAAATGAGTATGCTTACATGCTTCACAAGCAGGCTGATGAGGAGCATTTTGACATGTTCGGAAGGAAGCTTCTTGGCCAGAAGGAGCAGCGTGTCAGATGGAAGCGTGCGGTAAGGATGGCGAATGCATGCGTAGGCGAAGCCCTCGGGAGCATATATGTAAAGGAGCACTTTGACGAGGAATCTAAGAGGAAGACCCAGGAGCTGGTTTCAGACCTTATAGAAGTCCTCAAGGAGAGGATAATGGCCCTTGGATGGATGGGAGACGAGACAAAAGCTAAGGCGATAGAGAAGCTCAGCAAGATGAAGGTAATGGTCGGTTATCCTGATAGGTTCCGCGACTACGCCGGGCTTGTAACCGATCCTAATGATTATGTAGGCAATGTCATGCGTGCATCGGCGTATGAGACCCTGAGGCAGACTAGGCGCGTAGGACTTCCCGTAGACAAGGAGGAGTGGCAGATGCATCCCCAGGATGTAAACGCGTACAATTCCCCTTCTGACAACAGAGTAGTCTTCCCTGCAGGCATACTGCAACCGCCGTTCTTCGACAAGAATATGGATTATGCAGTCAATTATGGAGGCATAGGAGCGGTGATAGGACATGAGATTACGCATGGTTTCGACAACAATGGCAGGTCGCATGACGCTGATGGAAATCTTAGTGACTGGTGGACAGATGACGATGAGAAGAAATTCAATGAGCTTGCAGAGATTGTGGGAAAAGAGTACTCTTCAAAAGAGATTCTGCCCGGAGTCTTCATAAACGGCAAGCTCACCATGGGGGAGAATCTTGCAGACCTTGGCGGCGTTAACATCGCATACGATGCTTTGATTAGGAGACTTGGCAAGGATCCTGAAGGAGATGTCGAAGTTGACGGATTAGATCAGAATCAAAGATTCTTTATCTCGTATGCGCAGGTATGGAGATCGGTCGATAGCAAGGAATTGATCATGATGTACATAATGACCGATCCGCACTCTCCGTCTAAGTACAGGGCGATAATACCATCACAGAACAACCCTGCCTTTGACAAGGCCTTTCCTCTGGAGGACGGTGTACAGGAAACGAGGGAACGCATAGGGGTTTGGTAAGTTTTTCCTGGCAGATAGGGATTTAACCGATCAGCAGGTTGCCCATTAATCTTGACTGCCATTGGGTTTTGTGGTAACATGGGAAAGAGGATAATTGTTCACGAAAGGGATCATCCTTATGCAGTAAAGCTTGGGGATCTTGCAGGATTCAAGAACCTTACAACTGATGAGAAGCTGCTCACGTATGAGGTTCACATCTGCGCATGCGGATTATCAAGGAACAAGCCTTTCTGCGACGGCAGCCATGCGAAGGCCCATGGAGAGGAGAATGGGTACGTGTACACTTATGACAAGGAGCAGAAGCGCTCTGAAGTGTATGAAGGTTACAAGGAATAAGAAAAGCCACCGGCGAGAATTGGACTCGCGGCCTTCTGCTTACCATGCAGACGCTCTACCACTGAGCTACGGAGGCATAACGTGAAGATAAGTATATATACTTATTATTCATAATAGTATCGGAAGCTTATTTAAAAAAATCGGTCAGAGACGCTTCCTGCTGTGAGATCATGGTATTGCTTGAAATAATAGGAGGTATAGTTGTTCTTTTGGTCCTTATAGCCATAGGAGCCATGTACAACGGCCTTGTAGTGAAGAGGAATAGAGTACAAGATGCATGGGCGCAGATAGACGTCCAGCTCAAGAGAAGGTATGACCTGATACCAAACCTGATAGACACTGTAAAGGGCTATGCAAAGTATGAGCGCGGCGTGTTGACAGATGTTACAAAGCTCAGGACGTCACTTTTGTCAGGATCTGTGCAGGACAAAGCCACTGCTAACAACCAATTGAGCCAGGCTCTGAAATCAATATTCGCTGTCGCTGAGAACTATCCTGACCTTAAGGCATCGCAGAACTTCCAGCAGCTGCAGCAGGAGCTCGCGGCTACAGAGGACAGGATAGCATTTGTAAGGACTTCGTATAACGATTATGTTCTTGATTACAACAATGCAACGCAGACCGTGCCCAACGTATGGATTGCGTCTACATTTAACTTCAAGAAGGCTGACTTCTTCCAGGCACCTGATGAGGAAAAGGCTGTCGTCAAGGTAGACTTCAGCGACCTCAACCAGCAGGCTCCTCGGCAGCCTGCTGCACCGCCTCAGCAGGGAGGGCAGCAGCCAAAGGCAGGGAAGAAGCCCGACAGCAAATAGTTTAACTGGTGATTGGAGTGGCAAGCTTCTTTGACGAGATAGCAAGAAACAGGCTAAAGTCGATAATACTCATGATGCTCTTCTCTCTCTTCTTCTTTGCAGTAGTATACTTGGTAGTGTGGCTGCTCGGAGGAGGCTTGTTCGGACTCATTGTGGGAGGCATAATAATAGTAGCGTATGCGCTCTTTTCATACTTCTACGGGGCAAGCACCGTGCTTAAGTTATCAAGGGCTAAGCCCGCAAGCCAGAAGGACTATCCTATGCTTTATGATATAATAGGTGGACTCGCGGCAGCAGGGCAGATAAAGATGCCGAAAGTGTACGTCATAGACACAAAGGACCCTAATGCTTTTGCAACTGGAAGGAACAGGAACAATGCCTCTATAGCAGTTACGACGGGCCTTCTCTCTATGATGAACAGGCAGGAGCTTGAAGGCGTTCTCTCCCATGAGATATCGCACATATACAACAACGACATACAGTTCATGATGCTTGCGATTGTCTTTGGAGGAGTGATAGGAATAATTGCAGCTTTCTTCAGATACTCTTTCTTCTTTGGAGGCATAGGAGGCAACAGGAACAACGGCGGGCTTGTATTGATCATAGAGCTCGCGTTGGCGATACTGGCCCCGCTGGTTGCAATGCTCCTCAGGCTTGCCATATCTAGAAGAAGGGAGTATATGGCGGATGCAAACGGGGCAAGAATGATAAGGGATCCTGCCTCTCTGGCAAGCGCCCTTGGCAAGATAAAGGACTTTTCACAGAATCCGCAGAAAGCAGCTGCTGCGAAGCAAAGTGGGAATTATGCAAATCCCGTAACGACATATCTCTACTTCTCAAATCCGATAACTATGCAGTCTGTTACCGGTCTCTTTTCGACGCACCCGCCCATAGAGGAGAGGATAAAGAGACTGCAGAACATGCACTGATCCGGATGGTCTGCTGAAATCTTTCTTTCTGAAGATTTGTTTCCTTGACTTTCGAACTCTGATTTGTCTCCATAGATTAGATGTGCAGGGGGTGAGATTTGAACTCACGAAGGCGCTAGGCCACAGGATCTTAAGCCGATTGCCTATGATTATCTCAAGGTATCCAACTGCATAAGCATATCGTTCTTTAGCTCTTCCCAGCTTTTCGGCCTGTACATCGCAGGTATAAACGGATTTGTTAGGTTGCGCAGTTTTTTAATATCGCTTTTCTTGACGTTATTGATTGCCCTGTAAACAAATTCATCAGCACCTTCTTTTGCACCCTCGGATTCGAGCATCGATATGATGGCTTTCTTAAGAACCTTTTTAGAGCACATGGGCAAAGCCGCATGCACGTCGTACATGTCTTTGCCCTCTGAACGGCTTGCAAGAGCATTCATCTTGCGTGCAGTAAGGTCTTCTATGGAATACATGCTGATCCCAGTTACAGATGAATGGGTAAATGTAGAGGTTATCTGAAGCCGCGCTAGTGGTTTTGCGGTGAGAAGTTTTTTGGGTGCAATGTCTATTCTGACATGATCTGCACCTCCGAGAGGCGTAGTGTACGTGCAATAAAATTGCAGAGTTGAATGGACCTTACGGAATTCTTCAATCCTGTATTCTTCCAATGAGTCTGCAAGTTCCCTGCTAAATTTTAACAGGTGCATTCGCGAGTTTTCCATGACCAGGTCAAAATCTGCATCCTCAGAGAACCTTTGTGTCTTCTGCAAATACACTTTGTTAAGTGCAGTGCCACCTTTGAATACCAGCGAGTCAGGATGCTTGGAAACAAATGTGGATGTATGCGCTATCACGTTCATCAGATGAAACTCTTTGAATACAAATTGCAGAGGAAGCCCGTAGCGGATAGCGATTGTCCTACATATCTCTAAATCCAGTTCCATTAAATCTTGCCCATTATTTTCCTTATAGTCTTATCGAAGTTGCTTCGCTTCTTGTTTGGAATAAAGCGTTTTACGTATGAACCAAACTCTTGTACTTCTTTGGAGTCTAATGAAGTGTTTTTGTATGATTCAATGAGCTTGTCACGTTCTATCGAGTATCTTTCGAGATACAGGCAATCAAATAGGGTCTTTGCCTTAGTTGAGACGGTTACGTTGCCGATATTCTCGAAGCCTATGGCCTTGCCGTTCAAGGCTACGGCTCTGAATTCGTATGGCCCAAAAACCTTCAAGTCGGATTTGTTAGTGGTTACGACCGTCACAACGAATGGCATTTCAGAGATTAGCCTATGCACATATAATGCGCTGGTGAATCCAATATAGCCATTGAATGTGTACTGTGCCGCTACAAGGGCATCTGCCATCGGATTTGTAGAATATACTCCGCGCTTAAGGCGGATGATTCTATTTGATATAGCAAGCCTACTCAATGTCGTCTTCATGGTAAAGTCATCGGAGAGCTTGAGGCTTTCCAGCGTTTCCAGTGTAGCTATGCCTGAAGGCGAATTCTGAATGGCTTCTGTAACCTTTTTTGTCAGAGTTACCATATATCAATAATAAACAATATGTTTATTTAAAACTTTTCATGAAACAGAGTCTGAAGCATGTGCAGGGGGTGAGATTTGAACTCACGAAGGCGCTAGGCCACAGGATCTTAAGTCCTGCGCGTTTTTCTGTGGCTCCTTTGCCAAACCAGACTCTGCAACCCCTGCAGCATAAGCATTATCATGCGTACATTGAAGGTCCACTTGTCGATTCTGCCGTGCTGGTATACTGCTCGTGCGTGTCCTTTACGTTCTTCAGCATATCCCGTATCTTAGCCTCTACTATCTTTGCCTCCTTGTCAAGCTCCTGCAGATCTATATCCAGGGATATTAGCTTCTGAAGGCCCTCTATTGCCAGTTCGGCGTACTTCGGATCAGTAATTGCCGGATCTACCTCCACTAGGACGTTTGCCGCCTTTATCCCGTACTGCTGCGCATTTATCAGCAGTATGGCATTCACTCCGGCCACTGCCCCTTCGGTTATCAGCTTTATGCTGTTGGAAACCGCTTTCTTCAGCATGTCTTGCGGCCCTATTAAATAGATATTGTCCTTTGGCTTCTTCATAGCCATGCCGCTTATCGAGAAGATCTGGTTTATCTTGTTCTTCTTGCAGAATGAGATGAGCTCCATCGCAACGTCGCTGACAGCATCGGCAGGTATGACAAACTCTGCCATTACCAGTATTATCTTCAGCTTGTCGTATTTGTAGAGCCTTGCAGGATGCATAGGTATTGCATTGTGTATCGCCGCTATCGGAGGGAACCTCTGGCTTGTTATGTATCCGATGTACTCTGGCTTTAGTTTGTCTATCATATAGCTGACGGCCATCGGGCCTACGAGACCTGCACTCGGGAAGCCCTCGATGACAGTATAGCCTGAAATATTGTAGTCCTTGAATAGTTTTATCTCAACCATGATATCAGTAGACTTTCAACGATAATGTTTAATAACCTTTTATGGATTTCCCTCTTTTTCGCTCGTTTCCCTCGTGTATGGAAATGTCGTCTTTATCTGTGATATATATAAAAATCCTTCGACGGATATACTATCGTGGTAAAATGGCTGAAAGAGTAGGATCAGAAAAGATCCGAAGGGAAGACGGCTATCTATATTTCCTCGGAAAGGATGGCGCAGTCTGGAAGACCCCTATGAAGAATAATCCGCGAGGTAGAAAGGCCCGAGTGAGCGAAGAGAAGGTAAAGAGACAGGAAGGCTATCTCTACTTTATAGACAAGAGCGGATATGTCGCAAGGACGAAGATGAACAGAAAGGGAAGAGTTGCAAGAAAGAGAAGAAGATAAACTCTTCAGATTGTTTTCTTTTCTTTTTTTCTTTTTCTTACCATTTTTACTTATTTGCCAGATATGGCAGGTTTTTAATACCTGCATGAGCATCTGTTTTAAGTAATAGTGTGTTTTATGGAACCCCGCACAGTAATAATAATTGCAATCATTGTAGTGATAATAATAGTGGCGTACGTGCTGCTTTCCAGCCATGGAAGCGGTTCAAAGAGCACTACAACAGTGATAGGCAGGGAGATAAATGGCACCACAAGCATGACGATTCCGCCTTACATAACTACATATAATGCATTGGCAAGCAAGAACTTCACAAATATAACCGGTATCAACGTAAAGATCCAGTATACAGGCCCTGCAGTGGTAAACGGAGTGCAGTGCGCAGGGACATCGAGGGCATATCCTTTGAATGAGAGGACGCGCCTGAATGCATTTGCAAATTTCACATTCTACTTCTATATATCTACGACAAACTGCAATTACACCATAACAAACATAGGAATAGACAACAACGGATTTAAGCTCTTGTACGAGCAGCCGCCGCTGCCTTATACTATGCCTGTTGACTCGCAGATACAGGAGAGCCTCTTTGCAAAGGCTCCGGGGTACAACTTTACGGGCCCGTTATCCATAACAGTGTATGCCAAATGACAATTGCCATGGACTGGAGCTCTGGCCCATGCTTATTTGCAGGCATATCTTGAACTTATCCTAGAAGAGCATATGCCTTCTTTACGCTCTCGCTTACCTGCATATTCGCTATGCATGCCTTTATCTGGGCGGCATCCTTTGCTTTTGAGCATATAGTTATGTTATTGCCCTGTGCGATGGAGGATCTCAGACTGTAAACATTGAACCTTGATGCCGATATGGCAGCTGTATTGATGATGTCCATGGAGTTTACGGCAAGTATGCCTTCTTTTGACAGCAGTTTATAGGTATTGTCAAAGAACTCCTTGCTCATAAATGCTCCAGGCACCTTGCTGCCCCTGAATGCATCCAGTATGATTAAGTCATAATGCGGATCAGCTTTCTTTACGAATTCCGCTCCGTCTGCCACTATGATTCTTGCGTTTCCCATGTCAAAATGCCTCTCAGCGAACTCAGCTATGTCTTTATCTATCTCAACAGCATCTATGCTCGCATCCTTATAGAATGCAGTTATCTGCCTGGCGATGGTTCCTCCGCCGAGACCTATCAGAAGTACAGTCGGCCTTGAATATAGCCCTGGCAGAGGCACGAATAGGTCCCAATAGTTGTCGGTATAGTAATTATCATCTTTTGATATTGAATATATGGTGCCTACCCCATGGCACATCATAGTGACCCCTTTCTTCCTAAGGACGAGTATGCTTCCACTCTGCTCAAGCACCTGCCAGCCATCTATCATATACGCAAGCCGTGCAAGGGCATCTGCCATCTTTCCCATCTAAAGCGCCTATACTCTAGCTTTGATACAAAGCTATAAATAATTTATTGCAGATTGAATAGTTAAGGAAGGACATACGGACGGCATAGGAAGAGAGGCATTAGGAGTAAGGTGGGATAATGGCAATTGGCAACAAGGAGAATAGGATAAAAAATGGCAGTGTGGTCAGGCTGTATAGCAGGAAGCTATACAATGAGAAGGTATCCTTAGGCAGCGATGAGGACGAAAAGGCAGCCACCTACATACTGCTTGCACGCGGCTATGAGGAGAGGCTCAGTGATCCGCTGTATAAGGAATTTCTCTCTGTGAACAGCAGCAACGCCGATGAGTTTATCAATAGCGCATCCAGCGGATGGGAGAAGGCAGGGGATTACGCTGATGACAGCGCAAAGAGGGCATTTTACTATAAGAGGGCGCTGCACTTTGCAATGGAGCTGCCTAAAGAGGAGAGGGAGGCAAAGGAGCTGCGCATAGGCCTTAAACTAAGGAAGAACGGGAGCACGATGCCAAAGATGGAGAAGAGTGACAGTGTTACTGACATAAATGCTTATAGGAAGAGCAGGAACGGGGAATCTCCGAAGCCGCCTCGGCTTGAGGAGCATAAGAGAGCATGATATACTACATGTAGGGATATGCATGGTGGAAGCCCAGATAGTGCATTTGTACCATAGAAGGCTCTACAACAGCGACATAGACAAACTGCTCAGGGACGAGGATAAGCGCTCAACGACCTACAAGTTATTTGCGCTCGGGGATGAGAGTAGGCTCATCAACCCTTCAGAGCGCAGGCAGATAATAAATAAGGGGCTCGGATTAAAGCTTCTGAGAGACATCTCAGAGGGATGGGAGAAGGCAGGGGATTACGAGCGTGATATCAGCCTTAAGAGATGCTACTATGACCATGCGATGAACGCTGCGGAGATACTCTCGGCAAAGGGAGAGGAAGCTAACGAACGCAGGATACTTATCAAGATGAAGAGAAGCGGAGTTGGGGACATTCTTTACTACAAGAGGAACAGGAAGAATTATTACCTCGACAACGAAGCTTCCAAGAAGCTCGGAGAGAGCATAATCTGAAATGCAGCTACCAGTTAGTTACCTGACATCCTGCCTTAGTAAATTTGCATTCCAATAATTAGTACCTATTTGAGAATAGGCAGTTCCCACACATCTGAGTATCGGACCGTACTGGACGTAAAACTTGCAGACAAGAACTTAACCCGTGCAAAGATCAGGTTGACTGAAGACTCTTTCATGGCCGAGGTCGGTAAGAAAGAAAACAGTTGGAAACGGGATTTGTCTGCCTTCATATCGGGAAAGCTGCCCGATTTCGATCAAGTCAAAGAGGATATTGGAAGAAAGATAAATGAAGCTTTGCAATAATGAGATAAGAAAGCTGTTTCTGATTTCTGTTTTAATCTGCAAGGCGCGCATGGCTGGCGCTATGCTATTTTTAAAAATAAAAAATAGGAAAGGAGAAGGAAAGCTTGTTTGTGTAATGCGTTAGTTGCGGTGCGCTCACAGGTCGCGTTAGCTCCCTGCTTACACGCCCGCCCTATCAAGGCCATGTACTATGGCCGCACTGAGTGTCTCGTTTCGGATGCGGCTTCGTCCTTATATGCTTTCAGGACTTATCCGCTTAGCGCGTGGCTACCCGGCAATGCCATAATGACAACCGGTACACTAGAGGCGCCGAACTTTCGTTCCTCTCGTATTAAAAAGTTCTTATCCTCTGACACTTACACTCCCAGTAGTTGCTACCGTACTGTCTCGCGACGTACTGAACTCAGCTCGCGTATCTCTTTAATGGACGAGCAGTCCAACCCTTGGCGGCTCCTGCACCGCCAGGATGAGATGAGCCCATATCGGTGTATCAAACGGCGGGGTCGATGTGAACTCTCACCCGCCACGAACCGGTTACCTCTAGAGTAACTTGTTTGACAGCTTGGTGCCCCATTAAAAGAGCATCCAACGTTCGTTAAGTCACTGTTTCCAGTCTGCATCTCCCGCTTTTCGAGATACAGTCAGCCCTGCATTTGCCTTTATGCTTAACGCTGGGTTTCCAACCCAGCTAAGCAGAGCATTGATCACTTTCGTTTCTTTATCGAAAGCAACCGCCCAGTCCAACTATCCACCTGCTGTTGTCCCTTGTTGGGTTAGCCGAGTAAAAAGCGCAGAGTGGTGTTACATTGTCGCTCCACCCTGACCGGAATCAGGGCTTCGACGCTCCCACTTACACTTTGCAGCACTTCTCACTCAGCAGCAACAGGCTATAGTCAAGTTTCATAGAGACTTCGCTACCCACTGAGAGAACGTGGCATGTACACCACGTAGTAATTTCACCAGGTCCCAGGTCGGGACAGTAGAAGAGTCGTTACGCCATTCATGCAAGTCACCTATTAAGTGACGAGGTATTACGCTACCTTAAGAGAGTCAGAGTTACTCCCGCTCTTTGCTAGCGCTTAGTCCCGTTGAATTGGGGTTTCGCGGACTAGCGGTGAGCAGGCGTCACCCGCTGTACTAGGCCTTACGGCTTTGCGGCGAGTTGTGTTTTTGATAAACAGTCGCTCTTCCCTTGTTAATGCTATCTGCGCTTACCAAGCGCAGACATGGTTTGTAGAAAACATACACCACCATTTTGCCGATTTCCCTGACCTGAGTTCTCCTGACACGCCTTGGCTTTTTCAGCCAGCAGCACCTGTACTGGTTCTTGGTACGATCTAGAACGATTGTTGCGTATTCCCTTTTCACTGGCTCAAGAACTTGGCCATTGTCAGTTCATTTAGCTATTTCTCCTCATAATAAGACTCCATAGCCATTTGGACCTGTTTACAGACCTATCCTCAAGCGTCAGAAATACGCCTTGTGTTGCCACGCCTACGTTCTAGGCACATGAATATTAACATGCTTCCCTTTCGCCTGGTAGTGATTAGCTCCAGGCTTAGGATCGGCTAACTCCCAGCTGACGATCATTGCAAGGAAAACCTTGTGCTTTCGGCGTAGGGGATTCTCACCCCTATATGCTGTTACTTATACCAGGATTTTCACTGCTGCGCAGTCCATATGCTCTCAAAAGCATACTTCTGCCCGCACAGCACGCCCTCCTACCCGCCTCTCGGCGCTAGGGTTTCGGTACTTGGTTTAGCCCCGTCCATCTTCAGACTGCATTGTCTCAATCGGTACGCTATTACGCGTTTTTTGAAGGATGGCTGCTTCTGAGCCTACCTCCCGACTGTCTACGACAACGCCTTCCTTTGATGCACTCAACCAAGATTTAGGGACCTTAACCTTAGAAACTGTCATTTCAGCAACGGGATGCTAGCTTACCCAACATCCCCGACTCCTTGGGTCTACGCAGCATCTGCATTCGGAGTTTGACAAGAGTGTAGGGCCTTTCGACCCAAAGCACTCTGATCGGTCGCTCTACCGCAGATGCAAGCTCGCCAAAGGCTATCCTAAAGATACTTCGGAGGGGACCCGCTATTGCCATGTTCGAGTGGTCTATCGCCCCTAATCGCAGCTCACCCAACAGGATATACCATGACAGGTAGCGGACCTCCACCGGATGTAAATCCGGCTTCGTCCTGGCCGCGAATAGATCACAATGGCTTCGGGTCGTAAAGAAGTGACTTGGGCATTTTCATGCCTGGCGCCTCATTGCTTGCGCGCCCTCGCTTTCACTATGCGATTAAGCTCGCCACTTCGATACACTCCCTGGCTCTTGCTTCAAGAAGAATGATACGATATTGGTCCACACGCGTCGCTGATGGCTTCCGCCACTTCGCTTCCGCATGCTTCTACCCTTTCACACCGTACCTTCTTGTAACCACCTAGTTTCAGATCTATTTCACTCCCGCGCGTGCGGGTTCTTTTCAGCTTTCGCTCACGCTACTTATTCTCTATCGGTCTCTAGCCAATGTTTAGGGTTGGAGTTTAATGCCCCCATATTCACTCAACATACTAAAGCTGAGCTACTCTTCTACAGCGCCTCTCCATTGCATTCGCCTACGGGCCTATCACCCTCTCTGAGAGCTCTTTCCAGAGCCTTCGGCTTTGCAATAGAGCAGTAAACTGCCCACATCTACATGCTTTCGCAAGCATGAATTCGGTTTGCCCTGTGCCGCTTTCAATCGTTTTACTTACGGTATCGCAATTGCTTTCTTTTCCTGCATGTACTAAGTCATTTCAATTCCATGCGTCTGCATACGCCATTATTCATAGCGTACTATTCAGTAATCCCAGGTTCAAAGGCTGACATGCGCCTACCCTGGGCTTATCGCAGCTTGCCACGACTTTCGTCGCTGCTAGAGCCAAGCCATCCCCTAGGTGGCTTAATTAACAAGCTTTCACTTCTCCTCGAATCCATTGCAATTTATGCAATATCACGTGTGCACGACACAACATTTCACAGCAGCAGAGATAGCATTCACTATACAGTGAATATTTTTCATCAAGCAGATTGTGCTCTCTAAACAAAAGCTTCCTCTACAAGCTCATGCCGGCCATAAATGCACAGCATAACTTAGCATAGTAAGGTATATAAAGATTAGCTGAATTTGCCTGTGCCGACATACATACAGTACCTGATACCGATCAGTGCTGTCTCTTAGTACCTATGCCGAGGAGAACCTTCTTGTCGTATGCCCTTGCAACCCTCTTCAGCATCTCCTGGTCAACAGCCCTGTTCCTGTAGAACTCCTCCATTCCGCCGGTCCGCCTGCATTCGAGATTTGCCGATGCCTCTGCAGTGGACGGGTCGCCATGCATGTACCTTATATTCGTGTATGCTTCTCTTCCGAAGAAATACATGCCAACGTATGCCTTCATCTTCATGAAGTATGCGGTAGAGCCGCAGCCGTCTCCTCCGAAGCCCATCTCCGCATCGAGTACGCTGTTCGAGACGAAGTGCGCCTTTGTAAATTCGCCCTGCTTCCCAAGGACAATTGTATCGTAGGTATCTACCTTCTTTAAGCTGCCGTTCCAGTAGCGCACATCTACAATTATCCTGCCGTTGACTAGATGCTCGCTCATCTCAAGGTAGCCGTACTGAGGTATGCTGACAGACAGGTTTTTTGTCTCATACAGATAGGTCATGCCCTCACTAACCGGACTGTATGAAGAGCTTGAACATGAGCCGCTGCTGAATATCGAGCCCTTTCCCTTTGCATTTGACATCGCAAGTTCCTCAGAGCCTGCAGGATTGAACTTGTATACATCTGATGAGAGATACTGTTCCGGGCCCTTCTTTGAATAGACAAATGTAACCGTGTCCTGTACCCAGTACACAGACTTTTCCTCTTTCTTAGTCGTTCCCCTGAGGTAGATGTTGAGCTGCATTGAGGCAGCGTCTATAGTGTTCCCCTTATCAGTATCAACATGCCCCTTGCTGTCCATAGACAGAGCCTGCAGCTTTTTTATATAGTATACGGCCATTACCCTGTCCGTCCTCTTGTCCTGCATGCTTACTATATATCCGGAATTAGGATTGCAGGAGTTTTCAGGGCTTTGCATAGTTGCACCTGCTGCAGCATATCCGGCAGATACCGATGCGGTGGCGACTGCAGCCACTGTAAACTGCTTTTTCAGAGAAGGCATTTGACCCACCATGCTAACATCCATTGGTAATATTTAAGCTTAACTGGAAGGGTTGGGATTTGCCTAGCTGCGTCTTGCCGCTCTCCAGATAAAGTATACTGCTATTGCAATGATCAGAACTGCTGCCGCATAATAGTAATCATATGGCATTGCCGCTTGTTTTTCAATAACTGTTGTGGTAGCCGTCGATGCGGCAGTGGTGCTGAGTGTCGTCTGCACGGGTAGATATTTGAATAGCCCTATCAGATGCCTGTTCGGCGCAGGGAAGGTTATCCTGCACGGATTCTGCAGAATAATTGCAGTATATATCTGGTTCCACGTGCTATTCTCCAGTACAAAAGGAGCTATGTTTGTTCCGTATGTGCAGTTGTATACTAGAGTTACGTTCATGCTGACTGCTGAAGACGAGTCGTTAAGGTAGAATGAAAATACGTTTGTATAGTTGTCAAGGGTCACATTTGCTGTAGTTGGACTGTAGAACGAGATTGTTGTATGCTGTTGAGTTTTAGAAGACGTGTTCAAAGCAACAGTAATATTATACCTTGTGAAATTGACTTTTGTAATGTTTCCCTCTGAGACATTAACCTTTTCTACAATTATTACAGGCTTGATTGTCGTTGTTGAAGAAGTTGAAGTAGAAGTTGTGCCAGTAGTAGTTGTTGTGATTGATGTTGAGGTAGTCGTAGATGATGTAGATGATGTTGAAGATGTGCTTGTTGAAGAAGATGTAGATGTTGCGGTCGTAGTAGATGAAGGGATTATCGTATTTAGTATTATTCCCCCTGAGTTCCCGCCGCCTCCTGCAGTTGTTGTTGCCACGGTCGTGGTGGTTGTAGAAGTCGTCGTTGTAATTGGTGCCGATATGGTTATTGTAGCAATATCTACACTGTTGACTGTCACAGGCGTAGCTGCACTGTCCGTTATGAAGACATTTGCAGATATGGTGTTGCCTGCATCTGCAGCAGGGATTACCCATGAGAAGGTATTCGATGTTCCGGTTATTCCTGTGTAAATGGCATTTGCAAGGACCGTTCCAGTTATTGTGTTGAATACCTGGTAGTTGGCAGTATATGGAGTTGTACCTCCTGACCATGAGCTGCTGAATAACTCATACTGGCCCGTATCTACTGTGGGAGTGTTGGATGCAGACAAGGTTGGAATCCCAAGGGCAGGGTTTACTATGAAGTTTGTAGTATATGCGCTGGTCACGGTTGTTGGGTGTGAGTCTGTAAGCACCACATTAGCCACTAAGGGTGAGTTTGAGGTGAATAATGAATTGGTCGTTATTGTGTTACTCCAAGTTGTTCCGCTTGTTATTATTGTGTTGACCAGCATGTAGTTTGAAAGTGTCACTGCGTTTGCAACAAAAACATTAACGGTATAAGGAGCTGTTCCTCCTGTTATCACTCCGTTGAAGGTTATGGATTGTCCTTGGTCTAGGGTTAGGGCGTTATTGGATATGGAGATTGTTGGACTGGTGTAAGGCTGCGACTACAGTCAGGGTCCCTGATTCTACTGAGTTTGTTGTTACTGGAGTTGAAGCTGAATCTGTGAGAATGACATTAGCCTGTAGTGTGTTTCCCACCATGTTTGAAGGTATTTGCCATGCGAAGGAGTTTGTTGTTCCTGTTATTCCTGTGTATAGGGCATTTGCCACTATTGTTCCTGTTATTGTATTGGTTATCAGGTAGTTTGCTGTGTAGTCTGGGGTTCCTCCTGTCCAGGAAGCTGTAAATGTTATTGTGTTTCCTGCCTCCTGGGTTGAAGGAAGGGTGGGGCTTGAAGTTAATACTGGAGTTGCCTGAGCTGCATTTACCGTTACCACATCGTTTGAAGACAGTTGGGTTACTGGAGTTGATGCACTGTCCGTCACTCCTATGCAGTAGGAGTTTGTTGTTGTCGGACTGACTGACAGGCTGT
>DAHXNY010000008.1 GCA_027365175.1 Microcaldota archaeon | reverse complement strand
ATAAATGGCTTTGAAACAGAAAGCACCACGTAAAAATTTCTCACACCACAGGACGTACATAGATCGAATGATCCTCAATTTAGTCGACTATAAGCAATAGAATGACGCCCATTATGACCAACTACTGAACTTAGCTTTGGAGGGTGTGGAGATGGACAATGTAGTGGATACAAGGAACCAAGTGAAGAGCGCTGATGGAACTGGAAGAGAGATTAAGGTATACCGATGTAACTATGAAAGAATTTACGATGAGTGAGTATATGAATGAACAAGAGATTAGAGGAAGGGGGAGAAGGATCAGGGGAAAGATACAGGAAGAGATAGGGAAGCTAACAAATAACAAAACAGAGCAGCTAGAAGGCAAAGTTGAACAGGCGAAAGGGAAAGCAAGTGAAAAGATAGGGAAACTAAGAAGGCAGGTAAAGGAGCGCAGCTAATAACTGACAGTTGTATACAAATGCATTGCGAGTAGGATATTGGCATTTTCCCTAGCCATTTTCCAGGAGTCACAACGGTATACTAATGAAAAATATATTATGGGTGGGTGTATGAACAAAGAATTATGTGATAAGTACTATATGGCACAAACTAAAGAGGAGGCTAGGGAGCTTGGTTTGAAAGTTGCACATTTCTGTGCACTTCAAAAAGGACATGAGGGCCATCATGTGTGTTTTGGAGGAGTAGCGCACCGTCCTGAAGAAGGTGGCACGCATATAACTCCGCTCAATTTTGAATTGGGAAACGTGTCTATGCCAAGTAGCTACGATGTACTAACATCTAAGGCAGTCAGATAACCGGAGTGCCACGAAATGAGGTACTGGATTAGAACTAGTAGTTGAATTAATGGAAATAGAATACGTGGCCGTATCAAAGCCCAAGACGAGGAGCGGCTCGTTGATAGATACCAATAGTTTACGGTTCATGTATAATCATATCCAGAATAGAATTTCAGACGGATCTAAACGGCCTACTTATGCATATATAACCATAGAATCAGTATGCAATTCAAAATGTAACTATTGTAATATGTGGGAGACGAAGAAAGGCAATCAGCCAAATGCTGAAGAATGGAAGATGGTAATAGATGACATACGGTCAATAGGCGCCATATCACTCACCTTCAGTGGTGGAGAGCCATTTCTTAACAAGGATCTATTTGAGCTTGCTGCATACGCGCGGTCAAAAGGATTGTACACGATGGTCGTAACAAATCTTAGTTTGTTTAGAGATACATGGGTAGAAAAGATCTCGCAAAGTTTTGATTTTTTTGGAATATCTATAGATAGCACAAAACCAGAGGTATATCAAGAAACAAGAGGCGTAAACTGGCTTGAGCATAATAAACAAAGTATCCGCAAAATCATGGAGGGTCTTGCAAACATGAAATCTAGTACGGCAGTTTGCGCTATGGTCACTGTTTCGAATAGAAATGCTTATGAGATGCATGATCTTCTCCACACTATATTCGATGACTTGAAAATGGACTGCGTTTCATTCAACTTGTTAGATCCCAAGGGCAGTCCAACTGCAAAGAACTTTGTACCTACAGAAGATCAGATAAAATTCTACAAACAGACCGTTCTGGAGCATAAAACAGTTTACCCAATACTTAATAGCGTTCGTTATTTTGAGCAATCAGGCAACTACGACTATAATTGCAACCCTTGGAAGTGTATACAGATCAATCATGAAGGGACGCTTCTGGCGCCATGCCTTTTCATCAGCGGAAAAAGGTTCAATTTACGTGAAACAAGGCTTCTGGATATATGGAAGCAGAAGAGTACACAGGAGGTGTATAAGCATTACGAGGCATGCAAGTTGTGTAACCTAGGATGTGTTGCTGAAGCTGCATGGTCGACTTATGATCTAGACTTCGTTATCAATGAGAGCCTAAGAGGTATGATAATACCGATGAGGAATAGAGTTACTGAACGGAACCGAGGTAAAATAAAGGTTGGCGAGTGTGCTGCCTATAACCTACTAGAATACATTCGGTAAGTGGACTTAGCCCCGGCCAGATTCGAACTGGCGTCAACGGATTCAGAGTCCGCTATCCTTGACCACTAGACTACGGGGCTGTAGGTATTGCTATTAAATGATTCATTTTTATATACTTATGCAATAAAGTTACTTGCGTGCTATTATGGGAATGTATATAAGAGAGCATGACCTCTTCAAGAAAGAGATTGAGGACATAGTGATAGCCGACCTTGCTCTCGCATTTGCTTTTTCAGTAATATTTGCAGGAGGCATAGGTTCAAGCCTCTCGTTGCTGGTATATTTCTTCCCGATGTCTCTGGTTGCAGTCTCATTATCATTTATACTTCACGAATACATGCATAAGAAAACAGCCCAGAAGTACGGCGCAATAGCAGCATTCAAGAAATCCGATATAGGAGTGCTCATAACATTGGTATCTTCGCTGTTCGGTTTCCTTTTAGGCATACCTGGAGCTACAATCATATACACCAGCACCTTCACAAGGAAGGAGGAGGGCATAGTCTCATTGGCAGGTCCTCTCACAAATTTTGCGGTTTTTGCAGTATTCTTTGTAGCAGGCATTGCTATTTACGGAAGTGCGTTCACATCGCATCTTCTTGTCACATTCGGAAACGGCATACTGACTCTGCCATATTTTGAGAATCTGATAAACCTGACACTCCTCATAAGCATAATACTCGCCTTCTTCAACATGCTCCCAATATATCCGCTCGATGGCAGCAAGGTCTTCAGGTGGAATAAAGCAGCGTACGGAGCTACAGTATTGACAATATTCATAATACTGCTTTTCATATTCCCAGTAGCATACCTTCTCTTTAGCTTCGTCTTCATGCTGATAATAGCACTATTCTTCTCGGTATTCAGCCGTAATGTGCGCCTGTTCTGAAAAAGGAGTGGCATCGCGATGAAAGAACGGATGCGTTTACAGTATCTCTATCCCTGGCTTAATTGGCGTAGATGCAGCTGCCTTTGAAGATTTTGACTCGTCTTCCTTTTCAACAGTTATCCTGCAGCCCGTCCCACTGCCGATATACTCTTTTGCATCGTTTATTATGTCGAATTGATCTGCAGGGTTGGTCTCAACGGTGTTTACTGTGTTTATGTGCTTTGCCATAGATGAGACGAAATCCATGCACTTCTGCAGGTCAAACTTGATAGAATAACTGTTTTCAAGCTCACCGCTCTTTATCATGTCCATCACGCGTTTTACATTCTTGTCCTTGGCAAGCTCATTGTTCAGTATGTACTTGTATTCACTTGCAACTATGTACTTCATCTCCTTGGGCTCCGTTCCCTTTCTCTTTACAAGGTCGATCACATGCTTTGAATCCTCTATCATCCTGTCCATGAGCTCCTCCTCCATCTCTATCTTGCTGTTAAGCATCGACTCGTTTGCAGTAGGCCATTTCTCCTTTGCGACAAAGGTCTCGTTTCCCAGTTTATGCCACAGCTCCTCTGAGAAATGAGGTGTGAGAGGACCGAGCATGAGTGAAAGGTTTAACAGATATTCCGTTATGACTATCTGGTTGTTCCCTCCTCTGAGGAAGTATCTCTTCAATTCGATAACGGCTTCATACAAAGCAGCCGTAGATGCTGTTCTGAGCTCAAGCTTGTCTATCGCTTCCGTAACTGTAATTATCTTACTGTTAAGTCTGGAATACAGCCAATAGTCTATATGCTTCAATTCAGAAGGTGAGTATAGGCTCAGGTTTCCAGCTACTGAATCAATATAATCAAGGCGTTCCTTTATGCCACGTGCAGCCTCGTTATTGTATTCGGAGTCTCCAAACAGGTCTGCGCTGCAAACAATCATGAATCTGGTGACATCTGCACCGTGCTTTCCTACCGCTTCCTTCACATCAACGGTATTGCCCAGGCTCTTTGACATCTTCTCCCCTTCGCATAAAACCGTCCCGTTAACGGCTATCTGTTTTGGCCAGTACTTTCTGTTGAAGATTACGGCGTGGTTGAAGATATACATCGTAAGATGATTGAAGATAAGATCTGTTCCAGAGTGCCTTGATGTAAAGGCGTACCAGTATTCAAACGACTCCCTGCTTCTCTTAACAATCTCATAAGATATGCCAGTAGCCTTTGATACCGCTTCGGCAGAACCTTTTCCAAGGAATACATAATTAAAGAACTCATTTGTCAGCTTTTCGCTCTTTACATCCTCTATGATATCCCATATGGTATACAGTGACATGTATATCGTGGAATCGGAAAGGGATTCTATTATTTTAGTATTATCAAGAGGGAACTTTGTGCCCAAGCCTTGCGCCCTTGCAACTGCGCGGAGATTTATCCATTCCAATGCGCCTTCGAACGTAGGCCTTAACTTTTCAGGGAGAATCTTGGTGTTCTTCAAGGCTTCACGGGCCTTCACCTTCCATCCGTCATCGCCGTAATTGAGGAACCACTGGTCATCGACTATCTTGACTACTACTGAAAAGCCGCATCTGCATACTGCGCTGTTCGCTATAACATATACTCCGAAAGCATCCTTGCCAGCGATGAGATCCTTCCACATCCTGTCTCTAGCCTCCTTCACTCTCTGGCCCTTGTAATCTCCAATTAACATGATTCCGCTTCGCAACTCTTCCTTGTACTGGTTCTTGGTTGCAGATTCTATCGCTGCGTTGTCAGGATCGCCCTCCTGGTTCTCCACATCTATATACACTACGGAGGGTATCTCCTGCCCTTTTGCAGGACCAGCCAGTTCTATCACCTTTATCGGAGTTATCGCAGAGGCGATTTCAGACCCTTTTTTCTTCAGGTCTAATAATGCAGCATAGTCAAAAGGCGCATGGGCAGGTACACTCATCACTATCCCAGTGCCGAACTTTTCGTCAACAAAGAAGCCAGGCAGCGCAGGAACACTGGTTCCAGTCTTAGGATTTATATATTTCTTGTCAAGCAGATCTGCCGCTTCTATCTCAGATACGACTTTGACATTTGCCTGATGTGCCAGTCTCTCTGCAGCCGTGCTTGAAAGGCAGAGTCTCTCACCGTTAACTTCGCATATTGCGTATCTTACGCCGTCCTTGATGAAGATATTTGTAACGCCATAAAGCGTCTCGGGCCTGTATGTGGCACATACTATCTTGTAATCTTCATTTTCTACCTGGAACTTTATTCCGAGCATCTCTTCTATCTCCGGCTCTACATCCGACTTTGTATCATGCATGCCTACGGCATTGTCCTCGTTAGGGCACCAGCCGACAGGATGCTTCCCTTTTGTCAGAAGGCCGTTTTCATTGAGTATTGAGAATTGCCATTCTACAAACCTGCTGAACTTAGGGTCTATCGATACAAGCTGCCTGCGCCAATCCATGCTGAATCCAAGTACATGGAATGCGTTTCTGAACTCGTTTATGAAATAGGATGCGAGATAGAGGGGATCAGCCATCTTCTCAATGTCTTCATCGGATATGCCAAATTTCTTGAGGTCCTTTATCATGACGGGATCCTTGCTCTTTATCCTTTTGCATTGGGCGATTATTGGAGTTCCGGTAACGTGATAGCCGATGGGAAAAAGGACATTGAAGCCGCGCATACGCTTGTATCTTGCAAGAACATCTGCTGTTCCATACGTGCGCACGTGCCCCATGTGCGGAGGTCCATTTACATATGGGAAAGCAGAAGTTACCATATAGGATTGGCGTTGGTCGGGATCAGCATCGAATACAGATGCATCCTCCCACTCCTGCTGCCATTTGCTCTCTATCTCTTCATAGTTCATTTTTTAAGCACCAAATGTTAATTGGTCATTGGCAAAGGATATAAGCATTTAGTCTAATGCTTAGCCC
Organism: Microcaldota archaeon; assembly: GCA_027365175.1. GTDB lineage: Archaea > Micrarchaeota > Micrarchaeia > Micrarchaeales > CABMGC01 > JAKAUU01. The sequence continues at coordinate 35,110 of DAHXNY010000008.1, read as the reverse complement.
CGATATCCTTGAATAGCCTAGAATAAAACATATTCGTCTCTGATACTAGATATCTCTTCAGGTTCTTCCTGTTCTTTACAAAAGAACCGATGTCTCTGCTGTGCATTATGCTCTTGATCTCTGATGGGATATCCTTTTCGTCCTTTACGACGCACATCTCCTTCACCTCTTCAGGTATTGGAGAGTATGATGGAAGGAGAACAGGTATGCCTAGAACTGCGGCCTCTATGCATATTATGCTAAGTCCTTCTCTTTCCGACATATTAAGCAGCAATGAGGAACTCTTCAGAAGGTCGTAGAATTTCCTCTTGTCCTTGTAGAAATCCATGAATTCTATGGATCTTTCAATCCCAATCCGTTTTGACATAGCTATCAGCATCGGTTTTTCAGGCCCGCTTCCGATTATGATCCCCTTGGCACCAGCCCCAATCCTGTTTGCCTGCTTTACCGCATTGAGCCATTTGTCAATCCTCTTCTCCTTTATCATCCTTCCCGAGAATACTATCTGCTTCAAGTGCTTGCTCTTTTTTCGAAGCGCACCGCGGAAATCCTTTATGTCTATTACAGGAGCAAATATGTTTATTTTGTCCTTGCCGATTCCTGCTTCGGCCATCTTTTGCATCGTAGTACTGCTGATTGTCACATATGCATCTGCACCCTTTATCGCAGATGCTGAGAAGGCGCTTGCAACCGGCCATGACGCACCTCCCAGGTACTTTCTCCAGTACTCCACATCCCAATACTCTGCAACGGCTATGATGAGCTTTGCACCTCTGCTTTTGCAGTAAAGTTTTACCAGAGGCAGGTGCAGCATCGGAAAGTAGTCGGTTAACACTACGTCAAAATTGTATCCGAATAGTTTGATTATGGAGGAATTGAAGAGTGCGGCTTCCCTTATGGAACGCCTTCCATGCCTGTAGATCTTTTCCTGGTTTGTCTCGTGGGTCGCATGGTAATGTATTCCCTTATGGACAAACTCGTCGTTCATTCCAGGCCATTTTGTTGTGAAGAAGTGTACCTCATGCTTCTTAGCAAGCTCTACAGCTGCGTTATAATGCATGGCTTCTATCCCTCCTACATGCCACGGATAAGGCACATCATAGACTATAGCTATCTTCATTTAGCGGCCTCTTTGTTCTCCACGAAATACTCTCCCAGGAACATGTACCTGGTCTTGGTCTTCTTCATCGTAAGTAGGGCATCCTCAGGAGATGCGACTATGGGAGAGCCGTGTATGTTGAAGCTCGTGTTGAGCACAACACCGAATCCGGTCCTGCTCTTCACGGCCCTTATAAGCGCCATGTAATCCCTGTTCTCTTCCCCTACCATCTGCGGCCTCGCTGTAAGGTCAACGTGCACTACGGATTTCATGACCTCTTTCTTATCCTTCTGTATCGCATATGCCATCGTCATGAAGCGGTCATGGCCCTTTACATCCTCCAGAAGCTGTTCCGCGTCATCTCTCAGAATTGATGGTGCAAAAGGCTGATACCACTCTCTCTGCTTCACATAGGTATTGAGCTTGTCCTTCACCGTATCCGAGCCAGCGTTTGCTAGTATGCTCCTGTCTCCAAGAGCTCTTGGGCCGTACTCCATGCGTCCGTTGAACCAGAATACATACTCGTCGTTGTCTATCAGTTCAGCAGCGTGGTTGAACCTGTCACCATCTATCTGGTATGACATATTGGCCTCTTCCTTAAGGGCCTGGAGTATCCTGTCCTCGTTGTACGAATTGCCAAGATAGGCGTTCTCGAATTCATAAGTGTGAGTGCCTTTTGTCTCGTAATCGGCATACATTGCAGCTCCAAGGGCTATTCCGCCGTCTCCCATATGCGGGAATATATACCACTTTTTAAGTGCGTCTATCTCTCTTATGCGCATATTTACCTTTACATTGGACATGATGCCCCCAGAAAAGACTACCGAATCTATACCGAAATGTGATATGGCATTGGCAACAAGCTCGCTCTCTATCTTTTCAAGGACCTGCTGGGCCATATATGCAAACTGCTCCCTGGGAATAGTCCACAGGAGCCTGTCAAGCATCCGGTACTGCTTTACAGGGCCGTATTTTGCCTTTATTTCCAGCCCTTCAACGCTGTAGAAATCCTTGAGCTTGTTCTCCTCGAATGAGAACGGGAATGAGTAATCGGCCATAGCCATTACCTTCCCCTCATCCTCAAGTTCACGCATGCCCACTAGATTTGTTACCTGCTCGTAGAATATGCCTATGGAATCCCTTGCAGGTATCGCTACCTTCCTCTCGAGCTTTCCGTTCTCAAACACTGAAATGCTTCCTGAAAGGCCATCCCCAAGACCGTCCAATGTTATCACCAGGGCATGTTCCATTCCAGAGGTAAATGCAGCAGTAGCGGCATGCGCCATGTGATGGTCTATTGAATGGAGCCTGAAATTGCTGAATCCTATGTGCTTCAGCTGCCTGTTTATCACGCTCTTGCTTACTGCATCGCAGAGTGGAAGCACACCTACCGTAGTTGTCGCATATTTGTAGTAGTGCATCAGCCTTTCCATCCTCGGCTTTGGCATCTTCCTTCTTCTGAATTTGTAGTATGCTTCCTTCTGGTTTGGAAAGACTCTCGAGATGGTCTTCGTCAGCTCTGTTGTTGGAAATGCAACTGTCTCCACGTCAGACGGCTTTATGCCTGCAAAAGCAAGCGCGTTGCTTATGGCATTGTATGGGAACTTTATCTCGAGCTTGCGCTTCGTATACCTCTCTTCGTTTGCAGCGAATATTATCTTTCCATCTTCAATAAGGGCTGCCCCTGAATCATGCCCGTCCCATAATCCCAGAATATATGCCAAGAACACACCGTAGCAAGATATCTATATTACTGCTTCTTTTATATCTCCTACTATTGTCTGGTATGCTTCGCATGCAGTCCATGAATCTGGCTCCTTTCCCTCCTTTATGCTCCTTCTTATCTCATCCGCTTCAGGACTCGACCATATCCCGCCAAGGTCATAGCCGGTATCCCTTATGTTCCCTATCTTCTTATCCCACATTATCGAAGGGAAGACATTCCCATAACTATCCAGGAATAGAGAGACGTCCATGCTCCTGCTCCTCATAGGAGATTTTCCCGTAGTAACATAATCGACAAGCTTCCTTAGGAATATGCCCTCTATTATCGGTATTATGCCAATCTCCGTCTTCCTCATCTTAAGGAGCAGCTTTACCTCTTTCGCTACGGATTCCCTGTCGGCTGCTATCTGCATGTCATCGTTTCCATAATACATGCCTGATAGCTGGCCAACGTTTACATGGAAGTTGTTTGCAGTTGCCCATGGCAATTCCTTCCTTACATCGTTTATGGTCTCTTCAAGATGGCCCTGGTTAAGCCTTGACATAGTATATCCGAAGACAAAAAAGAGGTTCTTGTACTCCTTCTGCAGTTCCTTAAGCCTTCTCGCCATTGACATAACTCTGTCGAAGTTCCCAGGTATGCCCCTTATCTTGTCGTGCAGCTCCCTGTTTCCGTCAAGGCTCAGTGTTATCGACACCTTTGGTATGCCCAGATCCAGTATCTGTCTGAGTTTTCCCATAAGCATCTCCTGGTTGCACAGCGAATTTGTAGGCATTGTCAGTATGAAAAGCCCATTCGAATTCTGAACAAAGGCCCTCACTATCTCAACAATATCGCTGTTTAGGAACGGCTCCCCTCCGGTAATCTCTAGCCACCTGAAATGATTGTTCTTTTTTGCAAACTCCCGGATCTCATCCGTTGTCAGTTCGTTTACGGGCTTGCGCTGCCATATGTTGCACGTGAGGCATCTAGACTGACACCTGTAGGTTATGGCAAAGGTCATTTTGTAAGGCCTGTCAAGCTCTGTAAAATTGCTTTTTGCCGCATTTAGTCCAAGACCTATGAGCTTCCCGCTTTTCATACTAATACCATTGCAAATTCAGATTAATATAGTTTATCCTGCTCCTGCTCTTACCTTCTCATAGCGCCTTTCAGCATGTTATTCCTATTTGCAAGGAAGACATCGCGCATCCTTAGTGCATGGTGGCACGGATTGGGCCTGTAATGGGTGCTCGTGCAGGTGCAGTTGCTCCAGGGTATGCTGTTGTGCTTGTTATCAGATATTACTATATCCACCTGGAAGTACGTACCTTTCCTGTCCTTGCTCTCCACATATCCTTTCAGCAGGTATGAGCCAGGACTCCTGCCATCGGTTATGCGCTCCACCATGACGCTCTTATCGCTGTTCACAAACGTGAACTCTGTTGATGCCAGCTGCTTTTTTGTCATGGTAAATGGCTTGTAGTCCGTTTTTGCCACTGTCTCATGCATATCAAAACCCGAATCCTTTGAAAGTAATAGAGACTGATATATTAGGCTTGTGCTTTAGCCATAGCTCATTGAGAATGCGCTCGTTCCCGTCCCGCACGACTCTTCATAGTCCACTGCAAACTGGTATGCTCCAGGAGTGAGCGTAAAACTTCCTGAATATGTCTGGCCGTTGTTCGAGCCCCAAGCTGCTGATGGAAGCACAGGATTCCAGATATCTGACCCTTTTTGTCTGTAGAACACCTGAGTGGCTCCGGTAGTATATACGTTTACGGTGTATATTCCTGTAAGAGTAAGGTTAGCTGTAGCAGTATACCCTGTTCCTGATCCGCATGCTATTGCGCTGTTGAACCCGTTGAAGGGCACAGGGAATGGCACTGCATTCATCAGATCTATCTGCCTGTTAGAGAGGGTATTGCTCTCGTAAGCCCACCCCGTAAATCCGGAGAGCCCGTTGGCATTGTTCCTGTATGTGGGTATCCCATACCATCCTGCGATGTTTGATGTGTCGACACTGACCCCCTGCGGAAGCGCAGGACTTGCCGTAACAGAGGAGTAAGGAAGCATGCCGCTTGAGCTTGTCCATTCGGTAACGTTCCAGAAAATGCTCTGCTGAGGGGCAGCTCCGAAACCAAGAGCTTCCCACTCATTGGATACTGCAGTAGGGGTAGATGCCCCGTATTCAGAGTATCCTGTAAACGGAGTGTATGTTAGATTATAGGCAAGGCCATCGTTTCCATTGCCGCTATAGTCGTTTGCATTCCCATTCAGCGGCCACCATGCAACAAGGCTGCTTAATGAAAGAGGTGCTCCACCTGTCCCTTCTGAGTACAACGAGGATATCTGGTTCTGATCCAGAGTTGCATTGTAGAGCTGCGTGTCTGACATCAGTCCGTTGAATGTCGAGTCTGCTCCTCCAGAAACGCTATTGCTTCCCAGATAAACAGGAAGGAGCTGTCCTACTGTAAGCCCTTTTCCCACATTCTTAGACACGAAGAGGGTAGAATTGAGATACACGCTTGCTATCCCTGTAGTCGTATTGTATTCTGCGGTCACCATCTCCCATGTGTCCAGAGGCAGGCTGTCTACCCCGTTTGGCCATGGAACCCTGTTATTGCAGCAAGGCGCTATCGATAATACGTAATCAGACTGTCCGCCACCCAATTTCGAGAATAGCAAGTCAAATCCAGCATTGTTGTTATTGCTTGAACTGTTCGCTATCGTCTCGCCGCCAGTAGTGGGCCCGTAACCGTACAGCCATGCTGAGAAAGTAAAGGAAGTGGACTTTGTAAGAGGCGTTGCGTTTAGTTGTTGCATCACTATCATGCTGCTCACACTGGGATTGAAAGAGGCTGCAAGTCTTGGACCATATTCCAATGGCATGTCTGCAAGGTACAAATGCGGAGAGGTTAAGTTAGCGCACTGCTGGTTGTTGCTGCAAGAGAGTATTCCAGGTATAGGGAAGGTAGGCTGTGCGGTAGGCACTATCAGTGCGCTGTCCCTGTTATAATTGTCTGGAAGGCCATAGTATATTGAATGGCCTACCGTCGTATTATGCCCGTCTACAACATATATGTGGCCTATGCCACCTGACCATAAAACAAATTCGTAGATGCCGCTTCCGCTGTAGTCAAGCGTATTGTTATTGAGCGGCATCCATAGCATAATATCGTTATTCGCTATAGGGATGCTACCAATGCCGTTTTGATATTCCTTGTATGCCTGCTGCGTCGGCAGTACGTTTCCATACACCTGGATGTTTGCAATGGCCATTTTAGTGTAATAGTTGATGCTGCCGAGCTGCGCACCTATTATCCAGTCATTATTCTGTGCGTTTGGGCTCGGGTTTGACAATGAATGGAAGAGCTGGGAATTCCCATTGTCAAACACTCTTATAGATGTTCCATTCAAGGAGAAGCCTATGAAGCTCCACTGATATGCAGGTACTTCGAACGCGCTGGCGTACTTCTTAGCCCCGTTCCATATAACAATGTTCCCGCTGTCAAGACTGATGTTATAGAAGCCTGAACCTGCAGAAGCACCGTCAAATTCTGCTATGGGGTCGAAGGACTGGTTGCTCATAGGGTATACCCATTCAAAATTAGTTATGCTTGGTGTGCTGATGCGGTTTCCTGTTATGTATGAATTGCTTTCGAGATACGCTACCTTCCTGCTATGGCCTGTGAATGTGAATATCCCATCCACTGAGCTATTTGCTAGATTTCCTGTTGCCCTGTCAAGATATGAAGGTGCAAAAGGCGATGCAAAATAATAGCCGTTTTCAATTGCATTTCTAAGGCCGCTTATGTCCAGAGTAGAAGCTGACGGCCCATACAAAAGCGCCGTCTGGCCGCTGCTCAGGCTGTTGCTAATGTAATCTGACGACAATTGATAATTGAGATACGGTACGTAGTTGGCAGGGCTTGCGGAAGGGGAAGTATATGAGATTATTCCTCCAAAACTGCTGCCGTTGCAGTTTATTGCCTTGGCATTGTCAGTAGCGAATATTATCTGCGGTGTTATCAGCGTATTGCTGCTAGGACATAGCGTATTGCTGCCGTAATCCAAAACAGAACCGTAAGCAAACAGGTTAGTGGTGCCGTTTAGCGCTTGGGCATTTCCCACATTCTCCACCAAGCTGCCCATATCTCCGAAGTTCATATATCTGACGATGCCTTGTTGGGCGTAGAAAAGATCAGGAGTCCCATTGAGGGATATTGTTGCGTTTACAGGCATTGAATAACGATATGTTGTGCTGCTTACATTAAATTTTAGATTTTCAGTGTATTTAACAGATATGGTGTACGGATTGCTCTGATACACCACAGGCATGGTCTCGTTTATTATGATGTTTGATGCCCCATACGGAGGTGTCGTTATTATGGACTTATTGAAAGTATATAATGTCATTTGATCTGAAAGAGGTTCTGTTAGATACTGGTTTGCCCCTGGCCCCAACCCATTAAACAGAACGAATGTCTGCATATTCGGAACCGTTCCGTTCTTTATAAGATATGCTAAATAAAGAGAAGAATTGGAGATTAGGTTTGTTTCTCTGGAAGGTATAGTCGGTTTATAAGGATTCTCATAATTTGCTAAGCTGAACAATGAAGCTCTTAAAGCTTCGGCAGCGAATGCCCTGCTGTTTGATGCCATAAGCGAACTGTAACTTAAAAGATTCGTTTGTTGTGAATACGCCTGAGATATGCTATTGTATCCAGTAGTGAGCGTGATGAATATTATCAGCTCTGCAAGCATAAGAACGAATAGCACCAGTACACTTATAGTCATAAGCTGCGCTTTCATAAACAATTACCTATTTCCAAGTATAAACACCTGCAGGATATGTGCTGTTCTGAGGATAATTTATCCAATATACTGTATTTCCACCGGCATTGTAGAATATTGCAGATGGACCCTGGGCCGTTACAACCGCCCTGGACACTTCGATATCATACGCATCAAGATAACCGGGAGAAATGAATCCCGCATATGTTGAGATAGCATTGTATGGGAATCCTGTATGTCCGTTACCGCTGTAGTCATTAGCGTCTCCTCCAAGCGGCCACCATCCTACAAGTCCGGTAGACTGTACCGGAGAGGCAGTAATGCCTTGGCTATATAGGAGTTTTATCTGGTTGTATGAGAGTATTGTGTTGTAGATCTGGAGATCGGCCACTGCTACGTTTGAATAGCCAGGCTTGCCTGTTGGATCCGTGTGATTCTCTCCAGAGCCTACGATAAGGCTGCCGGTGCCTGCAGAAGCCGGACCATATGCACTGGTAATGCTTGCATTATACTGCCTCCCGTTAAAGTAGTAGTATGCTTTCTGGCCTGGATAATTGTACGTGAAACACGCAAATGACCAGTTATTTACCATGCTATTAAAAGTCACGGCGTTTGCTTCTCCGAACGCAATGTTTGCTCCTGACGGACTCCATACAGTAAATGAAGGGTGCGTATATACGCCTGGAACATAGCCTTCCTGGTCAAGCGTGTACTCCCAGGCATTGCCGCTGCTCGGAGGAGCATTTCCTTTTATCAAAGGGCCATTATATCCGGATAATGAGTTTATCCTGTACCACGTGCAGAGGGACATTCTTCCAGAAGAGCCTGCCTCTGGACTAAGGGAGCTGTTGTTTCCGATATCGACATAATTATTGTGGCTTCCGGTGAAGTTCATCACGTATGGGTACATGAAATCAAAATAAACTACACCAGGGGAATCTATAGCATTGACCGTTATGGAAGCGTTCTGTGAGGGATTTGCAGTGTTCAGCAGAGCGTCTGTACAGCTTGACAGTGTGTTCACGTAAAGAGAGACCATGTTGGAAAGAAGAGACATGTTTGAATTTCCGGGGCAGCTCCCGAATCCAAGCAGTTTATTGCCTACCGTTACAAACAGCTCCCCGTATGCAAGCACCATGTGCGGCGAGAGAGTGCCCGGATATGGTATGTGTAATACCCACTTTATTGCGCCGTTGTTTGTGTTTTGATCCACAAGGTAGTTATTAGACCACAGCGTGTACAGGTTGCCGTTAGATGCGACAGGCTGGCTATTGGACAATGCCTGGCCAACGTATGAAGGCATGTATACCTTCCATGCGCCAGTGTTCACGTTCCCTGTTGCAGAAGTGTAATCAGACACAGATTGGTAAAACAGGGAGCCGTTGTAAGCAGACATTCCTGAAATCAATGCAGAATTTGCAACATGGACAGATCCATCGTAAACTACCATACCCGTAGGCATATACGGATAGGCTGTATCGTATATGCTAAACGGAGTGCCGTAGTTTTGAAATGAGAATATTTTAACGGTGTTCCCCACCTCCGCAGCTATGGATCCTGAAACTATTGCGATGGAGTTAACTTCGCCTCCTGCATTTATGGTCCATGCCTCTGTGCCGTTGTTGGCATAGAATCCCATTATCCCAGTTTCTGCCGCGTTGCTGCTCGTGTAGATTGGAACAAGTATGATATTGTCATAAGCCAGCATCGGAGATGAAACTACCCCTGATGAAGGTATTGCGTTTTTGTTGACCCATTGGCCTGCTGCGGTTAATGCAGTTTTATTCGCATATATCGGAATATTATTGTATAATAAGTCTGCAGTAATATCTGTCATAGAGTTAGCAACCGTGGCATAGTTAGGATTGGTGCCAAAAAATGCGTTTGGATAGCTGTGTGAGTAAGAGGGAATGCTGCCCAATATCGAAGTGTGACCTAGAAGAGTATTGCTGTTCGGATAATTTTCCATGAAGAATATGCTTCCGTTCCCTGCAATAACCGAATTCGGATATATGGCGCCGGTCGAATTAAAAACAAGCAGCAGGCTGTCGGAATATGGGCCGTTCGGATTGCTTGCATCATTTGAATTATTCTGGTAAAATTCAGGCCATGTCTGCTGCCTGCCTTGATACTGGTTATTCATCTGTGCGGCGAGAGGGCTACCTGTGAAATTGCCAAGAGTAGTTGCAGATAGCAGGTATACAAGCTTGTTGACGGACGTTACCGATATGGAATATTGGTTTATAGAGGTGTAATGGAAGTAAAGAAGAATTGATATGGCAATTGTGGCTATCATTATTGCAAAAACTGCATCCAATGTAAAGACAATCCCTTTCATTTGCAAACACGCTTTGCCATCGACAAATCATCCTGTGCCGTGCACCAGTAATCATAATAGTTTTTAGATACAGCATTGTGCACGTATGTTTTCATTTCTGGCCACATGATTAACTTCTGTTTGACAATTTAAATATGTATCTGTAAAACTTGCCTGTTATGTAACTAAATCTTTTTTAAGCTGCGTTGATTAGTATAAATTGCGTTGCAATGATAAAGGCCCAACTCTCAATAGACTACGTGATAGTATTCTCCTTCGTGCTGATAATATTCGTGCTGATATTCGGCTTAGTAGCAACACAGCGCGTGCAGTCATCACAGCAGCAGGATTATGCGCAGCTGCAGGTAATCGCCCAGAGCATAGCACAGGATATTAGCATAGCGTCAACCTCTGGAAACGGTTATGCGCAGAACGTCAGCCTGCCTTCAGGCACAGGGCTTGTCGGCTATAACCTATCTGTCACTTCTTCAGGGACGGTGATAGTGTATAATAACGCTACTGGGAAGCTCTCATATGCATATGCTTATGCCCCTGTAGGAAGAGTAATATCCTCTCAGAAGTATGCGTCTCCAAACGCCATCCATACGTATAACATGCCTGTTGCAAGCGGCCTTATCTATATTCAGAATTCTCATGGGGACATATGCATAGATTATGTCTGCAACACCACATCTGCACAGAATTCCGGACTGAATGTATATACGAAGGTAACGCATGTTGCACAGATGAACGGACAGAGCAGTTACGTCTATGTTGCAAACTCCCCCAGCCTCCTGCAACCATTTGTTTACAATTCAATAACAATGTCTTCATGGGTATATGTAAAACAGCTACCTTCTGGTTTAGGAGATATGGCAGTGGTCAATTATGGGACGTCTCAGCAGGGAAGTTACTGCTTTGGCCCTATGATATACGTGTCTGGGAATAACATATACGGCGGTTTCCAGAATATAAATAAGGGTTCTTCAGCGGCTTTCCTTCCCATAAAGAGCAATACGTGGTATTTTGTAGCATGGACCTACTCCGATGCAACAAACCTTCTCACCCTTTATGTGAATGGGAGAAAGACTATTGCAAAAGGCGTGGTCCCTATGGATCCTGCAAGCTATATATATAATCTCGTTATGGGTTCAACCGGTTATACATACGATAACGGCCAGGGAGCCTGCCAAAGCAGCAGCCCTTTTAACGGCTCGTTATCTGACTTGCAGATATACAGCACCGCACTTAACTCTAACCAGATAGCCCAGCTTCAGAACGGTGGGATAAACGGGCAGCCTGTGCAATCAGAAAATCTGTCAGCATGGTGGCCGCTGAACGGAAATGCGAATGACTACAGCGGAAACAACAATAACGGAAGAGCATATCTGATAGCTTATCCCACAGTTGCTCAGATATATGCAAATGTGACAAATGCCACTCTGTCTCCTGTAAAAGGGGACCTTGTAGGCTTTTCATCAACTCTTGGCAGCTTTGAGGGAAATGGACAGTCAGCATCCAATTTTACAAATAATAATGGTATTGCAACAGCTTTCCTGATGCAGACGAACAATACAGGATATGCAACGGTCAAGGTCAATCCTTTCGAAGGAAATGTGTATACTGTAAAGAATCTTACAGGCTGGTGGCCGCTGAATACCAACCAGGGCAACGTACTCTTCAATCTTGCTAACAGTTCGGCATCTGGCACTCTGGAGAACGGATATTGGAACAGCGTCAATTACGTCGGCCAGTTCTCAGGATATAGTAGCTATGTGGATGTTCCAAATTCTGCCAGTACGGAGCTTTACAATACTCCTATCAGCCTGTCCTTTTGGGTATCGCCATCACAAACACAGAAACTTGAGTCCGTAGTATTCAAACCTGGCGGATATGCTGCATGCGTAGGTAACCAGCAGATAATATTCGGAGATGGTTCTGGCGGAGAGAGTGCAACTGGAACTTACAATTTATCGAATAACAGATGGTACAACATAGTATTGACTACACAAGGAGCATCTAGTGAAATATCCATGTATGTAGACGGTGCACAGATATATGGACCTACGTCGAGCGGAGTATGGTCTGCTTCTGCAAATACATTGGATATGGTAATAGGATCCAATCGTAGTTCTTCTTCATATGGCTGTCCTGGTGCAAGTTCATTCACCGGACAGATTGCAAACGTCCAATTATATAAAGGAAGTCTGACACAGCAAGAGGTGCTGCAGTTATATAATAAAGGTATTGGAGGTTCCCAGGAAACAGGGCAGGGCATAACTGACGAAGGCTGGTGGCCGCTGAATGGGAATACTAATGATTATTCAGGAAACGGGAACAACGGCTTTGGTGTAGGAAGCTTTGGTTTCACTGGTCCGAAGGTACAACAATATGGAAATAACAATATAGGTAGCTTCCTTGCAACTGGTTTCAACCAGGCATATGACAGTTACATGGCTGTCAATAGTATAAACAATTATGCAGATATATTGACAAGCGGATCGTTCACAGTAACCGCATGGATATACATGAACTCATGCACAGGTTGGGAAGGTATAGCTGGAGACATCTCTGGGAGCACCGGATTCCAGTTTTATGGTTGTACGGATTTTGCCGCTTCAGAATATCCGTTAACCGTTGCAGGACAAATTGTAAAGTGGACCAGTGTAACACCTAACTTCCCTCTGAATACTTGGGAGATGGTAACTGCAGAGTATAACGGAAGCACAGGGCAGGCATCAGTATACATGGATAATACGACAGTTAATTCTGTTATGCTGAGCCCACACCTTGATCTTGCGCAGGCGGTCCCATTTGAGATAGGTAATTCTTATGCATCTGGCGATTCATACGGGTTTAATGGAGTCATTGCAGATGTGCAGCTATATAGCGAAGCGTTGCCTAAAAGCGAAATCAGCACGTTATACAACTCCGGATTCTATGGGATGCCCAGGCCTAATGACGGGCTTGTTGCATGGTGGCCGCTGAATGGCAATGCAAATGATTACAGCGGCAACGGGAATAACGGAGTGGAGAACGTTACAACATATGAATATCTGTCAAATCCGTCTGCCATACCTGGATTGGGCGGATATGGGATATCCTCAGTAGGTTCAGGAAATGCAATGGTAGCGAATAATCGCAATTATCAGCGCTTCAGCATAGCCTCCTGGGTTTATCTGGATCAGCCGGTCTCGGGATCCGGAGTTTATCTAGGCACTCCTGGAAGTTCATATTATGGGCTTTTCAGAACCTCTTCAAAACAAGGATTCGTAGTCGGCGGAGGAGGTGCGACCTCCAATAGTGTTACCACATTCCCTATTGGAAAATGGACATATGTGGTAGGCACATTTGATAGAAATAACGTAAGTTATTATGCCGATGGAGTGCTTCTTGCCAAAGGCACCTCTTCATCAGGAATATCCTCAAGCCCTATTGTCGTCGGCCCTAATCTTGCAGGCAGCATTGCAAATATAGAATACTATAACGCCTCTCTTACGCCTGGCCAAGTATATCAGCTTTATAACAACCAGTTGCCGATAACATACACGGAGCAGGTACCTTTGAGTTGGGGAACATGAAGCTACAATTCTGGTCTATGGATATGATCTTTGCGATAGTGATATTCGCGATAACCATGGTTATTCTGACTTATGTATGGTTTAACGTATCGCAGCAGTTTTCTATCACATACTCAAATACATATGGCAACATGCAGTCAAATATGCAGCAGCTTACCAACAGACTATTGACAACAGGGACGCCTTCTGACTGGTATTATGTAGTTGATCCCTCGGATCTGTCAACATGGACAAACGCCAGCATAGGTCTTGCGAGCAACAATGGCAGCGCACTGTCAGAAGCCAAGATAGCAAAGCTTGCAGCGCTCGCCCTGATTAATTATCAGGCATCAAAGCAGCTGCTCGGAGTCAGCTATAATTATTATATAGTGATCTATTCCCCTCAGCTGTATAACCTTAGCATAGGGCCAAACCCCCTGGAGTATAATGCCACAACAGTAGTCGTACAGAACACTCCGGTAATTCTTGGTAACGGTGTGCCTGCCGAACTGCGCGTTATGCTCTGGACAACTTCACAGACAGTATCCGTATCCACAACTACCATATATACAACCGCCTCTACATCAGTATGACTAAGCAGTTTCTATCTGTCATGCAGATATGTGAGAGAGTTTACATATGCTTTTTTACAAACTCCCCTATGACTGGCATCTCCACATCATGTCCTTGAGATGCCTCATATCCGACATATATCCCATATATCCACAGTATCAATGATAGGATAGGCAGAAATGGTATCGGTATCCAGAATATTACAGTTATCACAACACCCAGAAGTATTGCCTGTAGCGCATGGAACTTGAGGTATGCGTCCTCCTTTTTATTTATAAAAAGGTATACGACTATGCCAGATAGCCATGTAAAAAAGTATGTGCCTACGCAAAGTATCAGGTTTCTTTCGCCCTTTTGGCTTTTCGATGCTGACATCTTAACCACTAGTAGCATTTTCTCTGCAAACTATTTAAACGTATGCAAAGGGAGATTGTGCCACATCATGATGCGGTCACGTTTGCCCTTGCATTAGCTCCCTCCTGTCCCTGCACATATACGCCATAGTTGCTTCCAGGAACGAAAGTTATCAGTACATGGCCGTTTCCTGCCGACATTGTCCCGGAATAGGTGAACGTTGCCTGTGCGCCTGAAGCAAGAACGTATCCGTTCTCTCCCTCAGCAGACCTCTCTGAGTTGGGTAGTACCATTGTGCCGTTGCTCGATATGGCAAAATTCACTGCCTTCAGGTCATGTATCTCTATTCCCAGAGTTGCCAGGGAGTTTACCCTTGACTTCATGTCTGCACCCAGAGTTGCAGCTTCCTGCGCTCCCTGGCCGCTTATCCTGACTCCTGTGCCTCTGCCGTCAACCTCTATCTCTCCGTTGTTTATGCTGACTATGTTGCCTATCCTGACAACAGAGCCGTTTATGCTCACATTTCCAGATGTTATCGCATTTCCATTTATGAATAGGTCCCCTATCTTAACTACATTGCCTGCTACCACACGTATGGTCTCGTTTAGCAGCGCTTTTCCGTTGTTGATAATTGTGCTCTCGTTTACGCTAACGTTTCCATTGGACAGGCCTGCGCCGTAAGAGCCATTAAGGCCCATGTTTAATCCGCTTGCATTAGAATCTGCATTGGCATTTGCATTGCCATTCAGTACTCCCATCACCAGTGGCCTTCTCTGTGAGTTTACATTTGTCTCGGATTTTCCAGAGGCATTTACTCCTGTGCCGTTGGAAGAGTTTACATTTGCATTCTCCGATGCGTCTACGCTTGCGAACGGCTTTACCACTACCTGCATGCTGCCCCTTACCATCACATGCTTTATCGTTATGCTCTGGTTCCCGTTATTCTTTACTGTTACGCTGACTGTGCTGCTGTTTCCCGAGTTCATCACAGATTCGCTTGTTATACTGAGATTTGGCCTTACAGCTATCTCTGCCTTTTCAGTGGAATTTAGCTGCGTCCTTGCCCCTATCTGCACCTGCCCGTGGCTTCCTGAGAAGGCTACCGCGCGTACTGATGGGACCATGACAAAGATAGTCGATGAATTCGTGTATATTGCTACTATCGAAGGCGAGAGGTCTACAAGTATGTGCGAGGTATTGTTTCCGCTGTTGCTTACGTTTGCGGTTATCATGCTGCTTGGTACGCTCACATTGGAGGTTACTCCGTTTATTGTTATATTGGCAGAATTCACTTTGAACCTTACCATGTTTATAGTTGAATTTGAGGATATGCCTGAATTGGCTATTATCTGCGATACGTTAACCAGTGAGAGAAGGTCGACAGAACCGCTTCCCTGTATGTTTACCCATCCCGAAGAGCTTGTATTTACAACATGCGCCTGTACTGCCGAATATGAGATCATGAGTGAGGTTGTGCCGTTAGGGACATTAGGAGGATCAGTAAGGCTTATCACTGCCAGGTTTGCATTGCTGCCCAGATTTGCCTGGTTCTGCATTATGAGATATGCGCCTGCTATTATTACCACCAAGAGCACTACTGCTCCAACGATCACTCCTTTGTTCATGCTAATCGTTAGTTATCTGTCAGTAAACATTTATAAACAAGTAGCAGGTCCTTCTGTTTTTCTTCTGCTATGATCCGGTTTTTCCTATTCAAAAATCGGTCCGGACATAGCTTTAAATACCAGAAAAACGTATCTGTAAACAAAGGCAGATAATACGCATTTTACGGAAGCAGGGGTACATCCGAAAGGATGGGGAGGGGAATAAAGGCCTGCATGGTATAAGCATGCAGGCTTCACAAGATGCCGATTAGAGTCTTTGCGTTCATATTTCCGCTTTTCCTCATAGATTGACATTCATCCAATACCTACGGTATGCTTTAAATACCATAAACGCATTAATACTATGTGGGATTTAGATGAACAAATACAAAACTAGGAAGGAGGAAGCATCTGATGATAGTAGACATGCAGAAGGACCTAATGTATTGCACGAGAACGTTTCAAGCGACAGGCAGGCTGAGAATGATGATAGGAGGAACGCTCAGCACAGGCAGAGAGAGCCGGAGTATAAGCCAAAACATGGTAAGAAATGGCCGGCAGTACTTCTTGCAGGGATTGCGGCAGTAGGCATTTATGATGCAGGAATACACCATCAGGAAGTCAAGAGATTCTTTCATGTTGTAGAGACCTCAATAAGCGAGGGCATGCAGCAGGCACAGCACCCCCCGTATAAGAAGGTTGCCGTGGAGCACCCTGAAGCGGTGCATTACAGCCAGGCTTCTGCAGCACAGCATCCTGCAGTAGTAAAAGAGTATGTCACAAGATATGTTACAAGATACGTGGCGACTCCGGTACAGGCTCAGCCTCAGCAGATGACAGTACAGGAGATGCAGTATAAACTGCAGAACAGACAATTGAATCTCCAACAAAGAGAACAGAACGCACAGTACAGACTGCAGGAAGAGCAACTAAGGGCACAGGAACAGGCCCAGGGGCAGCAGTTAGCCCTTCAGCAGCAACAGCAGGCGATGCAATATCAGATACAGCAGAGATACGCGGCAATACAGCAAATGCAGGGCATGGCATATGCAGCGCAGAACTACGCAAACGCATTCAACATGTTTAGAGGCGGATACTGAGTCTTTCCTGCCTTTTATTT
Organism: Microcaldota archaeon; assembly: GCA_027365175.1. GTDB lineage: Archaea > Micrarchaeota > Micrarchaeia > Micrarchaeales > CABMGC01 > JAKAUU01. The sequence continues at coordinate 17,981 of DAHXNY010000008.1, read as the reverse complement.
TCTTATCCTTTTTTCTTATTCTTTTTATGTAAATTGCAGATTGACGAACGCATCCCAATCAATATATACTAAACGAATTCAATGACTCTTGTCGTGTAGCTATGGACGATGATATACCCTTGGTAATACATGGATCTACAGGTTCGATAGGAACGCAGACGCTTGATGTCGTTAAAAGGCTGTCTGGCAAGCGCAATTTCAAGGTATGCGGATTGGCATGCAACAGCAATATAGATATTCTTGAGAAGCAGATTCTGGAGTTCGGTCCGGAAAAGGCAGTAGTAGTTGACGAGGATAAGGCAGAGGATCTCAGAATACGGCTTTCTGGAAAGGGAGTTAAGACGGAGATACTGTCAGGAGAGCAGGAGGCAGTAGATCTTTGCAGGAGCATAAGCGATGGATATGTGGTGATAGCCACTGCAGGATTTGCAGGGCTTGCGCCAACGCTTGCGGCCATTGAGGCAGGAAATACGGTGCCGATAGCTAACAAGGAGGCCTTCCTGACTGCAGGCAGGCTGGTGACAGAGGCCGCAAAGAGGCATGGTGTAGAGATACTGCCCATAGACAGCGAACCGAATGCGATATGGCAGACTTTGGAACCTGAGATATATGCTTCAGAGGACAGACACAGTGCGGTATGGCATCTGCACAGAGGTGCAAAGAACAATATAGACCACTTCATACTCACATGCTCAGGAGGGCCTTTCCGCGAGTGGAACAGGGAGGAGCTGGATAAGGCCACCCTTCAGCAGGCCCTGAGGCATCCTACGTGGGACATGGGCAGGCTGATAACTATACGCTCTGCAACGCTTATGAACAAGGGAATGGAGGTTATAGAGATAGCTTCGATATTCGGAGTGCAGGTCGATAAGGTGAGGATAGTCGTGCACCCACAGAGCATAGTCCATTCGGGCGTGCAGCTAATAGATGGAAGCCAGAAGGTGCAGCAGGGCCCACATGACATGAGATACCCCATAGCTTACTCCCTCACTTACCCATACAGGATAGACACGGGGCTTAAGAGGCTCGAGCTCTCAGAGATAGGAAGGTTTGATTTTGAGGAGCCTGACACCGAACGCTTCCCAAGCATAGCCCTTGCTTACAGGGCAGGAAGGCTCGGCGGCAGCGCGCCTGCAGTGCTTAACGGTGCAGATGAGACAGCTGTGGAGCTCTTCTGCAACGGAAGGATAGGATTTACGGATATGCCAAAGCTGATAAAGAGCGCCCTTGATGCCCATCCTGTCAATAGGGAGCCCACACTGGGACAGATAATAGAGGCAGACTCGTGGGCAAGAAAACATGTCATGCATAATTACAAGGAGATACTCTCCGAAGATACTGCCGGTGAACGAAAGAGGATATGTAGATGATTATGGGAGAGGCATGGCAGTACTGTCTAAAACTAGTTCGTCATGTGCCATTTACAGGTATTCTATTATAAATAATTCGGTAGCCGCATATAGTTATAAATTTGTTAGGGGAGAGAATCAGACCTGAAGCAATTAGTAAAGGATGATAACAAGGTAGTGAAATGAGCGTTGAAAAGATAATTCTGATAGAGCCAAGAGGATTCTGCGCAGGAGTGGAGCGTGCAGTCAATACTGTAGAGGAAGCGATTGAGAACTTCGGTGCGCCAATATATGTGAAACACGAGATAGTGCATAACAAGACGGTGTGCGATGCACTGCGTAAGAAAGGGGCGATATTCGTGGAGGAGATATCGGAGATACCCGAAGGGAGTGTCTGCGTCTTCTCAGCACATGGGATAGCGCCGAAGATAAGGGAGGAGGCAAGAGCCAGGAAGCTCTCTACGATAGATGCGACATGCCCTCTTGTTTCCAAGATACACATAGAGGTAGGCAGGTTTGCAAAGGAGGGCCTTGAGATACTGTATATAGGGCACAGGAACCACCCTGAAGCGGTAGGGGTTATGGGGATACGGCCTGACATAACGCAGATAGTAGAGACGCCAGAAGAGGTCGGCGAGATAAAGGTAAGGGATCCTTCAAAGCTTGCATACCTGACACAGACAACGCTCTCTGTAGACGAGTGCATGGGAGTTATAGATGCTCTTAAGAAGAGATTTCCGCAGCTCAGGGCCCCGCCGTCCTCTGACATATGCTATGCTACTACAAACAGGCAAGGGGCGATAAAGCAGGCTGCAGGCAGGTGTGATGTTGTATTGGTTCTTGGCAGCAAGAACTCTTCAAACTCAAACAGATTAGCCGATACTGCAAAGGCTTTGGGAGTCGATGCGTATCTTATAGACAGCGTAAGTGAGCTTAAGGAGGAGTGGGTCGAAGGCAAGAAGACAGTGGGGATTACTGCAGGAGCCAGCGCTCCCGAGTACCTTGTCCAGGAGCTTGCGCAGTACTTCAAGGACCGCGGAGCCACGGTGGAGAGCATGCAAGTGATAAAGGAGGATATGAAATTCACCATGCCTTACGAACTCAACAGACCTCTTTCAAGGAGCATGTGAGCGAATGGCAACAATAAGCATGGGAAAGGATACAGATTGGAAACCGAGGAGAAGGAGCCTTCAGGTAAGAGTAAGGGACATGTACATAGGGTCTGAGCATCCTGTTGCAATACAGAGCATGACCAATACCGACACAGGAGATGTTACAGCCACAGTAGCGCAGATAATAGAGCTTTATAAGGCTGGCTCGGAGCTCGTCAGGTTCACAGTACAGAATCTAAGGATGGCACGCGCAGTAGCGGATATAAGGAAGGCGCTTGATGATCTGGGGTATAACATACCGTTGATAGGGGATTTCCATTACAACGGGCATCAGCTGCTCAGGGAAGTTCCTTCGTGTGCAGACGCGCTCGACAAGTACAGGATAAACCCCGGGAACGTCGGTTTCGGCGATAAGCATGATGATAATTTCAAGTCAATACTAGATGTTGCAAAGGACCATGACAAGCCCGTAAGGATAGGCGTGAACTGGGGATCACTTGACCAGACCGTTCTGACGAAGATGATGGATGACAATACCAAGGCAGCTGTGCAGAAGAGCGCAGATGACATAATGATTGCGGCTGTTGTGGAGAGCGCCGTGCAGTCCGTGAATAAAGCCGTGGAGTACGGTGTAGAGCCCAACAAGATAATAGTCAGCACTAAGATCTCTGAGGTCTCAAAGATGGTAAAGGCGTATGAGATGCTTGCCTCTAGGATAGAGCAGCCGCTCCACCTGGGTCTCACGGAAGCAGGTATAGGCGGCAAGGGAGTGGCAGCTTCGTCAGCAGCGCTGTCATTGCTCCTGACACAGGGAATAGGAGATACGATAAGAGTGTCGCTTACGCCGACTCCAGGCTCGAGCAGGGCGGAGGAGGTGAAGGTGTGCAGGCATATCCTTCAGTCACTTGATATAAGGCACTTCTCGCCTGTGGTAACGAGCTGCCCTGGGTGCGGAAGGACGACCTCTACGACATTCCAGGAGATGGCAGAGGATCTTACCGGATATCTGCAGGAGCGCATGCCCGAATGGAAGAACTCGGGATATGACGGTGTGGAGGAGATGAAGGTTGCGGTTATGGGCTGCGTTGTCAACGGTCCTGGAGAGTCGAGAATGGCGCAGATAGGCATATCACTTCCGGGCAGCGGAGAGAACCCCTCATGCCTCATATACGAGGATGGGAAGCAGGTGGCTGCAGTAAAGGCAGATGTTGCAACCGATGAATTCAAGAAGCACCTTGAGAGATATGTGGAGTCGCATTACTCCAAGAAGGCAAAGCTCAGCCAGCAGGCTGCAAACGGCTAATGCCCTGTCAGTATCTTCTTGGCTCCTGAATAGACTATCTTTGTGCTGTCGCGCATTTCAGGATAGCTCTTCAGCACCTCCTTAGTTATGTCTAGAGGCGTGCCACTTCTCTCAGCATCGTCCACATAGGAGCTTACCATCCTTGATACCGTTACTTTTGGCGCTTCTTTAGAGAGTTCATGCTTCCTGAAAGCGCCCAGTATGGCTTCTGGTATCCCATTTGTTATCGGAGGAGCTATGCTCAGAAGCCTGAGAGCTTCCTCTGTAGCCTCCCTGCCTTCAGCCTGCCCCATGATCGCTGCTGCTGTCTCTGCAAATATTGGGAATATCGAATAGAATATGGAGTTGTGTGCTGCCTTCAGCCTGTGTCCGCTTCCGCTCTTCCCGACATATCCGTATCTCTTCTCCCCGCCCGCCACTGTTTTCAATATCCCTTCTACTTTGTTGAAGGCTTCACGGTCTCCTCCTGCCATTATCGCAACGCCTTTCAGAACGTCATCAGGACCTCCTGCAACTCCGACGTCAAGGTACCATATGCCTTTATCACGCAGTCTGTTGTAGTTGGATACAGAATCCGTATAATCCGAGTTTGATCCGTCTATGATTATACTACCTTTTTTTAGAAGCGAGGATAACTTAGATAGTGTGTTGTTGGTAGGTTCTCCGCCAGGCAGCATAGTCCATATGGCAGCATCACTTCCACTTTGTTGAAGTTTTTCTGCGAATTCTTCTATGCTGCTTGTGCACCTTACCTTGTCATTGTCATTAAAATGTGTGTATTTATCGACGCTCCTGTTATATACAGTCAGATTATACCCGCTCCTCAGCAGCACTTCTGAGATGTTAGTCCCCATGCTCCCCAGCCCTATCAGGCCTATCTCCTTATTGTCATTATCCATAGCTACCAACATTTGCATACGTTTCTTTTTGCCGTAGGCGCTACTGCCTTAATAGAGAGCGCTCGTCATCTATGTCCTTTATTACGGTTATTGTGAATCCTCTCTCCCTAGGGGCCTGATTGTCATCGAAATCGAAGGCCATTATCCTGCGCTCGCCGATTGCAATTTTACCGTCCCTTACAGGTGCAAGAACGGTGGTCCCCATGAGAAGACTCTGTATATGGCTGTGCCCATTTCCGTCGTTGACGTTCAGGTGGTGCTGGTACGGAACCCGCAGGTTAGAGTCGAGGTCATTTGGTGCAACGGTATTCAGCAGGTGTATCATATTGTCAACATTCTCGGGTTTCATCAATGCAGTTCCTATCGTGGTGTGCATTCCGAATACAACTACTACTCCATTCTTAACGCCCAGTTCCTCTACAACTTTCTCGACGTCTCCTGTTATGTCCTTCGCTGCTGTCGGAGAGCCATTCCTTATCTTCTTCCTCATAAGAACATGATTTGTAGACTCGAATATGGTAACGTAGAAACGCATCGGGTCTTCAGGATGCTCGACTGCAGCCGGATCTATGTAGTTAAGCTTCTGCCACGTCCCCACCTCTATCTTCCTGCCGTTGAACGGTATTACCTGCGAGTGCTTCCTTGCCAGCAGGCCCGTGGGATCAAGATCGCCTAAGATTATCCTCTGAAGATCCTCTTTGTGCCCAGGCTCGGACTCTATAAAGGCCAGGCCCGTATCCGCAGCTACCGTCGTAACCATTGCAAGTCCCGTATCGAGAGGCTGTTCCCTCCTTTTTATGACTCCGTCCGGAACCGAACCTATGTCCTGCACTATAGGATCAGCAATGAATCTCATCCTGTCGCTTATCCTTTTCAATTCATCATTAGGCACATATTTTGACATGGCATCCAGAGTATCTCTTGACGGAACGCCGTATTGCAACGGCCTCTTCTGGTCTACAACCGTATAGTAGACAGGCTGCATTATGTCCTTGATCTCGTTAATTCCGGTGCGCTCCCTTTCATGAAGGGTATGGAGCATCTCTACTAGATGCTTGCCTTCTGCCCGCGTGCCGTTGCCGTTTTGCTTTCCATTGTGCCCATTGCCATTTCCGTTCCTTAGGGCTTCCTGTATAGCCTGCTGCGGCGATGATGAAAAGAGAGCGCGCATATTGACAGCTACAGCGCTGTCACCGGTCTTTACATGATTTGCCATTATACCAACAAAGGTATTATGATGAGATGGTTGGTATTTTAAATACGCCAGTATGTTCGCCTTTTGCCGAAATCATAATCGGCAGATGCTGTATTTGCGGTTCTGCGTTTTGCAGCGCCGTTGCAGGAGTTACCTCGGAGCTATCCGGATAAACTGGGATTTTGTAGCTGTTCGTCGCACCGCTAGTATACGTTTATAAATCAGAAATTATGTTATAGTAGAGCATTACTATTACTCTAAAATTACACTGAATATGTTGGTAGATAGCATGAGCCGTACACAACGAATAAAACAGCAGGGCCTGCTGCTTGAAAAGGACATTGAACAGGATTTATACGACGATATAATTAGAAATTATTATGGGCTGCACAATGTGATAGATAGCTCAGACTTCAGCAGAGCATTCCGACGCATGAACCACTCCGTGGCAAGAATAACGTCTAAAAACAGGCCAGCTTCGGTTATGAAGAAGGGAGTTGCGAAGTCAAAGACACTTGCCGGAAAGTAACTTAATGTAAGTTCCATGTTGATCATATGAGTATCTTTATGAGAGCGCAGCAGAAAGGAGCAATACCTGCAGACAGGAAGTTTATCGAATCGGTTTCTGCAGAGATATTGGATTATTACAACAAAGTTGCAGTGAGAGAGTGCCCTGCACCTGTGTTAATTACCCTGAGCGGAATCGCTATGGGAGAGCGTATGCATTCTGTAGAGGAAAGATTCGAGTGTCTTGAGATGATGAGAAAAGAATGCGACGGCCAGTACATCTACCATGCAGACGTGGGGGGAAAGGTCTTTGTGAATGACTTCAACGAAGACAGCAGGGTCAGAGAGATACTGAGCCATGAGCTCGTGCATCATGTGAGGAAGATGACCGGGGCATCTGCTGAAAGCGATAATTCAGGATCTGTCAAAGACACAAACTCTAAAGTGATATGGTCTTTGGAAGAAGGTTGTGCCATGTTTATACAGGGGGCTTTTGCGGCAGGGAGGGATAACGGCCCTAATGGCATAATAAAGTCAGTATTCGGGGCCATAAATCCCTATGAGACAGCCATACTTCCTGTAACGTTTACGCTTATCGGCAAGTATGCCGAGTCCTCACCTCATGAGAAGGAGATGAGCAATGAAGAGTTGTCAACTGTAATAGACATGTTCAGGGACAGTTCCATTGAAAGAACGCATGTGCTTAGGAAGAGCGTGTATTCTGCTGGGACTAATTTCGCCATAGCGATATTTACGGCTGATGACTTTGATCTGGAGAGGACAGAGAGGAAACTCCTAACATATACATACAGGGAGCTGAAAGAGGAGCTGATGAGTGCTGCACGGAAACCCGAGTTAGCCAAGACAATCAGTAAAGTCCTCAGACAGACCTGAAGAGTTAGACTATTCTAATTTCTGCTCCCTCTTCCTGCACTCGCGTATGAGCCAAGCACCTTGACAAAGGTTGCATCGCTACGCAGCTCTTTTATCGCCTTTTTCAGTCCTTCATCAAACAGGCTGCCTTCGCAGTCTATATAGAAGTTGTACTCCCATGGCTTGCTGCGAACCGGGCGTGACTCTATGTAAAGAAGATTTATCCCGTTCCTTGCAAAACAGTTGAGAGCGCGGAAGAGAGAGCCTGCCTTGTGCCTGCTGCCGAAGGCTATTGAGGTCTTGTTCCACGCTGCCGTCTTATTCTTCTTCGCTATTACTATGAATCTGGTGAAATTCCTTTTGTTTGACTGTATTGATTTTGCAAGCACCTTCATCCGATAGACAGAGGCTGCCATGCTGCTTGCAACTGCAGCCGAATCCATCAGTCCTCTTTCCTTTATCATCTTTACGCTCCCTGCAGTATCATAGAACGGTATGGAGTTGAAGCCGTGTTTCTCAATATAGCTCCTGCACTGTCCAAGCGCCTGCGGATGGGAGTATACGGTCTTAATATCCTTAAGTAGAACTCCGGGATTTGCTACAAGGCAGTGCTCTATCTTTACTATCTCCTCCCCTATTATCTTCAGGTCTGATTCCAGAAGCAGGTCGTACGTCTGTGTAACTGGCCCTTCTATTGAATTTTCTATAGGCACTATCCCACAATCAATCCTTTTGCCTATCGCTTCGAATATCTCAGGCAGGAACCTGTATCCTTCAAGTGTAGCATCAGGGCCGAAGTGCTGGAGCGCAGCCTGCTCGCTGTATGAACCCTGTTCACCGTAGTACGCAACTTTTGGCCTGGTCTTCATGCTCATCCTTTTGAGTATATTTATTATGGCATTTATATCTCTGTCTATCTCGGCATGCAGGAAGGAATGGTCTTCTGAGTACAGAAGACGCTATTAGCTGTTCGTCGTAACCTGATAAGCATGTTTAAGAATGAAGGATGGGCACAATATATTGTGGTAGAATGCAAAGACTAAACAACGCTGAACCAAATACTCGGGTGCACAAGGGATGGATCGGAAGCAAAATGGAAACGTTTAAGGAATCGGCAAGGGGACTCGCGGTTGGGGCAGCATTGGCAGTTACTTTTGCAGTTTCAGGCTGCGCAGCTTTTCCAGGCCAGATGACAGACGGCATGCTTGGAGGATATGTGGGGAGCCAGATTGTATACGGAGAAGGAATTCCATACTACAGCTACAGGGAGGATGTGCCATACTATGGTTATGGGAATGCATTGCCATACTACAGCTACAGAGATGATGTGCCATACTATGGTTATGGAGGAGATGATTACACTCCCAGTCCGGTAATCCCATATTATTGGGGAAACGGTGACGACTATTTCAGGGAGCAGCAGCCGTACTACTGGCAGCGGAATGATGATGACGGGGATGGACGCATGTGGCAGGGGGAGCAGCGCAGATAAATGGAGCCTTTATTGACGTCAGCCCTGGAAATGGCAGTATACAGCGGCCTGCCAAAGCCATAAACGAAGATATTAGTTTCCTAGAGAGTGTAAGGGACATGTTAGTAAATTGGCCACTCATCGTAAACTGATAGGCACTTTTATAAATGAAAAATGAATATATCATGTGTGATAAAATGCAAACCGTAAGAATTTCTGAAGAACCGAATAAGAGAGATATTGCACCTAAAAGAGATGCTGATAATGTAACCTCATTAAGCGCCTTTAAGAAGATGGCAAGGGGAGTGGCAGTAGGAGCTGCAATGGCAGTAGCTGTTTCCGGCTGTGCAACATACCAGCAGGAGGGGCAGGTTGTCGGGGGAATTCTCGGAGGAGTTGTTGGAAACCAGATCGGTGGTGGCGAGGGAGGAGCTGCAGCTACGATAATAGGCACACTCGCCGGAGCGTTTATAGGAGGCGCAGTAGGGAGAAGCATGGACAGGCAGGACCAGATAAATGCCTATAATGCCATAACGAATAATCAAGTGGGCAGGACAAGCTATTGGACAAACCAGTACGGCAACCGCTATCAGGTAACTCCTACGCAGCAGTATATGCCGCAGCAGGGGTCGATGGCAGGAGAGGTATGCAGGAGCTATGTCACTACAGGCTTTGTAGGAGGGCAGGCTCAAACGATAAAAGGCGTGGCGTGCAGGCAGCCTGATGGAAGCTGGAAGATAGAGTAATGCCAGTAGCGGAGATTTCCGCCATTCTGGCGGAATTCATTACCTGATAGGCAAAGAACTGCAGGAAGAAGCGCATTGAGGGCGTGAATATGTTTGGAATAAACCAGAATCAGAGTAGGGAGGCATATATAGAATACTATTATGCATCAAGCCTGAAATAGACATGTCTAATATTATTTTAGTATTTCTTATATATTATTAGTTTTATTTGGGATTGCTTTAAAAATGACTATAATTATAATATAATTGATTATAATGATACGACTACAGACCGTAAAACTTGAGAAGGTATATGAAGGGTTTGAAAGGGAGGTAGAGTCATGGGCCGCTTCGGTAAGAGGCAGGATGAACGGAAATGCGAATGAACAGGCCCTCAAATCGCTGGTTGCCGCTGCAAAGGCATCGTTGAGACTTGGCAATGAACCTGAAGCCAATAAGGTGATTAATTCAGAGATAAGAGCCGCATTGGAAAGGGTTGCAGCGACTCCAGGAGACATAGTCTGCACGGCTTATGCATTTGCAGCTGCTGCCCAGAGTAGGTATGGAAATACATCAGATCAGTTCAGGGGCGCAACAAGGGATATAGTAAAGGCTTCGCATGCACAGCAGCACATTGTTGATAATATAATAGTGTTTTCAAAAAGAGTGCAGTGGCTGGCATTCACTAAAGAGCATAATAAGTGACAGAGATATTCTAGTATTATCTTAGTATTTCTTATATAGTATTGGTAATAGTAGGTTGCCGCACTGTTTGCGTTTATAGAGCATATATGATCAGGCATACTTTTATCTAAAACGAAGGCAAGCCTTTCTTAAAACGCAATTCTGTGCAGAATTTGTCGTCGGAGATTTAGATGCCGTTTTTTCCAGTGCAGCTCTGTCCCTTTTCATATAGCTTTCAGAAATTCCATAGAACTGATAATTTTAATGTGTATTCCATAGAATTGGCAGGAAAACTTGCGCACGAAGAAAACCATTATTTTCAGACCGGTTTTTCAAATAATACAGATGGCTTCACCAAAAGCCCTTGTTTTCCATAATTCTGAAATGCACCACTTTAAACGTTTGCTATTTTGCACCAATATTTTGGAAGTCTGTTGATTTCCCATTGAATATTGATAATGCCCAATAATATGGAAAGAAATGGACTTGTTTTCCGATCCATATAAGTTATTCTAACATTTATTTAGAATGGCTAAGATATTGTTAGCTTTCCTCCAGATATCTGTGCGATAGCTACTCCTGCGTTATCAGCACAATACTGCCACTAATATTTATCCAGAATATCTAAGAGGTTATTAGAATTACAGATATCTTCTTGCTGCGGACTTGAGAGTATTGACAAATGCTCTTGTTTTTGATATTGGAGCGTTTCTCATCACCGTTTCAATATCCGCCTTTCTTACAACTGCTATGCTTAGCTCATCAGGCTGGAATGGAGTTGTATAAAGCATCAGGCCCCTTTCAGGATTTGCATCTATGTATAAACTGCCAACCCCTCGGCATGCATGAAATGATCTCTCCGTTGGCCTGAGTCTATTGTAGAATGTATATCTATCTACAGGCTCGAACATGCTATTTGTCTGCCTTCCATCCTTAGTCATCCCGTCTTTGAGTATCTCAAAATAGCCCTCGGATTTTATCCTACGGCTTTGTACCATGGTAACAGAGTGCCTGAAAAGGTCTGTTCTGAAATCCTCATTAAGCAGGAAGGAAGTAGCCGCAAGCTTAAGTGTCACATGCACATGTCCTTCAGGTATCTCAGGCCTTACAGGAGCCAGCCTGCGCGCCATTATCTCTTCGTATGAGCTATTGCTATCATCAAGAACATTGTCCCTTCCGAATCTCTTGAAGATTATCGGCACCTGTGATAATGGATGCTGCGCCGCCTTAATCTCCTGTGTAATTTTTTGCATCGTCTGCATTTTATCACGTGTTTATCATAAAGTCCTAAAAATAACATCATACTAAGATATATTTAGAAATTCTAATATAATATTTGACTCCTTCTAAGAGAGCTAAACGCCTGGTCCTTTGTCTTGTCCTCATGTGCACATTCTACACTGCGCGATATCGAGTGTGCAGTTATCGAAGATGAATTTATCTTACATGCTATTATGTCACGCGCCTGCATACTACTGGCAGATATTCTGCATGCTGAAATGTCAAGAGCGGATATGGATCTGGCAGAGATATCCGCATCGGAGTATATGCTGCCTGTGACTCTGAGCTCGCTTGCTGCTACGTTACCCGATACCCTCAGATCACCGTTTACTTTTAGGGTGTACCTTGAGCCATATATCCCGGATACGCTTCCCTTTACTACCAGGTTGCCCTGATACGAAGCATCTTTCTCTAATACAAGATCATTTTCTATTACAGTCTCTTGTGCTTCCTTAATTTCCTGATTCATGCTTTTTGTCGTCATATAATCAGCCTCTTTTTTCCTGATAAATACTGTTTTTGATATTTATGTCCTCATTTGATACAAATGGATGCGTGGCATTTTCAAACTGCGGATACGCATACCTGTACAGTATCTTCCTGTGGGCATGGCATATCAGATTGTAGAATATGTCCTTTTCTGTTATTATGCTGTCCTTGGCCTCCGCATTCCTTATGCTTATGTCCTTTACTGCACTCACATAGTCTACAAGCAGATCCTTTGCAGTTATGCTTGTCAGTGATATCAGAATGCGCGCTGCTATGTCTCCCTTGGCGTTTACTCTCTTGGCGCATATCTCATCTGCAGATATGTTTGCTGCGAATACGTTTTTGCAGTACAGCTCTCTTACTACCGATATGTTATTGCAATGGAGGTTCTGCACATCCATGGACCTTGCGCTTACGTTTCCAGGCAGCTTAAGGTCCCCCAGCACAATGTCCTGCGCAGAAAGATTCCCGTCAAGAATGGCCAGACCGTATCTTCTTCCTCTGTATCCCGTTATATTTCCATGTACTGCCACGCTTCCGGCAAACCTCGTATTTCTATACAGTACAAGGTCTCTAGGTATAAGCCTGGTAGCCTGCCTTTCCGCATAGATTGCCTCGTCTGCGGCATTGTTCTTCGAGAATATCATCTAATCAGGTATCGTTTTATTGGCCCTCTCCGTTGCCTCTCTTCCTCATAAATCTGTACAGACCGTGCCTGTGCACAAAAGTTGTAACGTGCAGCACATTTTCCAATCTGAAACCGGTATCGGATTTTGCATGCATCTTTCCCATGCCGAATGTTGTTCTTGAATCAACATCCAGCGGCCCCATTCGCATGGCGTCTGCAAAAGCCTTGGCAAATGCCTGGTTTCCTGCATCTATAGCCTCGTTTACCTGCGTCCTTATCTCTTTTCTCTCCTTTATCCTTTCGACTAATTTCATATTGTTCATCTCGTATAATCTTTAAACACACACGGTCATCACGACGCATTTACTCTAGTTATTTGGATTTTGCCCGGTCGCCAGTTAATTGAAGAATTCATGCAGACTGATACAGGAAAATAGGTTTTTGTGATATTTAAAAGTATCTAAGAGCATTCGTCTTTCTGTAAAAAGAACAGAGTCTAGTAAATGGCCTTCCTAAGAAATGGCTTGCTTATGCCTCCTCTTCTCAGGTCTACAGGTTCTATGCTCTCCTTATCCGTGCGCAATTCTGACGAGAATCTGCCTTGATGATCAAGAATCGTGACCTTTTGATTTTTCTGCGTCAAATCTTCGGCCTGTTTACTCTTAGGGATCATTTTTTTGATTTCGTGCATAGATACACGCTCAGTAGATGCAAAATACCATATTTAAACGTGACTGCTACAACGTTTTTTGTCTAACTCTATACAACGATTATATATGCGTTATGCGTAATTTCTTCAGAGGGTTGGGAAGGCCATTGCTAATCATGTTAGATTCTCTGCCTTTACATTGTGAAGAATGGTCCTTATGTCCTTATCCGCTCCTCGGAGCACACGTATAATCTCTGTTTATATTTCTTTACTAACGAAAAGATGAAGCATGGCGACACGCAGAGGCGGCAAGCCAGGAGTATTCAGATTCTATCTGCCTAAAGATGCATGGATAATAACGCTTACTTCTGCAATCTGGGGCATCGGCAGCTTCATGTATTCTCCATTCCAGTCGATATTCTTCAAGGCACTGGGAATGCCTCTGCTGTACATCGCAGTGATGGCTGCAATAAGCTCAGTGGTAACTGCAGCGGCCCTGCTCCTGGGTGGCTATCTTGCAGACGTATTCGGGAGGAGAAAGATCATAGTGATATTCAGCACAATTGCCGCAGGAAGCGCCTTCCTGTATCTCTTCATAAACACCTGGCAGATCATACTTATTCCGGTTATAATAGGATCGCTTTGCAGCATCTACACGCCCGCGTTCAACTCTGTGCTAACCGAATCGATGAGGCAGGATATGCGACCTTCCGGCTTTGCCTCTTTTGCAATACTTAACACCCTTCCTGCAGTATTTGCACCTGTTATAGGGGGATTGCTCATGGTGCGCTACGGAGATATAAACGGGATCAAGATCGCATTCTTTGCAAGCGGCATGCTTGGCTTGACGGCGATGCTCTACCGTGCGATAAAGCTGGGTGAGACGTATAAGCCGAGGCCCAGGCTGAAGGAGCCGTTCCTCAAGAACTTCAGGGAGATGATAAGCGATTATGTGCATACCATCAAAAAGGCAAACAGCGATGCAAAGAAGCTGCTCTGGTATGCCGTGACTTCTAGCATAGCTGCAAGCTTCACCACCATCTTCGTATCCATATATCTTGTAAAGCAGCTGAGCCTGTCTCCGGTGACATACGGGCTGCTCAGCGGAATTACAGGGCTTGCCACCGTGATTGTGCTTATCCCCTCCGTAAGGATAATAAAGCGTGCAGGACTGAAAAAGGCAGCTATCCTCTCGGCTCTCTTCTCCCCGTTATCCATGTTCATATTCGTATCTTCAAACGGCATGAATGACCTTCTTGCATGGAGCGTTACGGGTGGCGTCGGAGGCGCAATCGCGCAGCCTTCCATGTCCACGCTGCAGGGAAATCTCTCTGAGAAGGAGAGACGCGGAAAGCTGATGGCTCTGTTCAGCGTAATGCCGCTCATAGCTGCCTTCCCTGCACAGATATTCTCAGGGTATCTCTATGCTAATGTCTCATATATCTCTACATTCATGCTTGCAATACCATTCTACATAATATCTGTCCTGATACTCATGAGCCTAAACATAAAATGAATAGATAATAGAGTATCTCATTATTTGTTATTTATTACAAGGTCGTTCCTCCTTGATAGATAATTAGAAACAGCCTCATCTAGGTTGTCTTTCCGCAGGTCTTCAATCGGATTTGTTTCAATTTCGTTATCTTCAAGATTATATGCAAGTTTAAATCTAAGGAAGTCTATCGAGAAACGTTCCTTGTTTTCCTTATTGTCCGTATAATTTAGGAGCATTCTCTTTTTATAAAACCCGAATTCGTCGTTACTGAATCCGCTTTTAGATATGCTATCAATTTCTGTAGATATTGTTTTTTGTGCTTCCTCTGTGTTCTTTTTATCCACAGGAGCAAAATACCAGCAATAGCCGGCACTGTTAAATACCTGTTCTTGTGATTGCCCCTCGTAAATAAGCCCTTTGTTTTTTAGAGCATCATTAAGCCTTGTGATGAGACCTTGAAAAGCCATGCTAAATGAATAATAACTATACATATTTTTACCGAAATGTTCTGTTCCTGGCAGAGTAAATCCAGTGCCGACTAATGCACTATCAAAATTATATTTAACCTCTTGTTCAGGAGATTTTTTTATGGTTGGTTGATTACGGTTTTTATCTGTCGTACCATCTCCGGCATGCCTGAAGTTATTTTTTAGTCTTTCAACAATTTTTTCTTCGTTTATAGCACCGTATGCGAAGATATGCGTTTTTGAAGGAGTGTAATGTTTGTAGTAAGTATCTTCCAACATGTCCGTATTTGTTGATTCTGTTATGTTTATCTCTTCAGGTATTGATTTTTTAATTTTATCTCCAAACAGGACGACAATCATCTTGTCGTTAAACGCTATGAAGGGATTGTCATGCACTCTTGAGAGTTCTAGCAATACGGATCTTTTATCATTGTTTATATTTTCCTCGTTAAATGAAGGGTGCAACATTAACTTAGTAATCAAGTCTGCAGTTTCGTCAGCATATTTGTAATAAAAAGGCAGGTAATAAGTAGTATATGTTGGAAACGTCTTGCCATGGGCATAGCTTCCATTTTTCAGCAGACCTTCACTTATATTGCTAAGAAGTGCATGCTCTAGTAAATGTGCAGATTCATTTTCTGATTCGTATGCTGTACCATAGTCAACAAGTGCAGTTATGCTTGATGATTTAAGAGTGCTTTTTTTAAGTGCAGTTATTCTTAGGCCATTATCTAAAACTAAATCTATCATAACGCATCGTACATTCACAAATTATTTTGCAATTAACGGACATGTTAATTGGAAGTTGTCTTCGGTAAATAGACCTCTGGACCACCAAAGAACTTTATCCCTATCTATATCAACCGTACCATCTTTTAATAGCCTGCCCACAGTATTGCGATCATCGTATAATGCCACTGTACACTTTCCCAATCTGCCATCCTGTCTTATTAGCAACGTATCGAGTTTTGCAGCATAACAAACATTCGATTCGGAAGTTGATATGTGGACCAAACCTAATGACTTAGCTTCTTCGCGCAACATGGATATTATGTTGCTCGCATAAACCCGGTCGTTATCTGCTAGTATTGGTATGTTGTTATCATTATGTCCTCCGAGTCTGGATATGGGCCTTATGAAGAACTTGAATCTATTATCTTCTTCTAAATCGTCTCTGGCTTTCCTAAGAAGCTCTTTTATACTGCTTATATTATGATTATTAACATGTATGCGTATGGTAATGTCAAAATCAGCGTCTTTTAATTTGTGAGCATTTACAATGTTTTTCCATAAGATATCGAAAGTACCTTTCCCATCTGCTCTTAGCCTATATTTGTCGTGAATATCCTTGTATCCGTCAAATGATATCTGATACGATTTTACACCGTTTTCAATTAACGCATCTAACTTATCTGCGGTTAATAAGTATCCGTTTGTAGTCATGTGCGATGATAATGATACATTATTGCTTTCTGAAGTTCTTTTAGCATGCTGCATTATGTCGGTGACTATTGCGTATGCTGTAAGAGGTTCTCCACCAAACCATGAGATATTTAAATGGTCCAATCCTAAAACGGATCGCTTAGTAATAAGGTTCTTAACGCCACTTACAGTTTCTTTATCCATTCGTTTTGCATTAGTAAAGTCTTCGTAGCAATAGGCGCATCTAAAATTGCATTGCTCTGTTGGCAATATTATAAGGTTGAAGTTATTTGATCCGCTGAATCTATGCAAAGAAGACTTATCCGTTACAGTAGCTAGAATATCGATTGTAACACCTTGGAATGGTATTAACAACCACTGTTAGAACCATCGCATCCACTGTTCTGGCATCCTGTATTTGCTCCATCACACCCTGAATTATCTGCCAGGGTTCTTTCAGGATCTCTGAAAACGCGTATATAACTTCCAAACAACGTTCGGCCAAGTTTATCAAATGATACATCAGATGATTTATCCCTGATACTATCTGCCAATTCTATGCTACTTGGATTCAGTGTAGTCTGTGCTTTCCCGGTTTGTTTAGTTTTACTTATCATCTCCACCCTTTACTCACCGATTATAGTGATGGTTTAGGTAATATATAAACATTTCATTTTTGCTTTTATGACGTGTGTTTTTAAATGTTGCTTTGAATATGTAACACTTTAAGATTTGTACGGGGTCGGGAGAACGGCAGATTTCAGGATATTTGATAGATTCTCCGTATACTCCTGCCCTTGAAGTTTTGATGTCATAAGCAATGACATCTGCATCGCATAACTGTCCATGTTGTCTGTTCCTCTGCTCTGTTGGCTTATTCTTCTCTTTATGACCATTGGCCGCAGAGACCGTTCAGCTCTGTTATTTGTAGGTTCTACATCTTCATACTGAAGGAAGGTAAACCATTCGTTATTGAATCTCATTATGTAGTTGGTAAGTCGTGTGAAGTTCCTTCCCTCTGTCGGCACAGATTGGAGCAATCTCCATAATTTCTTGTCGTATCTGCCGCGGAGTTTCTTTGACGACTTTCCCTCTCTCTTTTCGACTTTTGCATTATGAAACAGTAGAGACAGTTTCTTGGCAAACGTTTTGTAGTCGTCAAACTTCTCGTCGATGCCAAACTGATAGATCGGTTTCTTTGCCCTTCTCAGAAGATGCGCCCAACACCTCTGCCTTTCGCATTGTAGTTTGTTGTAACCTGCATATCCATCGACAGTGTCAACACCATGTGTGCTCTCCAGGTTCTTTGCAACTTTGTGACTTCTTCTCTGTTCTATCGTATAGTACGCCCAATCCTTTGTCGCAACGACCCATGTCCAGAAGTTCTTACCGTTGAACCGGTGTGACGTCTCATCTTTGTACCTTGATG
>DAHXNY010000007.1 GCA_027365175.1 Microcaldota archaeon | reverse complement strand
AGAACGAGTCCCCCTATGATATCTACAAAGAATGTGACGGTTATTGATGCGCCTGACAGTACCATAAGGTAGCTGTAGGGTTTGGTAAACCACAGGTCCAGCATGCCCCTTCTGAGCTGGTCAACGAGATTCCATGAGGCTATGAAATAATTCACTATGCCAAGCACCATCGTGGCTAGGCTGGATAGCGCGAGTATCTGGAAGTACGTCCAGCCAGGTATCCCGCTTGACACGCTGTAGATTACAGTTATGGCTACGACCATATTGACAATGTTCAACGCGTACGCTATACTCCAGACTGATGCCTGGGCACGGTATACTAAGAATGACTTCCATGCCATCTTTTGCGTTTCAACAATGAAGTTAAGATTTTCCATAAACCTATTCATTCAACCACCTACCGAAGTGATGTGCCTCTTTGCCTTTTTCCACCAGAAAAATGCAAATACTGCCAATCCAATAGCCCATATGACCCCTACTATCAGGCCATTGGTCACCTGGGCCATGGAGGCTTTGCCAAGAATCATCGCTACTGGAAGATATCCCATATTCTGGAATGGCAGCGCATACAGGAAGTTCGAAATGCTTTGCGGGAAAAGGCTGAGCGGAACTGTGCCACCTGCTGCAATAGAAAATAGTGTCCAATAGACATACCTGAATCCGTATATGTTAGTAGTGAATATTGCCACGGTTCCGATGAGGAAGCTGATTATGCTTGATACTGTAAAACCTATCGCAATACTTGAAATCAGCAGTGCTGCAGTGTACATGTTGACAGAGATAGGTACAAGAAGTGTGGCGATGGCTATCATCGGGACAGACAGTATCGCAGATGACACCATGATGTTGCTCAGTGAGACTGTTAACAGCTGTATGACATAATTGTAGGGCCTTATCATTGCCAGGGTTATGGTTCCTTCATCTATATCCCCCTGCATGTAGTTAAATATACGTGAATTTGTGAATGTCATGATTGCACTGAACAGGAAGAAATATGCATACATGCTCTCCGCATTGAATCCGCCTATGCTGCTCTGACCGGATCCTGCGAATATCGCCATCCAGACAAAGACCATGACTAGCGCTGAGCCTATGCTGAATAGCATGTTAAGTATAAAATCTGCCTTGTAATAAAGCAGGTTCTTTGCGCTTATCCGGAATACTCCCGCATATGTCTCGAATGCTGACATGGTTTCACCTCTTCTTATCAGTCTTCTTGTAAAGCTTTGAAAGCACGAAATTCAGTCCTGGCTCATACACCTTGTAATCCACAAGATTGTCTCCTGAAAGCAGGGCTATGAATCTCTTGCTCTTGAGAACCTCTTTGTTTACCTCTAGCTTCACAAAGTCGCCGGTGTGTTCGACTACCTTCCCATACGACCCGAATTTAATCCTGCCGGAATTCTTGAGTTCGAGGTCTATCATGCGCTTGTTACCGAATATATGCTCCAGTTTGTCCCTGGATCCGTCGAATATCAGCTTTCCCTTGTTTATCAGTATTACCTTCTCGGCCATCGTTATGTCTTCAACAAGATGCGTCGTTATGATGAAGGTCGTTCCATACTCCTTGCGCATCGTGAGTATCATTGACCTCAAAGCTGTCTTTGAAGGCAGATCTACGCCTATTGTAGGTTCATCAAGGAAGACTACCTTAGGCATGTGCAGTACCGATGCCACGAAGTTGCACTTCATCTGCTCCCCTAAAGAGAGTGTCCTTACAGGCCTCATGTAGACCTTTTCAAGGTCCAGCATGGATACAAGATGGCGAAGGCGCTTCCTGAAATCCTTCTCAGGTATGTGATAAAGCGCCTTCATGAAGTTGAAGGTATCCATTGCAGGCAGATTCCAGTAGAGCTGGCCGTGCGCCCCTAACACTACACCTATCTGCGACGCTATACTTATCCTGTTCTCCCAAGGATCAAGTCCGAATACTCTAACGCTTCCGCTGTCAGGATGCAGTATCCCCGTCATTGTCTTTATGAGCGTTGACTTGCCGCTTCCGTTCCTACCTAGCAGTGCCACTATGTCTCCGTGGTTCACGGAAAAAGTGAGGCCGTCGAGCACCTTTTTGTAATAGCTCTTGCGCATTAGCTTGGCTAGCAGTGTGCCTTTGTCTACGTGCTCATAAGCCTTGAACCTCTTTCGCAGCTCGTTTATCTCTATTATCTTCTCCATAAGCGTAAATTGTGCATGGAAGATCGGTTCTGCAGATTCATGGATGATACTCTAACACGTATTATCTGTGAAACGAGAAGAAGTTAGTGTTTTACTGCCTTGCTGCGCTGATAATATTACCTTTACATGGACAATATTTCGCGCATCTTAAACACCGTTGTTGATATTATGCGAGTGGATTTATATACCTTTCGTTAATTCCCGAAATAAGATATACGCACGTATAGTTATATACATGCAATAGGTTTGCATTTGCAGAAACGGCATATGTATGAGGCTTGGCATAAAGCACTTGGTCGCTATGGTGCTGAATACCAAACACCTGGTTCTCAGAGAGCTTCATGAAGATGTGGTCAAAGCAGTCATCTCGATCAGTGGAAGGGGGCATAGAAAATTCTAAGTGCCAAAGGATCCAGAATATGGAAAGAGATAGGCAGTTGAGAGGATCTCCTCAAGGTTAAAGGAGGTCTTCGGACTCGCAAAGAACAGGGTAACGGGGTTGAAAAAGGTATCAATACACATCCGATCTTGCATTACCGCGTATCTGGTCAGTTACCTGATGTGACACCAGCTATCTGTCTTGATTGGGGTTGTCTGATGTAAATGGCAGCTCCTTATATATGCATGGTTAAAGCAATACGTGGGTACCTTTTAGTTATAAAATAGTATAACTATGTGGTATCATGAGTCCTCCTGTCTTGGTTTTATAGGATAAGTGTAAGTTATATATTAATATAACTTTGGTTCATTATATAATCATGGAACTGCCTATTGAAAGCGTATTGAGCGGCATGAAGCTCGATGTCGCGAGGCTTCAGGATAGGATGATAGAGATCATATATGATTATGTGCAGACTGATGCGGTTCTGTACGGAGGCACTGCAGTATGGAGATGCTTTAACGGTGGAAGGTTCTCTGAGGGCATAGACACATATGTAGGTCCTGGGTTTGAGAAGAGATTCAGGCATGCAATGGAAGATAACGGATTACGCATAGAATGGCAGGATGAGGAATTTCCGCTGAACATGCGCATTGCAGATGGCAAGACCCAGGTGCTGCTTGAAGCGAAGAATGGCCTGCTGTCAGAAAGCATGATAACGCAGTATTTGCGCGTAGACGGCACTTCGATGACAATATCTGCGCTCTCTCCGGCAGAGTTAATGATAAGAAAGCTGGAAGCATACGGCGGCAGGAGGTACATAAGGGACATGTATGACATCGTGCAGCTCACAAACTATCTTGACAATAAAGACCAGTACATACTGCCTAAGCTCAGGGCCTTCCTGAAATCCCTAGGCGAGCCTTCTGATGCAGACATACTTGAAGCACTGGTCTACAAGGGAAGGGCAATGTCATTTGATGAAATGGCAGCATATCTTAGAAGGTGGACAGATGAAGTATGAAAAAGACTTTACTGCATATTTCTCAAAGACTGCAGTTTTCTCATCCAAGGATGCCGGGCGTTTCCTCAGGAAGGCAGGGGCATCAGATTCTTACATTAAGCTCTTCCTTCACAACCAGGTCAAGAAGAAGAAGGCTCTTAGGATTGGCAGGGGAATGTACACCTTTAAAGACAATGAGGCTGTGGCAGGATTCATGTTCAGGCCTTTCTATTACGGCATGGAATATGCGATGACCATACGCAGATTATGGACGCAGATGGCAAATCCTGTGGTGATAACCGCTACCTCCGCTGTTCCAGGACCAAGGCTTGCGATGAACCGCAAGATTGTGGTAAGGCGCATATCCAAGCGCATGTTTTTTGGATACGGTTACGTGAATTACTCCGGAATGTTTGTTCCGGTGTCGGAAACCGAGAAGATCCTTGTGGACTTCATATACTACAGAAGGAAGCTGAACGGCGAGGACATAATAAGGCTGATCAATGCATCTGACAGGAAAAAGCTCGCCGGATATGCGAAGAGGAGCGGCAGAAGAGTGACCATGGCACTGGAGAAAATCCTGCTGCAGTACGGGCAGGTTTCTTTTCTAAAATAGTCGGGTTAATTCAAAATGCATATGACCTCCTCCCCCGACGAGGTCGGGGGTATTCTAGCAGTTAGACAGTAAGTCTTCGCTGTCCTGTTGAGATGTCCTGTTTCTTTATGTAGTTTCTGACCACATCCTCTGTTGCAAATCCTACACTACCGTTGGCGTAACCTCCGTTCCAGAAATTTCCGCCCCAGAACCATGATTTCGTTATTGGTGCTTCGTGGAGTGCAACAGAAGCGGAATGACTCTTCAACGCCTGTACAGTTTGAGATACCGAGTATTTGTTAGGGATATTAACTTCCATGTGAACATGATCGTATATGTCTCCGAATGAGAACTCTATTATCTCAATTCCGAGTCTTTCGCACATTTCAACAATACCACGACGTATTGCATCAATTACTTCTTGGTACTTGAAAATTTTGTTCCTGTATTTCGTCACAAAGACGAGGTGCTGATGGTTGTATTGGTAGCCGAGTTCCTTGACCTGTGGTTCTATATTCTTTGTAAAGTTTACACTCTCCATATTGTCGCATCAGTGGCAGAATATTGGCCGCAGTAAAAACCTGCGGCTCTGCTACCACTGATATTTTTTATTGAGGAAAAGATATTCTACTTACCGATGCGTTGAAGGGTTTAGTTCATCTCCGGCCTGAAGGCCGGTCAGGTTTCTTGAACCCTTCAAACTACCCTTATGCTAAACAGTTCTTTGATAGAGTTAGTTTCCATGCTGTCTAAATAATGTGGGCGCCTTCCATTAACAAATACTCCGTCATATTTGTCAGAATTTATTGTGCTTGTTTCTATGAAAGTGTCGTTAACTAATGTCGTTATACTGCGTTGTTCTCTTTTTACAATTGTTTGTTGTTTCATTTTCTCGCCGTCAGTCTCCATAGTTTCTATATTAAGTTGTCTGCGTTTGCATAATCAATGTGCCACTTTCTTTGCTTCTGCAATGGCAGATGCAGTATCTGCGCTTGTGGGAATTTCTGGCTCATTATTAAGGTATTTCAGATAGAATTCCATTAGCCTTACAAATGCCGTGTGTTGCTTCAATGTATTTGTTGCACGGAATTTTGCCAACTTCCACATGTTTTTTACTGTTTCATTATCAGTAAATTGTATGGCTTCATTCACTTTAGTATATACTTCCACATTTGCACCCCTATTGTCATTGTACCACTTTTCATATTCCGCAGGTATATGCCTGACAAGAGGGGCTAATATTTTGCTTATACTTATGCCTGCTACTCCTAGGCGTACTCTCTTACTTACATACCTTTCAACTTCTGTATTGTTGGTTTGCAGTGCTTGACGTAATAGAGTCATATCATATCTGCAAGCAGGACAGGGAGAGACATTTACAGCCTCTCCAAGCAGTTCATCTACTTTTTGCTTTGTCCTGGCCATTCCATTACCTCATTGGCCTTACAACTGCCTTTCCACCGCAACCTGGGCATGTTGAACCGCAGCCCTGGCAGGTCATATGACATATTGGACATCTCGTCTCATTTTCATTTCTTATATCTCTCATTTTCTCACCACTTTAGCAGGAGGTCATATCTGAATACAAATTCATATACTCTAATATATAAACCCTCCTTTTGAGTTAACGTAAGCCTTTTAAATATTCTTAGGATTTCGTCAGCCCGTAGCTGCCAATCAAGCATAAAGCCGCTGGAAGTCCAGCGGCATGGGTTGGGTAAGGAATTATTCAGTATAATCATGTTTAAGCCAGTGCTTGATGAGATAGCTTATTCTTCCTTACGGGAGCTTTCAGTACAATTCCATATTTTTTAACATAGGTCTTCTTCTTACTAGTAAATCCGTAATGCTTGTAAAGTTCTCCTGTCGAGAAGTTTCCAAATTGTTTCCCAGGCCTGCCCAGTTTTTCATATGCCATTTTTACATGCTCTTCGGTAGGAGCTTCTATCTCCATGTAATAGGGTAAATCCTTGTATTTATCTATTACTATTGTTGCTCTTCCAAGAGTGTATATTTCTCTGGTTTTTTCAGAGTATTCCAGTTCGCCTATGAAAATTGAGATTATCTTTGCACAGGTTTCAAAACTAGCTATAGTAGTCTCATATTCATATGGATGCTTTCTGAATGGACTTCTGTCTTTTAGAGTAATAGTAGTTTCTTGGCCATCAGTTCTTATCCTTATGGTCTTCTTTCTGGATTTCGCTTCATACTTATTTATGGTCAAAATCCGGTAATTTATCTTCTTTATAAAAGTTGCACCGCATAGTTTAAGCCTCTTTCTTACTTCTGACGGGTTTATGTCTATTATCTTTGTTTCTATCTCTATAGGAGGTTTTTTGTTAATAGTATGTGCAGGATTATTGGTCATAGGATCACATATGCATGAAAAAGCTATAGGGTTTATTTTAAGTAGTAACTTAATATATTATATACCGCACATATTAGAAGCTCTTAGTAATTCTAATGATATATTATTTACTTCGTCAGCAGTTAATTTAGTAGTATCTATTTCGTAGACTGTTGCACCTTTGTCTCTGAGCAATTTTGCAATATCTAAGTATAATTCCTGTTCTAATTCCTTAGAACCAGACATTCTATCAAGTAGAGTATTATTATGCCGGCTTTCAACCCTCTTTGCTCTCTCTTCATTATTTGCGTATAGAAAAAATGTTGCGTTAGGTACTTTAAATTCAGACATGGCTACAAAAAACAGTTTATTAATAATATTTAATGGCTCACTGTCTTTTAAGCATATTGACATTGCTTTGTGAGATGCAAGGGTCGGATATATGTACCTGTCAAATACGTAGCGTGTATCTTTAGAACATAATTTGTCATAGGTTATTTTTTCTAAAGTATATTTCAGGTTAGATGCATAAAGAATAGTGCGTGCCACAAGATTTAATGGTTCCTCTCTCATTATGTTCTTGATAACGGGCCCGAGAAGCGTATTTTCAGAATGTGTTATTGCCTGCTTAGGGTTTCCAATATGCGTGGCTAGATTCCTGCTTAGTGTGCTCTTGCCTACACCGTCGGTGCCATCTACAACTATCATCATAGATATCCCTGCTTGTAACCGGATTAGAGAACTTTAGGATACTGCCTTGTACACGCAGTGGCATTCGAGCTTCTCCGATTCAGGGAGGAGCTTCTTTATTCCGCTGTCTTCAAACATAATTGTCACTTTTTATTGGAAGGAAAGGAATATCAGTATTTGTGATGATTTTATATTACTGAAAGTTGTATCACTTTATTGGAGTGCTATAGTGCATTGTGAGGAAATTAGATGGTAAAAGATATAATACCTGAAAAAATAAGACCAGGGGATGAGATAAGAGTGGTTGCACCTTCCTATAGTCTCGCTAGAATATCTAAAGAGATACAAGAGTTAGCCATGACAAAGTTGGAATCTCTAGGGTTTAAAATCAGCATAGCCGAATACGCGATGGAAAATGATATTTTTGGTTCTTCTCCAATTGAATCCAGAGCAAATGACATAAATTCTGCATTTTTAGATAAAAATGTGAAAGGTATAATTACGGCGGTTGGCGGATATAACTGCGGTGAGATTTTAAGCCATTTGAACTACGAGGTTATTAAGGATAATCCGAAGATATTTTTAGGATATTCTGATATTACTGCATTACTTAATGGAATATATGCAAAGACAGGAATGATTACATATCACGGGCCATTTTTTTCCACATTTGGAATGCAGGAGGGATTGGAGTATACATTAGATTATTTTAAAAAATGTGTTATGAATAATGAGATTTATTTTGTAGATTTTTCAAAAGAATGGAGTGATGATAGATGGTACGCAGATCAGCAAAACAGGAAATTTATAAATAATACGGGGCCGTTTATTGTAAATGATGGTTCTGCTGAAGGCAAAATTCTCGGAGGAAATTTATGCACGCTTAATTTATTGCAAGGAACAGCGTTTATGCCAGACTTTAATAATTCCGTATTATTTATAGAGGATGATAAGGGAACAAATCCATATTTATTCAGTAGAAATTTGCAGGGTTTAATCAATTTGCCTAAGTTTGAAGAGGTAAAAGCCGTTATGATAGGTCGTTTCCAAGAATCTTCAGGCATAACTAAAGATATCTTGAGGAGTATTGTAACTATGAAAAAAGAGCTGATGGATATTCCAGTTATTGGTGGACTTGACTTTGGCCACACTAATCCCATAATGACATTCCCCGTAGGTGGGGATGCGAGTATTGAAGCTGATTCAGATTTTATTAAAATAAAGATTAAAAAACATTAATTAATTTTATTTGCATATTTATTAATGTAAAAATTATGCATTATTTCAACATCTTCTGTAGCAAGGGGAGTTATTTTATTTGACAATAATAGTGCATTGTAGTTTAACTTAGCACATTCCTCCAATGCTATTGCCTTTTTGAGTGTGGAAATATAGTTTCTTCCCAATATGAATGTACCATGTTTTGCTACCAAAAAAGCATTAGTAGATTTGATTGCATTTACATTAACATGTGAATTACCTCGGGCTAAAGCCCGAGGCTTCGTTGCAGTTTAATTGAAATGCAACTTCATCTGCCCTTTGTCATCTCCTGGAAGGAACTTCGGATATTCGTGTTTGTCGATGTAATGTTCAACTGCAGATTGTGTTACATTACTCACACTTCGTGAGAAATGTCCGGGACTCCAGAATGACCCTTTTCTGTATCTCTTTCTGAAATTTGGATGTAGTCTGAAAATCTTGTATGCAGATATTCCTTTCAAATACTGTAGTGCCGTCGAAACAGACATCCACAAAGGCATCGATACGAACATGTGTACATGATCAGAATCAACAACAATCTTGTGCACTATTATACCTTTTTCGTGGGCAATTTGTTCAAGAATTCCTTGCATCTCTTGCGAAATGTACGGATTCCTTAGCACTTCAAATCTGTATTTTGGGCACCATTCTAGGTGGTGTTTGTTCTCCCCAACACCATGGTTTATATTTATAGAGTTTCCACTATTCATGTTTTCACTTCGGCGGCGAAAAATCTGGGCGCGTCAAAACCGCGCCGCACCGCCGCCAAGAAAAACTCTGCCGTAAAGCTCTTATTTTGTTATCAGGACTAGACTGCACTGAAGGGTCAATTCATCTCCGCCCTGAAGGGCGGTCGTTTGCTAGGTTTCTTGACCCTTCAGACTACCCGTTCACTCAGAAATGAGGCCCATAAGGGTGCAGATAAAGGACACTGGATACTTCATGAAGAGATATGGAAAGCGCATGAATTATGTGATATACCTCAGGGTGATCAAAAGCAGGCAACTTGGCGCGCTCTGGCAAAGGATAAACAAGAAGTTGCGAAAGTATAAAGCAAACAATTTGCCGTTTGTACCGCATATGACCCTAGCTTATCATGACCTGAGCAAGGAGAATTTCAATAGAGCATTGAGGGAGAATAAGGGTTTCAGATTTTCCGGAAGCTTCACAGTAAATAAGGTGATGGTTTCGTATAGGATAAGAGGAAGAAGGAGAGTAGCGATAGCAATAAAAATGTTGAAGAAATAAGGGCAGCAATATTCCTACTACACTACACTTAAACCTCGCCTGATCGATGTGTAGTTTTACAGAGGGGAGGTGTAGTGTAGTCTAGACGACAGGTTACTACATCTGAGTTCCATGTATTTGGAATGGAAAATGTGCTATTATCTGTTGATTTTCATCCAACTCTGCGGGCGAAGGGCGGCGATTAGCGGAGCCGCCCGTAGCCCGCTTGGGCCCTAGCGTGCTCTTTAGCCTGCTCTCATGCTTTAGCACTAAATATTAGCTAGGCCAACACAAGCAACAGCGCCAGCGCAAGCAGCGGCAACGCCAACAACAGCACCACCAACACAAACAACAACGCCGCCATGAGCTTTAGCATGGACGACTACGCCTTGTCGTAGCCGAGCCTGCTGGGAAACTCAAGGCGCGCTAGCTGGCGTTGTAAAAGCTTGTGGGCTCAGCGCCGATCTCGGTTTCTTCGCT
This sequence comes from Microcaldota archaeon, assembly GCA_027365175.1. GTDB lineage: Archaea > Micrarchaeota > Micrarchaeia > Micrarchaeales > CABMGC01 > JAKAUU01. The sequence continues at coordinate 36,801 of DAHXNY010000007.1, read as the reverse complement.
ACGCTCGAAACCTCGGCGCCGGCGCCTCGCCCTGCATAAAGATAAAAGTATTACTTCTGCTTCATATGATCAGGAGGATTCAATCGGCATTATGATTTCTCCAAAATCTTAGCTCGTTCCCAGCTCGAGAGTCGTTCGCATTCGTGCCTCATGCTCTCTTCTCTTTCGCCGTATATCGTTCCGGTCATAATCATTCTGTGCAGCAGCTCAGGCTTCCTATGTCTTTGTAGAACGCCTGCGCTGCCAGCTTCATCGATTCTGAAAGTGTGGGAAACACGTGCACAGTATCTATAATGTCGTCTATCGTTAGCTTGTGCTTGACAGCGAGCACGCCCTCGTGTATTAGGTCTGCGGCATGAGGTGCTAGTATGTGGACGCCCAATATGACCTTCGTCTTATTGTCTATCAATATTTTGATTACTCCCCTTGTATCGCCTATTATAGACGCCTTCGGAACGAGTTCAAACGTTATGGGGTTGCAGGCGCACTTTATTTCGCCCTTAAGCACCTCTTCCTCTGTAGCTCCGACCATCGCAGCTTCAGGATCTGTGAAAACCGCGCTCGGCACTTCGTTCAGGTTTATCTCCTTCTTTGCGCTTCCGAATATGTTCGCCGTAGCCACACTGCCCTCCTTTGCGGCGAGCGTCTCCAGCATCGGTTGGCCGGTGGCATCACCCACTGCATATATGCTATTTGCGCTTGTTTTCATTTTCCTGTCTATCTTCACGAATCCCTTTTCGTCAAGTTCGACACCGGCGTTTTTAAGGTTCAGTCCTTCTGTGTTTGGCACCCTCCCTGTAGCGAACAGTATCTGCTCTGCCTCAAAATTGGTAGGCTTGCCGCTGACCGCTAACGACACCTGCTTCGTGCCGTCCACCTCGTCCAGCTCTTTCAAGTCTACATTTGTGATTATTTTTATTCCTTCTTCTTCAAGATACTCCCGCAGGTGGCTGCTTATCTCAGGCTCCCAGTTTGGCAGTATCCTGTCGCTTCGTTGCAGTAGCGTGACCTTGACTCCAAACCTTGCGAACATCTGCGCAAATTCAAGGCCCAGCGCCCTTCCGCCCACCACGATTAACGATTTGGGCAGCTCCTTGAGTGAGAGAGCCTCTTCATTGGTCATGTATTTTATTCTTTCGATACCCTTTACCTTAGGAACCTGCGACCTTGCGCCTGTGGCTATTAGCGCATATTTCATATGCAGCTCTCTCTTCCCCGCTTTTATGGTATTCTTATCTATAAACGATCCTGATTCCTCTACGTAGGTCACATTTTCCAAGTTGTCCAAGACGTTCTTGTACTTCTCAGTCCTGAACTTTTCCACCAGCCTGTCCTTCTCTTCAACTACTTCTCTGTATCTGACATTGTTGACCTTTGCATCTATCCCTGCAAATCGGTTTTGGCGCACTTCGTGGAGAAAAGAGGCAACCGTTATCATCCTCTTGCTAGGCACGCACCCCACGTTGACGCATGTGCCCCCGAGCACTGCACCCTCGGTGGCATTGCTTCCAACCATCGCGGTCTTGATGCCCAGATCGTTAGCTTTTATCGCTGCCGAAAAAGCGGCGGATCCCTGCCCTATTATCACGTAGTCGAATTCTTCCATCGTATCACTTCAAAGCATCATAGCGCATTGATTTCAGCCTTCAGGCTGCCCATCGTAGCGGCCGGAGAACCGCTGATGTACACTATCGTGCCGTTCCTTGCTATCAGATAGTATATGTCGGGATAGCCCCCGCTGTCGTATGTTGTCATCATGCCGTAGCTCGACTCGCCGATAATGATAGAGCTGTTTGCATATGCCAGCGGTGCGTACGTGCTCACGAAACTGCTTATTGAAGGCCCAGAATACCCGAGATTCCTGTACGTTTCAACTTCAATCAAGGTCACATTTTTGCTTTTGAAGAAATTTATGTTTTGGTCTATTGCCCCGTTCCCCTGAGCGCAGGAGCTGCACCATGTGCTTACGAACCACAATAATACTGTTTTGCCCCTGTACTGTGATACACTAGCCACACTTCCATTCGACAAAGTAAATGTTGAATTCGGAGCAACGTTTCCTTGCGTTGCGAGCGATGTTGCTTTATTGCTTTTGCTGCCGTTTATATTTTGGACTAGCAATAAGATCGTTACAGCTGCAATTATAACAACTGCCAATATCAAATAAATTCGTTTTTTTGATAGAGGTAAGTGGCTCGCTGAACCAGCGCTGCTTCCATCATGCACGTCTTTATTGTGGCGGCTAAATGCTTCTTGGGTTTCAAATTCCTTGCTGCAGGTTTTGCATTTTATTTGTTTTTTGATAAATTCCATAGCACTACCATATTATTTCAATTCGCTTTTTATCTTGCACACGTCACATATGCTTTTAGAAACCATGTATAAACTAAAGAGCAGCAGAATAATAGAAATGGCTATAAGCGGTATCTCAAAGGTGGAAAAGAAGCCCTCAATCTTTCCGCCGTTTGATAGAATGAAAGGGGTCGATGCACCAAAAACAGCCAACAGCGAAGGTATTACTGTGCCACAGCATAAACTAAGTGAAGCAGATAAGATGACAGACATCGAAGGCAAGCCAACCTGTTTGTAAGATCTCTGATAATTGCTTAAAGAATAGGCATTTAGCGTCAAAACCAAGGACAACAATACGCTTATTATAATTGAGATTAGCACCACGAATGCAGGGTAAAGTTTCCCAAAAAACAAAATGCCAAACGCAAAATATGAGAAGAGGTATGCATATGCAAAGAACAGCAGCACGGTCAGTGCGATGAAAGCCGACAGATACCTCCTCTTTCTAAGCATTTGATTGATTGCAGCACGCACCATACCTAAATACGCAATTTTATAATGTGACATCGCCGGTCTTCACCCTCTTGGCTTCCGATATTATATCGCAGCTGCCCATCCTGTCGCCGAATCTTTTAACATGCTCTCCTGCAGCTTCTAGTATGGGCAACACCGTCTCCCTGTTTAGCGAGTATATCACCTGTTTCCCATCTCTTGCAAAGTCAACAAGACCACAGACGGTAAGGCAGCGCAGCTCGTGCGAAACTCTTGCCTGGTCTGTCCCTGTTTCAGTGCAGATCTCGCTTACTGATTTCTTGCCTCCAATCAGAGACGCGGCGATTTTCAGCCTGGTACTATTAGAGAGCACCTTGAAAAGCAGCTCGCAAGAAAAGATTTCATTTTTATTCATATGTATATTTAGACATATGACTATTTAAAGCCATGCCGCACTATGGCTTTGTAGAAATCCTACAACAAACAAATAAAAGTTTATCGTAAGACGACAGTGTACATTGTAAACAATGTCTTTTACCATCATCTCATTCCTTCCTCTTCCTCTGCCTCTGCCTCTTTAGATACGCGCACATCAGCTCATCGAAGAACTCCGGATCCTCGAGGTGGTCTGCTACTGCCCTCTTCAGCACGTCCTCCCTGTTGACCTGACTGTCGTCAAGGGGCGCTCCGCACCTCCTGCAGTGCAGGAAGTCTATGCCATTGGCATACCTGCATCTCGGGCATATCTTTTCAGTCAATATGGGCACTACCGCAGCCTTAGGCTGCCTTCCGTATGCCTGGAGCACCGCATCGTCTATGTCCCTGCCTGACATGTGCACGTAGATGCTTACCATCCTGCTGTCCCCGGTCCATCCGAAGAGCGCCTTGAGCTGCTGCTCTGTAAGCCTGTTTGCATAGTATGTGGCCCTGCTGTGCCTGAATAGATGTGGGTATATGCGCTTCCCTATTCCGGCCCTCTTGGCTGCGATCTTCAGCATCTTCCTTATAGCGGAATCGTCAACCAGCTTCGCGGACCCCTTCCACGTGCCTATTCCGGTCCAGAGATAGTCGTCCGGCTTTTTGCCCCTTTCCATTTCGAGGTAGCCTGCGAGATACGGGGCGCTGAACAGTATCGGTATCTTCCTCATGCCGGTCTTCCCGTCTACGACCACGTGGCCCGGCTCGCTGTCCAGGTCGACGCTCTTCTTCTTCAGGCTCAGCAGCTCGCCGACCCTTATCCCCGAATCGTAGAGCAGGGCTATTATCGCCTTGTCCCTCGGATTCGAGGCCGACTCTATCATCCTGTGGGCCGTTGGCGAAGAAGAATTCGGTGTTATTGAGTTCAGGGAGCTCATATCTTGCATATGCGATTGCATTGAAGCCTATTATGTTACCTGAAGATGAATAGGTGCCTATTGCAATTGGAGTATTTGCAGTCACTGCTGTACTTTGGGAGTTTGAGAGAGTTATTGGGAGGTACGCCACTATGTTCGAAGGTATAGTTGGAGCCGCCGAAACTAAACCTGAGAAGATGCAGAATGACAGCGCAATTAAGTATAGGTTATTGCTTCGTGCCATTTTCCCAACAATGCTATTAGAAGACATTAGCTATTATCATCCAAGAAAGGAATATAAATATACTTTATCCACTCTTAAACGGCCTTGTTTATGCCTCAGAAAGGTTTAGATATTAGGCCGTATAGTACTTTTAGGATATAACGGGATTTAATGAGAATACTTGAGCTTGACGTTGATAAGATTGCATTTTCTCCTGTCAAGGCAGAGGCAGAACTGCATGATGAGGTGGAGCTTAAGGAGATAATGGTTAATGATGCTCTTGTCGTTCTTGTAAGCGTTGAGAAGGGTGATGATGAAGCTGCCGCTGATTCTGCAATAAATGACATTAGCAAATTTATGGACAACCTGAAGCGGAATAAGGTTGTTATATACCCCTATGCGCATCTGAGCAGCGACCTTTCAGGTCCAAAGGATGCGAAGAGGATAATAGAGTACATGTATGAGAAGCTTGGCGCCAAATATGAAGCTGTAAAGGCGCCTTTTGGATGGAACAAGAAGCTTATGCTCGACATAAAAGGCCATCCGCTTGCAGAGCAGGCAAGGAGCTTTGCCCCTTCTGGCAAGAGCAAGCAGAAGAATGATGAGGAGTCGCAGGCGCTTAAGGAAGAGGACAAGGTAGTCTCTACATGGTACATACTGGATGAGCATGGAAAGCTATGGCCTTATTCTGAATTCAATTTTTCAAAGAGCGTGAATCTGAAGAAGTTTGCTGATTATGAGATAAAGAAGGTCAGGACATACAGTACGGAGCCTCCGCACATAGCGCACATGAAGAGGCTTCAGCTTGTCGGCTATGAGCCTGGCTCTGATCCTGGAAACTTCAGGTACTACCCTAATGGCAAGCTGATAAAATCGCTTCTTGAGAATTATGTCACATCCAAAGTGGTAAACTACGGTGCAGTAGAGGTAGAGACCCCTATAATGTATGACTATGCACATCCTGCCCTCAAGGAATATCTGCACAGGTTCCCTGCAAGGCACTATGTACTCAAGTCCGATGACAAGGAATACTTCCTAAGGTTCTCTGCAGACTTCGGGCAGTTCCTCATGGCCCATGATGCAACCATATCATATAAGCATCTGCCTTTCAGGTTCTATGAGCTTACAAGATACAGCTTCAGGAGGGAGAAGAGCGGGGAGCTTACAGGCCTGAAGAGGCTGCGCGCCTTCTCCATGCCGGATATGCACACCCTTTGCGAGGATCTTGACCATGCTATGTCCGAGTTCAGGGACCAGTTCAGGTTCTGCGTAGACGTGCTGAAAGGAATAGGGATAGGCATGGACAAGTATGAAGCCGCATTCAGGTTCACAGAAGAGTTCTGGAAGGGAAATGCGGATTTCATAAAGAATATCGTCTCTACAGAACTGAAAAAACCCGCATTGATAGAGATGTGGAATTTCAGGTATGCGTATTTTGATCCGAAGTTTGAATTCAACGTAATAGATTCTGCGGATAAAGCCACAGCCTTAGCTACGGTGCAGATAGACCATGAGAACGGAGAGAGGTATGGAATGAGCTATGTCGACAAGAGCGGCAATAAGAGGTATCCGATAGTTCTGCACTGCAGCCCAAGCGGTGCGATAGAGCGTGTCATATATGCGCTTCTTGAGCTCGCATCCATAGATGAAGCCAGTCAGAGAGTGCCTGCACTCCCATTGTGGATAACGCCTACGCAGGTAAGGATACTCCCGATATCAGAGAAGTTCACAACGCAAGCTGTAGAGATCGCAGGTACCTTTGCAAAGAGCGGAATAAGGGCAGATGTTGATGATACTGACAATACGCTGAGTAAGAAGATAATGAATGCAGAGAAGGAATGGGTGCCTTACATCTGTGTTGTCGGTGAGAAGGAGATAGCCAATGGCACCGTTGCAGTAAGGATAAGGGCAGAGAAGGATAAGAAGAATGCGAGCATGCCGGTATCAGAACTTGCAGACAGGATAAATGAGGCGACTATAGGAATGCCTAAAGCACCTCTTACAATGAACATACTCCTGTCTAAGAGACCTTACTTCGGCTGAATGCAGAGCTGCCAGCCTGCCTGATTATATCCGCTTATTCTTCAGCATATAGTATAAAATGAACACTGCGGTAACGGAGGGCCGCAGGAAGAGCGGCTAAGTCAGATCTTGCCGCTCTCCTTGGTGTAAAGCACCATGTTGCTGTATCTTTTGTTCAGCTGGTTTGCCTTTATGCCATATATGGCCTTTATGCGCTTGTTCTGTGCCAGCTCGAGAAGCCGTTGTGTTATAACGCCATCCAGCACTATTCCATAGACATTGTCGGTCTCCTGGACTGTTACAAGGAGCTCCCTTATGGGTATCTCCTTTATCATGTTGCCCATGCTGTCATAGAGCCTTGAGCGGAGCGTTCCTGACAATTCGTCAAGCCCGCTTGACAGCTGTGTCAGTATGACCGATTCAAGGGCGGGCTTGGCATCGTCTTCAGAGCCCCTCCTGTCCTCTATCCCTGCATCCCGCTCTATCACAGGCAGGTCGTCAGGGCTTTCATCCATTGAGCTTATACCGCTCTCATGCGCTTCCTGTTCGTGCACTTCCGGCTCTCTGGATTCGTGCTCCTGCACCTGCTGCTGAGGAGGGCGTGGGGCAGGGGCCGGAGCTGCTGCAGGCTTATGCTCCTGCTCGGGCCTTGGGGGGAAGTTCCTGTGGTGCTGATTTCCCGTCTGCTGTGAAGGCCTTGCATTCAGGTACTGGTCTACAGGTATCCTTGACCGCATAGCCTTTATTATCTCCTTCCTTGTAAGGTCCTCGACCTCCTTGCCGTCTGGAGCTTTTGCCACAAAGTCCACCTCTGCCACATTGAGCAACGACCTTATTATCAGGTCGCCTCCCCTGTCTCCGTCTGCAAAGATAGTGGTCTCCTTCTCTCTTGAGAGGTTTATTATTGACTTTGGAACGTTCGATGCTGCACCGCCTACGGCTATTGCGTTTGCCATATCATTCCTGAGCAGTGTAAGTACGTCGGCTCTTCCCTCCACTATTATCAGCTCATCGCTCTTGCCCACTTCAGGACCTGCTGGCAGGTGCTCCGGGCCGTATGCGGCTATTTCACTTACGCGAAGCTCTGACTGCACAACTTCGGATATCTCCTTGCTGTCGGGTATCTCCGTATTCATGAGAATCTTAAGGAGCTCTTTGGCTCTGGTAAGAACCTTTCTCCTCTTCTCAGACCTTGTGTCCTCTATCTTGTCTATCACGAATTTAGCTTCGTAAGGGCCAACCCTGTCCACAGACTCTATGGCTGCTGCTAGTATGCAGGTCTCTATCCTGTCCAGCGATGCCGGCAGATGAAGCTTTCCGTAGCTCTTGTTGGAGGTTTGTGAAACGTCAATCTCTATCCTTCCTATCTTCCCGTTCTTCTGGAGCTCCCTCAGGTCAAGCTCGCTGCCGAGAAGGCCTTCAGTCTGTCCGAAGACCGCGCCTATTATGTCTGGTTTGTCAACCACTCCATCTATGTTGAATTTTGATTCAACCATGTATTTTACTATCTCAAGATATGTTTTTGCCATATTTATCACCTGTACATCGCCTCTCTGACAGGCCCGCAGAGCTGCTCTATCGAAGTTATATTGAGCATCTTCTGCAGCCTCTCCCCGGAGGCAATGTCTATCCGTATCCCTTTGTCCATCTCAAGGAGCCTGTTGTAGAGCCTCTCCCTTCTCTGTATGCCCCTCCTGTCATTGTCCATGAGCAGGCATATCTTGCCCTCTATCCTGTTTCTTGCAATGCTGCCCTCAGTTATCGCAGCTATACCAAGGCTGGCAAGCGCATCTACATCATGCTTGCCCTCAACTATCACTGTTGAGCACGCAAGCTCTGCCATTATGCGTGAAACTGCCTTGCTCCTTTGCTCCCTTTCCACTTCTATCACAAAATTAGTTGCAGGTGGCGGAGTATCATTCGTCGTATAACTGCACGTAACCCTGCAGCTTGTAAAGCTCCTTCAGCTTGTTTACAGACGAAATATTGAATATCAAACTTACACCGCTTTAATGCAACTTATTCTAAATCTTTATATAATAAAAAGGTTATAAATGCTTTGGTGGCCATGTGCACAGGTATGTTAAAGGAGCAAGAAGTGAGAGAGAGCTGCTCAATAAGCTTTATGGCATGGGTTATTCGGTGATGAGGGCAGCTGGTTCCGGAGTGAACGCACTTGGGCCGGATATCATCGCTATAAAGGACAAGGTATGCTTATCCATTGAGTGCAAGGCCTGGGACAGGGGCAGCCTATCTTTAGACGAAGACCAGTTCGTCAAACTGCTTGAGTGGGAGAGGAATACCGCTTTTCCCACGTATGTTGCATGGCGCATGAACAATAAGGGCTGGTACTTTGTCAAGCTCTCGGAATTCACGAAAGGCAGGTCCAACTACAATGTGACCATGAAGAAGGTTCTGGAGATAAACAGGGCAACCGAGGATGTGCTGAAGATGCACTTCCCAGAGTACAGCATCTAGCATTATACATTTTGTCCATATATGTTACTGAAACTTTATTAGGAACTCCTTGACTTGTGCATAATACTGTTTAAGAACGAATTCGGTTAACTTTTTAGCCTGATCTTTTTCAACAGCTTCGATAAGTGCCTCAGAATACTGCTCTTTCTCTAGAGAGACATTGAGAAGCGGAAAGCCTTCATCGAACAGTGTCTTATTGAAGATCAATCGGCAGACTCTTTTATTACCGTCAAGAAAGGGATGGATTCTATAAAACTTATAATGTGCGATAGTGGCCTTTTCTATGGGATGTGACATCCTCCCGCCCCTGAAGGGAGCCCTCTAAAGAGGGTGTGGGATTTCCCGCTCACAATGTTAAGCAGGTTCTAACATAATAGCTGCTTGCGAGTTGCACCATAGCAGTTTTTCATGCAGAAATAGAAACCTGTCCCTTCAAGCAAAGTCTGCAGCTATGGGGCATGCCTTCATGTATGGAGAGTCGCCGTATATGTACATGTGTTGAGGCTCTATGTAGGTGTAGTTCCCCAGGCTGTAGTTTAGGAATACACCCGTCTCATTAAATGCTTTTCCTCTGCAGTATGAGGCATTTGTCGTTATAGGGTTGACCTGGTTGCCGAGCCCTGTCTTTGAATAGGTGCAGGAGGTCTGGTTTATCAGGTAGAAGTCTATGGTGCTGGGCAGCCTGGTGTGTGATACTATCTGTATTATTGAGGAGAAGCACTGGCTCTCGTTTATAAACTGCCCCTCCGTGTTGTATGTGGAGGTTATGCTTACCCTCTGCGCATTGTTGAAGTTCTGTTTGAATGTAGAGAATGGAACGGATGCGTTTGATTGGAAAGATACGGAGTAGATTATTATCGCAGCCACTGCAAGTATGGCTATTATTATTACGGCATAAGTAGTCTTGTTGCTCTTTTTGTCTGGCTGCTTGCTTGCTGAGGAACTGCCTGCCTTCCTTGCTTCCTTCTCGACTTTTTTAGTGGTACTCTCTTTCTTATCCTTCTTTGTCGCCATGATATCACCCGATGAGTTGTGCAGGTATGCACTGGTTCAGGAAGCTGTCGCTTCCGGAGACGAATAATGCGGATCCGTAGAATGAATAGGTGTTTATGGATGATGAATTGCCGTTCGAGAGCACGATTGCAGGATAGGACTCCGCTGCAGCGTGATCCAGGCATGATGATTCGTTGCCTACGAAGCCGTTGATCGTGCATAATCCTGTGGAGGATATGCTGACGATGGATGCAGTTTTACCCTCCGAAGAGAGTGCCGCTGAGAGCTGTCTGGAGCAGTTTGTTATGCCTGCGGAGGTTCCGTTGTTTATTATAAGGACGGTCTTTGCAGAGTTTACAGCTGCTACGAAGGAGCTTGCAGGAGCGAAGGAGCTTGCCTGCATAGCTGATGAATAAGTAGCGGCTACATCAAGTATTATCAGTATAATGGCTACTGCAAAGATTATGCGCCAGTTCCTCCTTGCCTCAGGCTTTGCGCTCATGTGGTGCTTCCTGTTAAGGTGCAGGTAGAGTGCAAAGAGTATCGCAAGAAGTATCAGGTCTATTATAAGGGAGATGAGAGCGGCGTATGCAGGAGCCGAAGCTACCTTTATTGCGTATGGTGCCGACATGCCTGCCTCTATTGAGGTGACTATTCCTGAATCGAAGGCCCTTGCGATCTCAGGAAGAATCGGCGCTTGCGCCGATATAGTGTGCAGGCTCTGGTTTATCGACTGTAGTTGCGAATAAGTCGCCTTGGTGTTGCTGATCTTGGATGATACCTGATTGTTTATGGCATATTCTGAGAAAGCGAGCGCAGAAAGCTGGGATGGCTGGGAATTTGAGTCCAGCTGGTATGTGATTATCAGCTTGGTATTAGATTCCGATAGCTTCTTTATTGATGAATAGGTTGCATTTACTGTTTTGTACTGGCTAATCAGGGAGCCCATCTGTAGAGCAAGAGTCCTGTTATAGGAAGTTAGATTGAGGTTCACATAGTCTGTGGAGAGGTTCGCATAGCTCTTTTGAAGCGAAGACAGCGCGCCTACGAAGGTTGAATTGGATATGTGCGCAGATAGGTTTAATGAATTGTTTACAAGTTTGCCATAGCCGAATAGCGTTGTGTTTAGAATGTGAGCGTATACCACCGATTTCTGCCTGTACAGTATGGGCTTGTAGTATGAGTATGCAGTATTGCTCAGGTTCCCTGCTATTGTTGCGACTGCAGCATTTGATATAGGAAGCGATGATATGCTTGAGAGGAGGGAGCTTATGCTGCTGAGAGCCGAATAGTTGTAGGTAGTAGCTGCGCAGAAGCCTACAGCATTGCAGTACCATGGACCGCTGCTTGATGACAGATTAGACCTTAGGCCTATGTTGCCAGGGATGTTGCACTGTGAGTATGACGATGCAGTAAGGTTTGCGGTGGGAGGGAAGATAGGGTTTTGGTATATCTTCTTTGTTATAGAAGATATTTGATTGAAGGCGTTGTTCATGCTCGTGACGCTGGACTGTGCATTGCTTGCGTTTATGTATTCTGCTGACGAGTAGAAAGCAGCGTAGTCGGAAGTCAGGTTGGAGTACTGTGCTTCGAATTGCATTATGCCCTGGCCGAATGGGCCCAGCGGGCCTCCAGTGCCTGAGAGCACCTTCTTGCATACTGGTATTGTGCCGCATGATGCACAGAAGTTTGAATTGGTACATGTGTTTTCTCCTGTTGTGCCTGCGATCCCTGTCTCCTGGGTGCAGTCGTTTATAGAGGATGCCGATGATGCTTCGTAGTTCTGCATCTGTACATATGCTTCATGTATGTAAGGGGAACTGAGGGCATTGGTCGTTATGTAGTTGCCTGCAACGGCGAATGTAGTGTTGCTGCTGAAGACAAGCGTGCCGTTCGTATCATTCGCTAGTAGATAAGGGTTACCATGAAGATAAAGGAGCGTGTAGTTTGCCCCTTTAAACTGCAGCGGCACAGGAACCAGTATGCTCGTTACTGATGAAGAGATGTTGTATTTTGCTAGTACTGATGAATAGGAAGCTGCACTGACTGACGCAGCCAGTAGAGCCAACAGGACCAAATATTTAAGCATAAACAACCCTTGAAATGCTTTTAAATAAGCAATGAATATTTAAATACCTATTCATGAAGTTAGGCGAGACATCTGCCTTATCATGGAATGGATATTGTTGTTTATCTGCGTCAGGCTGCCTTTTGAGAAAGAGAGTCTTGGAATTTTACAGATTCTTTAGAAATAGATTCTGTTATTTATCTGCGTCAGGCTGCCTTTTGAGAAAGAAAGTCTTGGAATTTTACAGATTCTTTAGAAATAGATCCTTAATATAAAAAACAAAAACGCATGGGGCCCGAAGGCCCCATGCTTGCATTAAGAGCTTTACGCGCTGCTTGCAGAGAGCAGGTCCTGTATGAACTGGTTTCCTGCCTGTACTGTCTGGTTTGCAGTGTATCCAGCTACCAGTATTCTGCTACCGCCAAAGGCCTGTACCACTACAGATCCTGGACCGAACGATGAGTTCAGTGATGGGTTCTGTGCGAATACCTGCGCTGCCACTGAGTTGACGTACTTGCTTCCTACGACTATCAGTGTTGAGGCGTTGTTTGCGTTGCTGTCTACTACTGCCAGAGGCGTTGTTGCAGTGTTCAGCTTCACAGGTGTTACTGCCTGTGTTACTGAAGGCGTTGCGGTCAGGTTTGATACACCTGATACTGTGCAGTTTCCTGATGATGCTCCTACTGCGCAGCTTGCCGTTACGTTCTCCACTGTTACGTTTGCCAAGCCTGGTACAGACTGCCCTATCTTTATAGGACCTACCACGTGGGTCGTGGTGTTAGCCACTGTAGCGTTTGATGCTGAAGCTATGAACTGCAGCATGCCAACACTCTTTGCGAAGTTGACAGTTACGCTTGTAGGCGATATTGTCTGCACTACGCTTCCACGCTCTGTTACGAAGCCCTGGTTTACGTTCATTGCGTCTCCTGCTGTTGACACGTAGGTCATGTTGTTCCTCGTTCCACCAGTGAATGATGGGCTTGTCAACGTGGCCGAGTCGTTCAGCTGGAACAATGGGTTCGCATTGACTCCTCCGGTGCTGTTGTATATACCGAAGTTGAGCTGATCCTGTGCGGCAGTGTTTGTAGGTACAGCTACCTCATTCATTGTGAAGTAACCATACTGGTTGACGCCTGGTGCCAGAGTAGGGTTTGCCAGAGTCAGCTGGAAGTTTGACGTAGGCTGGCCGTTCTGCTGGTTGTAGATCACAGCATTTCCTGCTGCTGCAGTTGATACGCTGTAGTAGACCTTTCCGCTCTGAGGGCCATACAGTATGTAGCCGTTTGCTGCATTAGTCAGCATGCCCTGTACCGCAGTATTGCTAGTCTGGACGCTGTTAGAGGTTATGACGTTTACGGTCAATGCCCCAGGGAGTGCCCTGCTCAGCTTTATTGCTGTTACGTTGTACAGAACGGATGTCAGATCGACTACGTTTGCACCTGCAGCGTCGCTGTTGAACTGCGCCTGCTCTGTTATTGCGCTCTGCCCTGCCGTGTTCCCTGATATTATAGGGTACCCCGTTATAGTTACTGTAAGCGGGTTTGACGATGTTATCATGTTTGCGTCACCATAGCTAAGGACAACGTTCGTCGAAACAGGGTTGCCTGTGAAAGCAGCTGTGTTGGCAGTTATTCCAGTTCCGCTTGTCGCAAGCTCGTACGGCGTCAGGTCATACATCACTGAGGAGCCTGTCTGGCCTGCATAACTGAATGCGCCAGGTATTGAGCTCGTTACTGTGAGCACCTGTGCAGGTTCGGTTACGTTTGTCGGGCCTTCAGCTGCAACGGTTCCAAGATTCTGGTACTGTATAGATCCCTGGAAGCTGGATGTAGCAGTTACAGGATCGTAGTTCGATGAGCCCAGAGTGCTGCCGACGAATGTCAGCTTGTACGCTGATGGGTTCTGGATGAACGAGAACGATTGTCCTGCGTTTAGGCTTGTTGGAGTAGTATTGTATATTATAATACTCTTCAGAGCCACTGCGTTTGCGTTTCCTCCGGTTGAGGTTGTGTTGGTCCAGAGCAGTTCTGTGTACCATCCTGGGTCGTTTGTCTGGTTGAATACATGGCCGCTCGTTACATTCATTATGTTTGAGTAAGCCTGTATCTTTGCCCACTTCTGGTATGCATACAATCCTGCAAAGGTCTGGTTCACCTCAAGATACAGCGTCTGGCCTGAAACGTTGAACTTTGTTATGTTTGCGTTTCCTGGGGCTATTGCTGTCTCGTTTGTCAGCTTGCCATTGGTGTATATTGCTACTGAAGCAGGGGATACTCCATTGGAGTTAGGCTGTCCGAGGTCCTGAAGAACCACTGTGAATGGACCTGTTGTCATGTTCTGACCTACATATAATGTAGTTAATGGGGTCAGTGAGGATGCAAGCTTCAGCTTTCCTCCTGCAACTGCTGTTGAAGAGGTTACTGCAACTCCATGTCCGCCTCCTATTGCGCTCAGGATTGTCCAGCTCTTACCAAGAAGCTTTATAGGTGTGTTTATCTGGACTGAGTTTGAGCTCGTCCTGTTCTGTATAGGCGTGTTGAAGACTACCTGATATGCTCCGCCTGCGCTGAGAAGCTGGAATGCGTGTACAGAGTTCTGCTGGTCGTATACAGGGAATCCTGTTAACCATAGTACCTCTGATTCACCATTTCCTCCATAGTTGTTCAGGAGCGAAGGCAGGTTTGCATTCGTTACCTGGAGTATGTTGTCGTATCCTCCTGAAGAGAATCCTGCAAATGATACTCCGCCGCCATTGTTAGTTGCGGTAACTGTTGAGAATGGAACGTACCCTGCTGCAGTGTAAGGGCTTGCGCTTGGGGACAGAGACAATGAGTCGCTCTCCTGGAACGCATACTGGTTTCCAGTCTGCAGTGCCTTTGTGCTTGCTGGCGTGTTGAGTGAGACTCCTCTGTTCAATACAGATCCTATTAATGCAGAGAAGACATAGGAGCTGCTTGAAGAAGCTAGTCCTGATTCACCCAAGTACACCTGCTGGTTTGTCAGCGTGCACGTTGGCGTTGAGATGACACACTTCAGGTTTGAGGTGCCACCTACTGTTGCCGTTACGTTCGTTGATGTGAACGCTAGGTTGCCTATTACGGCTGCAATGTTTGCTGCGACTACTCCATCGCTAGGGGCTGCACTTGATCCCACAACTATCTGGACAACAGGTTGTCCTTGGCTGTTTATTATAGGTATGTTACCAAATGTCACTCCCTGTCCTGCAAATGCAAGACCGACGAGTACGCTTGCCGCGACGGCGGCTATTCTCTTAGCTTTTAGAGATTTCATTCTACCACACTTTTAGTATTTCGAGATGTATGTCAGGTGCAAGGTATTTAAATAGTGCTGTTATGTTTAAACTTTAATTTGCATATTCTTCTTTATAATTCGTCATATGTGATACATGGCTTCTTTTATAGGCGAATTTTTGCCTGTCTCATGGCAGTTTGACGTCGAACCTGGCATATGCTGAAACAGAGCATTTTAGGACAATATTGCCCCTTCATGCGACCCAATCCTGCCGAGTTATACGTCTTGTGACGGACAGTTTTGGCAGCCATATGCTATTACGCATGCGTTAATTAATATATATTGTATATAATGGTTTGAGGTTTTCGCATGATTCCAAACATAGACCCAAGGCAGTTGAAAAAGGTAATGGACCGCATGGGCATAAAGAGTGAGAGCATAGATGCTTCAAGAGTGGTAATAGAGACAGCTGACAAAGACATAGTCATAGAGAATCCTGAGGTTGTGGCGATAAACGCGCAGGGGAATACCAGCTTCCAGATAAGCGGGGAGGTGAAGGAGGTGGACAAGGCAAGGGTATCTATAGATGAAGAGGATGTGAAGCTTGTCATGGAAAAGTCAGGGATATCTGATGAAGCTTCAGCAAGGGAGGCGCTGGAAGAGTCAAACGGCAATATAGCAGAGGCCATATTGAAGTTGAAAGGAGATGCTGCTTAAGGCACGTATATAGCAGTAATTGATGCAGAGCATCGGCGCAGCTGTCCGGCGATTCAGAAGATAGAGAATATCTGGAGTATCTCCACATCCTTTATCCGCATCACCTGCTCCCTTGTGGCCAGACCCTTCTCTACAGCTATCTTTACTGCCCTCTTCCCCACTATATTCGCAGAGTATACATCAGGCTCTAGCTCCTCTGCTGCCTCTTCCTCTGTAAGGAGCGAACCTTTGTAGAAATTCGCGTGGGTCTTAAGGTCTATGACCCTCTTCCCTTCCTCTATCAATCTGCCAAGAAGCTCCTCATCGCACATAGCTATTACAGTGCCATGGTCGCTGCTGTGCTTTTTAACATATATCATAGTCAGCCCTCAGCCGTATTTGTAGAAGAACGCGAAGGTCGAGAAGTAGAGTATCGAGTACCAGAAGAGCCATATCGCTCCTGATACGTTGTTTATGAACATTGCGAAGATTGAGAGCATGAATAGCGCTGATGCGAAGGTTATCTCTGAGAAGGAGCTCTTCAGGGCATTCGCTATCCTCGGACCCTTGCTGGTGAAGTTCCTGGCCCATAGAGAGGACTGCTTGTTGGAAAACAGGGCTGCAAAGGCTGCCCTGGTCCTTGTAATGGCAAGTGCGAAGTTAAGGAAGAGCACCATTATGCCCTTCTTTACCGACTTGAACTGCAGCTTTATCAGCAGCACTGGGGCGAGCAGCGATACTATGAAGGCCATTATGCCCAGTGCCTCTATAGTTGCAGGCAGCGAGCTTGATTTGAAAAGCTCGGTTATGTTCAGCGATGTGAGCGGTGCCGCGGCTGTTGCAAAGACTATCAGTACTGATACCAGCGTGAATAGCACAAGTACAAAGGAGATGTAGTTCAACCCGGAACCGTGCGTTATGTAATCGATGTTTGAGAGCACCGACAGCCTGGTCGATTTCTTTGATGCAGTCCTTTTGAAGAAGTAATTAAGGAATTGCGTATCGCCATAATTATAGCGCCACTGCTGCCTGCTTAGCTCGGTGAAGGTCTTTATCGGTTTGCCGAGCGCATATATCTTCGGAATATACAGGCTCTTGTAGTTGTGTATGTCGGATTCGAAGCTGAAGAAGGTGTCCTCTATGACATATTCCGGGAAGCCGCCTATCTTCTTTATTGCACTGTTCTTTATTATCCCGCATGAGCCTGCGAATATGGCCGTGTTATTTAGGGCTCTTGACGGCTGCACGAAATTGAAGAAGAATTCGTCGAAGAGGTTTATGGTCTCTGAGAAGAAGGTACCTTTGGAATAGCTCTTTTCCGTCTGCACATACGAGAGGTCCTTTATGCTGAAGTATGGGAGCAGCTCCTTTAGGAATGCGGTATCGGTAAGATACTCGTCGTAGTCGAATATTGCAAGGTACTCCTCCTTTGCCGCCTTGACAAAATTATTCAGCGCTCCCGCTTTGTAGCCATTCCTGTTCTTCCTGTGTATATATCTTATTGAGTTAGCCGCTGCGAAACCCTTTATCTCTTCTGCGATATTGGCCTTTGTCGAATCATCCAGAATATAGAAATTGACCTTATCCTTTGGATAGTCAAGATCCTTGAGGCGGAGCATGTTCTTCTTGACAAGAGCAGGATCCTCATTGTAAATAGGCATGACCACTGCGACTGCAGGGAATTTCGTTAATGGCTTGAGCCTGTTCTGTATCCTCTTCAGATATTTGGAGTAGAGCTGCGACCTGTAATACGAGTATGCCGTGAAGATGTTGAAAAATCCGGAGAGCAGTGAGAGCGTCAGGAAGGTTATGGCTAGTGCGGTTATTGAAATCGAGTGCGCATATCCTGCAAGATACAGCAGATATACCGAGAACAGGCCACTGCTTATTGTAAGTATGAGAAAGAGGGCTACCGGTATGAGCATCAATACGTTAGTCTTGTTCAGAAGCATTTTGACCATTCTTTTATAGTAATAACATTACATGCCTGTGAAGGTTTTATTAACTTGTAATGTCTGTTAAGGTTTTATTAGTTTAGCGTATTTAAATAAATTTGCGTGCCGGGATGGCAGAATCAGGTATCGCGCCAGAAACTTTGGCGAAACTCGAGATCTGGTGGCCTTCGGGCCTTTTGGGTTCAAAAGATCTTCTGAAAATCCCAATCCCGGCGCTCACATTCCATGTGTTGATCTGATGGCAAAAGGATTCGAGAGAAAGAAGGAGAACTTCAAATGCATGAACTGCGGCATGTTCGTCATTGGCAACGGATATACGAACCATTGTTCCAGGTGCCTGTGGTCAATGCACGTGGATATTGGCCCCGGAGACAGGCAGAATAAGTGCAGGGGAATGATGGAACCGATAGGCACATTGTATGATAAGACTGGCTTTGTCATAATGCACAGATGCACCGAATGCGGTGAGGAGAGAAATGTCTTTGGAGCGCCTAACGACAATGCAGAGTTGATGACCGAGCTCTCTTCTATCGAACAGTTTATGTCGTAGCCATAGCATGCAGCCTGCCCTCACCTTGTCCTTATGCTGCCCAGCGAGAAGGCGCTGCTCTTTGTTATCTCATTTACAAATATCGTAGCGTAGGAGCCTGATGGCAAGGAGAAATTCAGGTTAAGCGCATGGTTCTCCTCTTCATTGGCATATGAGAAGTCCCGGAAGGGCATGAGAAGCGCCCTGACATCCCCTTTCATAGAGAGCTCAGGCATGCTCTTTATCAGGAAGCTCTCTTTATTTATCCCCAGCTTTCCCATTGCCTCTTCAGCATATCCGCTTACTGCATTCTCATCTGTTTTGTATCCTATAAGCGGAGCGGCAGGAAATCCATCTTCGGATGCGGACTTTGAATCAGGGAAGCCTGCGATATTGCTCCCTAACCTTATTCCCGATGAAAGATCGCCGGCCTTTATCCTCGATTCCAGCTCTGCGTTGAAGATGTACGATTCTACCGCATGTATGAAGAGCAGGCTTATTCCCCTTGGCATCGCACGTAGCGCATTCGCATAATTTTTCTCCCGGCACAGTGCGCTTATCACGGTGCGCTCCGTCTTCAAATATCTTGGGAAGTACTCCATAGCCTGCTTGAAATCCTGCTCCTCTTTGAGGTGCTTCCTTGCCGCTATAGCGTCTGCACTTGTCTCGTTCTCAGCGCCTGTCAGGAACTCCATTACAGCATCCTCGAATCTCCCTTCTATTATGCAGAGCCCTACGGCAGCGTTGTTTAGCCTTGAGCCGAACCTCTGTGCGTCAAAATAATTTGGTGCCATGCCTGAGAGCTCCTCGAGGGTAGCGTCCATGTCGCCGTTTATTGTGTCCCTTATCCTTATTGAGAAGGCGTTGCCAAGGTTGCTCCCCATCTCTACCCCATCGCTCTTCCATGCGCCATTTATCGATAGGTCTTTTATCCGCGTGCGCATTACCGCTTCCGGCTCCGCGCCGAAGATGCTTGCCACCTGTACGGTCAGGGCGCTCCTGTCCTTTATTCCAGAATAGCCTATGGACTTCCTTCCGTGGCCAAGGCGCTTTGCGACTGCAAGAAGCGCGTTTATCGTATTCCAGTTCCTCTTCTCTATCACAAAGGTGCAGAATCTGCCTTCCTTGGCTTCCTCTTCCTTAAGGTCCTGTGCGGAGTATACCTTCTGAAGCTCGAGAGTTACCCCTTTATTGGTTATCTCCCTTACTATGAAGTCCTCCGGCTGGGCCTTCATGCTTCCTCCTGTGCCTCTTGATTTGGATAGACAGAGCATAGAATTTACCTTATTAAAGCTTCTTAGAAACTAATATATAGCTACGATTCAAGATAGAATCCTATATGCTATTATGCATTCTGCATGGCCCTATTGCATGTAGGTACTCATTAAGTGATGTTTTTGGTTGATTCTGAGATAAAGAGCAATGAACCCATAATGGAGAAGGTGCTCCACAGGCTTGTCTCCAAGCACATTGCGGGAACGACTATGAGCTCTGCCTTGGATGCTGCCAAAGGCATAAGCGACAAGGGCATAAGCACCTCTATAATGTTCCTCAGCGGTGCAGCTATGGACAAGCCCAAAGCAGCATATGTTACAAGCACATACCTGGAACTGATAAGGAGGATAGCCAGATTGGGGATAGGGGCAAGTGTTCACGTAAGGCTGGAGCAGATAGGCCTCGGCATAGGGGACAGCGTAGCGATTGCTAACATGAAGAAGATAGAAGAGATATCGAACAGGAACAGAGTCTTCGTATGGGCAGAGACGGACTCGCTGAGCAAGCCGCTTATCAGGGAGCTCTCAGCTATGAAGATAGGGATAGCGTGCAGCCTGGATGATGCGGAGCGCTATGTCAATGGAGGGAAGAGCACCAAGTATGTGAAGGTGCTCCTTGGCGAGGAGAACAGGAAGGACAAGGAGATAGCAAAACGCATAGGTGCAATAGCGAAAAGGGTTGAGATGCCGGTTCTCTCTTCGGGTTCTGATGAGCTTCTCTCAAAACTCTCAAAGGCTGGCAGAAACGAAAGGAATTTAATCTTTGAATTCAGACTAGGATACAACAAGAGGCATTTGAAGAAGGCTCAGAAGAGGAAGGCGAAGGTGAGCGTCTTGGTGCCTTTCGGAAAGGATTGGGTAAACTATGCGATGGGAAACGCACCTGAAGGGTATATGAAATTCTTTGCAAAGAGGCTGTTTCACGACGACTAAAAAGACGCAAAAAGCTGTTAGGAAGGATGCAGGGAACGGCAGAGTTTCCGGAAAGGCCGTGCTCGTTACGGGCAGCACGGGCAGGCTTGGCAGGGCTCTGATAAAGGAGCTGCTTGCGCACGGATACCATGTAAGGGCTTATGCCGAGAAGATGGAGCAGCTTCAGGCGCTGGAATCAGGAGTCGTGCCTTATGTGGGCGACATAAATGACAAGGAAAAGCTCGGGAAGGCGCTGCAGGGAGTATCTTATGTCTTCCACCTGGCAGCGATTGTAAGCGAATACAAGGCATATACCGATGAGCTTGTCCGCGTTAATGTAGAGGGCACAGCGAATGTAGTAGATTTATGCATACGCAACAATGTTAAGAAACTGATATACACAAGCACAGTCGATGTTTACGGCAAGAAGAGGGAGGGCATACTTACAGAGGAGTCGGAGCCGAAGCCTTCCGACAGGTACGGGCATACGAAGATGCTTGCGGAGAAGGAGATAATCGCAAACGGCAACCTTCTCGATTATACGATATTCAGGATGGGCACAGTATACGGAAAGGGTTTCGAACACTCTTTCTTCAAGGTCTTCAGGGCCATAAAGGAGAAGAAAGCATATCTCATAGGGAATGGAGGAAATTACTTTGCGCTCGTGCATATAGACGACGTAATAAGGGGGCTGATGCTGGGCATGGATGCCCCTAAGGGCGTATACAATCTGACTGACGGTGTTGAGTACACGCAGCAGTATCTCTTCAATTTCGCGTCCAAGGAGCTCGGCATGGATAAGATAGAGAGGCACATAAGCCCCGTTATAGTCTCTATAGTCGCCAAGAGGAGAGGTCTTGACAGCGATGAGCTGCGGTTCGTAACAAGCGACAGGCGAGTATCGATAGAGAAGGCCATGAAGGTGCTCGGCTTCAAGCCGAAGGCGAGCATTGAGAAGGAAGGGAGAGAGATGATAAAGGACTTCGAAGAAAAGTACAAAAGAGCATAATTATAATATCAGCTTCTGAGATGATCAAATGAATTACATGAATAAAAGCCTTGGAAAGGTAGAGCATTACATTTACGAGAGGCTCGGTGAGAAAGGAGCACTCATGTTCATGGTTGTAGACCCTGTAGATTATGAGAGCCCTGACCAGGCAGTAAAGACAGCCAAGGCTGCTGCTGACGGCGGCGCTGACGTGATACTGATGGGAGGGAGCATAGGCGCACAGGGCGAGCTTCTGGACGACGTCACAAAACGCGTTAAGGAGCAGGTCGACGTTCCCGTCGTTCTCTTCCCTGGAAACATAGCGACGCTTACAAGGCATGCCGATGCCGTTTACTTCATGTCATTGCTCAATGCAAGGAATACCTATTGGATAACGCATGCACAGATGCTCTCCGCGCCTTTGGTGAAGCAGCTTGGAATAGAGCCTCTCGCCATAGGCTACATAGTAGTAGAGCCAGGAGGCACCGTAGGATGGGTTGGAGATGCCAATATGGTCCCCAGGGAGAAGGAGAAGGTCGCAGCTGCGCTTGCGCTTGCAGGCCAGTATCTTGGGAACAAATTCATACTGACTGACGTAGGTTCGAATCCGCAGATGATGGGATCCGGGCCGGTGCCGCCAAAGATGATACGCACGGTAAAGAGCACCATAGATGTTCCGTACATAGTTGCCGGAGGCATAATGAATGAGGAGAATCTTAGGGAGACGATAAAGGCAGGCGCTGACATAGTGCAGATAGGCACAGCGATAGAGCAGTCTGACAAGGCAAAGAAAGCTGCAGAGCACTTTGCGAAGATAGTCAAAGAAGAGGGTAAGAAGAAACTTTAGCTGATACTTATGCGAGAGATAGCCTCGCTTGAACTGCATCTTGCGATTAAGGAATTGAAGAAGGGCGTAGAGGGAGCTTTCCTCAAAAAGTTCTACGAAGACGGAAAGGACTCGTTCAGATTCGTCTTCCACAACTCAGAGGGCAACATTGCAGTGCACTGCATGCTCCTTAAGACCTTCAACTCTACAAGATATTCGCCTGTGCCCAGAGCGCCTACCTCTTTTGCGATGGCAGTGAGGAAGAGGATAGAAAACTGCAAGGTCAAGCGAATCTACCAGTACGGCACTGACAGGATAATAGTCATTGAGTTCTCATCGAAAGATGGAGAATACAGCTTTGTCATCGAGATGTTCGGCAGGGGGAATGTGATACTGGTGAAGAACGGGATCATAGACTTATGCTACAAGCGCATAATATACAGGGACAGGGAGATAAGGTCGAAGATGCCTTATGAGATAATAGAGGGCAGGATGGGCATCGAGGAGACGGAGAACAATCTGGTTGAGCTTGTAGAGCATGCATGCTCCGAAGAGGACATGTTGATGAGAGCCGTTTCAAGGTATATCAGCATCGGCCCTGCGTATCTTGATGATGCGCTAAGGATGCACAAGATAGACCCTAAGGCAAGGGCTGATTCTGTAGACAGAGACCAGGTAGCGCTTGCCATAGGATACATCTTCACAAGAATAGCATCTCCTGATCCTGTCGCATACTCAGAGAACGGCGCTTATGTCGACTATTCGGCATACCCTCTGGAAAGGTACGGCAGCTTGCAGAAGGAGAGGTTTGCAAGCATGAATGGGCTGCTTGACGAGTTCAACAAGGATGAGAGAGTAGAAGAAGACATGGAGAGCAACAGGAAGGTTGCTGAGATGGACTCAAGCATAAGCAAGCAGAGGCAGCTTGCACGGAGGTTTGCAGATGAAGAGAAGGGGTATGCTGAGATGGGAAGGAATGTTCTTGAGAACATGAATACAATAAACGCTCTTATAGACGAGATAAAAAGGAAAAGGAAGCCAACTGTAGAGGAGCTGAATGCCTCTTCTGCAGTAAAGGTAACTGGAATAGACCTTAAGAAGAAGACAGTCACAATAGAACTGTAAGGATGTATGATTATGCAGATTAAGATCATTGCACTTGGGACTGCAGGCTCTGCGCCCTCAAAGAGCAGGAACCTCCCCAGCTATGCTCTTGTATACAACGGCGAGGTCTTCCTCTTCGATTGCGGGGAGGGCACCCAGTTGCAGATGCTCAAGTACGGAGTTAACACATACAAGACAAGGGCCGTCTTCATAACGCATGTCCATGGAGACCACGTTATAGGCATAGCAGGCCTTCTTAGAACGCTTGCGATAAACAACAGGCAGAGCCCGATAGACATCTTTGTCCCTAAGGGCTACGAAGACGTGATAGAGAAGCTTAAGACATTTGATAATGCAAAGATAGACTACAAGGTAAATGTGCACGGGATAGGGAATGGCACAATATACAAAGGCAGGGGCTTCTCCGTAAAGGCCTTTCCTCTCAGCCACTCGATTGGGACAAAGGGCTATGTGTTCGAAGAGAACTCATCTTTGAAGTTTGACAAGGAGCTCTGCAGAAAGCTTGGCATAAAGGGAGTTATGTTCAAGGAGCTCAATGAAAACGGCAGCGTGGTTGCAAACGGCAGAAAGATATTGATTTCAAAGGTCTCTAAGGAGGTGAAGGGAAAGAAGATAGTGTATGCCTCTGATACAAGGCCTGTAGAAACTACTGTAAAGGCAGCGAATGGCGCAGACCTGCTCATACATGAATCATCTTTTGCGGAGCAGGAGAAGAAGCTCGCTGTTGATAGGAAGCACTCCACTGCTTCAGAGGCTGCGGCTGTTGCAAAGAAGGCTAAGGCAAAGCGTCTGCTCCTTACGCATATAAGCGCAAGGTATAAAGATGTTAAACAGCTTCAGACAGATGCAAATAAGGTCTTCAAGAACACAGAGATAGCAAACGACGGCATGATAATATTAGTGTAAGTTTATCAATTTTATTTCCTTGGACTTTTTATCCAAATAGGAAGTTGACATTTGACAATTCCACTATTCGAGGAGATCCTAAGAAGTTGCTGAGGATACCATAAATATGGAAGTTTATTGTGTCTTTGCTGAGAGAGATGTCAAGTTCCTAATCCAATCAAATACGTAAGTTTTAATTTTTGCTTATTATAATATGAATATGGATAATGAACTGAGAAAAAGGCTCATGGCTGCAGCAAAAAATAATGTTAAAATGACCTTTCCCACGATTTCAATCACTTATATCGTGCGTATGCAGATTTGTTAGAAGCTACAGGGGCCGCATCTATAATGAGAACATTCAGTTCTTCTGTTATTATGCATAATGAATCGTTTTATAATTCTGAAGATCCGATGTGGGGGTAGAGCAAATAATATGTCAGATAAAAGAACTGGTACGGAAGAAGATTATCCAAAATTAGATTCTAAAACTAATAGAGTAAAATTGACATTTAGCAGAGTTTCAGAGTTAATTATGCATTTTAGAAATTTTAAAACAGATTACAATAAAGGACTTGTTAGTTTTGATGATCCCATGTGGAAGGAAATAAATGAGATTTATCTTCCACCAGATCCTGACAAAATAGGCTTTATAGCAATGTCTAGAATAGACTATGCTAATAAGATATTACAAGTCGCAAATGCCAGTCTTACAGATTCCATGTATAAACTTGAATGCGTAGCGAATGACGTTTCGCCTAGACCATTAACAGCAAATGCTTTAAATGAAGACTTTAACTTACAAATAACTGGAAAAATGGAGTTAGTATTTAAGAAGGTTAGAAAAGGCTCTTTCGTGTGATTGCAATAAGTAATAAATTACCAGCATAACCAATGTGTAGTTATTAATCTGAGCTTCTAATCAGATTTCTTGTAAAGGAGGCATCGTCTAGTGGTAGGACGGCAGATTGACATTCTGCAAGCAGGAGTCCGATTCTCCTTGCCTCCATATCTACTCATAATAAGAATGGGAAGAGTGCGGATTTAAATCCCTTGATGACCTGGGTGAGGTCAAGAAGGGAATAGGACTGGTGGAGGTTTTGAGGTGTGTGGAAAGAATTTACACCAATGTTTATGGGGATATTGAATCGTGCGTAAGAAGCATGGTGCAAGATTATGGTGATACAGATGGAAGCCGGACAGGTAGAAATGGTGACGTAGTAGATGAGAATAATGTTGTGATAGGCGTGACACCTAGGAAGGGAGTGCACAAGACCGGCAAACTCCATCTGGCAGTACACGTCTTCATGTTCAACTCTGAAGGAAAGCTCTGGATAGAGAAAAGGGGCCAGACTGTCGATACGCATCCGGGATGTTATGATTCATCTGCTGCAGGCCATGTCAGCAGTGGAGAGACCTATGATGAAGCAGCGCGTATGGAGAGTATTGAAGAGCTGGGGATAGATGGACTTGGCCTTAAACCTGTTTATGGCCTACCCATTGGGCCAGATACCAAGAATGAATTTGTCAGGTTTTATGTTGCCATATCCGACAGTAAGCCGCAGTTGCATGAAGACGCTGCCTCTCAGGAGCTTTATGCTCTTGATGAGATAGACATGAAAATAAGGAATGGAGAAAAATTCGTTCCGGCCTACCTGTTGCTCTTCGACTGGTATAAGAGGAATGCCAAGGCTGTTGTTGGGAAAACATGAAACTATTGCAATTCATAACTAAAGCAGTTATGTGCCTCTTGCATGTGTGCGGTATTCAGTGAAGCTGCGGAGGTATGTATACCGTACTGTTGCAGAAGTGTACTAACCCAGGATTTACATAGGAATAGGATACGTTTATAGTAGTGTTTGATTGCATACGCAGATTGTATAATAAATAGCTCATATTTTTTATGCTGGTTCTGCAGGCTGATAATTCTGTTGTATTTTGATAAAAGAATATTATCCCCTTTTCATTTTCGTATTTCGGTACCACTTTACTTGGCAAAGTATAATTTATAGCATATATGTAACCAAGATTGTTATTGTGGAATATGAGATATCCTGCTCTGCCATTAAAGACGGTGGTATTGACCACATTGCCCATAAGCATACTAATCCCTGATGCCATAATAAACAGACTTATTACCACTATTAGCGATGAGAGTATAAATGGGTCAAGAACAATGTCCCTGAGGGTAATCTTTTTGGTTTGCAGGCTGTTAGATGCTGCTGCGGCAGGGGCGCTGGAAGCGTTATCTTTTCCTACCGTTCTCCTTTTAATAACCAGATATGGCAGTGCTAGACAGAATATAGATGCTATGCTTATGAACAATCCCAAATATGCGTATTTTTCCGGTGTGTATGAAATAATGATCGTTGTTGCTGAAGGAGCTATTACCCATTCATTCATGTAGCCGAATCCGACTCTGTGATCGGATATGACCGTTCCGTTTTGATATGATGCAACCCAATCTGGATCGTAAGTCTGCCTTAAATATACAGAAGATGCGTTGTGCAGGTTTGCAGATATTTCCGTGTATGAAATTATATTGAATGAAACGCTGTTGTTGTTTCCTGAAAATACAAGAGGCAGTGCTTTGTTGTTCTCATAAATTGAGGCGTTTCCATAATGGGCAGCATAGGAGATATTATTTGAAGAGTTAAGGTTGGCATATATGTATGAATAGTTGTAATCCAGATAGCCGTTTGCAGTGCCGTTAGGTGCACTGTCCCCTTGTACCACTATGTATCTGATTCCAAAATTACCAAGCTTGGTTGCAATGTAGCTTTTATTTTGAATATTGCCTTCCTGTATGCTGTTTGATATGTTATAGTATGCTTCAGTTGAAGCAGACGGGCCGAGTTGGGACATGCTGGTGGCAGTATACCCTCCTGTAAATACTGACCCGTTGATAAGATAGGAATATATGTCAGTGCCGTAGTAGAAAT
This sequence comes from Microcaldota archaeon, assembly GCA_027365175.1. GTDB lineage: Archaea > Micrarchaeota > Micrarchaeia > Micrarchaeales > CABMGC01 > JAKAUU01. The sequence goes on along the minus strand of DAHXNY010000007.1, from coordinate 9,515 downwards.
TTGCAAAATGTCCAAATGGATACTCTGCAGGAAGCAAGGCAGTATTGAATCCGCTGCTCCTGTTGTTGATATAATTCGCAACTTGATAGTAGTAATTGGGGATCTGTATGCCGCTTACGCTCACAAGAGGTATTCCATCGAAGTAGTATAGCCTAACTGCCAGTATCACAATCATCAGGGCTAAAAAGGCAAGCCTCTTCCTGCCTTTTAACGATTCTCCTATGCATACAGCCCCTACCGAGAATAAAACGCTCTCAGCAAAGAACATGCTGTAATAAAAAATTGGATCTGGGGCGCGGTCCGCTAGAAGAAGACTGAAATGGTTCAGAATAAAACTGAAAATGTCGCCGAATGGGGCGCTAAGATTCCCATAAAAGAATACGAGAGATATCACAACGATAAACAGCCAGATAATGAATATTTGCGTTTCTCTCCTTAGCTTTGCTGAAAAATATACTGCTGCAAATCCGATTAGGAGGATGATTGTCTCTGCTAACATGGCAGCAATTCCGTTTCCAGAGTATTGAAGCATTAGTGAGGGTGCAGTTACTCCGTAAATTTCAAAAGGAACCAGTATGTTCTCTTTGCTAGTATTCAGCAAGATGTTATAGGAAAATGAGTTGAAATACCCCTGGTAGTTATTATGGATATAGGTAAATAAGGATATGAATATCGTGCCGTTTATGAGCAGTGATATCAGAATAACAAACATCGAACATTTGAATAGAGCCATCTTATTCTTGCTGAATGCAATAAATGTTATGAGAAATGTGCCGACCATGACGCCGTTTGGCAGCAGGTAACCAGCTTCGCCGACGCCTATGAGTGTTGCTAATGATATTGTAGGCAATATTATGCTTAGGGGAGTGACCGCATCGGCTTCAACTGATTGGTATAGCTTGAACAAAAAGAAGATAGTTATAGGCAGGAATGCCTGATACAACGCGTGTGTTGCACCATACTGGGGATAAAAATAATAAGAAAATATTATGAATGAAGCAATGCCGGCGATACATCTCGTCGATGTACTTGATTTTGAGGTTAGCTCATAAACGATAAGGAATATCCCGAGCCCCCCTGCGAGGATCAATAGCCCGAAGAAGAGTTCCGCTCCGAGTATATTTCCAAATATCAAAGCGAACAGCATTTGGAGCATTTCTATTAAGAGACCTGGCGTGGAACTGATGCTGGCTGCCATGCTGCCAGTATAGTACATTGGATTCCACATACTTGAGGAAAGGGATAGCGCGCCGTGGATTGGATAGCCTACAAGGCCACTGTCAGTATGGTCATAGTAACTGCCCTTGAATATCATGAACGACTGCAGGAACGAAAGAAAAATTATAAGTACTATTGAATAGTAGAATAGCTTTTTTTTACCATCTAGGATGTCAGGCTGGTGCGTGTCAGATGCATAAAAAACCCTGATTATGAGCGCAGTTATGGCGCTTATCATAAAATAGAAACCTACGATTATGACATTCAGTATGTAGTGTATGTTGAATATCGGAGTAATAGTCATGTGGACAAAAACAGTGTAGGAGATTATGCTTATGGCCAATATGCCGATCCCAGAAGCCGCACACCTCATTATCAGATAGTCATCTTTTGAAATCAGATAGCCTGCAATTAGGAATAGTGGCAGAGAGAAAGTAGTCAGCTGCAGGTTGTTTACGTATGCGAAGATAAAGATTGCTGCAGTTGCAGCAATAAAAAATTTCAACTTATTATTAAACATCGGTTCACTTTTGACACGTCTTATTCTGCTCAGATAAGGTTAATGGTTTTTCTTATAAATACCTGCCTGACCGGTTCTATTCTTGAAAGTAGCGGAGTTTTTTAGATACTCGCAATAATCCTGGAATTTGCTCTGTCCTAATTCAACCAAAGATGCTACTTTCTACAGATTAGCATGTAAGATATCCCGAAAAGATATTCGTTGATACGTATGCTTCTGAAACCGGCTGCCTTAATCAATTTTACAAAATTGTTTCTGTTGAATCCTGCAGTGCTTCCTGGAAGCCATTGGTAAAGTTTCTTGCCTGTTAATATGCCGAACATCTCCATGTATTTCGTATAAACCCCGAAAGCAAGCCTTCCTGTCATGCTGCTCGGCTTGGATATGTCTATTATGACAAATGTGCCGTTACTTTTCAGCACCCGGTTAGCTTCCTTGAGGAACCTTTCCTGGGAATCAAAGTTCTTCAATGCAAACGAGCACACCGCAGCATCAAAATATCCTGTCCTGTACTTTAATCCGAGAGCATTGCCCTTCTCGAATACTACGTTTTTTATCCCATTCCTTGATGCCTTCTCCCTTGCAACGCCAAGCATGCCTGCATTCATGTCTATGCCAGTTACCTTCGTCTTGAGCCCTTTCTCATTTGCGTATCTTGCAGTCAGGATTGCCAGGTCTCCCGTGCCTGTAGCTATGTCTAGCACATTTGACGGGTTTGAAGATAGAATAGCCTCAGCTGCCCTCTTTCTTATGATATTGTCGGTGTTGAAACTGAGGAGCCTGTTTGTAGCGTCGTAGGACTTGTGGGCTTCTGAATACATAGCTGAATTCTTGCTCTCCAGTAAAGCACCTACCTGTGCCCAGTCACCATGAATGCCGCTCCTGAGATGAGATTTCTCTTCTTTACATTCTTGAAGCCGCTCTTCTTTACTATCTTTACAAAGTTCTCCTTGTCGAATCTGTCTACGCTCACCATCAGCCATTCGAATGCTTCCTTATACTCTGCAAATCCTATTATTCCAGATGCACCCCAGAAGAACTTGAGGAAGGCTCTCTGCCAAGCCTTGTCAGGCTTTGCCATGTCCATAAATACGAATCTGCCCCCTGGCTTGAGGACGCGCTTTGCTTCCGAGCAGAATTTGTTAAGGTCATCGACGTTCCTGAGTGCGAATGATGAAGTGACTACGTCAAAGGACTTGTCAGGATACCTCAGGTGCAGGGCATCTCCATGCTCGAACTTTATGTCAAGGTTCCTCTCTTTTGCCTTGCGCTTTGCAACGCTCAGCATGTTCTCTGAGAAGTCCACTCCTGTTATGTCGGCCTTTTTGCCTCGCTTCCTTGCTTCCTTGTCCAAGGTAATCGCGAATTCGCCTGTGCCCGTAGCTATGTCCAGCAACTTGTAGCTCTCCTTGTTAATAGTGGCTTCCCTTGCACCTTCCTCTCTCCATCTGACTATTGTACCCAGACTGCATATCGTATTGACAGCGTCATAGTGGCTGTGCACTTCCGAGAATATCTTGTATACTCTTTGGCTCATGAGATCACGAATATCACAAAGCTGGAATCAGGAATGCTGCTGATAGCAGCAGCGCAAACGCAAAAGATGCGATTGTATGGAGGCCCAGATATTCCGGATACCTCTTTGAATACGCATTATATATTCCGTCAAATATATAAGGGGTTACAGGAAGGACAGCAAGAGCAGATATTGACAACATTGATAATTCACCAGTCAAAAGGCCGGCTATAAGTATAAGGTACGCAGCTGCCTGGAAAAGCAGGTAGTATGCAGCTATCTTCCTGCTTGTGCCAAGCATTACGGCGCTGTGTCTCACCGCATATCTCTTGTCTGTCTTTCTGTCAGGTATCTCGTTTATAAACAGGGCGTTGCCGCCGAGCATTATCCCTGCAGGTATGAATGCAAATGCTATCGTGTAGTTTACTGCAGATATTCCTGCCATCGCTATGAAGCTGCCGTATGCAATCAGCGTATAGTTAATGGTGCATAATGGCTCTGAAAGATAGGGTATTCTCTTCACAACTCTAGCATAAAGGAGTATTGAGAGTCCTGCAAGCAGGATTATCGGGAGGAGAGCCAGCTGCAGGGTAAGGAAATACAGTCCTATAATAGCGGCGAGTATCAGCGTTATGATTCCTGAAAGAAGGGTGCTTAGCGGTTTAATCTTGCCCTCCGCTATGAGCGAGCTTCCTCCTGCAAGATTGCCAGACTTGTTCCTTGCAAGCTCCTTGTCAAGCCCGCTTGTATAGTCAAAATAGTCGCTTATTACGTTGACTGACATCTGCGCGAGTATGCTCCCTATTATCAGAAGGATGGCATTTATTGCTGAGAAGTGCCCGTAGTGATAAGCAGCGGATATCCCAAGGACTGCAAGAGCCAGGCTGTAAAGCAGCGTAGGCTCGAACAGCTCGGCAAGGTAGTACTTGAGCATGAATACTTTGTTCAGCTTACTTTTAAAACCCTTTTTGAAGATGGTTCATGCACTCCGTATCTTCACTACCTTTATCTCAAACACCAGAGCCTTCCCTGCAAGAGGCGGATTGAAGTTTACTGTTACGTTGGTAGCGTTTATAGCCTCTATAACACCTGTTGACCCTGTGCTTGAACTCACAAGACCGCCAACTTTCAACGAGTTGGACTGATTGCCGAACACAGATATGGGCACGCTTACAAACAGGCTGGGATTGACCGGGCCATATGCCTCGTTTACAGGAAGCGTTATGGTCTTTGTCTGGTTTAGCTTCATCCCTATGACCGCATTTGAGAATCCAGGAATCAGGGAATTGGAGCCTGCAATGAATGTGAGAGGAGTGGAATTGAAGTTATTGTTGAATACCGTGCCGTTGGTGAAACTGCCTTTGTAGTATACGCTGACATTGTCGCCTGCGACTACTGTGGGTGACGAAGAGGTAAGCGCATAGGCTGCCCCTATGATTATAACCACTGCTATTATTCCTGCAATTATGTATACAGGCTTTACTGTAGTGCTTTTCTTGGTCGCTGTATGCTTATTTTCATCTGCCATTTCCAACACTTTTGTGCTTCCTTATCACTGTATAATATTAATAAGCGTTTGCTGGTAATATGAATATCACCTTGGCATAAGAGGCTGTTTGTGCGAGTGTAGTCTAGTCTGGTAGGACATAGCCTTGCCAAGGCTAAAACCCGGGTCCGAATCCCGGCGCTCGCATTTATTTATATATATGATTACTTAAGGTATGAAAAGAGTGCGAGTGTAGTCTAGCCTGGTAGGACTCTGGCCTTCCAAGCCAAAAACCCGGGTTCAAATCCCGGCGCTCGCATACATTTTCTTCATTCTCCGCGGCATTATTCTGGTGCATATGCGCTAAGAGGCATGGGTCAGGATAGGCTATGTCCGAGGCAGCAGCGCTTGTGGCTATAGTTCAGAGCAGAGGATCTCCAGCATCTCTATCGCCCTTATTTCATCTGCCGTGCTTATAGCAGTGTATTTCTGTGCTCCTGTGTTTGTTCTTTGGGCGTACGTTTCTATTGTCTCTGCAAGCTCAGCCCTTGATTCTGGATAGTTGTAGGCGTATTCTGAGAGCCTAGCTAGCACTTCCTCGTTGCTTATCTCTCCCAGGTCCTGCTCACTGTGGAGCATTTCCATTCTCCTTCCCATCCATTTCCCCCGTATATAAGGAATAAGTTTTCTGGTATTTAAAGGTTTTGTGGAAGTTTGGGATTAATACCTTGTAGATATCATATTGCTATCAGTATTGCTATTTGAATAGCGCCTTTTTCAGTTCCAGGAGATAGTTATCTCTCCACTGCCCCCTCCACCTGCATATCCACTCACTCCGTTAGATCCTGCTGAAGCTCCTCCACCTCCGCCTCCGTAATTCCCGCCTGACAGCGCGTTTGCAGAACCGACTCCTCCACTGCCCCCAGCTCCCAGATTTCCTCCAGCGTTTCCTCCATTGCCTCCTGGGCTATACGTGCATGCATTTGCCGCAGACCAAGGTGCGGTCTGTCCTGCATCATTTGTTACCACAGAGGTTACTGCACTGCCGCTATAGGTATTGGTTCCGCCACTGCCTGGAACAGAAGACAGGGTATAACTGCATGATCCCGCGTCTATCTCCTCTGCTGCAGTTGCGCCTCCGCCTCCGCCTGCACTTGCCGCAAGGTTTGTTGCAATGACATTGCTTGGGTCTCCACTAGGGCTGGTGCCTCCTGAAGAAGACGCCCCTGCCTCCGCTGCCGACCCTATCTGTACCGGTCCTCCTGCTCCCACATTTACCGTGATGGCAGTTCCCGCTGCCAGTCCTGAAGCATCGACAACCTCATATCCACCGCCTCCACCGCCTGCGCCAGAATATCTTCCGCACTGCGTAGTCTGGAGTCTGGTACACCATGCAATCTGGGTAGTAGCACCACTTCCTCCTGCACCGACTAGACTTATCGTATAAACAGCTGAGGTTCCGCAACCACTAGGTGTTGTGAAGTGGTAGGTTCCTGCAGATGTATAGCTCTGTGAACCTGGCGGACAGCTCACGCTTGTAGTTGAAGTCGGAGTGGATGTTGAAGATGTTGAAGACGTTGAAGTGGATGTGGTGGAGGTAGAAGAGGTAGATGTTGAGGTTAGATGTATGTTGGATGATTGTGATGTTACCCTTGTTATTATGTCTCCCTTATAGGTCTGGAGCTGTTTTGGCTGGCAGTTGTTGATGTTTCCGCTGGGGCAGGCAGTTATGTTCAGGTATATGGTTCCTGTTATTGACACTCCTGGCGAGATCTTCTGCGGTATTGTGACATTGCAGATTATTTCACTTCCCGTATCGACAAGCGTATTTGCAGGGAGGCATGCTGCAGATAGGTTCCCATATGAATCTGTTGCAACTTTTATCAGTGGATTGAATATAGGATAGCTCTGCGAATTGGTTATTACAAGAGTCATCCTGGTTGAACTTGCAAGCGATGTTGTGATTATCCCCTGGCAGTTTGACCCGAATATGAATTTGCACTCATTCGGAACAGATGTAGACGGGATTCCTACGAAGTAATAGAGCATGACAATAACAACTGCAAGTATAAGGATTGCCCAGCCATATGTCGTTATGAATTCAAAAGCAGACTGCTCCTTTTTTATTTTTGGATTTTTTATCTTTCCAGAGTGCTTTTCGCTCCTAACTTTCTGCATGCGTTATATTCTGCACAGTATTTAATATAATTTTGTTTCACGGGTGCATAGTATCGGACATGAATCTTAATCGGCTTTGGCTATAATTTGTAGACTACAACTTTGACTGATTCCCATCTATTATCCTTTTTGGAAGCCTGGCCAACTCCATGTTTAATGATTTGATAAGCATGTTCATCTTCTCCTCCTTCCTCCTTGATACATAGAAATAGACCTGATCCTTGGTATCCTTGGCAAGGAGGATGTATATGCTACCAGGAGTCAATCTTCCGGTCCTACCGCCTCTCTGTATATTCCTTATCTCGCTCGGTATAGCTTCATAGAAGATAACCGCGTCTACGCTTGGTATGTCAAGCCCTTCCTCGCCTATGGAGCTTGCGACAAGGACATGGAAGTCATGCTTCCTGAAATCCCCTATGAGAGCCTTCTGCATCGCCTCGGTTACCCCATCCCTCTTGCCTGTGAATGCCTTTGAAGGGAAGCCATTGTTGTTCAGGTATTCCACAAGCATCTTTATGGTAGACCTGTACTGCACGAAGACTATCACGCTCCTTCCCCTGTAGTTTCTCAGTATGTCGAGAAGCGCTATTACTTTTGGGTGCTCCTCCCCGTTGCTTTGCGCAGCCTTTGCTGCAGACATAGCAGCTATCACCCTCTTGCTGTTCAGTATGCCCTGGACAGCTTTGCTCTTCTTCTCCCTGTTCTGCAATGACTGCATGTACTCCAAGAACGGCTGTATCCCTTCTACGGTAAGAAGGTCGTATGCATGCGACAGGTTCAGCAGCTTTACATAACTGAATATAGCTGCGTATTTGTAGTCAGAACTTATCCTGTTTATCTCATTGCCCAGCGCTATTATCCTTCCCCTAGGTATGTTCTCGAAATGTTTGAAGTGGAGGAAGCCCATTTTGTTCAGGCTTGTAAGGCTTGCCTCTATGTCCGGACGCAGAAGCGCGGCCATCTCCTTTATCCTGTCTGTCATCTCTATATCCATTATGTGCATGGATTTTGGCATAACATACTTTGAGACATCAGAATCTGATGAGACCCTTGACTCAATATGCTCTGTCTTGAGCGTCTGGAGCAGCTGCTTTATCTTTTCTTTCTTAGAGCCTGGAGAAGCTGTCAGGCCTATCGTCTTTATGCCAAACTCAGAACAGGTATCTGCTATGTATGTGTATGCATACTTGCCTACGGCTTTATGGCACTCGTCAAATACAGCAGAATGGTACCTGCTTATGTCGAGCGTGCCTTTCTTCAGCTCATTGGCTACGGTCTGTGGTGTGGCGACTATGACCCGTGCGTCTGCCATCTGCCCCTCCCGCTTGGCTTTGTTAGTAGTTCCCAGAAGCAGCATCAGCTCATCATCCTTGAGCTTCAGCATTTTCTGCAGAGTGAGATAATGCTGCTCTGCGAGGGGCTTTGTTGGGGCGAGGAGCATTGCCTTCCTGTTTGAAGAAAGCGAATCTGCTATCGCATAGACGGCTATCAGCGTCTTGCCGAGCCCTGTTGGCAGCACTACAAGTGTATTGCCCTTCTCGAATATGGCCTTTATTATGTTGTACTGGTACTCCCTGAACTCTATCCCTTCAAGGTTTACGTAATTCGAGGCTGGGCCAAGCCTGGACCATCTCTCATCTATAGGCATATGACCAGCAATATCCTTTCGTACTAGAGCATTTAAAAACTTTCAAGTAATCAGATTATACACTGCCGCAGTAGCTCAGTCCGGGAGAGCGTCCGCCTGAAGTAAAACTTTTAGTAAAAGTTTTATCGAAACACAGAGAGCGGAATGTCGCTGGTTCAAATCCGGCCTGCGGCATTCTATGCTTAACAATGTGAGCGGGAAATCCCACACTCTTTAGAGGTGGGATGAAAACGAACCTAAGAAACGTATATGAACATGGATAACGATATAAAAATATGGATTCAACAAGAGTATATAAATTCAGGCTCTACCCAGATTCTAAACGCCAATCGGAGATAAATTCACAGCTTCTCATATCAAAGGAGTTCTACAACTTGCTCCTCGAAAAGTCAATAAAATCATACCAAGATGGAGACAAAAAGCTATCAATGGCAACATTGAATAGGTTTGCAAAAGAAATAGAGAAGGATAAAAAATACCTAAAAATATATTCGCAGACAAGATGCGAAATAAAATACCGCATACTAAAGGCATAGCAAAACTTCTTCAGGAGATGCAGGGAAAAGAAATCAATAAAGAAAGGATTTCCAAGATTCAAGTCAATGGACAGATATTACAGCATAGTCTATCCTCAAGACAACGGCGCATTCTCAATAAAGAAGGACAGGCTAAGGGCCTCAAGGATAGGCACTATGAAGATAGAATTGCACAGGCAAACCTAAGGAAGGATGAAGACCCTTACAATAAAAAAGGAGGCAGGGAAGTATTATGCGATATTTACGACGATAAAAGAGATAAACCCTCCAAAGATAAAAGGCATGAACCCAGTCGGGATAGACATGGGTCTAAAGACATTCGCAGTCCTATCCGACGGAACAAAGATAACAAAACCTAACTTCAGGAAGAATGCAGAGAAGCATATCGCAAAATGGCAAAGAAAAGTTGCAAG
>DAHXNY010000006.1 GCA_027365175.1 Microcaldota archaeon | reverse complement strand
GTAGACGGTTGATAAGTCTGCTATGTAATCTGATATGTTTATCATCCTGGTGACGAGCTGGTCAACAGAAGCGTCATATCCTTCTATTACTATCTCCTCACGCTCCTGGGCATCAACGAACAGCGGCCTGACAAATGGCACCTGGGCTATGGAAGCCTTTGTAGTTATGGCCTGTGTTATCTTCTTCGTATCCCCATCTATGGCTGCCAGTGCACTCTTCAATTCAGCTGCCTCGCTCCCCATGCCTGCTATCCTCTGGTCGAAGAACGAGTCAATATCCCTCTCAATCGCTCTTATCTTGTCTGCCATGCCTGGATTATCTTCGTAATTAGCAGGCTCCTTCAAAAGTTCCTCAACGTCTATATTGTACTTCTTCCTGATAACCGGTTGAAGCTGTGTCACATATCTCAGTGAATCTTCGCTTAGTATATCACTTAATTCTGCCATTATAACACGTTACAACATATTCTTTCAAAGTTTATAAGCCAATAGGGAGAAGCCCCAACCTGTTTATACTGTATGTTATGTACTGAGATTCCCGTATGTTAAAAGCTCATCCTTATTGCTGTCGTCACGGTTATATGCCAATATAACATGCAAATAGCATTGTTTTTAAAGCTGCAAGCGGAAATTTATTCAGGTGAAATGTATGTCCGGAGGAAAAACTGGCGGAGGAGGCGACAGCGGTTAATCTGTTGGTGCAGATGACGTGTTTAATTAACTCAATATGTTATCCTGCGAAATACCATATTCTGAAACCAGTAGTTCAAACTGGCTAGTTTCTTTTTTATCAAATAGTCTATTATCTACCGTTCCTACAGGTACACTGTTTATATTAAGAATCTCTAAATGCATTCCTTTTATCACATTCATTACTGTATCTTTCTTTATTTCAACTTCTTCTCCTTCTGACACGTGGTTTACCATTAATACTCCTCGCGGGGCCATAATGTCGCATGTGAACGGATAAGAGTCATAGTTAAGTCTGCCTTCTTTTATTATCTCCATGAGAAGGTTCTTTCTTGTTTTATCCCATTCTTCAAATTTTGTATGGTTTAGTATGAATATCATATCTCCGTTAGTCGGTAGCTTCTGCATGGATATCGTAGCCCTTTTTATTATTCCTCTATTCATTAATTTGTAGTATGCATAATTCGCTCTGCCTTTGTCCGCACCGATTTTTTTATCTATCGAACTAAAATCTGCAGATGCATTACTGTTCATCGCCCTAAGTACTTTATACTCCACCTCTGTGATCTCGTCATGGCTCGGCCTAGGTCTCTCCTTCACTCTTGTCCAGACCTTTTCTTTAAGAATGTCAAAGAATTCATCTCGCAGAGGGACGAATCCAAATGTTTGGTATGCTGGCGTCAGGATCAATTCGGCATTATAAGATGGGAAAGATCTTTTCATGAAATCATATATTGTAGACCTTACACCTCCCGTAGATCCGACTGTCATGAATATCACCATATCGTATATGCCGTTGGTGGTCATCGCGGTCTGAACATGGTAAATTCTTTCCAGCTGCTGCTTAATCTCCTCATATGATGGTTTCTTGTCCTTGAACTTGACGAATGCTATGTAGTTGATGTACCCGAACTTCTCTATGTCTATTTCTAGGAGATACTTTATGTCGTACTTTCTTTCAAGGTTCCTCAAATGATAGTTCACTGCAGTGTTACTTAATCTGGTTATCTTTGCAAGTTCAGGCACAGTTATCCTCGCATTCATTGACAGCGCCCTTAAAATGTCCCGCTCATGCTTTTCGGTCTCAGGATTTTTTACTCTCTCATCTTCCTGTATCTCCAAACCTTTAGCATGCTCCGGCCTCTCAACCTCTGCTTTTTTCTGTGGCTCTTTCGGCGCATGATGCCTTGCTGGAACCACCACCCCTTCTTGGGAAATCCACCCTATGTATGAAGTCGCCTTTACCGGCTTCCTCGTTTCCGCGTCATATCTTGTCTTTGTCTCGAAAAGGCAGTATGTCCCGTGTATATACTTGACCTGCAGATGGAAGCCGTACTCCTTCTTAACTGCGGCAAACGACTTTGCAATCTTTACAGGCAGTTTTTTTATCAAAATATCAATAATATAGGGTACATACTATTTATATTAGTTATTAATACAGATAAAATGGGGTACTCTTCTTTATCAGATATGCTATTATATAGATATAATTTCACATTAATCCATTTATTACTTAAAATCGGCTACACACTTATACCTATGGTGCAGGGCATTTTATTATAAAAAGAAATTCAAACCTGTTTCAGGTGGATGAAATGAATGCAAAGAATAAACCCTTAAACGGGGCTACTTCTTATTTCCCAACCAACCCACATGCGTTCATTTCATCTCCTTTTTATGTTTCATTAGGTGCGGCAACTGACATACTGGGGATAAGCCTGCTCTTGGGAAGACGGTCCATATTGGCATTAATGCCAGCATGACGATCAAGTGTGTTTTTGGTGGACATGCTCCCAGAGAGAAGCTTAAGCTCAAAAATATCAAGGACAAAAACGCTTTGGTGGAAAAATGAATAGAAAGGGGATACGCAGGATTGCTGATAGCTATCACTATTTTTTTGTGAAGCCCAACAGCAAAGAGAATGTGCACGAGACTGCAGAGAGGCTGATGTCTATAGCTTCTGTAGAAGAGGTATCTGTTATAGAAGGGCAGTATGGATTTGTCGTGAAGGCAAGAGATGACGGCAAAGAGATCATCAACAGGATAAACAAGACTGTAAACGGAACCTCAAGTACGGCGATGTGCCACTGCCAGTATGTACGCTGAGTAGATAGCAGGTGCTGTGATGGGACTGCGCAGCAGCTCTTCAAAGAACTGCCAGCAGGAGATTCTATCTATAACCTCGGCATGCAGAAAGTATGTTATACATTAGTGCGTATATAGTATCATGGAATCAGAGGCAGAGAAGCTTGAATTCTCATACAAATACCCGTTCTCAAACGCCGCAATGGAGATAATAAGCAGTGCATCATCTAAGATAGAAGAGAAATACCTCAGGCTGGGCAGGCTGAGGCTGGAGGAAGACCTGAGCAGGCGAACGCCAGAATTTACGAATGTAAAGCTGAACGAGATAAAGAGATCGATAGTGGTAAGCTACGTATATTCAAGGATGCTTGCAAGCGCCCTGAATGACAGGTATCTGCTTAACGTGTACATTAGTGCGGAGAGCAACCGCATAAGGTCTGCGCTATCATCAGAGGAGACGGATAATGTCCTAGCGCTATCAAAAGAGCTCGGCATACCTGTAACCGGCGAAGACGGTTCATTTGCCATAAGGTTCGACCAATTCCTAATGAATAAGCAGAAAGGCGCAGGACTGCAGCTGGTCAACAGGAGCCTTGACAAAGGAAAGGTCTATCTCTCATTGGCAGAGCTGTCAGAGATAATAGCGGAGGCTGCAAGGAAGAGGATAGCTGCAAATCTTCCAATAAGCACAAAGAAGCTGCCCAAGGAGATACTGGAGTATGCCAAGAGCGTAAAAAGGCCCGTAAGGAAGGCAAGAGTCCAGCAGGGAGGTAAGATCTACAGATGGATAGAGAAGATCCTGGAAACGCCGATACACGACGTGAGGCACCGCACAGTAAACCTGATACTGGCTCCATACCTGATAAACGTGAGGAGCATGCCGGAGGAAGAGGCAGAAAAGATAATAACCGAATACATAGAGAAGTGCAAGGAGCTCAATCCTGACACGAATGTGAACGGCTCATACATAAAATACCAGTGCAGATATGCAAAAGCAAAAGGGCTGAAGCCATTATCGCTTAAGAGGGCGAAGGAGCTCTATGAAGGTACGCTTGAACTTGGTGAATAGATGGATAAATACACATTATGCCACATATGCGGGAAGCCCGCTTCACATGTCTGCAAGCTATGCGGAAGGCATGTCTGCAGCGAGCATTTTGATGAAAAGAGAGGGGTATGCACAACGTGCGCCCACGGGAGAAGAATAAGTTCAAAGGGATGAAACCTGGAAGTCCCTTGCGGATGTCCCTTTAGGAAACGCCCTTCCGTTATGCGCCCTTACCGGCAATCCTGTCTCCTCGGCTATCCTGCTAAGCTCAGATGCATCTATCAGCCTGTCCGTGGCAAGCTCGTAATACTCTATCTCTCCTGCTTTTTCCTTTGCCACAGTGAAGGTCAGCTTCTGATACATCCCGCTCCTTATAACCCTTATCTTTATCTCCCCGTCTTTTATTACTCTTGCAGCTTTTTCAGAAAGTACCATCATCTCTCCTGTCAACTATAAAATATTAAAGCTATCATGGTGATAGTATTATTATGTATTCAGTATATCTGGCACTTTTAATATTCATACTGTTTGCGCTTGCAGTGCCTTTTGCAATGATCTTCAGCTCCATCCTTATAAGGAACAGGAAGAGATCAGACAAGGTCAAGAACTCGTCTTTCGAGAGTGCCGCTGCAAGCACGGGTTCAAGGATAAGCATAATGAACGAGTACATGCACTACTTCTCGATATTCATTGCATTCGATATAATAATAGGCATAATGTTCATATGGACCTATTCCGTAGCTCTTTTGACGATGGCAGACAGCATGACGATACTGATGCTGCCTGTTGCAGGTTTCATAATGGTGCTGATATTGATTTTGATGATAAAGTTCACTAAGTGAGTAGATGGCAGAGGAGTACCCTGAAGAGGAATTCAAGATTGCGAAGAAGGAGATGGATAGACTCGTCTATGAATCCCTCAAGGGAAGGGAGGTGAAGCCGAATGTCATGTTCGCAAAGATGTCAGATCTATCACGTGCACTTGGCATTTCGAAAGGCATGGTGAAATGGTCACGGGTAAACTCACTATGGCCTATGCAATTCGGCCTGGCATGCTGTGCGATAGAGCTCATGGGCTTCGGCTCTGCAAGGATAGACGCTGAAAGGAAAGGATATCTTCTTTTCAGAAGCACTCCGAGGCAGTCCGATGTGATGCTTGTAGCCGGCTGGGTGACAAAGTCAATGGTGCCGGAGGTAAAGAGGCTGTATGAGCAGATGACCGAGCCCAGATATGTCATAGCTTTCGGAGAGTGTGCAACCTGCGGCGGTCCATGGTTCGAGAGCTACAACATAATACGGGGCATAGACCAGGTTCTGCCGGTAGATGTATATGTTGCAGGCTGCCCTCCGAAACCGGAGAACCTCTTTGAGGCCATGATAAAGCTCCAGGAGAAGATAAGTGGTAAGATTGAAGATTAAACGAGAAGAACTTGCACAGAAGATAGGGGAGATGAAGGCATCGGGCTATTCCTACCTGGTAAAGATAACTGCAGTAGATTACGTAGACCATCTCACGGCACTATACTTCCTAAGAGATATAGACAAGAACAGGGAGGAGACTCTTGAGATAGACCTGGCGCCTACGGATCTCTGGCTTCCAACTATAATAAAGGCGCACACCTCTGCAGATTGGTATGAACGGGAGATGTCAGAGATGTTCGACATAAAGATAAAGGGGAGGAAGGCACCAAGACTGCTTCTGGAGAGATGGGACGGCACGGAAGGCCCTCTGAGGAAAGGATTCGCATGGGGCGAGGATTACAAATCAATGTGAGTATATGGCGATAACAAGGATAAACATAGGGCCTGTGCACCCGAGCACCCACGGGGTCCTTCAGCTGGTTGTCGACCTGGACGGAGATACGATAGAGCGGGTGGATCCGCACATAGGCTATCTGCATCGCGGGGTGGAGAAGCTGACAGAGACAAGGATGTATATGCAGAATCCTCCTTACATGGAGAAGCTGGACTACCTCGCTCCGATGTCATACGACGAAGCGTATGTATCCGCAGTGGAAAAGGCTCTGGGAATAGAGGTCAAGGAGCGGGCAATGTACATAAGGGTGATACTGCTTGAGCTGCAGAGGATAGCCAGCCATCTTTTCTTTATAGGCACAATCGGAAATGACCTGGGGCAGATGTTCACGCTCTTCATGTGGGCATATATGGACAGGGACAAGGTGCTGGATCTGCTGCAGGAGGCAACAGGAAGCAGGATGTTCTATGTAAACATGAGGCTGGGCGGCATGCTTAGCGACCTTCCGCCTGATTTTGAGGAAAGGACGCTGGAGACGCTTGACTACGTTGAGAAAAGGATAAAGGAGTATGAGTCATTCATAGAGAAGAATCCGGTATTCCATGAGAGGATGAAGAACATAGGCATCCTGCCTCCGGAGAAGGCTCTCGACCTGGGCGTTACCGGCCCTGTGCTCAGGGCTTCAGGCGTGCAGTATGATGTAAGGAAGAATTCACCATATTACGTATACGACAAACTGCATTTCGAGATAAAGATACTTACAAAAGGGGACAACTTCGCAAGGTATAAGCTGAGGCTGCTTGAGATGCGCGAGAGCATAAGGCTGATAAAGGAGGCATTCAAGCGGATGCCTGCTGGAGATGCACTGGGCCAGCCTGTTAAGCTAAGAAGCCCTCCGACTAAGAATAAGATAGTCTGCGTAAGCAGGGAGGCACCAAAAGGGGAGCTCATGATGTACTTAGTTGCTGATGACCAGAAGCCTTACCGGCTTTCCATAAGGTCTCCAAATTTCATAAACTTGATGGCGATAACGCATATGGCGAAAGGTCTCAGGACAGCCGACCTCTTCGCGACTCTCGGTACTCTGGATCTGGTGATGGGTTGTGTTGATAGATAGCATAGTTAAATTATTCAATAGCCTGCTTGCTTCAAGCAATATCGCCTACAACCTGATAGCCCTGATAATATATGCGATAATAATCTTCCTCGTACTTGCAGTATTCGGATACATGTTCGGTTGGGTCGAGAGGAAGCTGATAGCAAAAGCGCAGTACAGGCACGGTCCGACATATGTTGGAAAGTACGGGATTCTGCAGAACTTCGCGGATCTGGTAAAGCTCTTCTCCAAAGCAAGCCTGGATCTTGACAATGCAGACTCTATCTTATACAGCACCGCACTGCCAATCCTGATATCACTCACAATATTCACGGTAATGCTCCTACCAATATTCCCGAGCATACAGGCAACGAACATAAGTTTCGGACTCCTGCTTGTGTTCGTCGTGATAGCATTCATGCCCATAGCCATATTCCTATCTGGGTATGCGAGCGGAAATAAGTTCGCCGACATATCTGCACAGAGGTCCATACTCATGCTGCTCAGCTATGAAATACCATTGATGCTTGTGATAGCAGCCATAGGGCTGATATCAAAGGGATACAATCTGCAGAACATAATAGCGATGCAGTCAAATGCCTATTACATAGTACTGATGCCTATAGGTTTCGCAGTATTCTTCATAGCGATGCTTGCGGAGATAGAGCGCCCTCCGTTCGACCTGATGGAAGCTGACTCTGAGCTCATAGCAGGATGGATGACGGACATGAGCCCTGCATATTACGCACTTGCCCTCTTCCTTGACTACTCGAAGGTATTCATGTCAAGCCTGCTCATATCAATACTCTTCCTGGGAGGATGGCTAGGCCCGGCTCCGATACCTGGTGCGGTATGGCTGCTGATAAAAGCGATTGTAATAGCTGTTATTGCGGTGATAATAAGAGCGACTACCTTCCGTATGAGGATAGACAGGATACTGAGAATGGGATGGCTCATACTCATACCTCTGTCATTAATAAATCTTATAATAACATATATAGTGTTTGTTGGTTGATCCGATGATATGGCCTATACTAAAAACGATGAAGACGACAATAGGCACAAAGAGGTTTACCGTTAACTTCCCTGAGGAGAGGGAATCGATGCCTGACAACTACCGCGGGATGTTAAGACTGGACATGAACACATGCATAAGCTGTTCAGCATGCGCCATAATCTGCCCGAACAAAACGATAACGATGGTAGATGTGGTCACAGCAAAGGGGGTAAAGAAGATGCCGCAGATAGGCATAGAGAGATGCCTGTTCTGTGCGCTATGTGAAGAAGTCTGCCCTCCGAAATGCCTTACGCTTACGAAGAACTATGATTATGAGGCATACGACAAGAGGGAGCTGCTGAAGAACCCTGCGGACCTTGAATAATGATAAAGTGTAGCTATGATTGGATTAGATGTGCTGTATGTACTGATAAGCGTATTCGCTGTCATCTCGGCGCTTCTGGTATTCATCTTCAAGAAGCTGCTGCACGCAGCATTGGCCCTTACTGTAACATTTCTGGCAAGCGCTCTTCTCTTCGCTGCAATAGGGCAGACCTTCATAGGCCTACTGCAGATACTGATATTCGTCGGTGGACTATCTGCATACCTTATAGCTGCGGTAGCAACAGAGAACAAGGGGAAGGAGATGCTTAAGCATGCCTCATTTTTCGCTTCTGCAATCGTACTCTCTGTAGCTTTCACCGCAATAGCCTTCATTGTCCCTCAGGGAGCATACCTCTCATCCACATTCCAGCAATCATCAGCAGCCATGTTCTCCCAATACTACTTGGTATTATTCATACTCACTCTGCTGCTCTTCTCTACGGCGATAGGCGGTGTCATAATAATAAAGAAATTCCGTAGGCTGGTGGTCTGATGTTCCCTTACTTAATAGAACTTGCATTTATCCTCTTCGCGATAGGAATCGCAGGGATAGCATCTGACAGGCACCTCGTCGCAATAATCTTCGCAGTAGAATTGATACTGGTCGGGAGCATCATAGCTCTGATATCCTTCTTCACCGCAAGCGCTGCTCCTTCTGCAAACCCTGTAATCCTGCTCATATCGATATGGGCAGTGGCTGCCACGGAGATAATAGTGCTGATAACATTCTATGTTTATATGAAATATAATGGGATAAGCTTCGATATAACAAAATTATCGAAGATGAAGTGGTAATATGCTGCCGTTCATTTTGCTGCTGCCGCTGGCTGCATCAATAATATCGATAGCTTTGCTCAAGAACAGGAAGGCTCCCGGGTACATAGCCATAACGGGAAGCCTTCTCTCTCTGGCAATGCTGCCGTTCATCACATACGGGACGGATTCTATACAATGGCTCAATGTAGGCTCCCTGTCACTGGCGATAACGACGCTTATCAGCCCGGTAAGCTACATGCTCATAGCAGTAATACTATTCGTGTCCCCTCTGGTATTCTCTTATTCCACCTGGTACATGGATAAGCCAAGCGAGCAGCGCAGGTTCTACATAGAGATCCTTGCATTCGAGGCAGCCATGCTGACATTCGCATTCAGCGGGAGCTTCATCACCTTTGCAATAGCATGGGAGTTCCTCAGCCTCACCAGCTATCTTCTCATAGGCTTCTGGAATACAAAACAGGGCCCGATAGTGGCATCCAGGAAGGCGCTTACCATGGTATTCATAGGAGACATCGCAATACTTGCGGCGATAGGCGTGATGGGCAGCACCTTCGGCACACTGAACTTCTCTACAATACTCGGCAGCCTCTCGTCAGTTCCGCAAGGCGCAGTCTTCCTGAGCGCAGCCCTTCTTGCAATAGCTGCTTTCACAAAGTCTGCACAGTTCCCATTCCACGAATGGCTGATAGATGCGATGGAAGGCCCCACCCCAGTTTCCGCATATCTGCACTCCACTACGATGGTAAAGGCAGGGGTATTCTCAATCCTCATACTCCTTCCATTATTCCAATACACCCAGATGACATATGTGATACTTGTTCTCGGGATAATCACCGCAATAATAGCGACGCTTAATGCAATACGCGAATTCCACATAAAGAAGATAATAGCATACTCCACAATACAGGAGCTCTCCCTCATGATGGTGGCCATAGCTGCTGGCGCAATAACTGCAGGCATATACTTCTTCTTCGTCCAGAGCTTCTACAAGGCACTGCTCTTCTTCAGTGCAGGCTCTGCGATGAAGGCGACTAACGAGGAGGATATAAGGAAGGCTAACGGCATGCGTGCCAACAAGCTTCTCCTCTACTCCACTCTCTTCGGAGTCCTCTCTCTTGCAGGCTTCATCCCATTCTCAGGCTTCTTCTCAAGCATAGGCATAAGCTCATCCCTTGCAGACAACATACCTGTATATGCCATACTCTCGCTGATAAGCTTCGGGACAAGCTTCTACATACTCAGATGGTTCTTCTATGTGTCTGCTCCTACAAACATAGATGACGTGAAGAGCGGGTACAGGGCGCAGCCTAAGCGTATGCTGCTCCCAATAGTGATACTGGCGATAGCGACACTTGTAGTATCTATTCTATTCACAAAATTCCAGTCATTGGTTACTAGCAGTACCTATTACACTTATGCCGGCTCTGGAATACCTCTTGCATTCAGCATATCTGATGCGATATCATTCACAGTTCTGATAGCGATAGCGGCGATAGCCGTTTACCTCATATATGCAAAGAAGAGGATAAACGTATCTCAAAGGTTCTCCAGGCTTGGATATACTGCACCTGCAGTAAACGCCTTCTACACACACTTCTCATACTTCATAATGGACATATCCGAAGGAGCTTTCATATTCGACAGATACCTCGGAGACATTTTTGACGATATGGGAAGATTCGTTGTCAGGTCCGGCTACATTATAAGAAGGACCTCGGCAGGACAGATAAACTACTATGCAGCTATCTTTGCAATAGCATTGGTGCTCCTTGTGGCATACGTATACTTGGTGTGAAAAATCATGCAATATTACGAATATATGACAATTCTTCTTCCCGCAATCCTTGTACTGGGAAACATGGTTATACGCATGTTTAACAGCAAAAAGACCCAACTCGGATTCAACATCATCATGCTCGCCCTTATAGCCGCATATGCTGTAATCGGAACGGTTTCAGGATACAACTTCTCGGTCCTCGGCACCTATCTTGTAAATCCCTACTCTCTGTTCTTCACCATACTGTTTGCAATAGGCATGCTCCTTGTCAACATGCTTGCATACAAATACTCTGAAGAGTACGGTGATTTTGCTCTTATAGGTAGCTTCGCGTTTACAGGCATGCTCCTTGTCGCAGCATCAACCTCAATAATAACAATATTCATAGGATTGGAGCTTGCAAGCATACCGTCTGTATTCATAATCCTCCTATCAAGGAAAGGAAGCATAGAATCCGCTGCGAAATTCTTCATAATGGCATCGATATCTATAGCCGTATTCTCATTTGCAGCAGTTCTTCTTTACGGGAGCACCTCCAGTCTGGCGCTCTCAAGCTACTCTCCATCCATCATAATAACATTTGCAGCTGTGCTCTTCATAGCCTCTCTAGGCATGGACTCTTCCATATTCCCCTTCAACGTTCTGATACCCGACGTATATGAGGGAGCATCTGCTTACGCCACTGCGATGCTTGGAGGAATAAACAAGAAGATGGGCTTTGCAGCTCTTATACAGATAATGATACTGGTATTCATAACGAATCCGCAGGCATTCATGCTCCTTACCATACTTGCAGTACTGACCATGTTCTACGGCAATATAACTGCGATACTGCAGAAGGACATGAAGCGCATGCTTGCATACTCGTCCATTTCCCAGGCGGGATACATCTTGATAGGCATAGTTGTTGCAACGCCATCAGGTCTTGCAGCAAGCCTGTTCCAGATCTTTGCGCACATGTTCCTCTTCATAGGCACACTTGCGATAATAGCGTGGCTGGAGAGCAGGAACAGGAACACCACCAACGATGTAATAGGCCTTCACGATGACAATAAATTTGCAGCATTTGCCCTGAGCCTCATGCTTCTCTCAATGATAGGTCTTCCTTTCACAACAGGATTTGTCGGGAAGTTCCTGATCTTCCTGAGCGCAGTCAACGCAGGGCTTGCATGGCTCGCGATAATAGGCATAATAAACAGCGTCATATCCGTCTTCTATTACGCAAAGGTGATAATAGCGGCATACACCTCAAAAGCGGTTCCTAAAAAGACGAGCATGGACAGATACACGATGGCAGTTGTCCTGGTATGCATTGCAATAACTCTTGCCTTTGGGATATACCCCCAGCCTCTTATTGCATTTGCAAACGGAGCAGCTTCATATCTCATGGCAGTGCCTAAGATATAATTACAAGTCCCAAGGAAACTGTGATAGAATCAGACAAGAAGGCAGAGGTCAGAATACTTCTGGCCTTGGCCAGTCGACATGCTTGTACTCCTCGTCTACCAGTTCATTTACCTCTCTGACAGCGCTCATGTTTCCAAGCACCATGAGTATCATGGAAAAGAATGAGATTATAATCGGCAGTATCAGGAAATTTACCCCGCTGCTGTTCATGAATTCGTAACTTACGAGCATGGATATGAGGAAACCTATCACTATGCCTAAGCGTCTCCTGCCCCAGGCCGCTGCTGCAAGTCCTGCTGCAAGCGAAGCTATAATCGCAACAAGGTTGGCTATCGAAGGATAGTAATAATCGGCAATCAGATTCATCATGCCTTTTACAGTAAGGGAAGTCAGTGTGCTATGGTAGAGGACCAGAGCTTGCGGATAGAAGATGTAGATAAGGTAAAATCCGTTGAACAGCAGGAAGATTCCGCCAACTCCGGTGAAGAAGTTGTTTTTGGAGACATTTTTATGCACCTCTTCAGCCTCCACGGTGGATATGTCGTCCAAGCAGTAATACTTGCCATTTTTCTTGATTATGTCTACGTAGCAGAACGGCAGGCCGCACTTGCTGCACACTGCGTATGCTGCCCTCCAAGGGTGTATCGAGCATTTCAGCCCTTTGGCTGAAGCTACCACATTCGGATTAGGGGAGCTCTCATCTTCCCCTGCCACTCCCTCTACTGCAGATCCTGCGGATATTGGCTCAGACCCCTCAGTACTCTCTTCAAGTTCTTTTCCATCCCTTAACTTGAATATCAACAGGTCAGAAGACTCCTCATCACCCAAACCCTACACCTATCTATCATATCTTGCTGCAGCGCGCTGTGCCTGCTCCTTCTTCTTTTCGAAGATTCCTTTGTGCTTAGCGCAGCTTATGCAGTAGTAAACCTTTCTCCTTGTCATGTAATTCACACTGTCCGCTCTAACGTCAGTGCTGAATCTTATGACCTTTTCATCAGCTACGGCCTTGTTCCTAGGAACCATCCTGCCGCAGTTGGAGCAGTTTACTAGTTGCTCTTTGCCTCTCAGAAAATCACCTTTTTCAATATAATCCTGTTATCCTGTCTCTATATTATAGATACGCTGTAATATAAATATTAACCGGATATAATCAAACAGGTGTTTAAATAAAGATTTTGCTTGCTTCCAACGTGCCTGGAGCCATTGACGCACTCCTATCAGGCATTCCTGACGCATCAGGGGTAATCGCAAAGGAAACAGAAACGGATACAGCCAAGCTTGTCGATTATGTAAGGAAAGCCGCACTGGATAAAAGCTACTCTGCATGCATAATTGTGCCAGCAGATCATATAATGGCATCGATAAGCCTTAATAGGGACAAAAACATACGGGCTGCCATATGCGTATCAAAAGAAGACATTGGGCTTGCAAAAGAGAACGGCGCAAACATAATCATAATACCCAACGGCAGCGGTGCGACCGCTTCAGAGACGCTTAGCGGATTATTTACAGCGGCTGCGCAGCAGAATCAGGGGTCTGACACAAGACTTGTGCAGATGGGTAGCACCCAGCAGAAAATCGAGGCCAATCAAAGGCAGCAGCCAAAGCAGGAAGCGAAGCAGGAGACCAGGAGCCAGCAGACTTATGAAGGTAAGGGGATGTTCAAGAAGCTGAAGCACTCTTTAGGCATAGAGGAATAGGTATTGAATATGCAGGAAAAGGACAAATCTACTATGTTGAATCCGAAGAAGCTCGGGCAGATGTACTGCATGCACATAACCAATCTCATGCTTCCTGCTGTAAGGGCATCTGTTGCAGAGAAGCTTTCGGATATGGGATACGGCCAGGAGAGCATAGCTGCTGAACTAGGCATAGCGCAGGCAGCTGTAAGCAAGTACATGAACGGCAGATACTCGGGAGATGTTGGCGAAGTGAAGAAACACATAGAAGAAGGGATGCTGTATAATGACATAATAGAGAGCATAGTAAAGAAGAAGGGAAGGTCAGCGGTTGAAAATGATATAAACTCCCTTTGCGAGAGACTGGCGGAATACTATAATTCCTGACAAATAATCTTTATCAATTTCAATGCATATATTTAAGCAAATATATCAAGTGATAAAATGGCTGAAGAACTAAACCCTTTCAAGATTTCACAGCTACAGTTGGACAAGGCAGCAGAGAAGATGCAGCTTGACAAGACTGCCCACGCGATACTGCGAGAACCTATGAACACCCTGGAGACAACCATGCCCGTACGTATGGACGACGGTTCCGTGGAGGTATTCACCGGTTTCAGAGTAAGATACAATACGGCACGCGGACCTGCAAAGGGCGGAGTGAGATACCATCCGCAGGAAAACATAGACACTGTAAAGGCGCTCTCCGCATGGATGACATGGAAGTGCTCTCTCGCAAATCTTCCTTTCGGAGGAGGAAAGGGAGGAATAATATGCGACACCAAGAAAATGAGCGATTCCGAAGTGGAGCGGATGTCAAGAGGTTATATACGCTCTATCCAGAGGGAGATAGGCCCTGAGACTGACATACTTGCACCAGATGTGTACACCAACCCGCAGATAATGGCATGGATGATGGATGAGTACAGCGCTTTAAAGGGATATAATTCATTCGGCGTACTCACAGGCAAGCCCGTAGAGGTATGGGGATCTGAAGGCAGGTTTGACTCGACGGCAATGGGCGGCATGTATGTGATGAGAGAAGCGGCAAACAAGCTTAAGATAAATCTGAAGGGCGCGAAGGTGATAATACAGGGATTCGGAAACGCAGGCAAATTCGCCTTCGAACTTGCGCATAATATAGGAGCAAATGTAATTGCAATAAGCGATTCGAAGGGCGGCATCTATTCCGAAGACGGCCTTGACCTTGCAAAGCTGGATGCCGCAAAGGAGAAGACCGGAAGCATACAGGGATATGCAGACAAAAACGCAGAGAAGATATCAAACGAGAAGCTGCTTGAGCTCAAGGCTGACGTGCTGATACCGGCAGCGATGGAGAACCAGATAACCGGAAGCAATGCAGACAAGATAAATGTGCCACTGCTTCTAGAGCTTGCAAACGGTCCTGTAACTCCTGAAGCCGATGAGATACTCTTTGAGAAAGGGATAGTGGATCTTCCTGACTTCCTTGTTAATTCAGGAGGGGTCATAGTCTCATACTTCGAGTGGGTGCAGAACCTGCAGGGCTATTACTGGGACATAGACGAGGTATACTCGAAGCTGGACAAGATAGTGACAAGATCCTTCCACGACGTGATGAAGACACAGACGGAATACGCGGCAAAAGGGAAGAAGTTGACTCCCAGGGAGGCTGCATATATAATAGCGGTAAGCAGGGTTGCTGCCGCGATGAAGACCCGCGGATGGTATTGACTAGAACTTCTTGAAGTGCTTGAGGAGCTTCTCTACAGGGAGCGTGTTAACCACGTCTTCCTTAAGGAGCCACCCTCTTCTTGCGGTGCCTATTCCATACCTTAGTACACCGAAGTGGTCCGTGCTATGCGAATCGCTGTCTAAGGAGAACAGCAAGCCATGCTTCTTAGCCCTGATTATGTTTTCATCGCCAAGGTCGAGCCTCTCTGGGAAGGAGTCAATCTCCATAATAACTCCATTGTCATGCGCCACCTCAAATACCTTGTCAAGATCCATGTTTATAGGGTCCCTGGTTCCTATCAGCCTGTCTGTCGGATGTCCCATTATGTCCACATAGCCGCCTGAGAGCGCCTTCACCACCCTCTTTGTCATCTCCTCTCTCGTCATCTTCAGGTTCGTATGCACGCTTGCAAGCCTGTAATCCATCATCTCCAAAGTCTGCCTCCCGAGATCCAGGCTTCCGTCCTTCAGTATGTCTATCTCGGCGCCTTTCAGCAACCGTATGCCATCAAGCTTGTCATTAACCCTGTCCATCTCCTCAAAATGCTTCACAAATTGCTTATCATCCATCCCGTTCGCTATCCTCTCATTCTTTGTATGGTCTGTTATCCCAATATAACTCAAGCCGTATCCTTTAGCCGCTGCTGCCATATCTGCCATGCCGTATGTGCCGTCGCTATGGTCGGTATGGGCGTGAAGATCCCCTTTTATGTCGCCCAACTCCACGAGTCCAGGTATCTTTCCCTTAAGGCTGAGCTCTATCTCCCCGCGATTCTCGCGCATTTCAGGGGGCATGTACTGCATGCCGAGCTTTGCGTATACCTCCTTCTCATCAGCTGCCGCTATGCTCTTCCCCTTCCTGTCAAACAGCCCGTATTCATTGAGCTTGTAGCCTTTCTTAATGGCTATCTCGCGCACCTTAACATTATGGTCCTTGTTGCCGATAAAATACTGCATCGCCGCTCCGAAGCTCTCTGTCCCCACAACCCGCAGGTCGCAGTTTATCCCTATCTTGAGCAGGACTGTCGTCTTTGTAGGGCCTCTCAGGATTATCCTGTCTACCTCTTTGAGGGATACAAAAAAATCTGTCATCTTCTCAGGGTTCCTGGTAGTCACAAGTATGTCAAGATCCCCTACTGTTTCACGCATCCTTCTTGCAGAGCCTGCAAGCTCCGCTCTTTCTGCAAGCCCTGACTCTCGGAGCTGTGCGATTATCTTCTCAGCTTCCGGAAGCGCCCTGCCGAGCAGCATCCTCCCGCTATTCGATTCGAGCAATGCAAGACCCTTTCCTATCTCAAGCTCACTCTTCTCCCCGAAGCCCTCAAGATCCATTATCCTGTGTTCATGCACCGCCTTCTTCAGTTCATCGATATTCTTTATGCTGAGCTCTCTGTACAGCTTATAGGCCTTCTTTGCCCCCAATCCCTGTATCCTTGTAAGCGTATTGAAGTCTACCGGGAAGCTCTTCTTCAGAGTGTCATACTTCTTCATGTGCCCGGTGTCTATCAGTTCTGCTATCCCTCCTGCAATGCCCTTGCCTATCCCCTGCAGCTCCATCAATCCTTCTATGCCATCTTTTTTGTATATATCTTCGGCTCTCTCCTGCAAGGTCTCAATCGTCATTGCCGCCTTTCTATAAGCAAGGACCTCAAACCTGCTTCTCTTTCCCTCTACCTCTAATATATCCCCTATCTCCTCAAGTATCTCAGAGATCCTCTTGTTGTCCACACTAACATCAGGTTTGCAAGAATAATAAAACCTACATGGATATGCAGGCAGAAGAGAAAGCTATTTATTCTTAGATATAAAGTACCTATAAGGGTAATGTTATGTTTGAATACGATATAGAAAAGCAGAAGCAGGAAATGATGGCTGATTATGAAATGTTTAAGCCGAGGATATGTGTTGTCGGGGTAGGCGGCGGCGGAAACAATACTGTACACAGGATAAGCGGCATGGACATAAAGGGCGCAAGCTTGTTTGCATTCAACACAGACGGAAAGCAGCTTAATACGATGAAGACGAACATAAAGACGCTTATGCTTGGAAATTCACTTACTCACGGGCTAGGGGCAGGAGGGTACCCTGAAGTCGGGGAGAAGGCTGCTGAGATGTCAAGGATGGACATAGAGCTGCTGCTTAGAGATATGAACCTGACCTTCCTGTGCGCAGGCATGGGAGGAGGAACAGGAACAGGGGCAGCCCCTATAGTCGGGAGAATAGCGAAGGATGCGGGATCAATAGTAGTAGGAGTAGTGACAATACCATTCGCATTGGAGAGAGTCAGGCTCGACACGGCAAGAAAGGGTATAGACAAGCTGAAGAACAACGTCGACACATTGATAGTGATAGACAACCAGAGGCTGGTTCAGCTCTATCCAAACCTTCCTATAGAAAAGACCTTTGCCCTAGCGGACGAGATAACGGCAAAGGCAGTGCGCGGAATAACCGAGGCCATAATCCAGCCAAGCCTGATAAATACTGATTATGCAGACGTAAGGTCGATAATGAACAGCGGGGGCATGGCAGTGATAAGCGTAGGATCCGCTTCAGGCGCGCACCGCGTAGAGGAAGTGGTGCAAAACACGCTCAAGAACAAGCTGCTTGATGTCGACTATAGCGACGCCACAGGTGTGCTTCTGCACATAACCGGAGGCAAGAGCCTGACTCTCGGAGAGGCTAACCAGATAGGCACAAAGCTGACAGAGAGGTCTGCACCAAATGCAAACGTCATATGGGGTGCAAGGCTTGACCCCGAATACGGGGACATGATAGAGGTAATAGCCATATTTACGGGGGTAAGAGGTTCATCAGTGGTAGGGAAGGATGAGCCAAGGCATAACGACATAGGATTGGATACCATATAATCTGTCAATGTCATCGGACACCGTTTGCATGCGCTCTTGAATGCACTGTAATTATTTATATGGCAGCTATGCCCTTGAACCTTACGAGCTGCATGCCAGCGTCATCTCCTGAATTGAATATCTCTATCTTCACTCCATGAGCGTCTGCGACATCAAGCACCTTCTTAACCTCCTTTTCATTGAGCACGTTGTCATTGACCATCACCAGCTTAATCTCGTCTACCATGCGCTCTATGTTGTCGGCGCCGTAAACAGACCTTCCCGATACGAGTCCGCTAAGGAACATGTTGAGATACCAGAATTCTTTCTTCACCCTCTCATTTTCAAGGAGCTTTGCAACAGCCTCGCTCTGCATTATCTCTCTTATCCCCGAGCGCTCCGCATCGCTTGCCTGCACATACGAGACCCTTTTCTCAATGCTCTTCCTATTGCTATCCATATACTTCTTCATGTCATCCTTGGTGAATCCGGGCCCCCCTATGACCACCACATCTACAGGCATATTATTCACGGTGCTTATTACAGAGTCGAAGAAGGCCTCTTTCTGCTTCTTATACTCCTTCTCATTCATCTTCTTGCTTAGTTTGCTGTATATCTCCGAGAAGATGTCTATCCCGTATCCTTTTATGTATGCGAAAGATGCCTTTTCCTCATCCATGGCAACTACGCCAAGCCTGGCCTTCCTTGCTTCCGCGACGGCTTCCTTGAGCCTTCTCATTATGTATTCCTTCCACTCCTCCTTATGCACAGAGATTACATCTCTGGGCTCTATGTTCAGGGTGTGATAGCTGCCCATACTTATGAATTCAAGCGGGCTTCCGTCTATTATCTTCCCGGAAACCCTTAACCTGAAGGCGCTCCTGTCTATCTCTGCCTTTTCTACAGCTATCCTTACTCTTATCTCCTTCTGCTCTCCCTTATCCCCTTCGCTTGGCCTGAACCTGCGGGTGCTCTTACCATCTACCTCATCTCCCTGGTTTATCACTACCGCAAGTAGGTACAGGTCGTCAAAACTCTCGGGTTCAAGACGCATTACATTAGATATGTTGTTGAATCCAAGTATCTTCATAGAGCATCAAAGAGAATTGAATCCAAATTAATAATAATTCATTTATTCTCAAGCAGTTTCTTCAGCTCCTCAAGGTTTGAGAAGCTCTTATGGTCAGAAGCCTTGCGCAGCCTGTTCATTGCGGAATAACCGAGGCCATGTTCAGGGAACTGTTCTATTACTGCAAAATCCACTCCGAGAGAATCAAGCTCTATGAGCTTGTCAAAGAGCCTATGAACGCGAATACGCAAGCTTTTAGCCGGGCCCAATGAGATGGGCCTTACTCCTGTGCCTTTCAAGAAAGAGCAGCTCTCATCAGAGCCTATGAACGCGGCACTCTTTCCAAATGGCCTTATCATGCTGCGAACAGCTTTTCTGTCGCCGGTATAAACGAACAATGGTGTGAGTGGTGCATAATGCCTGTACTTTGTACCAGGGCTTATCGCTCTCTTCGCGCCTGCTGTTCCTCTGGCAATCCTGCCGAGTATGGGCTTCCTTCCAAAAGCCCTCTCTATCTGTTCAGGGGTGAAGGCCCCGGGCCTGAGTATCCTGAAGCTCCTGAGGTCAAGTATCGTCGATTCTATCCCATAATCGGCTTCCCCTCCGTCTATTATCACAGATACCTTTCCTATGAAGTAGCCGATTGCATGCTCCCCTTTTGTCGATGAAGGTTTTGTCGATATGTTAGCGCTTGGCGCAGCTATCGGCACTCCCGCTGTCTTCATAATCGACCTTATCACATTGCCCCTGGGGCATCTTATAGCTACGCTGTCGAGGCCTGCGGTTACCGTTTCAGGAAGTCTTCCTCTGCCCTTTACTATCACAGTAAGAGGGCCAGGCCATATTCTGCCGAGTGTCTTTGCATGCTCTCTGTTAAACCTGCCCAATTTTAATGCATCCTCTACGCTGTATACATGTACAATAAGCGGATTGTCAGAGGCCCTGCCCTTCACCCTGTATACCTCCCTGCATGCTTTATCATCGAATGCGTTTGCACCTATCCCGTACACTGTCTCTGTGGGAAAGACAACCAGCCTGCCTCTAAGTATCGCCTCTGCAGCGACACCTATGGCTTTTGCAGAAGGTCTTTTAGGATC
The DNA here is from genome assembly GCA_027365175.1 of Microcaldota archaeon. Classification (GTDB taxonomy): domain Archaea; phylum Micrarchaeota; class Micrarchaeia; order Micrarchaeales; family CABMGC01; genus JAKAUU01. The sequence goes on along the minus strand of DAHXNY010000006.1, from coordinate 27,114 downwards.
TGTCTTGCAGACCACAGTCTTCATGCGCTCAGCCTTTGAACAGCCTATCATTTATGAAGCTGCCTGCTATTGTTGAAGGATTCACGACAACCGCCCTATTGCCGGCAACTATCTTCAGATGGTGCTCAGCATCCTTATTAGGTGCCACTACTATTATCTCCGCATTTCCTGCAAGCTCCTTTACGCTTACAAGAGCATAGAGAGAGGTGGAGTTATCTGCTACATCTATCACCACTGCCTTTGCCTTATCGAGATTCATCTCGCGCATGTCCCCATCGGAAGAGAGGTCTGCCTGAAAGGTGAGGTAGCCGTATTTCTTAAGCCTTTCAAGGCTCTCTGTAGATTTTACTATGATTATGAATCTCTCTCCGGTCTCTGAAAGTTTGTTTGCTATGTAAAGGTTTGTAGGCCCATCCCCTATCAGCACCATGTGCTTGTTCAGGGCTCTCCTTTCAAAGGATGATATCCTGCCGCTTATTCTCTCTATTCTCCTGTTCATGAATTCACCTGAAAACGTTGTAATTGCTGAAATGAATGTACCCAATCCAATAATTATCAACGATATTACAAATATCTTTGCAATGGGGCTTACCGGATAGAAGTCGCCATATCCTACCGTGCTGAGTGTTATCACTGTAAAGTAAAGCGCATTCAACGGAGTTGCTACATTCTGGTTGAAGCCTCCGCCGTTACCGATAAAATAGGTGCCGGCAACGCCGTAGACGAGCACTAAAAAGACTACTATTGCGTACGCAACGACCTTCGTGTTATACCTCATCGATACCAGTCTTGATAATTAGTTTAATAAAGAAGGAATACTCTGTACTGTAATAAATACCTTATGCTGCCCTCTTTGGCCTCTGCCTTATCCTCTCCCTCAAAGAGACCAGTTTGCCAAGTATCGCAGAATTGCCCTTTGCAAGCTCCTTGCCGAACTCGACAAAGCTCCTGTTCACGTAATCACGAAAAAAATTCTCCAGCTCCTCTATCTCCTTCCTTTCAAGCTTGAAATCAAGCGCCTTCGCATTCTCGCGTATATGCTCCAGCCTGCCTGCCTTAGGTATCGCCACTACATTGTCCTTTGATACGACCCAGTTGAGTGCCACCTGCGCTGCGCTCTTTCCATGCCTCTCCCCGATCACCCTGAGCAGATCCATGTCCCCATGGCTCTTTCCCAACAGGCTACCACGTGCAAGCGGGCTGTATGCTATTACCGTTACTCCCTCCTTCTTGCAGAATCTAGCAAGCTCCTTCTCTATCTCCCTTGCCGCGAGGCTGTACTGCACCTGGTTCGATACAATCTCATTGTTCTTAAGGCACGCGTTTGCCTCATTTATGTCCTCTACGCTGAAGTTGCTCACACCTATGTAGCGTATCTTCCCCTCCTTCACCAGCTCCTCCATCGCCTTCATCGTCTCGCTTATCGGCACTCTTCTATTCGGCCAGTGCAGCTGGTACAGGTCTATCTGCTTAACACCGAGGCGTTTAAGGCTCGCATCGCAAGCTTTTTTCACATCGGCATACCTGAAGTGCTCCGGAGATACCTTAGTTGCAAGAAAGACCTCTTCGCCCTGTATCGCCTTGCCCACTATATCCTCAGTATGGTACATCTCAGCAGTGTCTATGAAGCGCATGCCCAGATGCATGCCATCCTTAAGCGACTCTATGGCCGCAGCATGGTCGCTGCCAAGCTGCCATGTCCCTATTCCAAGCGCAGGTATCATCTCTCCTGTCTTTCCAAGCTCTCTTTCTTCCATCCCATTCAAAGACTAATAAGGATTAAAAGTTTAATAACTATGCTTAATTATGGACTACAAGAATATGAAAGACGCGTACTTCAGCTCAAGCCTCGGAAGGCTTTACTACAAGCACTCTGAGTCCGGATCTCCAGATACTCTAATTCTTCTTCATGGTTTCGGGGCAAGTTCGCTCTCATGGTCAAGATTTATAGAGAAAATTCCAGGTTCATTAAGCATAATCGCCATCGATCTTCTTGGTCACGGGGGCTCCGATGCACCTGAGATAGAGTATACTATCCGGAATCAGGTAGAAGCAATAGGCGAGCTGATATCAAGCCTAAAGGGGAAACGGACCACCATCATGGGCCATTCATATGGGGGATGGATAGCGGCGACTCTTGCAATCGACGGCAGGTGCGACAACCTCGTACTGGAGGATTCTGCAGGAATGGACAAATTCGACGATGAGAGACTTGCGGCAGATCCGGATTTCAGGGAGAAGCTGATAAAAGAAGCGCTTGTGACAAATCCAAACGAACACGTATTGAGGAGCATAGTCTATTCCAGGATTGAGGGCGACTACCTAAACAAAGACAGGCTATCGGAGATAGGCGTGCAAACGCTGATAATCTGGGGAGAGCAGGACATGATGATCCCTGTAAAGTTTGCACATACGCTGAACAGCAGCATAAAAAACAGCGAATTATTCGTAATCAAAGGCGCAAAACACACTCCCCATTATACGAATCCGCAAGAAGTAGCGGACAAGGTCATCCAGTTCCTCGCCCAAAGCAAAAAGATATTATAAAATAAAATAAAATAATTCTAGATGGCAGACTCACTCGTCGAAATCTGAATCGTCGTCAAATTCCTCGTCATCAAAGTCTTCGCTATCTTCATCTTCCTCTTCTTCGTCCAATTCCTCTTCGTCTTCGTCTTTCTTTGCCATACTGTCACCTTCAGTCTCATGTATAATAAAAACTTATTTAAACGTATCTGATACGTTTAGGCTTCCGTGCGCATTAAAAACCAAGGCGCATTCATGGCAATATCCTTGCGCCACCTTTTTAAGCTCTACTTATTTATATAAAATGAGATGGGCTCTTGGCGCAGTGGTAGCGCGCCCGCTTTGCAAGGAACTTTTTAACAGAAGTTCCACCAAAAGAGCGGAAGGTCGCGGGTTCGAATCCCGCAGAGTCCATAAAACCTTTTGGGAAAAGGTTTTATCGAAAAAGCAACGCAAAAGGCACCAGCAGAACCCGAAGATGCCTGCTATTAAGAAGAGGTCAGCTCAGAAGCCCAAGCATAAGATATAAATTCCGTATAGTGCCTTCTATTCTATGATCAAATGGCTGAAACGAGAACGAGATGCTCATGGTCTATTTCGGATCCATTGTACATAAAGTACCATGATCAGGAGTGGGGAGTTCCTGTACACGATGACAGAAAGATATTCGAATTCCTTGTACTCGAAGGCGCACAGGCAGGCCTTAGCTGGCTCACGGTCTTAAAAAAGAGGGAGAATTACAGGAAGGCATTCGATGGATTCGATTATAAGAAGATAGCCAAATACGACGGCAGCAAGATAAACAAACTTCTGCAGGATCCTGGAATAATAAGGAACAGGCTGAAGGTGAATTCCGTGGTTAACAATGCAAAGGCTTTCATGGAGGTGCAGAAGGAATTCGGCACTTTCGATTCTTATATATGGAAGTTCGTAAATGGCATGCCGAGAAGGAACAGGTGGAAGAGCATAAGGCAGATACCTGCCCATACGAAGGAGTCTGATCTGATGAGCAAGGATCTGTTAGAACGGGGCTTCAAATTCGCAGGTACGACCATATGCTATTCGCATATGCAGGCAACAGGGATGGTCAACGATCATATAACCTCATGCTTCAGGTATAAGCAGCTGTGAAGAATATGGCAGAGCAAAAGTGGTGGATAAACGGCGATGTGCTTCTTATCAGCATGTCTGCCTTTTTCGCAGACATGGGCTACCAGGCGATACTCGCAGGCTTTCCTGTCTTTCTGGTCCTTGTGCTCCATGCCCCGGCGTATTACCTTGGGATCGCATACGCTTTTGCATACGGGATAGGTGCACTCTTCAGCACGGCCGGAGGCATACTGGGAGACAGGTTTGGAAGAAAGAGGATGGCAATTATCGGAAACGTGTTCATACTAATACTGCCTTTCCTAAGCTTCGCAGTGAATGCGATACAAGCGCTATTAACATTCTCTACAGGATGGTGGGCAAGGAACTTCAGATCCCCTCCAAGAAGGGCGATGCTGTCCGAATCCACTACAAAGGAGCAAAGGCCAAGGGCATTCGGCCTTCTGCATGCCCTGGACGTAGGCGGCGGAGTTATCGCAGTTGCATACCTGCTGATACTATTGTACCTGAAGCTGAGTTTGCAGTCGATATTCATATTTACCGCAATACCAATATCAATCTCTACCGTGTGCCTTGCCTTAGTAAAGGGCAGGAAGAGGGACAACAGTGCGAAGAAGCCTGAACGCAAGATCCAAAGCAAAAGGACGACGCTCAAAAGCAGGATGAGAGCAGACACGCTCAAGGGAGTGCTGATCTCAACAGCACTGTTCGGATTCAGCTCCTACAGCCTGGGCTTCCCAATAATAACGATAGCCGCACGCACAGGCAGCGACCTGACAGGCATCTTATCATATCTAGTGTATCTCGCTTTTTCCGCAGCAGCAGGATATATAATGGGACAGCAGGCAAGAAGGCTCAATATAGTGAAGGGACTTGCCTTCCTCGGATATCTGTTAGCGGCAATAGCCTCCGCAATACTTGCACTGTATTATATCTCAGCTGCAAATGTCCTCCTATCCTACTTTGCAGTCGCTCTCCTGGGAGTGTCGCTTGGTGCAACAGAGACCTTCGAACCGACGATAATATCCCTTATAACGAGCAAGGAAGAGCAGGGAAGGAAGCTGGGCTACCTTACCTCTTCAAGGAGCATCGGCCTCTTCACAGCAAACATAGGCATGGGCATACTATACACGATAAACCCATCATACTCTTACATATACGCGGCAGCAGTGGCATCCGCAGCTGTAATAATACTCATTTATTTTGGAAGAGACTACAAATAAACCGCTAATCACACCAAAGCAACATGCTTTATAATACGATATGTGATATATCTTTGGCGATAATATGGAAGCATATTGTGTTAAGTGCAAGGAAAAGCGCGAGATGAAGAGTGCAAAGGAAGTCACTATGAAGAATGGTAAGAAGGCCATGTCTGGACAGTGTCCTGAATGCGGTACAAAGATGTTCAAGATAGGCGGCAAATAAACAGATATCGCGTACGCTGCATTGTTTAAACATTGCAGCGTCGCACTAATCCTTATCCTGAATCTTTGATTTACTTATTACCTATCTTTTATCTCTGGTCCCGCCTGTGCCTGTTTCCCCTGAAATTGCTATTGGAGCTGCCATGAGGACGGCTATGCTCGTTTCTCCTATCCTGTCCACGGAAGCCTCCTCCCCTTCTCTTGAATCCCCCATTCTCGTTTATAGGCAGATGGAGGTTCTTGAACGGTTCAAGGTTTAGCTCTATCTTCTTCATGTCAACATTAGCGTAATCCATTATATTCTGCAGGTCCCTCTTCTCAAGAGGCTCTGCTATTATCATGGCTCTTCCCTCCTTCCCCATTCGCGCCGATCTGCCAACCCTGTGTACATATACATTAGGGTCTTCAGGCACGCTGAAGTTTATCACATCAGTAACGCCTGCGATGTCAAGGCCTCGCGCAGCGACGTTGGTTGCTATAAGGAACTGTGCGCCTCCCCTGAAGCCGCTCAGCGACCTCTCGCGCATAGCCTGCGTGAGCCCTCCGTGCATAAGTATGGCATTATACTTCTGGCTTACCAGAACCCTGTGTATTGCGTCTGCCTGGTACTTTGTCCTTGCAAAGATTATCGCCTTCTTAGGCGAATAGGTCTTTATGTATGCGAGCAGGGCGGAGAACCTGAGCCTCGCAGGAACTACGGTGTAATAATGCTTTATCGTGCTGACAGTTAGATCCTCTACCTCCCCTACTGTTATGCTTGTCATCTGTCCGGGAACGGAATGCCTCTCGGCTATCTTGACTATCTCCTTGGGCATTGTCGCAGAGAAGAGCATCACCTGTTTCTCTCTTGGGGTATATGACATTATCTCCTCTACATCATCTATGAAGCCCATATCAAGCATTATGTCGGCTTCGTCAAGTACAAGATACTTTATATCTTCAAGCTCCAGGGCCCCGTGCTTTATCAGATCCAGCAGTCTTCCAGGGGTCCCAACGACTATATTCGGCTTTGACCTGAGGGACTGCATCTGCACGTTTATGGATGCTCCTCCGTATACTGTGGTCGTATAGATATGGAGATGGCTGCCTACCTTCTGTGCAAAGCTAGATACCTGGGATGCAAGCTCCCTTGTAGGCACTATTATCAATGCCTCTATCTTCCTTGAGCCACTCATCATCTCCATTATAGGCACGATGAATGCTCCTGTCTTTCCTGTTCCTGTCTTTGCCCTTGCTATTATGCTCTTGCCCTGAAGAAGTATCGGGATGGCTTCGCTCTGCACCTCTGTAGCGCTCACAAAGCCGACTCTGCGTAGAGCTTCTACCAATCCAGGCTTTAACTGCATTTCTTTGAATTCCAATATCACACCGTAGGTTAAGAAAGCATGTATTTACGACATGCCTGTCTCATTTTTCAATATATTTATGAATAACATGTTATAAAGAGCTTTCTATGCAGATTCCATGTTTATAAACCGGTAAAATATGCTGTCAGCCGATCTTCCTCTCCTTATTGTAGCTCTTCCAGTAGTCCTGCAGCATCCTTACTACTTCCTCATCACTTACCTGCTCGAATATCTTGTAGAACTGCCCTATCGCAAAGAATGATTCGGTAGCCTCAACATATACGACATCATCAACATATTTCCTCAGCTTTGCCAATATGCTTGTCGGTATTACTGGTACGGCCACAACTATCCTCTCTGAATTCTGCTTCTTTACCCATTTTATCGCAACCTCCATCGTGGAGCCCGTAGCTATTCCATCGTCTGTAAGTATCACAGTCCTGCCGTTCAACGCCGGAGGGGCTCTTGCCCCTCTATAAACCGCAAGCCTCCTTGCAGATTCATTCATGGCCCTCTCCTTTGCGTTTTCTATATAAGCCTCGGAAGCGCTGCTTGCAGCTGCAACCTCTTCATTAAGGAAGAAGCTACCATCATGCATTACTGCGCCTATTGCAAGCTCAGGATTCTGCGGGGCAGGCATCTTCTTTGGAGTTATGATATCGAGATCTGCACCTATGCGTTTCGCTATCTCGCACCCTATCACCACTCCTCCACGCGGGATTGCTATTACTATTGGGTTGCTAATCCGAAGAGCAAGAAGCTTCTCTGCAAGAAGCCCTCCTGTCTCATCCCTGCTCTTAAAAACCACCTGGTTGCCGTACATAAAAATGAGCCATCAATAGACGTCCACATTTCTTGGCAGTGCATTTGTCACTCTCATCGCATTGGCTATCCAAGTTCCTACAAATACGATTATTATGTTAATTGCAAGAGCTATCATGCCTATGAATACTGCCCCGAGTCCTGTGCCAATCAGAGTTGTTGTCCAGGTAGCGTAGCTGTTTGCCGCTTCCATCATATAGACTCCAGATACTACTCCTGCAAGCAGCCCCAAGAACAAGGCCCTCCTGTTGAGATTCTTGGTTATAAGCCCAAAGACGAATGCAGGAAGCACCTGCAGTATCAGTATTCCTCCAAAGAGCTGCAGCTGAATCGCAAATGCAGCGGGTATTATGAAGACAAAACCAAGAGCAAGGAACTTGAATACCACTGCGAATACCTGAGCTACCCTTGTTTCCTGCTTATCCGTCATATGCGGCTTTATCTCCTTTGCTATATTCCTTGTAAAGAGGTTGGCAGCAGCTATTGCCATTATTGCGGCAGGTACAAGTCCGCCTATGAATATGCCGAGAAGCGCCGCTCCAGAAAGCCATGAAGGAAGCAATGTTAGTATCAAGCCAGGAACCACCTGCGTACCCTGTATGGCCGCAGGGAAGGACTTTACATAATTAAGCGCTGCAGGAACTCCATATATCATGAATCCGAACATTGCGAGAAGTCCTAACCCTATGCTATACAGAGGGAGCAGTGAAGCGGTCTTCCTCACAGACTGAGCACTCTTCTGTGCAAGCGTGCCATTCACTACATGGGGATACAGATAAAGTGCAAGGGCGCTGAATACGAAGAGGCTCCAGTATGCGTTATAGAGGCTCGAAGGCAATGTGAAGTAATGTATGCCGGTAGCTGAGGCGTTTACAAATGCAGTATGGAAGCCTCCAAGTGTTATAACTGCAATAACCACTGCAACTACGCTAACCAGTATAAGTGCATCCTTGAGAATTCCTGCAAGAGTAGCTCCTCTAAGCCCGCTTGTCCAGGTAAACGCTGCAAGTATTATGAACGATACTATAAGTGAAAGCTCTATTATGGTGTTTACAGCTCCAAAGCTGCTCAGGAGCGCTATCAATACTGCCTGCATACCTACTATCTGCAGAGCTATGTAAGGGAGCTCTGCAACTATTCCTACAAGCGCTATCGAGACTGCAAGAAGCCTGCTATTGAAAACCCCTCTTACGAAGTCTGCCATAGTGACATAGCCGTGCTTGTTCGCGAGCTTCCAGAACTTGGGCATCGCCCACATTGCAAACGCGTATGTTATTATCACGTAAGGCGCAGCGAAGAAGTATATTGCCCCTTTGGCAAATAATGAGGAAGGAACGGCAATAAAGGTATATGCCGTATAAATATCAGCTCCAAGAAGGAACCATCCAAGGAATGTCCCCAGCCTGCCTCCAGCAAGACCCCACTCCTTGAGTTTTGTAAGATCTCCCTTCCTCCACCTGGCTCCCCAGAATCCAAGGAAGACAAAAACTACGAATAGTGCTCCGAAGACAATTATGGACAAACGGTCAATCATTCATCTCCTCCTCTTACCCCTAGACCTGGAAGTCCTGGACGGTCTTGCAGCTTTCTTCTCTTCCTTATCCTTCTTTTCCCAGAGCACAGCAGCTATGTAGTATAGCAATGCACCCAACGGCATCCATAACAGCTGGTACCAGTAGAAGAAGGATATGCCTCCAAGATTAGGATTAATCATATTGTAAGTTGGTATAGCGAGCAATGCCACTAGCGGTATAAGAAGGAGCACAGCGATTGTAACATCAACTGCCTTGACCATTCCGCATTACCAACCAAATCTAAATTCTAATCATTAGAAAAGTATTTAAAAGCATCATATCGTACAACGGTAAAAAGGTAAAGAGGCTGGTAAAAGAAACGGATCCTATTCCAGACCTACGCCTTTGGATACGAACGCTTCTACCTCCTTTCCAGAGGTTGAAATGCCAACTCCGCCCACCATCTCCTGGTACTGCCATTGCGGCCCGAACAGCAGATCTATCTCCCGCATAGTAAGTCCGGTATTCCTTCCTCTGCACAGGTCTACTATCTGCCCGACAAAAACCTCGGAGTTGTTAGGTCCTTTAGGGTCTCCTGATTCTACAACTGTCCCGTTCTCACAGAGTGCCCACCTTCCTCTCTTGTCAGAATTGTATTCTATATCAGAATGCAGATACGACAGGTCAAGATAAGCTCCGCTATCAAAATAAAATCTTGCCGAGCGTGACTCTGCAGGAGCTCCCTTGGCTATCCTTATCGAGCCATCAGCTCCTTCCTTGAAGAACCTGCCAGATATGCTTATGCTCGCATCCACTCCTGTCGCATTCTCCTGTCCGTACTCTTTTTTGACGGCATACTGTTTAACATCATTGATGCTGGTCCCATCAGCCTTTGCACCTGCTATTATTATCTCAAACAGGTGTATTCCCGTATCCATGAACAGGCCTCCGCTCCTGCTGGAGAAGAGCCATCCGCTCCTCCGCATGTCCTCATCACTTGCGCTCTCGAACAAAGTCGCAGAGACTCTCCTTACCTTCCCATACCTCTTTGTATACTTCTCAAGAAGTCCTTCCAGCCCAAATGTAAGCTGCTTGTGCAGGTAATGGAGGTGCAGGTATGCTTTTGATTCAAGATCATTTGCCTTTATGAATTCCGCTACCCTGTCAAATTCCTCCCTGTCTACGCCCCAGGTCTTCTCTGTCACTGTAAACTTTCCATGCTTCAGCGAGTCTATCGTCTGCTGCGCATGATATTCATTCGGATCGGAGATGTGTACAAGATCAAGTCCCTCATAGAAGCTCTCCGGCAGAGCGCCATCGGAAACCCTGTAATAATCCCTTTCTGCAAGCCCTATCTCCCTCAGTTTTTCTATCTTTCTGCTAACTTCGCTTACTCCGACCACCTTTGCTATTTTGAATTCGTTGCTCTCCTTGAGCCCCGCATAGAGCCTGTTGAACCAGTGGCCGAACCCCACTGCACCGAGATTATATGTCATTTGCTCTCCTCTGTCTTAACATCATGCCCTCCGAACTCATGCCTCAGCGCAGCAAGCATCCTTCTCTGGAATTTCTTTTCGGATCTGGACTCGAATCTGGTATACAAAGATGTTGTTATTATATCGAGAGGCACGTCATAATCTATCGCGGTGTGCACGGCATACCTCCCTTCCCCATTATCCTGTACATATGGAGATATGGAAGACAGATGCCTGTCCTTGGAAAGTGCCCTCTCTGCAAGCTCCATCAGGTATCCACGTATGACCGAGCCGTTGTTCCATAACTTGCATACCTTTACAAGATCCGTATCCTTGTACGGACCTGCCTCTATCAGCTCAAGGCCCTCTCCTATTGCCTGCATCATCCCATACTCTATCGCATTGTGGGCCATCTTGACAAAGTGGCCCGATCCCGCATTGCCGGTATGCAGATAACCGTTCTTGACGCTTAAGTCCCTGAACAATTCCTCGTACCTGTCAAATACCTCCTTGTCACCGCCGACCATTATCGACATCCCATTCAGCGCTCCACTAGGCCCTCCGCTGCAGCCTGCATCAAGATAGTTTATGCCCTTTTCCTTTGCCTTTTCATACAGCATATCAGATTCCTTATAGAAAGAGTTTGATCCGTCTATTACCGTGTCTCCTTTCTGCATCATGCCCAGAAGCTTGGTTATAAACTCAACTGTCACATCACCGGATGGGAGCATAACCCAGATGGTCCTTGCAGGCTTCAGCATACCGACCATGCTCTCTATGCTCTCAGCGCTGCGTATTCCCATCTTCTCCAGTTCGTGTACAGGGTCCTTTGACCTGTTCCATACCAGAACGTCATACCTCTTGTTATGCATCTGTATGGCTATGTTCTTGCCCATCTTTCCGAGTCCAATCAATCCTATCTCTCTGCCTTGCATAATAATCTCCACATTCTATACCGATTATCAATAAACGTTATTAAGCATATACCTGCGTTGCAGAACCCTACATAAACTACGCCCTGAACCTGCCAAGAAGAAGCGAATTCAATACAACAGTTACAGAGCTGAATGCCATTGCAAACGCTGCAAGCACCGGCAGGATCTGATATATGCTTATTGTAAATACTGGTATCAGCGCACCGGCAGCTATCGGTATCAGAACAATGTTGTACCCGAAGGCCCAGAAAAGATTCTGTCTTATCTTCGACATGGTCTTCTTGCCAAGCTCCAGGGCAACATACACATTGTATACCTTACTCTCTATAAGCACTATTCCTCCTGCCTGTGCAGCAACCTCAGTGCCTGCACCTATTGCGATTCCAAGGTCTGCTTTGGTGAGTGCTGGTGCATCATTTATACCGTCCCCGACCATCGCCACCACCTTGCCTTTCTTCTGCAGCTCAACTATCTTCTCCATCTTCTGCCCGGGCTTTGCTTTTGAGATGACATTCTTTATGCCAAGCTGCTTCGCGACAGCTTCTGCAACATTCTGATTGTCTCCCGTAACAAGCCATATCTCTATCCCATTCTTCCGTAGCGCATCCATCGCTCTTTTGCTATCCCCTCTAAGCACATCCGCAAGCGCTATGATTCCTGCTACAGAACCTCCGATCCTGACTACCAGTGCGGTTTTGCCATCTGCCTCGAGCCTCTGCAGCTGCCCCCTTGCCTCTTCTGATACTGTATTGCCGAAAAGCTCAGCGTTTCCAACAGTTATCTCCCTCCCTTCCTTGTCTACGGCTATGACTCCGAATCCCTGCCTGTAGCTGAAGCTCTTTGGGAAGTCTGCCTTAATCCCTTTTTCATTTGCCCTGGCAGTTATGGCTCTGCCAAGCACATGTTCGGAATTCATCTCAGCGACAGCAGCAAATCCGAGTATCTGCTTATCGTCATAAACTGAGAGCGGGACGATGTCAGTAACCTCTGGCCTGCCTTTTGTAAGCGTGCCTGTCTTGTCAAGTACCACTGTATTTACCTTGCTCGCAATCTGCAGGCTCTCTCCGCTCTTGACCAATATTCCCTTCCTTGCAGCTTTTCCAGAAGATACCAGCAAGGCAGCAGGAGTAGCTATGCCAAGAGCACACGGACACGCTATTATCAGCACGCTGACGAATATCAATATGGCGATGTTGAGCCCCACTCCTCCTAAGAAGTACCATGCGAGCGATGACAATACGCCTATCAGTACGACTGCAGGTACGAAATAAGAGGCTACCTTGTCAGCAAGCCTTTGTATTGGCACTTTGCTTGAAGCGGCATCTCTGACGATCCTTATTATCTGCGCAAGTGTTGTATCATCCCCTACCTTAACGACCTTGACCTTCACTGCTCCTGTGACGTTTATCGTGCCTCCAGTTATGCTGTCACCGACGCCTTTCGTTACAGGCATGCTCTCTCCGGTAATCATGGATTCGTCTACAGAGCTCTCCCCTCCGATTATTACGGCATCGGTCGGCACCCGCTCCCCAGGCCTGATAAGAAGCGTATCCTTCTCCTCAATCTGCTCCAAAGGCACATCCTTAACGCTATTTCCATTTATCACATGCGCTGTCTTTGACTGCAACGAAGTAAGGGCTGATACTGCTACCGAAGCCTTCTCTTCAGCAAGCCTCTGCAGGTAGGTTCCCGTAAGTATGAGCGATATTATTATGGTGGAAGTATCGAAGAAGATCCCTCCTGAAGGGAAGAAATAAGGGAAGATAGTCACGACCGCGCTATAAGACCACGCTGCGGTCGTGCCTATCGCTATCAGCGTGTCCATATTCGCAGACCTATTCTTAACAGCGTCTATTATGCCTGCATAGAATCTCCTTCCTGAATAAAACTGGACTATGCTGGCAAGCGCGAGCATGATATAGTTGCCGTAACCAAGCCTAAGCAGATATGTCAGCACAGCGACTATTATGGTCAGAGGCCATGAAACAGCAAGAGCTCTCTTCAGTATCTTCATCTCAAGTTCCGGCCTATCGAACTGGAGCTTGCATGCAGTGCTGCAGAAATAATACCTCTTGCCTTCGTTATCACTGGTCAGAGAGGTGTTTTTCTCATCAACATACATTCCGCATACGGGATCGTTGGCCACAAACTCAATCCTTGTTCTTCTGTATAGCTTCTACAGATTGTCTGGCAGTTTGGAAATTGCAGCTGTTATGCGTCGAACACCACTTATGGCACTCTTCAGCCAATTCCTTGCTCCCATAATGCAGTTTGCATATGCTGCACTGGTATACTGTCATTCTATCATCATTTCACATATGGGGCAGGGTTCTTGTCAAAGCTCTGTTTGCATACTGCAGAGCAGAAGACATAAACCTTGCCGTTATAACTGCTTTTAAACGGCGACCTTTCATCCACTTCCATCATGCACACGGGGTCATTCATTATCTCACCGGAATCTGATCCATAAACAGAAGGGCAACCTCTCTATATTATGCGGATTAAACTTTAATAAGTTAATCAAGATCATGTATAGCGTCTGCTTGGTAGACTTGTCTTCTAAGCTCACGACAAGTTCATCTGGAATAGGCTCCCTTCTGCCTATCACCTTCAATCCAAGGTACTTGGAGTAGAAAGCGAGAGACTTCTTCATGTCCTTGACTCTTATGCTAGTATACATTAATCCCATATCTTTCACCAGTATAATATGGAAGCAAATCAATAAATAATATACAGGCTTTTCCCGCTCCTTTTTTGCAATGCTAGTGCAGCATCGGCTTCAACGTTGCTTTGTCCGGTTCTTCTCTCTGTGGATCTTTTGGTTACCTCCAGATTGCAGCAATCATGTGCAGTGCCGTCATTAAAAACGTTTGTTGCGTATGCGATATGTAATCAGTTATATAACTTTCACTTATAAATACTTTTGAGCTACATGATTGCGATTGCATATTTCATAGCCCTGCTACTCGCTGGTTTTGCAGCAGGCATCGTTGGATCAATGAGCGGGCTTGGTGGAGGAGTAGTAATTGTCCCTGCGCTCACTCTGCTTTTCGGCATACCCTTAGAGTATGCGGCAGGTGCAAGCCTTGTATCTACAATAGCCACGTCAAGCGGTGCTGCTAGCGCATATGTGAAGGACAGGCTTTCCAACATAAGGATAGGGATGTCGCTGGAAGTGGCCACTACCCTGGGAGCCATAGCTGGTTCGCTGCTTGCGGCATACATATACGCAAATGGCATAAGCAGCTACCTATTCATAATATTCGGAGTGGTGCTTCTGCTCTCGCTTTATCCTACTTACAAGGAATACAAGAGGAGGCATAGAAAGAGAATGTACAGGGACTGGAGCACCGATTTCTTCCAGCTCTCTGGAAGTTATTACGACAAGGCTGAGAAAAAGATGATAAAGTATTCTGGATATAGGTGGTGGCTTGGAGAGCTGGTAAGCGGAGGAGGAGGGCTGATGTCAGGACTGCTTGGCATAGGCGGAGGGGTATTGAAGGTAATGGGCATGAACAGGGGAATGAGGCTGCCCATGAAGGTAACCACATCTACAAGCAACTTCATGATAGGAGTTACAGCAGCTACTAGCAGCGCCATATACTGGGCGTTGGGATACATACAGCCGTTTATAGTGGCTCCAGCAGTCATAGGCATATTGGCAGGAGCTTATCTCGGATCCAAGCTTCTGGAGAAAACAGCAAGCCAGAAGATACGCTTGCTCTTCCTGATACTTCTTGGGGTTATAGCGGTTCAGATGATATTGAGAGGCATTGGTGTTGCATGATGGAGATGAATGATAGTATAGCTTATGTCCTCAAGATAGGAGTAGTAATAAGCATTATTCTGATAATGATAGGAGCTGTGCTTCTCTTCCTGCAGGGAAGCAGCAACGGCTTCCCCATAGGCGAACTTGCAAGCACTAGCAGCAAGATAAACTCCTCCATGTTCTCCTTTTCCGATATGATAAATGGACTTTTATCTTACCAGGGCCTTGACTTCATGCTTCTTGGGATAATAGTTCTGATAATTACGCCGATAGCCAGAGTCATAGCCTCCGTCTTGTCATTCATTTATGAAAGAAACTGGCTGTATGTGGTTATAACGCTGATAGTCTTCATCAACATCATGGTTGCGATATTTGTGGTGCCTGGTCTGCTCGGCCACTGATCCTTAAGATTGAACACGTGCAATTCACAGCAGGTTTAAATAAATTACATAACCAGGTTATAACGTGATTTAAATGAAACAATCCAGCATGGCAGTAATCGGCGTAATAGCGGTGATAGTGATAGTGGCTATTGCGGCCTTGGCATTCTCTGGCCAGAAAAACAATTCGGGCAGCGTAACAACAGCTGGTTACACTACAGTTGCAACAACAGTTGCAAGGAGTGCTGCCAAGAACACAACTGGCGTTGCGAATTCTACAACACCTTCGAATTCGGTAAGCCAATCAAATACGACAAAGAAGTATAATGTAATGGCGGGGAGCAGCCCAACGATAGGCAACTATCTTGAAAGTTCAAATGGCTTTACGCTATATCTTCTTAATACAGATACCCCATATAGGACAAGCACCTGCACAGGCACATGTGCAACCTATTGGCCTCCTTATACGTTCAGCGGCAACCTCTCTGCACTCAGCGTACAGACAGGCATAAACGCTTCTGCATTTGGCACGATAACGAGAACTGGCGGTGGAACGCAGCTCACCTATGATGGATGGCCGCTGTACCGGTTCACCGGGGACAGTGCTGCTGGGCAGACGAATGGAAACGGACTGCATGCATTTGGAGGAGTATGGTATGCAGTAACGGTGCCTAAACCAACCACCTCATAGATTATTTAGAGTTTTATGCGGGATGCAGTGCTTGCCTCGGAGCATATGTGTAAGCAGTGCATCCTTGCATTGATTTATTATTACCGGTAGGACTTTTTGCTGCGTTAATTACCTTTCGTCTTTGTACTGATAGGAGAGCCCATTGTATTCTTCGGCATCGTAAACACAGATACCTTCATCGTGCCACAATACAAATTCCGTTATGCCTGCGTCAAGGGACATTTTGCTGCATATTGTGCAGTAGGGCTTTCCTGATTTTGCTATTTTACCATCATCTGCCAGCCTTATGAAGTATAGCCTGGAGCCTGGCAGTTCTTCAGGATTCTTTTTCAGCGCGTCCATTATTGCCCTCTGCTCCGCATGCATGCAGCAGGTCTTGTCCGTAACACGACCATCGTAAGACTCTTTGCGATTGGAGCATCTTCTTTGGCTCTCCCTGTTTGCAGGCGGAGAGTTCATCCCTGTCCCTATTACGCTTCCATTGCTGACTATTACGCTGCCGCATTTATGCCTATTGCAAGTGGCGCTATTTGCAATCTGCGCAGCTGCATTCAGGTAATCCAGAGCTTCGTTCTCTTCATTGCCGGATAGGTAGCGCATATTATCACGTTGTCAGATTTCTTCCTGTACAAGCAGAAGCTCAATCTTATGTGGTACGGCAAGAAATGCAGGATGTACATGCCTTGGAAGGATGATGGCGTGGAGCTTGACCACCTGATGTTCGATGTGCCTGATGCAAAGAAGAAGTACACTGCAATGGTTAAAAAAGGCATGAAGCCGGCCATGGAGCTAATGGAGCACGAGAGCAATGGCAAGAAGATAACAATGGGCTTCATCAAGGATCCCAACGGCATCTGGATCGGTTTCAGAAGCGAATCCCGACTAGGTAAAAAGTCAAAGTAGCATATCTTATTGCATATATTCTATGCCTCGATAGTAAAAGAAGCAAGAATTAATGTTTACGGAAGGCTGTGCTGCTAATCAGCTCGCCGAAAGGCAAGCCCCACTATGGTATTTGCAGGCGGAATGGCAACAACGGCAGTCTGTGGCATTCAAATACTATCAATTTGCGAATGCATTTAAATAATTTAAATGACTTAATTTAAGCATGGCGAAAATCAGTTTTAAAGCTGAACCGGTTAAGATTGGCTCATTGGTTATAATCCGGCTTCCTAAGAGCGCAAGTGCAAAGCTCCCCTCACGTGGCATGGCAATGATTAACGGAACCATCAACAGTTTTCACTTTCAGTCTCCTCTTGAACCAGATGGGAAGAGGAGCCACTGGCTTAAAATTGATAAAGCAATGCGCAAAGCAGGGGCAGTAGTAGGGAAACGAGTAATGCTTGAAATCGAACCGGTCGAAGAGTGGCCAGAACCCAAAGTACCGGCAGATTTGAAGAAAGCTCTGGAAGCAGACGCAAAGGCACGCTACCTTTGGTTGGACATCACACCACTTGCACGCTGGGATTGGATACGCTGGATAAACGGAACCAGGAATCCTAAAACGCGTAAGATAAGGATCGTGAAAGCGTTATCAAAACTCAAGGCCGGAAAACGAACTGCGTGCTGCTTTGACCGCAGCACGTGCACGGATCCCGAGGTAGCAAGGAGTGGAAAGTTGATTGAACCGATGCAAGCGAAAGAGTGAAGTCTACTGTAACTTTACCGCCTGTGGAGCAGAACTCGAAGCGAATCGCCCGATGCAGGGGTCGAACCTGCGACATCCTGGTTAACAGCCAGGCGCTCTACCACTGAGCTAATCGGGCACGTTGAAGAACGGGAACGGCTCTGCGAGGTTTATTATCTTCAGATACATATAAGAATATCCTCTTATCTTTTCCGTGAACTCTATCTTTCCTGTCTTATAGTCATAAGCGACGAAGTTTCCCTTCTCATCCTTTGGGAGTACTGCATAATAAAAGTTTCCTATATCGTCGTTCAGCTCCTCTACAAGCTCAAATCCTCCTATTATCTGCTTTCCCTTGTATGCAAAAAGGTATAAATGCTTTATGAATTCGTCATGCACGGCTGCCTTCACAGCCATCTTGGCAAGGCTGTCCGCACCTGTCTTTACCAATTGGATATTCTTCCTGTCTACGTTCCCTTCCTTCATATGCCCCATATCCATATCGAATACATCTATGAATCCCTTCTCCATTCCCGGATCGGCATCGCTTACATCTGCCCTTTCTCCCGAATCATTGCTCTCATAGAGTATGCCCTTGCATTTTCTGTCAGAATCCACATAATAAGCTATAATGCTGTTTGCTATATGCTCTCCAAGCATGGCAATTCTGTACATGCTCCCTTTCTGATAGCAGAAAAGGTTCCTGGAGGAGAAGTCGTTGCCGAAGGCAAGCCTGGCCAGATCCATCAGCGATTCTACCCTGACATAAGTAATCTTCTTGTCTTCATCTTCCTTATTCTTCATAAAAAGACCTGCTGCTTATTGGCCGTTCCCGCTCCCCATCAGATAGGACAAGAGGTAATCTATCGCATATACCGGTTCAAATATCACCGGCGACAATACGACGCCGTTGCCTATTGCGCTGTAGTCGTTGTACAGGCTCGCCACTACCGAGAATTTTATCGGATACTCATTCTGTACAAGATGGCCTGTAGCGGAGGTTATCGTAAGGTTGAACGGATAAACGCCTGGCTCGTTCACATACACTGGGTAGACGAAGGAGCTTGTTCTTGAATGTAGCGCTATGACGTCATCAGAGAAGTTCCATGCTGGCAGTCCCTGCGCAGATATGTTGAATGGCTCGTCAGCTATGCCTGTGTTGACAACCTTTACATTTATGTCAACAGGCTGTCCTACCCCTGCACTTATATTTCTGGGCGAGACAGATACGTTGAAGACATTGTTTGTAACGTCAACCTGTGCGGTGAAGGTGAGGTTCCCAAGCCTGGAGTAGTTTCCTACATTTACTGCTCTTATCGTAAGGTTGTAGGTGCCGCTGATGTTGTAAGGCACGGATATCTTCAGTTTCATAGGGTTCTCATAGAGAGGGGAGGCCTGCATGGACCACCCGTTCGGCAGATTAACCGCCTCGAGCCTGTCCCATCCTATGTTGACTACAGAGCCGCTTGCATTTGTAGTCGTAGCTGATGCCAGTACGTAGAAGCTCTCACCAGGCCCTACCTTTCCTAGATATATGAAGCCGTTATCGGTGAGATTCGCATTTACAGGACCCTGTACCGATACATAGGTGGCTCCTGCCAAGCCTATCAACGCGAGAGCTGCGAACAAAGGAAGGGCATGTCTTAACATTAAATCAAACTACATACTCTGAATAAGATTTTAAATAGGTATGCAAATGCAGAATACGGAAAGGCTATGATACCTCTATCACATCCTCCTGGTAACCCATGCTGAGCAGCGCCTTTTTCACATTGTTCTTGTGGTTTCCCTGCAGCTCTATGACCCCGTTCTTCGAGGTCCCTCCGCATGCAAGAACATGCTTCAGCTCCTTTGTAGTTTTGTCGAGCTCCTCCCCAGTCAAGCCCTCGACAATCGTCATGAACTTCCTGAACTTCTTCTTCTCGGTATAAACCTTTATTCTGCGGTTGGTCTCCCTGTCAAGTATATCGCATACGCAAATCTCCTTTGGGAGTCCACACTTCGGGCAGATGTCAGCCATTAGCGCTTTGCACCTCTCTGCCTGAGTACAGTGAGTGCCTGCGCAACGCTTCTGCGCATCTCCTTTGACTTATTCTTCTTGCTGGCTACTCCTGTCGAAACCTGCTTCCTCTTCTCTATGCCTAGATCTAGCTTGAGCTCGTTTATCCTTGACTTCAGCTCATCGTCCGACATCTTCCTAACATCGTTTATCTTCATGGTAAGACTCACTCACTCCTGATTAATATTACTTTTCATCTGCTCCTCCCCCTCTCCTGCTTCTACTATGAAGCGCTTCTGCTTCTTTGCATCCTTGAACTTCTTTCTCTTGTCCTGAGGGAAGACCGTCCCTGCCTGCACTATCCTGACCTGTATCCCTATTGCTCCGTATTTTGGATACGAGGCTACCTTTGCCTCGTCAACAAGCTTCACAACGTCTCCGGACTTCGGGAGATAGCCCTGCCTTACCTTTATGGTCTTTGCACGCGCACCCTTTGCTGCGAGCTTGCCCTTCGCTATTATCTCGGCTCCCATCGCCCCGTTGTTTATTATATCCTTTATCGTCATGTGCAGAAGCCTTCTTGCGTTGTTTCCGCGTTCAAGGCTCCTTGCTATGTTCTTCGCGACTATCCTCGGTTCGAGCATCTCGTTCTTTACTTCCACTACGCTTATCTGAGGGTTCTCTATGCCGAATCTTCTCTTCATGTTCTCGGTAAGCGAGTCTATCGTCTCTCCCCCTCTTCCTATCGCCTTTCCAGGGTTAGTGACATAAGCGGTTATCCTTGTTATCACAGGCGTCTTCTGTATCTCTACTCTTGAAAAGCCTGCCTTCTGCAGCTTCTTCTCCATATACTTGGATATGTTGCTCTTCACAACGAGGTCGTCTATGAATTTCTTGTGCGTTATCATAAAATCATTTCAATCATTCTTTTGGCTTTTCAACAGCTGCTTCATGTGCGTGTTCCTCCCTCTTAGGAGCTGCAGGCTTTGAGCTTTCAGGTGCCTGCTTCGGAGCAGATGCCGGCTTTGCAGGCTTCGCTTCCTCCTTCTTCGGTGCAGCTGCCTTCTCATCATGCTTATGCTCCTCCTTCTTCGTAGCAGCTGCTTTCTTCTGTGCGCTCTTCGAAGAGGCCTTTGCAGAAGGATTATTCTTCTTTATGAAGTATTTCATGTTGCCGCTCAGCTTCTCATTGATGTCAGCTATCCCTATCTCTATCTTTGCATACTCGATATCGCTGTGGTTTATGGAGCTCCTTCCATACATTCCGCGCCCCCATGCGAGGCTTCCTCTTGAAGGATTCCTGCTGACTACGATTGTCTTGTTTGAAGATGCGTGCACAACGAACATCGATTCGCCGCTGAGCCCCTTGTTGCCTGCGTTTGCAACCGCATTCGCAAGCACTTTCTTGACCTCCTTTGCAGCCTTCTGCGGATACCTTCCCTTCCTTCCGCCGAGCTCGCTCCTTGCGCCTATCTTCTTGTTGTACCGCTTGTACAGTATGGGCATCTCCATTGCTATGACCTGGTCAAGGACCCTCATCGCGTCATTGACATTCCTGTATCTTATCGCATTGCATACTGCATTGAGACTCTTGTAGCTGACATTAATGTCGTAAAGCTTGGCGAACACAACGTCCTGCCTGTCCAGATTGTACGAATAATTGCTCATCCTTTCACCGATAGGAACTTGCTTCCTCTTGTAGCTCTTATACCAGGGGCGGAGTGCATGACCGTCTTGGTTGCAGGTGAGAACTCGCCAAGCCTGTGGCCCAGCATCTCTGCGGTTATCTCAACCTCCCTGAACTCCTTTCCATTGTAAACGCCAAATTTGAGGCCCATCCATGACGGAAGTATGACGGCTTCGCGCACGTGCGTCTTTATCGTCTTGTTCACTCCCTTCTTCTTGTACTCCTCTACTTTCGCCAGAAGCTCCTTGTACGTGACTCCCATGCGCTTAAGGGACCTCCTCTGCCTGCTCTTGATCATCTTTGCATACTCCTCATTCTTAATTCCCTTCAGCTCTTCCGCATTCCTGCCTCTAAATGTGATTACTCTTGCCATATCATCCTCTCTTCTTTCTTCCTGTGCGCCTCGCTGCTATGTGGCCGACCTTTGCTCCAGGAGGTGCATTCCTGGATACCATGCTAGAAGCTCCTTTGTGGTGCTGTTTTCCACCGAACGGGTGGTCCACAGGATTGGATTTCACTCCCCTGTTCACAGGCCATCTCTTGTTTGTAGCGTGCATCATGTAATGGGCTTTTCCAGCTTTCATTATAGGCTGTGTCTTCCTCCCGCCTCCTGCGACTGCGCCTATCTCTGCCCTGCATTCAGGGTCTATCTCAAGCATGTGCTTCGAAGGCAGAAGCACCGTCACCTTGTTGCCTGCATGTGCCATTACTGTGGCGTAGTTGCCTGCGCTCCTTGTCATCTTGCCTCCGTCTCCAGGCGAGACCTCTATATTGTAGACAGGAACTCCGTCAGGGATTGCACTCAGTGCCATCACGCTCCCGAGAGAGACGCTTGCTCCGCTTCCCTCCTCTATCCTGTCACCTACCTTTATTCCTTCAGGAGCTATGAGCACATTCTCGCTTCCGTCCTCGTACTTGACGAGCATGAGAGGTGCAGAGTGTCCTGGGTCATCGATGAATTCCATTACCTCTCCTATGAGCTTGCCGCTCCTTAGGCTACCGAAAGTAACGTCTGCCTTGAAGGTGTTTGGCGGTTTCCTGAATGCGAATCCGCCCTTCCCTCTCCTCTGCTGTTTCAATCGCTTTCCCATTTTCACTCACGTAATATAATTATACCAGCTTAAGCCTCCTCGCTATGTCGCTTGCCTTGAACTTAGGATCTATCTTTATGTATGCCTTCTTCACATTCCTCATCGTCAATGATGTATTTATCTTGTTGACCTTCACGTTAAAGGTCTCCTCGAACTCCTTCTTTATCTCACTCTTTCCTGCCCTGCTGTCAACAACATAGAGTATAACATTATCCTTGTCAACCATATTCAATGCTTTTTCCGTAGCTATCGGGTACATCAGGTTCTTCATATCTAACCACTTACGAGTTTTCTGAATCTTGCCTTTGACACTGCTTCTTCTACTCCCTTCACCGCATCCTCGGACCATATCGATATCCTTGGGGCGCCTCCCGGAGCCAGCTTCTCTATTGTCAGGCTGTCCAGGCTGCATACGTCTATTCCAGGTATGTTCCTGCCTGCCTTTCCTATCTTCTCAGCATTCTTAGTTATTATAACTGCGCTGTTCCTGAACTTTCTCCTTCTCTCCTTGCTTCTCAGACTGCTCTTGCTCTTAGGCTTGTGCGATTTCTCGAGATCAGCCCCTATTCCAAGAGCCTTGAGTATACTTATCAAATCCTTTGTCTTTGTCACTGATTCTATCTTGTCATCCACTACTATAGGAAGGCTCTTTCCTTCAAAGCCTCTTGCTGTCTTTATCATCTCCTTGTCTGAGAATCCTCCTATTGCTGATTTGAGTGCAAGTATGTATTCCTTTGTATTCATCATCTCCTCCAGTCTCTTCTCTACCTTCTGCGCATGAGCCCGTCTTCCCTTTACGCTGCTTGGTATTCTTCTTACGTATCCCATCGCTCCTCCACCAAGCTTCTCCCTCGGCCTTATCGCTATTCCCATATGCCTTCCTGTCCTGTAGCTCTTGTAGTTTCCTACATATGTCGCTGTGGTGCGAAGACCTGCCATCAGGTTCCTTCCCTTCGGCTGGTACCTGAAGCTCTGCTCTGCGAGTATCGCCCTCAGAACAAGCTCCTTCCTGAAGTTCTCGGAGAATACCTTAGGGAGCTCTATGCTCTTTGAAACCTTTCCATCAATCGAGTAAACATCCATATCAAGAACCCTGCTTCGAAGCCAATGAGACATAGGTTATCTTAGGCTCCTTCTTTGCGTGCGTATTCCTCAGCGCCTTCCTTATCCTTACGAACCTCTTCGAAGGCCCAGGAATCGAACCGTCTATCATTATATAATCTGTCCTTATCACTCCATAGTTGAGGAAGCCGCCCTTTACATTGACCTCCTTTACATCGTTAGCACTTCCTATCTTAAGTATGCGCTTGTTGAGCTCTGTCCTGTAGTTGTATCCCATATGCCCCGAGTGCGGTACCGTGTAGAGCACCTTTGCCGGGTGCCATGCTCCCATGACTCCAAGGTGCCTTCTCTTTCCTGTAGCCTTTCTTCCCTGCGTAGCGACTCCGAATCTCTTGACGACGCCTGCCCAGCCCTTTCCTGTGCTTATTGCCTTAACGTCTATGTAATCTCCTATTCCAAGTATATCAGTAACCTTCACCGTCTTCCCAATCCATCCCTTTATGAAATCAGCCTTCTCCTTTACGCTCTTGCCCCCTACTGCCACCTCCATCCTCTTTATCCTCTTGTTTGCGATTCCGAGGTTTACAGGGTCTATGAAGACCAAGGCCTTCACATCTACAAAGTCTGAAGGGTCAGGCATCTTGTCAACAGTATTCTTCACGTTCTTCATGTTCAGCTTCTTTGCAAGATTCTGATCGACATAATCTGTTGCAGGCTCTACATATTCATACTTTTTGGTATAGGTCCTTATGCCATATACATGTATCTCAGGTATCTCAAGAAGCGTAGCGGCCCTTGATATCTCGCTTCCCTTTGCAGGGGAGTCCGAGTCATCTATCATTGCGACGTGTGTCATGCCTACCTTGAACGCTGCGAACCCTAGGAACGAAGGCTCCGCTGCCGAAGGCCAGGAACGCATCCTTGGCGTCTGCTTATGAGCCCTTCTATGAGGCCAAAATTCAAGTGATCCTTTTCTCATGCTCAGCACTTCTTAATGTTACTCTGCCATTATTTAGAGAATAAAAAGTAATATATTCTGAATACATATTTTTATTAAAGTATCGCTGTTTTCAGGCTATTTGACAATCTGCCATACGCTGTCTATCACTCTAAGCTCCTTTATCAGGCTGCCTGTTGCTTCAAGGAGCTTCTTTGAATCATCCGATTCGATCAAGGCCTTTATGCTCTTACTGTCTGAAGAGAGCTTTACCTTTACTCCGTCTATTCCAATATCCTTTGTCATTATTGCAGAATACTCTTTGGAATCGCTGCCGATATTTATTACTAATTCTGCCTTGTGCAAATCAGAGACCCCTGTGCTTTTTGCCTGAGCTGGTCAGTGCACGGAAGGCCCTGCCTCTCTGTTTCACTACATTCATGTAATCCTTGTCCTTTGCAACTGCAGGGTGGTCCCTGTCAAGAAGTATCGCTTCGTAGAACCTGTATGTTCCATCCTCTCCTACATAATATGAATTCAAAACCTCGCAGTTCATGAACTTCCTTGATACTCTTCCCTCTGCCATGCTCTGCAGAGAGGTTGCATATGCAAAGAATCTTCCGTTCTTGCTGGGCTTCCTGCCTCCTCGGGGCTTTTCGCGCTTTCGCTTCCCCTTTCTAATCCTTACTCTTACAACTACGACTCCCTGCTTTGCCTTGTAGCCAAGCTCGCGTGCCCTTGCGATGTTCGTAGGCCTGAGAACCCTCATTACTGATGGCTCCTTTCTCCAATTTATCAGCTTTGACTTGAGGGCTGAATCCCTGTTCTGGTATTCGCTCTCTATGCTCTCTTTTATATGCCCGTAAGCTCCCATTTGACTCACTGATTAAACTAATTATATATATTTCTATAACAAGAAATGTGTAATCATTAAGAAGGGAAACTAATTAAATCTTACTGTGCTTTGCATGAGCATGTACAGTATATATGCTTCATTAATTTATGCTGGAGATTGATACGCATGGAGATAGACAAAAGGATAATATTCTACGTAATTGCGATTGTGGCAGTGGTCTTGTATGGTACCGTAGGCGTCTACCTTCTGGGGCAGAGCGGCAACTTCAACGTAAAAATAACCTCCTGGGTAGAAGCCGTCTATTTCACAGTTGTAACGATATCGACAGTGGGGTACGGGGATATAACCCCGATTACCGAGACGGGCAGAATATTCGTAATAATTTTAATAATCTCCGGATTAAGTATATTCCTAAGTGCAGTTACAGTGCTGTCTGGTGAGTTCTTGAGTGCGAGAGTAGAAAAGCTGTATTCCGGCTTGAACAATGTGAACAAAAAGAAGATGAATAAGCACATAGTTCTTATAGGATACGATTCTGCAAACGAAATAATATCGCATAAGCTTAAGGTGCAGCACAGGAATTTCATAATAATAACTGCAGACAAGCCTACTGCGGAGATGCTGCGCAGGAAGGGCTATCCTGCATTCCTAGAAGATTATACCTCAAAGGCGGACCTTGAGAAGTTCAACCTAAGCAAAGCCACCGACATAGTCATAGACCTCAAGGACAGCTCCAAGGCAGTTTATGTGGTCCTTGTGGTCAAGAAGCTTGCCAAGGACATCAGGATATCAGTGATAACGCATACGTCGGACGCGGAGGCCCACCTGAAGGATCTTGACATAGACAACATCATAAATCCAGTGACAATAGCTGCTGACATGCTTGCGAAGACGCTTGACAGGGATCAGGATACTGCAGACGATTCTGAAAAATAATGGATATGCTAAATAGTACGAGATGCCTGTTGTTATTCTACCGATATTACCTTTGCAAGGCCCTTTAGGTAAAATAATATAATAAAAAAGAAACTAATCAATGATTATAATGGCTTTATGGTCACGGTATTCAGTCGCTACCATGACATCTGGTGTCTGCTCTCGTA
Organism: Microcaldota archaeon; assembly: GCA_027365175.1. Lineage (GTDB taxonomy): Archaea > Micrarchaeota > Micrarchaeia > Micrarchaeales > CABMGC01 > JAKAUU01. The sequence goes on along the minus strand of DAHXNY010000006.1, from coordinate 760 downwards.
CATCTCATCTCAAAGGTAGGATCTTTGCGCAGAAGGACTATTATTATCTTCTTATCTACTTGTTTCTGATCTGCAGGTTTCTCAAAGCCACTATAAGGCTCTACTCTAGCACTTAATGAAGCCTTTACTCTATTCATACTAGTTGCCATCCATACACCACTAATTTATACATCTATCTAATTACAGTAGTTGGACACCTGACGACGTAGATAATACTTCCTGCATAATTTCTTGTGCACTATATCTTTTTGAAGGTCAACGTTATAGTCTTGGTCTTAGGTTCTAGGTCTAGTTCGTCGCCTTCTTTCAAATGCATAAGAGCAAGTGTGTCCATTGGAATCAGAAATCCGAGACTATTCCCGATACGCCTTATCTTTATCTTCATAAGTTATAACTTGGGTAATAACATTTATATATCTTATTATGTTATAATATAAATTATAACATTAGGCGTGGTATGGGCAGGCGAAAAAAAGATAGGGGCAAAGCTGCCTTTCTGCGGACAGCAAATACTTTGGTAACCATACTCGATAATGCGTCGGTGAAGACGCATAGTATAAGACTGCTTAATGATGCCGCTGCTGTTACAATAAAGGCATCATCTTCACGCAGCAGCATCCATGGAGCAAGAAAAAGAATGAAAACCGGCAAGTCACGGCGTCAGATTGCACGGGTCCTCGAATCACTTGACCTGAACAAAGTCGCTAACGAAACCAATTCTATCCTAAGAGCAGATGCCAGAAAAAGATTTCAGGGACAA
>DAHXNY010000005.1 GCA_027365175.1 Microcaldota archaeon | reverse complement strand
AAATGGCTTTGAAACAGAAAGCACCACGTAAAAATTTCTCACACCACAGGACGTACATAGATCGAATGATCCTCAATTTAGTCGACTATAAGCAATAGAATGACGCCCATTATGACCAACTACTGGATTAACAAAAAAATGGAAAAGTACAGACCTTTCGCAGTATGTTCTAAAAATAAAATACTACCAAACTTTCATCTGTAAATAGCTTACTAGAAAGTCTCGTTTTTCTCCAAAATCAGGCTATTTCTCAGGTTTTGGCAAGGATCAGTCTAGGGTGGGTGAAATCGGGGGGATATCCGCCCTAAAGTGGGTGAAATGTAGCATGTATTATAACCCCGAAAGGAATCTGGGGAGTCCGCGATTTGAACGCGGGTCGCAAGCTCCCAAAGCTTGAAGCCTACCAAGCTAGCCTAACTCCCCTTGATTCAGTATTATTAAAAACAGGGATAATCTATATACCTTGCTTATTCACTTCTTCTGCTTTTTCTTCTGCCCTGGCATACGCCCCTTTGGCTTCGGTATCTTCAGACCGGGGAACATATCCATAAGCGTGTCAGGACTTACTTCAAAGTCAACCTTGATGTTCTGGAACATCCTGCTGGAGAGATAGATCACAGCTATGCTTCTTACCGATTCTGAAGGAATTGAAGAACTTATGCGCTTTTTTGTTTCATCGCTGCATAGAATGCCGACTATCTTTTCTATATTGGCGACGCTCTTCCGCATGTTGTTTGTAGAATCAGCCGCATATGCATCTAGATCTTCGGTGTTGATTCCCAGTATCTGCGGCAGCTTCCTGTCAGTTGTCATCCGTATAGTGGAAAGATGCGCGGCAACCTCCTCCGGCTTTGTCTCCTTGTCTATCGAAAGCTTCTTTATGGATATCCATTCTTTGTACTTTGCCATGAATGCTATCCCAGAATAAGGGGCATTCCCTGATTTTTGGGGTTTTGCCTTCGATTCGAGAGCCTTTATGTCCGTAGGCACGTACCAGTATAGTCCGAGTTTTTTGACTGTAGTTCTCAGAAGATAGACCTTTGCAAAAGGTTTCAGTTCTTCTCTGTTCTTTGAGGCTTTTAGTATTTCAGAGACCGCCTCTGCAGAGCCCAATGACTTGTATACGACCGGGAGTGCCTTGTAATCGTTCCTAGGAAAAGATTTTGAGAATTTTTCAGCATAAGACTCGATAGCTTTTGTGTCTACCCCGAGTATATCAAATGCCCTCTTATCTACTGCTTCCCTTATTGTTGCAAGCTCGTGTGCTATCTCTGAAGGCTTTGTAGAATCAGTGATATCCATGTTGCGGCTCTCTATCCAGCCATCATAGTTTGCAAAGAATTCTATAGAATCAGTACCGGCCATGCTGTTACGCCGTTCCAGGTATTACATAATATCCAGAGGCCTTCTCCCTTACAACGCGCTTTACCACACCCTTTCCTGCGAGGGATACCAGTGCGTTGTTTACCATGCTCTTTGGCCTGTTGCACTTCTTTGCTATGTCATCTGCTGTCTTCTTCTTCTCTTCGCTTGTCGCGCCTATTTCTTTCATAGACTGAACTACAAGGCTCTCTATAGGATTTAAATCTACCATTATCTCATCTCAGAGGAATATCACTTCTTTACTCTCTTCTCCTTTCTCTTAGGACGCAGATACTTATAGCCGCATCTCTGGCATTTCTCCACACCTGCCTTATTCCTGCCTTTGCACTTTCTGCAGATCCAGATCTTGGACAGCTGCGCGTCTGCTATTGGAAACTTTCCCATACTAAGCACTTGATTTTTGGATCTAAGAATAGAACCTAATACTACAACTAACTATGAAAGAGCAATATTAAAAATCTTATGCTATCTGCGCTGCCATGGCATTCTGCAAAACTGTATGATAATCGGTTATCGGCATATGGCGAATTAGGCTGAGCCTAACCGTTATATTTATAAATCAGGATGTTCACAGCTTTTACTTGTTTATATGTGCTGAGATTCGGAGGCATTTGCTCTGAAAAGGCAACAGGTAGTTGGCAATGATAACAAAAATGATGGAATATAGAGAGGTAAGAGTCGGAGGCTGCAGAGTGGTAATAGCCCCAACAATAAATATGTCTAATGTAAGCGAGAGTAAAAAGGCATTCGATAGTGCAGGGCTAAGGATGTTCAGCAGAAAGGAGGCGGAGGAAGCCGTTTTGCTCTATCCAATGCTGAAGGAGGAATTGAGAGGGATACATTTTGATACCTCTGAAGGGGACGGTTTTTCTGTAGATAAGGATAGCTCGCATATATTCAAGGCCATTGTCAGGACAGATATGCCATATTCTAAAGATAATGCCACAGGTTAAATGCATAACGGACAGAGCCCAGGTCTGATATGATGTATAAGGCAAAAGGCTGGATTGATCGGAGGCAGGATTGATATTTGGAGAGATTATGGAAGGAATAATGCATTTGCAGGTGCAGGAGAATAAGGGAGTTTCAATACACATATCGGAAGATAAGGTACTTCCGCTCCCATTGGATGTCAAGATCCTTGAGAGCACATTGCGCGAAAGGGGCTGCATGCTTGTGGATCCTGACGATTTTGAGAGGCAGTATGCACAGAATGTCTTTTTCAGGGCAGGCGCAAGGAAGGCAGGCTGGATACTTACATCGCAGACAGGCATAGAGCGCATGGAGTACAGGGAGCTGGACACGCATGGCACGGTTACACGCAACATATCCTGGAATGCATTCATCGGACTTTCACCTGAGAATAGGTCGGTGCGTTTGCCTGGGATAAACGCAGTACTTGCAAGCAATGCATGCTTTGAAGGCGACTATGACTGCCTTGTGCTGCGTGCAGATGTCTATAAGCCAAGACCAGTACGCTATGCATATACGTTCAGCACGGAAAACAGGTCCAGGAGGGCCGAAGCGCTTATCTGCTCTCTAAAAAGGCGCTGAAGGACGGAATGAATGGTCATTTTAAATAGGAAAAAAAACCAGAAATGGATAATGAGGAAGGATTATGGCAACAGCAATAGAAACTATGAGAAGCAGAGTGCATAATGATGCAAAGACAATAGGTATGGAGCAGCCTGCAAAAGGCCTTGACGGCCTGCTCAGGATTGGCGAGAGCCCTTCTGTAGAGGCATTTGCCAGGCAGAGGGAGTTCATACTGAAGAGCATAAATAACAGGGCAAGTAGCGTTAGCAGCCTTGCGGAAGAGATAATGAGAATAGAGAGGCCCGGGGTGCTTGCTGAAGGGAAGCATGAGAGTGCAAATGAGATGAAGAAGCGCGAAAGGTTTGATAGTTACCTGATGGGCATGTCCTCTGCCAATGTAAAGCTTTTCGTCGATTTGAATGCTTACAAGAACTTCCTTGTAGATGCAAGGAATGGGATGGCAAAGCAGTTTCCAGATGCAGATAATGCTTCAAGGATCGAGATGGAGAGACAGATAGACGAACTTGCAAAGGAGCTCGGCAGGGCTGCAAAGTCGGCAAACAAAACGATGAGGGAGCTTGCTGAGAACAAGGAAAGGGATCTCTACAGGATGCCAATGTCGGAAAGGGACGTGAAGAGCCTTAAAAAGAATATTTCAGAAATAACGGATGATTCCGGTAACAGCATCTCCGCAAGGCTTGGTGCAAACCTTGTGCGTTTTGAGAATGCAGTTCCTTCAAAGTCTGTGCAGGAGAGAATGGTAAACGATGAGATAGAAATAGCTGAGAGGCTGCCAAAGCAGGACAGGGAATTCCTTAACAGGCTTGCAGTTGTAGGAGGCAGCATGCTATCTATGGACATAATAAAGGAGTTGTCAGTTATAGGGGTGCAGCTGGATGCATATTCATCGCAGCAGGCGGCGCAAGCCAAATCCACAGCGCGGCATGGAGTGCGTGCAGGCTTAGAGACCGTTGCAGTAACAGGAAGACAGGCTGATGACATGTTTACTGATCCTGTGAATGATAAAGAGTATGACACGGTGAGACTCTCTCCTTTGGAAGTGAATGATATCATGACAAGTAATGCTGAAACAGATCGGAAGAGTGATGACGCGGTGCGCATGTCTCCTGAAGAGATGCAGAATGTCATGAAAAATGGTATGAAGACCATGCATAGGGATAATGAAAATGCCGTAGAGGCACAGCTGGGCAGTATGATGCCTCCGGTATTGAAGCCTTATGAAGCCAAGGCAGCTAAGAACCGGATTGATATGGGAGACGTTATTACTCCTGAGGAAATAATAAGGAATGCAGAACAGCGCATGGGCAGCATATCTGCAAGTGCGGACAGGGCTGCGGAAACAGTGCATGCACCAGTTGTGAACCCTGCAGTTAATTATGAGGATGAAATAATCTTCGAACCTCTCGTCTTCGGATTGAATGAAGAGGAATTGAAGAGGCTTGGGTTATACAATGCAGCAAGAAAGAGGATAAGGTAGACATAAGGTCTTGCTGCAAAACGGTTCTGCATGGCATACAGAAAATCCGGGCACCGGCTCAGGGAAAAAACGCTATCTGTAGTTTCCAGGGAAGCTAGACAGAAGCAGCATATGAGTATATTTAAATATGAGAAAATAGTATATTTAAGATAAAAGTGGTGCTATGGCAACCGTAAAGAAAAAATCAAGCAAAGTAGTTGGCGGACAAGAAGCAAGTGCAGCAGACCTTCTTAATAATTTCACTCATGCTTCACGTTCTATAAATGATATTGATGGCAGCCATTTCTCCAGAAAGAGCAGCCTTTCAGCGAAGCATGATTATTACGAAGATATGGTAACCGAACTACAGACGCACGTTAGAGCTGCAAGCAGGAAGAGTGAACTCAGCGTGAAGGAGAGGATTGAACTTGAAAGAAAAGGGGAGGAAGAGGTAAAGAAACTCTCTGGAGTGCCTTCTGGTAAGCTTAGGGAGTCTTTTTCAGGATTTGTCAAAAAGATAAAAGGATCAGCTTATGACGATGCGGTAAGCAGAGTGACAAAGCTCACCGGAGACCTTCAAAAGCTTGCAAGCGCTGATTCTAAGACAGCGTCTTATGCGCTTGAGACTGCAATACACGACTTCAGCCCTCCTGCAAGAAATAGATCGACAGGCAGGAATAAGGAGACTAAAAAAGAGGATGAACCGCAGATAGCAAAGGATCTCAAGCTAATAAGGAAGGTCGCAATTATGGAGGAGCTGGGCAGGAATCTGGTCGGTCATTCCAATAACGTCGATCCACTCAGTAAGAGACCGGAACTTAGGGAGGATTCTCCTTTTAGGAGGATACTTTATCCTGAAGAGAAAACCGGCAAAGAGGCAACTGAAAATGAGAGCACTGCAAAAAAGGCAGAGACCGTACCTGAAGTAAAGGCAGCGGAAGGAAATGAGAAAGGTGAATCTGCCAATGAGAGGCATGGCAGTAGAGGAGAAGGCAGAGCTGAGAAAAACGGGGGTTCGCGGCATAAACCTTCGGAGGAACAGCCGCTCATACTTGACCTAGGGAAGCTTGATACTCCTGAAAAGATAATGAAGCAGCGCAGCATAATCGATGCCAACATACATAAGAGAATGGATGAAATCAACAGGATGCTGGAAAATCTGTCAGGCAAGGAGAAGGATAAGATTACCTCTGGAGATCTTGAAAAGGTGTCTGATACCAACATAAAGCTTTTCATAGAGATAGGCGCGTATAAAGACCTGCTTCTGGAGATGAAGGATAACCTTGGCAGGACATTCCCTAATGATAAAGAAGCACGCGAATCGCATGAGAAATCAATAGATGCGCTTATGAAGAAGATAGGGGAAGCCGGCTCATATTCTAACAAGAGGATAGCTCAGCTTGCTGAGGAGAAAGGGTTTAATGTTAGCAGGGTGCCCATGTTCACACATGAAATAAGGGAGATGCAGAGGGATCTTTATGACATCAAAGACTCATCAGGAAAGCCCATATATGAGAGGCTCGGAGCAAATGTACTATTCTACGATGAAGGGAACATGAGTGATAGAGTAGTAAAACAGATCAATGAAGACTATGAAGAGATAATGAAGAGGCTTAACGGAAAGAACAGGGCCATCTTGGCAGAATATGAAAAGGATTATACAGACATGTCTGAACTTGTCATAGCACAGCTTGCAGCAATAGGCGTTCAGCTGAAATGGGAAGGAAGTGACGCAACTGGAAGAGAAGAATTGTTACAAGATGCTTATGAGCCTTTTGTATTCGCCAATGAGACTGCGCGGCAATAAAGATATTGAGAGCGTATCGTGGGTTCATGGTTGGGCACAAATCTAAAAAACGCAATAGGGAGAACGGATTAGAGATTAGCAGCTCCCAGGATCTTGTTTCCCGCATTGGTGGTACAAGAAGCAGGATTGGAATAGAAACGGAGCTTGATGACAAGAGTGAATGGACAAAGTCGTTCATCAGGCATGCTGGACGCGTATCAGACAGGGTTTATGATTCTAAAAAAAGAAAACTGCTTAATTTGGCAGGAGCTGCTGCCGTAGCGTATATGGCTATCTCACCCGTTGCCTTTGCAGGGCAGGCAGTAAATGAGCCCGGATACAGTCAGCATGACATTACAGTTCTTACAAAGTTCATGAAAAGCAATGCAAAGTACTCTGCAAAGGGTGAATCCGTGACAAACGGAAGGGCTACAGAAGAGATTGTCGGCATAGTTGACATAAACAGGTTGAAAGGATATTCTTCTGAGATGCTTAATGGAGGTAGAACGGTTAATGGCGCTTCGGTACAACTCAATACCTATGTGCACCTGATAAGCGGCAATGGAAAAGGCCAGTGGCTGTGGGTGCAGAACGGGATTCAGGTATTTATAAAAGGAGACAGGAAGTTCGAAACGCCTTTGTACACGTATGGGAGCGTCTCCGAGATTTTCAAGGACTCGATTAGATTTGACGCACAGGCAGCTGAAGGCAAGACTGTGACGCAGCAGGAATTTAACAGCCTTAAACTGAGCGGGTTGAGTGGGAAGGGCAAAATTACAAAATCGTCAGGGATCGTTCCTACATATCTTTATCCGGATTATAGCTCAGGCAAAGAAAATGGCAGGTGGACCATAAGCGGGGGAGATACGCAGAGCTCCAGAGTGATAAGGTTCGCCCTTGATATCAGGGTTGCAGAGAAGCAGGATATTGTGTATCTGAATTTTGGGATAGCACCCCTTAAGAATTACAAGCCTGACTGGAAGAAGGAAGTGGTGTTCGATACGGTGTCATACAAGATGCATGGGCTGAGGAGCGCAAAGATCGAATTTGACAAACTGCATGATACTGGATTAGTGGTAACGGGTATCGGTGGCGGTTCATACTTTCATGCTAAAGAGATAAGCGGATACGTTGGTGTTGAAGAGAAGAATAAGGGCAGGCTGGTCCCGATGGCAGTAGGCGGGAATGCAGACTGGTCCACCGGAGAGAGCACAGTGGGCGTGCGTTCGGTAAAGCTGAATTCGTATGCGGTTGAGTTGGTCACAGCAAAAAATGGGAGCGCTGCAACCCAATAGCTGGTGGAATTGGCAACATAAGCTGCTTTATAAAGCTTTTTTAACTTTTAGTATAGAATCTAATAGTATAAATACCAACGGGAAAATTAACTCTTTTCTTAGGTGATATAGATGCCGGATGGCATAGAATTGACTGTGGCAGATGCGCTTGTGACCGATTCAGGGAGGAGCGTAGCCAGGATAGATTCAAAATCAAGGAAGATGCTTGACGTCCTATCAGGGGACATAATTGAGATAAAGGGCAAGAAGAAGTCCACTGCTGCAATTACGTGGCAGTCCCACCCGAGCGACGAAGGGCTTGGCTTCATAAGGATAGACGGTTACATAAGGCAGAACCTTGGCGTAGGGATAGGGGATAAGATATTCGTTTCGAAAGCAGCCGTAAAGGATGCTGAGAAGGTCATACTTGCGCCTCCTGTGGGCCAGAAGATGCCATTATCTCCTGATTTTCCTGAATTTGCGAAGAAAAGGCTTGATGGAAGGCCTCTTGTGAAAGGTGATTCCATACCGATACCTATGTTCGGCATAGTCTTCAACTTCATAGTAGTACAGGTAGTCCCCCATGGAGTTGTGAAGATAACAAGAGATACCAACCTTGTTGTAAAGGAGGAGCCCGTATCGGAATCGATAGTTAAGGTAGGCAATGTCCATTATGAGGATATAGGAGGGCTTGAGGACGCAAAGCAGAAGATAAGGGAGCTTGTGGAGCTTCCTATAAGGTATCCTGAGCTCTTCGAAAGGCTTGGGATAGAGCCTCCGAAAGGGGTGCTTCTTTACGGCTCTCCTGGAACGGGGAAGACGCTGCTGGCAAAGGCAGTAGCTAACGAGAGCGATGCGAACTTCATATCCATATCCGGACCTGAACTCGTATCGAAATTTGTAGGAGAGAGCGAGGAGAAACTCAGGGAGATATTCAAGAGCGCAAATGAGAAAGCGCCTTCGATAATATTCATGGATGAGATAGATGCGATAGCTCCAAGAAGGGAGGAGTCCACCAATGAGGTAGAGAGAAGGATGGTTTCGCAGCTGCTGACGCTTATGGATGGCATGGGTCAGCGAGGACAGGTGATAGTGCTTGCCGCTACGAACAGGCCTGATGCTATAGATCCTGCCCTGAGAAGGCCGGGAAGATTCGACAGGGAGATGGAGATAGGGGTTCCGGGAAGAAATGCCAGAAAGGAGATACTGCAGATACATACAAGGAACATGCCAATGAAGGATGTTGACATAGATGAACTCGCAAACAAGACGCACGGTTACACTGGAGCAGACCTTAATGCGCTTGTTAGGGAAGCGGCAATGGCAACTCTCAGGACCATACTGCCTAAGATTGCAGACAAACAGTCAATTCCGAATGAGATACTTCTTGATCTCAAGGTATCAAGAGATAATTTCCTTGAGGCGATGAAGAACATACAGCCAAGCGCACTTAGAGAGGTATTTGTAGAAAGACCGAATGTGCACTGGAATGACGTAGGTGCACTTGAAAAGGTAAAGAAGGAACTGCAAGACAGCATAGAGCTTCCTCTCAAGAATCCAAAGGCTTTCGAAGACATGGGCATAAGGCCGGTGAAGGGGCTTCTGCTTGTAGGGCCTCCCGGAACCGGAAAGACCCTGCTGGCAAAGGCAGTAGCAACTGAGAGAGAATCAAACTTCATCTCGATAAAAGGTCCGGAGATACTCTCTAAATATGTCGGAGAGAGCGAGAAGACATTACGAGAGATATTCAGGAAGGCTAGGCTGGCTGCGCCGTGCATAATATTCATCGATGAGATAGATTCTATCGCGCATCCTAGAGGCGGAGATTCGGGAGATTCGCTTGTGAGCGAACGTGTCGTAGATACGCTCCTTACCGAGATGGATGGGCTGCAGGAGCTGAAGAATGTTGTTGTTCTTGCCGCTACGAACAGGCCTGACGCCATAGATCCTGCCATACTGCGTGCAGGGAGATTCGACAAGATAATAGACATACCTATGCCTGATGAAAAGGCAAGGGAGCAGATATTTACAATACATACGAAGAGGATGCCGCTTGACAAGAGCATAGACATAATGGAGCTTGCGAAGGTAACTGAGAGTTATACCGGAGCGGAGATAGAGAATGTGTGCAGAGAAGCAGGCATGAGCGCGATACGCGCGGATCGCGATATAGTCAAGGCGGATGATTTCAAGAAGGCTCTGGAAGAGATAAAGCCTGCAATACCTAAGGATCTTGCTGACAGGATATCAAGGTTCAAGGATGAACCGGAGAGTATGTATAGGTAGTATGACAATTAAAGTAACGCTAAAATAGATATAGTTGATTTGCATGAAGATAGTGTACTCTGACAAGAAGAGTGGAAAGACATCACAGCTGGAAGTGCCTAAGGAAAAGGAGAACCTGTTGATAGGGCTTAAGATAGGAGATTCGTTAGAAGGCTTCGTAGTAGGTCTTGAAGGAATGAAGTTCCAGATAACAGGGCTTAGCGACAATACGGGAGCTCCTTCTAGGAAGGAGATAGACGGCACGATAAAATCAAGGCCGCTGTTGAGCAGAGGCCCCGGAATAAAAAAGTCAAGGAAGGGCTATAGGGTCAAGAGGCTCGTAAGGGGAAACACCATAGGCAACGATACATCACAGATAAACACATTCATAACCGAGATGGGATCGCATAGCGCAGAGGAGCTGTTCAAGCCGAAGGAGAAGAAGGAGGAATAAGTAGATGACAATAAAACAGAGCCAGCTTAACATTGGCACGCTTGGCCACGTGGACCATGGAAAGACTACGCTCACCGCTGCAATAGCCCACAAGTGGACCGATATACACAGCGAGAGCGTTAAGAGAAGCATGACCATAAAGCTGGGCTATTCCGATGCAGTGATATATACCTTTGAAAAGGACGGCAAGACAATCTACACTACAGAAAAGCAGCCTGGTGCAAAGGAGATAGTAAAGGTATCCCTGCTTGATTCGCCTGGGCACGAGACGCTCATGGCAACTGCCATAGCCGGATCAAACATAATAGATGCCGCACTTTTCGTGATATCAGCTACTGAACCGTGCCCTATGCCACAGACAAAGGAGCACCTGATGATAATAAATGCGCTGGGAATAAAGAATGTCATAATAGTGCAGACCAAGGTAGACATAGTTGGAAAGGATAAGGCAAAGCAGCACTACGCCCAGATAAAGGATTTCGTCAAGGGCAGCAAGATAGCCGACGCAGTCATAATACCTGTAATGGCGAACAAGAACATAAACGTCGATATGGTGCTTGAAGAGATAGCAAAGATACCTGTGCCTGAACGGGATACCGAATCTGACCCCATAATGTATGTTGCAAGGTCTTTTGACGTAAACAAGCCTGGAACTGAGATAGATGGCCTAGTAGGCGGAGTCATAGGAGGCTCTGTGATAAGAGGAACGTTCAAGCCTGGAGACAAGGCAGAGCTAAGGCCCGGAATAAATGTTGCAAAGGACAAGAAGGGCAATGCGAATTACAAGCCCCTGATAGTTACTATAGAGAGCATCTCTGCGGGGGAGGAGAAGCTTGATAAAGCGATAGCCGGAGGGCTGATAGCGATAGGAACGGATATGGATCCTGCAATAACTAAGGCAGACGGGCTTGTCGGGCAGACCATAGGACATGTTGGAAAGCTCCCTGAATCAAAGACAGAGATATCGATAAACTACAGCTCACTGAACAGGGATGATATACCAAAGCAGGGATTTGCCGATATGGAGCCGGTTATTTTGGGAATAGGCACGGGAACGGTAGTCGGCTATGTGAAGAAGGTAAAGAAGAGTGTGGTGACCATAAAGCTTAGGCACGCTTTCTGCATAGACAAGCACATGAAGATCTCCGTACTTAGAAACATAAAGCAGAGATGGAGACTGTATGGATACGGCACCCTGTCAGCATAGCTCCTTTGCCTTCTTGTCGATAAGCATTGCAAAGTTTCTTCTCTCTGATTCTTTTGAGAAGTCGTATTTTCTCTTTAGGGTAAACCCTGCAGCGTGAGGATGCCCTCCTCCGCCGAAATAGTTAGCGAGCTTCACGCAGTCTGCCTCTTTCGTCCTTATGTGGCCATGGGCGTCATCCGTATTCAGGTATACTGCGATGTCCTTGCCGCTGTGCTTTATGATTTCAGATCCTGCAAGGGTTGAATTCACCCTCTTCTGGAAGCCGACTGCGACTTTATCCAGCACAATGAGTCTTCTGCTTATCAGCTCTTTTATCCTTACAGTATTGGTCTTGTCGAATTTCGCAGCGTCTTTCCTTATGATGCTGTCTGACATTCTGCCTTTGCTTATCACCTCGGAGATGTGCCTGAGCTTATTGTTGCGTTTAGAGTAATCGTTTATCTGGCTGTATGAAGTTATGCTCATCGCATACTCTATTATCATTTTCATGTACGCCTTGTTCTTTGGGCGAAGATTGAAATCAGAGTAGTGCACGATCCGCGCGAATCTCTTGCAGAAGGCGCTGTTTAAGGATAGTTCGTTCCTTACTATCTCCGTAGCACAGTACTTTACATTCTCGTTGACTATTGCGGCATCGCACTTTGACGCTACCTCTTTTATCCAGCCATCGCTCCACATGTGATGGTCGAACCAGTATACGCTACCGTTTTTATTCTTGATATTTTTTATCAGCTCGAGCATAGGCTGCTTTGTGGCTTCGTTTAGCCCTAGGTCTGCTATTATCAGAACCGCACCGTCTTTTGCAGCCCTGGTTATCTCCTGCTTTGACCTTATCACATTTGCAGGGGAATAATCTGCGAAGAACATATTCTTGTTTGGTATCCCATAACTCATCTTTATCAGGGCTGCGCTCCCTACCCCGTCTATATCGCTTTGGTGCGTAAGAGAGAATATATTTTCCGGATCCATAAGACTCACCGAGATAGATAGTTGGATGCCAACTCTTTTAAAAGTGCTTAATGGAGAAACAGATCAGAAAACTTGCAGTATACAAGCTCTCCATTTTGTAAAAAGAATGGCAAGATACACGCCAATGCCAGATAAGTAGACGGGCCTGCGGGGAATATGCAGGCCCAATCAAGTTACTGTGGAGGTGATATGATTAGCGTGTTGGTCGCCTTGCCAGCATCAAATCTGTAGTAAACCTTGTGACCTAGTTGGAATCTCTGCAGAAGCCCCTCATTGCAGAGCTTCTTCAGCCTTGTGCATGCTGCGTTTCTTCCTTTATAGCCCATTATATCCCTTATGTCATCTGCACATGCAAGGCCCTTCGTCTGCACGAATTCTATTATCATCCTGTCAGTGTCTGAAAGAGCTATCTCTTCGAAACCCTTCTTTTTAGCATTCTCTGAATTCGGTTCCTGGACCGTGAGCTGCTGCCTGCCTTCCATCCTTCTTATCTTCTCTGCCATTGTCATTAGGAGCTTCTCTGTCCTTTCCCGCTCTTCTGTTACGTACTTTATGAGTGCTATCATCCCCGCTCCCTGATCCGATTCCTTCTTTTCCGAAAGTAAGCGGATCTCCTCACGAAGCTTATTAATCTCTTCTGTGATTTGGTTGTTTGTATCCATACCCACACGGCTCATAACAGAATCGTGAAACATTCATGAACTCTTTGTGAATGAATCATGATTCAATCATGTATGTATTCTATAAGATATTTAAAGCTTACGTGATAGACTGGAACTTCCAGTTACTTGTTTACGTCGGATGCTATCCTTTAAGTAAAAAAACTGTCCCATTAGCATATTGGTATGTTATTATGGTTATTACGCATTGTCAGATATGCAACCTTAATGTGTGAAGATAGGTAATAATGTTTATTGATGAATAATGAAAACAATGCTTTATGAGTATTCTCTGGCACATTGCAATGGTCCTGTCTGATGTGGCAGGATTGGCAGCTATGACGAGGGTGGGCAGCGGAAGAGAGACCAAGGTGCCGGACTGAGGTCAGGAGAAGCTGAACAGCGCATGGCAGAACATGTAAACAGTGATGGCCAGATCGGAAGGCAAATATGAGCAGTCATGCTTTGCAACGGAAGGTTCTTAATAAAAAGCAGTGCAATTTGCGTGTTTATAATGGAGCATATACTGATACCTGCGGCAAGAGCGGCTGCATTGAAGAAAGCAATAGCAGCAATAGAGAAGCGCATGAAATGTAAGATAACCATAGAGAACAAAAATGATGTTATTATAGATGGAGAGCCTTACTCCGAATACACTACGAGAAACATTGTGCAGGCGATAGCACGTGGCTTCCAACTCAACACTGCCCTTAAGCTGCTTAATGAGGATTACTTTTTTGAGAGCATAGATGTTGGAGACATAGCATCCAATAAAGTAAAGAAGAAGAGGATGATTGCGAGGATAATCGGCACCGATGGCAAGGCAAAAATTTATATGGAGGAGGTGAGCGGGGCTTCCATAGAGATATACGGAGACACCATAAGCCTTATAGGCAATATAGATGAAATAAGAATTGCAAAAGCAGGCATAAACATACTGCTTGACGGAGGAAAGCACAGCACCGCTTATGCAGTAATGGAAAAGGAAAGGAGAAAGCTAAAGAGCGTGTGATTTTATGGCGATCGAAGAGAAAAACGCTGATGAGATATTCAAGGAGTTTAAAGAGCAGTCAATAACGCAGTTCTTCAGGAAGAACAGCCAGATGCTCGGCTATTCCGGAAAGGTGAGATCTCTTACCACGGTCGTGCACGAGTATGTGGCTAACTCTCTTGACGCTTGCGAGGAGGCAGGGATATTCCCTGAGATAAGCGTAGAGGTCAAAGAGGTTAATGAGAGCAGGCACCTTGTTACAGTCACTGACAATGGGCCTGGAATACCGCAGAAGCATATAGGAAAAGCGCTTGCAAGCATACTCTCAGGAACAAAGTTCCACAGATATCTTCAGCAGCGTGGGCAGCAGGGGATAGGGGCTGGAGGATGCACACTCTTCGCTGCAATAACCACGGGGAAACCCATACATGCGAGATCCGGAACAGGAAAGGGCTCCTTCGAGTGCGATATTGCAATAGACATAAAGACGAACAAACCCCTGATAACAAACATGAAGACAACGCTTGAGGACTTCAGAGGCACATCGGTGAGCGGAGAATTCGGAGATACTAAATATGAAAGGAGCGACCATGGGGTCTTTGAATACGTGAAGCGTACTGCCCTGTCAAATCCTCATGCAACAATAAAGCTTATAGAGCCTGATGGGAAAGAGACAGTCTTCCCCAGGTCGGTTAATGAGATGCCAAAGAGGCCAAAACAGACCAAACCGCATCCTCTGGGAATAAACGCAAGGGACCTGCTTGACTTTGCACATGTGACTGACAAGGGCAATATATCGTCCTTCCTTATGGAGAGCTTCTCAAGGGTAAGTGCCGCAAAGATAGACGAACTTAGAGGAATTGCAAAGGACATCAATTTTGATAAGAAGCCTCGCGAATTAACATGGCCTGAGGCGGAGAAGCTCGTTGAGGTCTTTAAGAGTGTCAAGTGGATCGCGCCTGAGACCGATTCACTCTCAGTCATAGGTGCAGCGCAGATGGAGACCGCGATGCTCAACATAATAAACCCGCAGTTCATCAGCGTGACGGAAAGAAAGCCAAAGATATTCAAGGGCGGGATACCTTTTGTCGTTGAAGCAGGGATAGCTTATGGGGGAGACGCGGGCAAGAAGACCGAGGAAGGAACGAAAGGGACCATAATGCGTTTTGCAAATAAGGTGCCGTTATTGTTCGATGGTTCTGTCTGCGCGATAACAGAAGCTGTGAACCAGATCCAATGGAAGAGGTATGGGATAAGGGATTTCGGGGACGAGCCGATAAGCGTCTTTGTCAACATATCCAGCGTTTATATCCCTTACAACGGGATAGGAAAGCAGGCTGTATCTCAGGAGCCTGAGATAATAGAGGAGCTAAAGCTTGGAATCATGGAGTGCGCCAGGAAGCTGCAGATACACATAAACAAGCAGAGGAACATGCATGTCCGCGAATCCAGGTACAAGACAATAATGAGATATGTTGGGCAGCTTGCCGCAGATCTGAGCGACATTACCGGGGAGAACAAGGGGCAGATAGAGAGCTCCCTCAAGCACATAGTGGAGAGCAAGTATGACATGGGAAAGGAGGATGCGGATGAGGAAGCGGTAGAGAGCGCATCTTCAGATAGTTCTGCAGAAGAATAGTTATAGGAAGTGCGCTTTTAGATCTGCTTCCTGCAATGCATTTTCAATCGGAGATTAATCGGCTAGAGCCTTAACTGTCCCAGATCGCTTGTGTCTATGAGCCTTACATCCAGGGATTCTATGCTCATCCTCAGTATTTCGCTCTCCTCTCCGTATGAGATATTTAGTCTGTCTATGAATGCAAGCCTGTCCTCATCTGTTAAGAAGACTATGAAGGTCTTGTGTTTCTTGCTCAGCGGTATGTTGCTCAGCTTCTGGTTTTCTGACAGCCTGGAGTATATATAGACATAGTTCTGGACGCCTTTATTTGTTATCATCATGTCTACATTGTCATACGCGTCTATGTCGGTGAAGAGCATTGCATTGGCGACGCTGTAGTCCCTGAGCTTCCTGAAGATTACAAGGTATTCTATGTCATGCTTTGATGCCTCTTCCCAGCCTTTAGGTGCATAATAATCCGCAGCCTCGACCACGAGTCCTTTTCTCATCATCCTGTTAAGCACGGTATATGTATTCTGCAATGTCACGGCTATCGGCATGTTGCCATATCTAACATTTCCAGATATTCCTGACTTTACCTCTTCGGCCGTTAGAGGCATATATCTCCAGTGATAATAGTAGTTGACCTGGTCAAAAACCTTCAGGATTGTCTCTGGAGGCTCCTTGACCTTTGCCCTGTCCGTATGCCTGAATTCCTGCACGTTTATGTAGTATCTGTCTATGTTTGGAGGGACGAGTATCTTGTTCAGTACCAATATAACAATTACAGCTATGGCGAACTCTATATAGTATGGAGGTATGTTTAGTATGGTGTTTGTGTAAGGCATTATTATTGTCTCTGTGGCACCCAAGACTTTTACGGTAAAGGTCTCGTTCCCATAACTCAGTACAGAGCCTCCTGGAAGAGAGTACCTTATTATGCTGCTGTTTACAGTGCCGTTTTGCACGTACTGCCCGTTAAGGGATATGCTATAGGGAATTCCAGTAAGCGGATATCCTCCGCTATGAAGCGAGAATGTAAAGGTCCTGTTGCTGAATGAGAATGGCTGCACGGTAGTGATATTTGTGTTG
Organism: Microcaldota archaeon; assembly: GCA_027365175.1. Lineage (GTDB taxonomy): Archaea > Micrarchaeota > Micrarchaeia > Micrarchaeales > CABMGC01 > JAKAUU01. The sequence goes on along the minus strand of DAHXNY010000005.1, from coordinate 30,885 downwards.
TATATCCTGAAGATCGCACGCGCATATGTATCATTGTTCGAGTCTATGAGCGAGGCTATGTAGTAGCCTCCAGGAAGAGAGAATGATATCGGTTTTATGAACGTTACATTAGGTTTCATCTGGCCTATGAAAAGATACTGCACAGGCTCTTCGTAACTTAGATTGTATATATAGATATGGAATGAGTCGAATTTGTTTGTTATGTTCGTAGCCCCTGCGCTTATGTACTCGCTTATTGTCTGCGGTACGGCTGCTATCGTATCGACATAGCCGTTTTCGAGTCCGTTTACCCTGAACAGTGCGTTGTTCTCCTTCAGCTGACCTGCGGAATTATAGAAATACGCGCTTGCCAGCACATATGTGCTTGACAGTGATATGTTTGTAAGAGCTTGCAGGCTTGCCTGCGTTGTGTTTGTCACAAGCGCAATCTGCCCTGATGAGCTCTTGTTGGTTATTGCAGTAATTCTTGTGCTCCCTGACGCCAGTTCGTCATTCCAGTAGTGCAGGTCTATGAGCGCAGCTATGTCCCTTGAAAGCACAGATGCATTTTTCCATCCTTTGGAAGGATAATTGCTGAGTGCGACTATGCTGCCATTGAAGACATTGACATATGTTGATGCCGGCGCAATGTATCCGCTTGTGAACAGGAATGTTGGTGAGTTGAAGGTTAGATATTTCTGCTCACTTGCCACCCTTATGTCAGTGGCATTGGCAGGCCTCGTGCCGATGCCTATTGCTGAAAGCTGATTTATTATGCTCTGAGGGGTCTGAATTATCTGCTGGCCGCACGAAACTGTTTTTGAGAAATTGTCACCCACATAGAATATAGTGTCTCCGTTATTCAGCATATTTATTATGCTATAATTGTAGTTTAACGGGCAGGAGTTGTAGCCGCTTAAAGAGCTGTTCTGTATTGGAAGGAAAGATAAAGGGATAAGCCCTGAAGGCACTATTATTATCGAATTTGGGGCTACTGATGACAGGTTGTTAAGCTGTATGTAGTTGAAACTGCTCTGGTTGAGAATGAGCCCGTACTGGTTCAGATAATGCTGGAGTTCCTGCTCCATGGTTGACCCAAGGAAGCAGTTTACGCAGTAGTTGTCCGTGTCTACAAGATATATCTTTGGAACAGGGTCGGTCTTGAATACCCTTAATGTAAAGTTCACATATGATGCATTGGTTTCATTGTAATTCAGTTTTGCATATGCTGCAAATGCTGTTGAATTTGCATAATCGCCGAAAAACGCATTCTGCATGCTTAAGGAACTGCTTATAGCACTCGGAGGGATTGGAGGATGGTATGAGCTTAATGCGCTGCTTATGGCGTTGTCTATCAGGATAAACGCAATTACCGCTATGACGGCTACTGCAATTACCCCTATAACCACTGTCTTGGACAGCTTCCTCCTTTTCATCAAACCTAACCACTAAAATAAACAGTTATACTCCCTTTTCCTCGTTCATCTTCTTCTCCAGGAATTTCATTACAGCCCTTGACAGCTTGTTGGATCTGTCATTCATGCGTTTTATTACCTTGTATACGCGTATGTCCTGGAAGCGCCTCTTCACGACAACATCATATCTCATCAGATAACCTATGACTTTACTTCAAGGTAACCCAGCATGACCATCTTGTTCAATATCTGTTCTACTCTGGGTATTGATACGGTATAGTTCTTTGCGAACTGCTCAGTATCTATCGAATTATCGTGCACTTCCACCCATTCCTGAACAAGTCCCATTAGGGCCTCGTCAGAATATTTCTTCAGCTTATCCAGCTCCTCTTTAAGCTCCTTGTCCTCCTCGCTCAGCTGTGTTATCTGTACGGTGATGTTCTTGTTTGATGCTTCAAGCTCATTGTTCAGCCTCTTTATCTCCCTGTATTCTGAGGCAAGTGCATCGTATTTGTTGTACAGCAGATTGTAGTTCTGCGAGATCCCGTCTATCAGATTTCCAAGTGTAGAATCGATATACTGCATGAACTTTGGCGCGTCTACTTCGTAGTCGTTGCTTATTAATGATAGAATACCTGCAAGATTCTTTACCACATAGGCTCTTCTCATGCTTTCGCTGGTATCAGGTATTATCGAATAACTGACATCTATGCTGTTAGGGCCGATCTTGACTATGTGGAACAGGTAGGGCATCTTGTCTATGTTCCTGCTCTCCACCTTTGCCGCAGTCACAGAATTGGCATCCGAGCCTATATCATAGAAAGGAAGCTTTGAGAGCTTTGCTTTAATCTCAGGGAATGAGGTCTTGAGCTTCCCGTCAAGCTGCAATTCCTCTACTTTCGGAAGTATGATAGTATCTTCAGCCAAAACAACTCCTCCGTTATTACTTTATTATAGATAAATGAAAGAATAAAAAGGGTACCTTATTTCTTCCTTGCTCCGCTCTTTTTGCCTGCTTCCTTTAGCCGCAGGCCTGGCATGTAATTGATAAGTGATAATGCATATAGTAGTACTACTATGAATATGCCTATTGACAATGCAGTCGGCCACGCGCCTGAAGAGACTATTACTGAGAGTATAAGGAAGAGGATACCCAGCGCCACATATGCGGTCCTTCTGCTTATATACTTCTTGCGCTGCTTGCTGTACTGCGGATAGCAGGTCTTGCACACAACAAGCGTGTTGTTCTGCACGTTCTTTGTAATATTCTCCTTGAACCACCGCAGTGTTTTTAAGACATGGTCATCAGCGACCATTATCCCATCCTTCTTCTTGCCGCATATTATACAGTAGCTGCTGGGCATATTGTCACCTTTGCATATCAACACTCAGCTCCACTACCCTTCCGAATGACTGGTGTATCTTATCCTCGTCTATCCTATCAAATATATCAGATATTGCAAGGTCGTCTACACCTATTCTCCTTAGTATGGTCTCGACCTGCAGCTGCTTCAGGCCCAGCCCGAAGAGCAGCTTTGCGAACTCTATAGCATTGACGTTCTTGTGCATCTTATCAAGGGTCCCAAGCAGCCCCTCCACGCTCCTTATATTAATCCCGAAGGAGTTGAGTATGCGCTTGAGCTCTATTTTATTTATCATGTAGGTTCCTGCCATGCACTCACCTTGTATATATGAACACTCTGCTTATAATATTATCAGGTATGCCTACCTCCCTTAAGAACTGTATTATGGCTTCGCGGTTTATATTGTTCTTGGCGAGTATTATTACCATGTTCTTCACATCTACTGCACGGTTCGCTTTGTCCATGTCGAATATTATGCTGTTTATCGTATCGATGCTGGCATTTGTCCTCACCAGCTTTGCAGTTATATCCATCTTCTTCAGATAGTAGTCCTTCTGCATGTTTGTATCGCTCATCTCGCTTTCCTGCAGAATGTCGCCTAGAGTTATGGCATAGACATTGAGCGGCATTTCACCCACTATGTGCTCTACTATGAATACAGATGGGAATTTTATAGAGGTCTGGAATGAGAGGTCTATAGCTGCCTGACCCACCCCGAATCTGCTTATCTCATCCCTCATGAAAGCCGTGAAGCCAAGTGAACCTTGCAAATAGTCGAGGAACTTCTCGAACCTGATCCTTAGTATTATGGATGTGCCGACGTTTGAGAATATGGCTTCGTTTATATCCGTAGGGTTCTGTGATGCCACTATCAGTCCGAACTGGTACTTCCTTCCCTCCCTTATTATAGTAATGGCGTCGCTTCTTTCATCGCTTGCTATCTTCCATGCCTCGTCAAGCACTATTATCGCCTTGAGTCCCTTGTTGGCGCTCCATCCTTCGAAGCGCATCTTCTCCTTTAATGTCTGCAGTATGAATAGTCCTGCGAGCGCCCTGAATCTCTCGTCAGGAAGGCCAGAAAGGTCAATATCAACAAGACCGGATGTTATCAGTTTGTCAAGATCGACTGTGCTCTTCCTTGCAAAGTAGTCTTCGCCCTCCCTTGAGAACTCCCTCAGCCTGTATATCGCATTCTCAAGCTCTGCAGGATAAGCATAGTTCCCTTCCCCAAGCTTCTCCTCTAGCAGCGCAGTTACATTCTTCAGAGTAGGAGCATCTTTCCCATCCTTTGGAATCTGCGTCAGAGGAAAACCGGCGTTAACATAGGTCTGCTCTATTGCCTCTGCCGTAAGTCTTCTCTGCTCCGCGAAGCTGGTGATATCAGTAAGTATGTCAAGCGAATTCATTATCTGCTTCGCCCTATCCAGAGGCTTCATCCCTGCAAGATCCATTATGTTTACAAAGTCGCCCTTTCCAAGAGCAACAACCCTCCCTCCGCTCTGTGACACCCATGATTTATACTCGCCTGCCCAGTCTATTATTATCGCATTTGCATTCCATACATAACTCGCCCTTATCAGAAAGGTCTTTACGAAGAATGACTTTCCAGCTCCAGTTATTCCCACTACGGAGATGTGAGGGTTTGTCAGAGTGGCAAATGTCCATGTGAGAGGGACGGCAAACCTCCTGGTTATCCCTATGAATATCGAGTCAGTAGGGTCATTGAGAAGGAACTCGGGAGGAGGTTCGGGGGGTCTGCTAAGGAAGACGCGCTTTGCAAGCTCATTGCTCATTACGTTTTGTATCCTTATCAATCCCATAATCGCTCACATAAACATTGGTCACATATATTATTTACTTATCATTTTTGGAACTGGAACGAAGATATTATCTCGTCCATGGTCGGGATGTAGTAATTCAGCTTGTAAAGGCCGTACATCTCTCTTCCTACCACCCTCACAAGACTCAGGTCGAATACGTTGAATACTGTCTGAAGCTGATCTACCTGCTGGGTAAGTTTGCTCATGGCATCGCTCAAGGTTATTCCAACTGCAGTAGTCTCTATGTACATCATACTGCTTAGAGGCCGCTCCCCTGCGCCAAGCCTGTCTATCCTCACCTGAAGGACGCGCATTCTTCTTTTTAAGTCGTCAAGCACCGATGTAGAGACGTTAGGAGCGCTCTCGCTTTTTGAATACTGAAATTCAAGATAGGCCCTTCTCCCTTCCAGATCGTCCCTGTACTTCTGTATGTCTACTGCCTGCCCTATGGCTATGAATTTGAATGGGAATTTCACGCTCATGACTGCCTTTTCCCATTTGTCAGGCCCCATTACCATTTCAGTATCCTCCCCTTCAATCATCTGTTCTGCCTGGAAGACATAGTTGTAGACATTAGCGGTGATGTACCCTGTTGCATAATATAGGCCATTTACGTATTTTACTATTCCGTCATTCTCCTTCGGAATTGTATAGTCCCTTGCCGGCACTGTCGTGACCTTGAGTATCCTTGTGAATAGCGGGAATAGTACAAAGTCTGCAAAGCTTAGGATTATTATTAGCACAAATGCTGCCATGAAGAACACCAGAGCCAGTATATACAGAGGGCCATAAGCTGCGCTGAATGACACGAACATCAGTGCCAATATCAACGTGATGCCAACTCTGAATATCGTCTCTTCGTCCATGCTCATCCCTTCTTAAGAAGCTCGCTTATCGTTGCAGGAGGTATGCTATACTCAGGCTCTACAAACGCAAGCATCTCCTCTCCTGTAGCTATGCTTGCAGTCACTCCGAAAATTGAACCTGCCCCTGCCGCAACCTCTTCTGCACGCTGCATTGCTATTGCTACTGCCTCCTCCTCATTGGCTCCCGGGGCGCTTATCATCGCATATGCCATCTGGTTCTGAGAAGGCGACTTGTTCACGCCGTCGAAGAGATTGTGCCACATTGCCAGCTCTCCTTCTGTCCTATTCAGAAGCTTGTCAGGAGTGGTCTTGTCGGCCTTCAGCTTGTCATACCTGTCCTCCACTTCATTCAGCTTTGCACTTATCCTGCGTATATACTCGTCTTTGTTTAGATAGTATAGCTGTGATGCGAGTTTCATAGGATATCTGCTGTTAACTGTTATCATCTTTGAGAAAGCTCTTGCAAAGTTTAGCTTCTCCTCGTCAGACATCTCTGTGGAAGAGAGATAGACGGGAATCTTTACAAAGACGCTCGCATATGTGTTTTCTTCCGCCCTTACTATTATCGCATTTCCGGAAGCTGTCACATAGAATGGAGGCTCATTGCTCAGCGTGACCACATTGTTCTTGCGCTTTATGAATGGGACGAAGTAGTACGCATAGAATCTGGCAGACGCCGCTATCACGTCCAGAAGAAGCCCTATGAACATCAGGATTATTGCCGGGATCGCGTATCCCAGAGGCAATATGCTTATTATAACCGCACATATGAAAGTTGCGCAGAGGAAGCCTATGAATATAAGGAAAGAAAAGTTCTTGTTCAACCAGATTACCTGATATAAAATAATAGGTCAGCTTAATAAACCATTTCATTGTTTTATCGGCATAGCTGCAATATGCACCTCAAATGAAAAGGTTTGGCTTGCCTCTTACTATCATTCTTCTGACGGTCTTTCCTTCTTGTATTTCCATTTCTTTGTTACGCTGTCGTATGCCCACGTATGAGTAGCTGGATCCGGATGTTTCGGCTTGAGTGTTAGGCCGATCTCAAAGGACGCAGGTTTACTGCGGGTAGCTTCGTATGAACGCTTAAATTCTTTCCCCCATTCCTTATATACCTGGCCTGCATACCTAAATTTCATGCGCTCGCTGTCGTTTTCAGGCATCCTGAAAGATGATCCTTTTTCTATCATTTTGTTATTGACCATGTGTCTGTATAGTTCTCTTCTGACTATTTTATTATACTCCTTTCTGAAGGCTGCTGGATCGTTTGCAGCTAGCTGCCTCATCCTGGAGGTTTTTAGTGCCGCTCCGCTACGTCCGGAGAGTAACCATCCAACAGCATTATCTGCACTTGAAAACGGAATGGTATTGGTAGCTGGAGTATAATCAGGTTTAATTGGATAGGAAGGCTGTTCGGACGTCCTTTTTTTAGGCCCGTATTTTTCAGGGTTTAACACTGCCATCCTTACCCTGTTTGCTATGTGATCATTCATCTGTTTGACTGTCATTGCACCAGCGCCTATTGCTGCAGCTTTAGAGGCCACAAGCGGAGACGAGCCTGCGCCTGTTGCAGTACCTTTGGTCAGTACGTTTGGACCAGGTATAAGATTGCGGCTGGGATTAGAGGTGTTTGCCTTATTTTTCCCTGAAAGGCTCCTGTAACTATGATATGCTCCTGCAGCTAAACTAGGTGAGGCCGTAGTATGTCCATACTTAGCTCCTCTGACCGATCCCATGCGCTTGAATTTTTCCGTTCCGGATAACTCTTTGTCTTTCATAATTTTCGGTAGTGACTTATTCCCCCCGGATATAAAACCTTCCTTATACTGTCCACTGTTTTTATCATATGCGCCTGTCTTTCTTGATGCCATTGAGGCCTTGCTGCCAAGCCCTATTCCTGCAAGCGTGCCGAGACCGAATAAGCTGAATATGTCAAAGCCCCTTGTCAGGCCTCCTGCAGCGGCTATCAGTATGAGTATTATGATTATTGGTATCAGAGCGTCTACGTCCCCAAGCGACAGTATAATGTGCATGAGCCCCAGAAGCCACAACATAATGGGAATAGGTCGTTTATTTATAAAAGCCATGCTCTACATGGCACATGCTTTAAATATAAGGAAAAGCATCAGTTATATTGGGAAGTATGGAAAAGTTAAAGAGGCATTTCTTAACTGCAGTAGCAGGAACAGTGCTTGCAGGAGTTGCATTGCAGAGTGATGCACATGCAAGGCCTGATGCAACGCCCATAGCTGTTGCTACTGCAGTACAGCATCATTGATTGCAGATACTGCATATAAAATGATGTGGCCTTTGCTGGGTTATCTTGGGCTGAAGGAAGATATACTTGACACTGTGACAGAGATTAGAAGTGGAGATGTTAGAGGTGCTTTTGGCACGCTTAGATCTGTCGAATACAGGGCCAGCGTGAGAGAGGATGTTGTTGCCATACATGAAACGCATTTGGTATACCGATACTTGAACAGTGCAGAATCAATGGCACCAGTTCATGATGCTCCAGGCAGGGAAGCTGAAGAGCATTTGTCCTCCGAGTTTATAGCAAAGTCGGAAAGAATATACAGGGCTTACGGAATTAATCCAGTATATGAATCTGGTTGGCAGGAAGCTGCATCAGACATTTCTGAGTTTATACATGATACCATTAGGTTTGCTACAGATTCTTCATACCGTAAAGAAGTTGAGAAAAAAGTAGAAGAATACCTTGAGATTATTGGAAGTGTCGGCTTATTCTTAATAGTATATGGATTTTTATTCGGAAGACATAGTAATGGTGGTGCTGATCCTAAATCATATAGAGAGGAAAAAGAAGAAAAAGGACAGGAGAAGGAATCAGATAGGAAAGAAGCATGGCAAGATACGCGTTTTGACACGGTTAACTACGAAAGAGCCAGAGCTGAAGAAAGACATGAGAGAGAAGAGAATGAGTGTAGAGATAGACGGTGCGACCATCCATGGCACATGCATTAGGACAATGTCATATTTATAGCTCAGACTAAAGAGGTTAGTCTCTTGTTGGACCATGTACCTGCTCCGCCTATGAGATTTGCGATGTTTGTCACTGCAGTGTAGGTTATTGCAAGTATAAGCGCAGGGAAGAATAGTATGGAGAGCCAGAAACTGTTCATTACGCCGTTTGCATTTGAAACAGCCAGTACTAATGGAGAGTATGGTGAGATTGCATTTGCCTGCGCACCTGCACCTGCGCCATACTGTGTTATTGTAGAATAGGTATTGGACAGGGCTTTAAGCGCACCTAGATTAGTAAAGTAGTATGCAACTGAAAAGAGAACTGGCATGACCAGGAAGAAGCCTATTGCTATAGCTATCATCATTCCTCCCACTCCACGCGTAGGCAGGAAGGCCCTGAGGATTATGCCTGGTATCAGGAATACAGGTATGCCGGCGTAAAGGAAGAACAGTATGAAGTAGTATTGCGTGTAGAGGGATATCAGTGCATCAAGAAGGAATTGGGTAAGCGCCCACGCGGGCCAGTAAAATAAAAGTATTGTTACTCCGAATGGCCTGAATGCCTTCGGGGAGCACACTGTTATCAGGCTGTTTAGGAAGCATACCTGCGGAGTTATGCTTGCATAATACCTATCCAGAGCGCTTATTATGAAGAGCCTTGAAGCCAGTGAGCTTGTAGTGTTTATAGTTGCAGATATGTAACTGAGTGAGGTATTGTATGGATTTACCGGACCCGTAACGATTGATGGTATTAACCCGAAAAGAACTGCCATTATAAACAGGAAGCCAGCAGCTATCAGCATTGATGCAATTGCCTCGTACATCTCCCCCACTCCGAAGTTTCTTATTTTCTGATTCTTCGTAGCAATGCCTGCCATGAATATCAGTACTGCCAGCATAAAAGCAAGAGTAGCTACGATTATTGCAAGCGGAGCCCACTGCACCCATACGCTCTGGGCTTGCACGTTTATCTGGCTGCAGTACCAAGGGGCAGAATTTTGTATTGCGCTTCCGGCACTGCATGCTGAAGAGGTTGTTGATTGCGCACTTGCAATGCCCATTAGCATTATCGAAAAGATAACTGTTATTAGATATATGCTTGCATTTCTCATCTAAATTACCCCCGTTAACATAGCCATAAATGATACCTGCTGTCCCAGTGCACTTGAGAAGTCTCTTACGAAGGCTTCAAGTATCATGAAATTCAAGGCAGGTATGAATATAAGGCCGAATGCCACTATCGATCCCAGAAGTATGAATAGGCTTATAATATTCCATATCTGTGCCACTATCCCGGTTCCAAATGAAAGTGCAGTAGTAGATACGAGAGTTGTAGATGCAAAAGTTGTAGATGCAAACAGTTGAGACAGTAATAATATGATGCTGCCAAAGGTTATTGCAGTGTTGCCAATAAGGCTGGTAAAGGCAGTGCCTTCTGCACTTACTATATTACTGAATGTCGTGTTTATGAAACCGTAGCTGACACTTACAAGCAACGGATATATCAGGCCTATTCCGATGCCCAACGCAATCATTGCGTTACCAAAGGTCCTTGTGGTGCCGAAGGCTCTTGCTATTAATCCTATCCCTATAAGAAACGAGAACAGGATGGCTGAAGACGATAATAATATTACCTGCAGCATCGAGACTGTCATTTCTCCAATCAGAATGTCTAATAGAGGAGATAGATAAAGGGTGCTTGGGCCTGTAGTGAACGATGCTGATGTTGATGCGCCCACACCGCCTAATGTGGCATCTATGCTTACCTTAGGTCCAAACGTATCGAGCATGCTCAACCAATAGCCTACAGTAAGTATATGTACAAAATTCAGGTTGAATGTGTACATGTTACATGTTGCAAGTCCCCATATGTTATCTATAGTGACGCTTCCTGATCCAGAGCAGCTTTGAGGCACCAGCCCTATGGAGCCTAATGCCGGAACAGGATTGAAAGCACATATTATTGATGAAAAACCCAGGAAGATGATCGCGATTATTACAGTGGCTATCTCTTCATAAGCCTTCATCCTTGCCCATGGTACGAGATTATTCCTGCCTAGCAATGGTGCAAGCATGCTTATTACTATCGCAACAAGTATTACAGCGATTGCAGCCAGGACGACTATCGGAAACCAGAATGTATACGGAGAGGACAGTATGTTGGTGATAGAGCATGCTGCTGAGAAGATGAATCCTGAAAAGTTACCAAGCGTGTTCATCTCATTCTTGCCTCATTTTTTGCCTCCTGTCAGCACCTTGTTCATTATGCCTCTGCCATTTACTGAATTCGATCCGAGGAGCTTACCGAATATAGTTACAGTATCATAAGATATTAGTAAGGCTATTACCAGACCCATAAAATCTAATACAATATAGATTAGGAGCTGGGAGAAGTACAATAGATTTGTATACTCAGAATAGCCTAAATCAAGATTTATCACCCCTAAATACTGTGTGAAAGAGCCAAGAGCAAGGCCTATTCCTGATGGGCAGTTTGAAGTTCCTGATTTGCATACGGCAAGCGCATTGCTGCTTGGGGCGCTGCTTGAAGAGTATGGGACTGTAAACGGATACATTATTGCAGGGAACAGTACATAAAACGCAATGAAGATTGCTATGAATGCGCCTCCTGCAGCTCTTGTCCATGGAAAGGTCCTGAGCACAAGTCCGAGAAACAGGAAGATGGGGAATAGGTAGTATATTACAAATAATAATACTATCAGAAGGCCTCCTCCTGCAACCATGAATGTTGCAATTCCGCTCTCAATCCATATCAACTGGTTTAGACTAGAAAAACCAGCAAATGGTGCGACGGAAATGCCCATGCCCCCAGGTTCAAATGTTAGTGTGAAGCTTGATATCAAAGAGACCATAAGCTTGTTCACGTCTGTCCATAAGACCATGAGGAATCCCGGTATCACCATCTTACTGAATATGTTGTTGCATAAAGATGTATACAGCGTCTGGAAGGTTCCTGGAACAGTTGTCCCTGTAGTTGTAGAAAATATATTGCCTATTGCACTCTCCGCTCCGCTGAAAGCTGCAATTCCTCCCGCTATGAATAGTATTATCATTATGCTTACGAACCCTTCTAGGTATTCGCTCTTAGCAAGATTCATCAGCATGTTCCACCTGAATGCCATGCCAAGAGCATATATTATTGCCATTACCATGAACATCATTAATACTACCAGAAGTGCGACAGATATGAGTCCGGTGTAAGAAGAGTAGGCGGCTATCGCAGGGCTTACCAGAGGCTGTCCATTGACGCTGTTTGCAAACAATGTCGTGCAGCTAAAGACGCTCTGTCCTGGAGGAAGACTGATGCTTGCCGCATGCAGAGTCGTAGCTAACACAACCGCGAGAACTGCAAACGATGCTACAAATCCTCTCATAAAAACACTATATGAATCTGCTGAGACCCAGTATGTTCCCTTCTCCTCCGAGAAGTTTTGATATTTCCAATATTGATGATATCAATATCAATATGTTGAATATCGGCAGTATGAATCCTGTGACAGCCTCTATCGCATATACGTTGATAAGTGCAAGTATCGCTGCTATAACGTGTGTTGGGTCAACATAGTAATATGCAAATGATGGGAACGAGCCTATGAAATTGCCTGAGAGCAGACTTGTGAATGCAGCTATGGCGTTTACAACACTTGTAAGTGTGCTTACTCCAGGAACTATGAATATTGCCTCAAAACTTAACAGATTGCCTCCTGCAGGCCATGTGAAATATAGGTTTAGTATATCTTCGATATTTGGAAATACATAGAAGTTAAGGTTCTTCTGGAAGAAGCATAAGCCTTCGGCATTCTTAGTAGGGCAGGCCGGCACCATTGTGTTTGGAGGATATTTAGAATAGATAATTGGCACCATGTCTTTGTACTGGTCGGGAAGAGTGGCCTTGTATATGTAGCTAAGAGGCAGCTGTTTTGCCTCAGTATAACAGAATACCCCCGTATTCGGATTGCCGGTAAGTTGAGGCGTGACGTAAACGGTTGCCCCGAGAGGCGCACCGCATAGTGCAAGGTTAGGTATAGATGATGCGCCGTATGGCTGAAGGTTTCCTATATTATTGAGTGATGTGTATTCGAATAGGAATATGGTAGGATAGATCAGCATGCTTGATATGACAATTGCTATTAGCAGTCCGCCTATCCTTCTTGTGAACATATTAGTCTCGAATATAAGCCCTGCTGCAAGGAGGTAAGGCCATAAAAGCAGCATCAGCATTATCAGTACAAGCTGGAAGAGCAGGAAGTAGAATATAAGGTTTGCTTCTATTCCCAATACGCCAGGTACAGTATTTGCTATTTGATATCCTGAAAAAGGCGAAGCTGTTATGTCTAGGCTGAACAGGCTTGGAACATCGGGTACCAGGCACTCTACAGGGAAGCATACTGCATCTTTTTCCACATATCCTCTTAGAAAAGCTAGCATTGAGGAGAACATATACACTGCGTTCAGAGATGTTACAGATTGGTTGGTAAGATTGTCTTCTATGACATATACAGACCCGAGCCCGTAGTCTATGTTCCTTGTGAGGGCATTTGTAGTTGAGGATGGATCTATGATATCATTGCATATGGTTGCTCCGGGAGGCAGAGGGTTTAGCTTATTATTCGTGCTGAGGAAGTTTATATTTGAATTGGCCAGTTGATTGCAGATGTTTGTCATCTGAGTCTGGCTCGTTGGAGAGGTAAACTGGATTGCCGAACCGAATACGTAGAAGACCCATATTATGACCATTACCACTATTGCTATGCCTATCAGCTTTCCGAATTCTGCAGTTGCTCCGGCCCGTATAGCCTTATTGTTGAACAGGTATCCTGTCATATAGTATATGCCTATGAGCGCAAAACTTAGCACAAGGCCTACTACTACAGCAGGCAGCCATATGTTAAGATTGGTTGACGGCGTTATGAAGTTTGTAGTTGAAGCCTGCACTATAGAGTATGGAATAACTGCAGCCAAGAGGAATAATGAAAGTATTGCGCGTAGTCTCATAAGATATCAGCCCCAGAAGCCTCCTCCGGAAACATATGTAGACACTGAATTTAGTCCTAGAGTAAGCGCCTGTGCAAATGCCACAGTCACCAATATGTCTAGGCCTATAAGAAATACCCCCTGGAATGTGAATATCGCTATGTCCTGAGAGAAGGACACTAGCACCTGCGGAAACAGTATAATGTTCTTAAACAGCATCTCTAAAGCCCCCAGAATGCCGCCGTTGCCGCTTACTATTCCCGCGAAGAAATTTGCAGGCAGGGAAAATCCGCCCCCTAGAGAAGTTGCAGGAGTATTGAAGAATGAATTCACCGGCAGGTTTTGCAGAGGATAGCTTCCCAGGTAACTGGAGTAAGGGTTGCAGGTGGATACTGTGGCACCGCATGAAGTATATAGATAGGATATCAGAAGACTGTTCATCACTATCATCAAAGGAAAGATAAAGTATGCAGCTATTGCTATCGACATGAAGGCATCGGATACCTCGCGCACCTTTGGTCCAAAGAATGGTACCATGCGCATGGCTATCGCAGTAGGCACCACAACAGTAAGCGCTAGAGAAGAGACCATGGGCAGCGTAAGATATATTACAAATATTATACCAGACACTATTGCGAATATGGTAAAGAAGGTTGTGCCGAAAGCAAGAGAGTATGACTCAAGAGTGTTTGCAATACCTTGTGATAGCGTTAATTGAACGGGCAGGAAGCTTGCTTCTAAGCGCTGTAGGAAGGTCGCTATATGAGATACAAGGATTCCGTCAATCATTAAAAGAGCAGATTCTGAATAAAGAGAGCCGAACAGGGAGAAGCCTTTGGTGAACAGGAGATTCTGCAGATAGGACTCGGAAAATGACATAGGATTACTTGCACCTAGGCCAGCAGAACTTGTTAGAGATGATCCGATGTTGCACCATGCAACTGCGGATGTTAGGAGTATGCCCACTATCACTATTCCTATTACTCCTTGGAATATTTCCGCCTTTACCATGCCCTTCATCTTCTCTCCCTGGGACGGTGGCAGGATGTTGCTGAAAGCATAGAATACGCCGCCAAGCGCTATTGCTATGACAAGCAGCAGAGCGTTTATCTGCACCCAGTTATTAGCATCTACTCCGCCGAAGCTGCAGCCGGCGTATGATGCATTAGTTGCAAACAAGAAAAACATGATATCCCTATATGAGTTTTAACTTACCGCCAAGGCTTAACTTTATTCCTCCTCCGAGCGCCTTTGCTATATTGTCTGCTATTGCATTGATTATTATCGCATCTAGGATGAATAAGATTAACTGGAGCAGCATGAATACAGAGTACGGAGTAAGCGCGTTAAGTATGGTATACAGGCCGTCGAATGCAGAAAAGCCCCACCCAAGCGAGTATATCACTCTCACACCATTTCCAATATATGCATTTTCACCATTTATAACAAACATGAATGCCTTGCATGCATAGCTTATCACAGTGCTTCCGAAATTGCATGTAGAAGATGGAGTTATAGTCTGTATGGGCAGAACGCCTTGGAAGACCTGAGTTACAGGATAATTGAATACGACCAGCACCATAGGCAATAGGATTGCCATTGCGATGCCCGTAGCTATAAGCGTACCTCCTATCCCCCTTAAAATCGGCAGTGCCCTGAAGACAAGCCCGATAGGTATGAAGAAACCAAGGCCTACCCACACTATTATCGGGAGTGCCTCTATCAACACGAGTATTATCATCGATACGGGATAGTATAGCCCTAAAATCAGATCCACCATCATTGACTGAAGCTGTCCGATAGTATTATCACTGCCTGCCAGAAGCGTAGGTGTGGAGAGAATTGAGAATTTTGTGCCGAACTTGAGACCCGTGAGTATTATTGGTATAGGTATTGGAACATAATACTCTATTTTTAAAGAGTTCAGGAGTGCCACTCCGAAATTTACGCTGCCTAGAGTGCACCATCCTGCTGCAACATACGAGTCAGCAGTAAGAAGATAGGTTTCAGAGGAATAGAGCAGTCCATTCATGTTGTTAAGGTACGTGTCTGTTTTACTGTAAGCAGTGACAGGAGTGTTTGTCAGTGCTACTCCGATATTGCTGATGAAGAGAAGAAGTGAGAATATTATTACTACTATGATTCCGGATTTTGCGATTTCCCAGTACTCCTGGTTCACCCAGCCGAGCAGTCCTGTGCTTGGGAAGACCTTGCCCAGCATGTAGACGATCGCAACTACCATTATTGACAGGACAAGGGCGAGCATTACAAATCCGATTACGTAAGAGTTTGTAGGAAGAGAGGTCAGTATGGCGCCTCCGCCCTCTGTGCTGGGAATTGCACCTCCGGTAGTGATTACAGGAGTGCATGGATTTGGAGAGTTTGATACTAAAGTATAGTAGCTCGGCGGAGTTATGAAGAGCGATGCGTGAAGAAGCCCTGTTAGTATTGCAAATGCCGTTAATAATACAAGAGCTTGCAGTCGCATGATATAGTTGCTCCTGCATAATTTATAAATAGATTATTCAGTGCTTGAGGAGCTTGAACTTCTTCATATATGCCTCTGCTATGAAGATTATGAAGTATGGCAGTATGAATAATGAGTTTAGGATAAGGACCAGGTACTCTGAGACTGTCGTTCCTGTCAGCGGCCCCAAGACAGCTATAGACGCAAGTATTGATGCAAAATCCACTATGAATATGACCACTATGGCGCTTACTATCCATATCAGGAAGTACTGCGGCTCCTGCGCTATCAACTTTACACTCTCCTTTACTGCCCTTGATATGCTCTTGCCATCTACCACTATCGCACTCGGGACATAGAAGATAGGTATTATGCCTACAATCCCGACTACTATTGTGAAGAGCGCTTCGTATCCCAGATAATATCCAGCTATGTTTGCAAGCAGCAGTATGAATGTATATATCAGCAGCACTATGAAGACCTTGCTTATGTTCTTCTCTATCTCCTTGAAGGCCATCTGCCCTATGCGCACATGGGTTCTCTTTGATTTGACTATCAGGCTTATCAGCACAAATGCAAGGCTGATGAACAGGAGGGAGAAGAACTCGGCAATCGCTATTATGCTCAATCCCAGTGGAGTTGGATTGTGGAAGAGGTTTGCCGTCCTGAGGAAGATTCCTCCAGCGCTCACATATGCATCATGCACCGCTATTAGAGGAATAAGGAATGCGATTATGAATGGTATTGAAAAGAGAAGGACAAGCCTTATGTTTGACTTATAAGTTTCAAAAGAGTCAGCAAGCACACTTCCCAGATAAACACCGCAATATTAAGATTCAAAGAACTTATTTAAAGCATATGCTTATTTTACAAGCTTAGATTGGTTTTGCAGGATTGGCATTATAGATAAATAAAAAGAAAAAAGGGGCGGGGAGAACCCCCACCCGCTTTTCATATCATCTAGATTTTCAGAAACCTCCGAATAGTCCGAGACCTGTGCAGGCAGATGTTATTGTGCCTCCATTAACTGTCTGTGAAAGTCCATTGCCTATTATGAAGGTGACTATTCCAGGAGCCAGTATTACCAGTATCAAGCCTACTATTCCTCCGACTATCATACCCATAGACCATCCCTGCAGGTTTCCTCTTAGCTGTCCTGCGCTAGGCATCATATGCGCTATTGCATACATGACTCCGCCGAGAACGAAGAGCAGTATTGCTATTACGCCCACTACCTCTTGCACTGCTGATATTACGTTGCAGAGCGTCTGCTGCACAGGCGCTGTGTTGAATGAGCTTACTCCTCCCGTACCGAAGCCTCCAAATTGCGCGGATGCGAGTACTACTCCTGCAAACATGGCCACCAGAAGCAGCATCTTGTTCATCATCAGTACTTTTACCAAAGTTGTCCTAATTGTAGTCCAATTCATTAAACCACTATAGATGATAGTTGGCGTCCACCTTTAAATAGCTTTCTAATGGACGGCATAAGGATTAAAAACAGCCGTGCACACAGGAAGGCACCATATGTATCATTTATGCTGCTTTATACCTAATTTATACTGCTTTTATACAGCCTGTTCTGTACTTGCTGCCTGTTCTGTACTGCTTTTATGCCCGCTTGCAATGCTCTGGATTGTATTGTCCCGATATACGTGCAGATTAAAGGAAATGCCCTCTTGCTATAATATAAATTTCTGTTCCGCTTTCCTTAGGGTTAATTTTATAAACATAATCAAACATACCATATCGGGCGTACTCAGTGGCTGATAAATCAATAGAGACAAGCGTTGACCGACTTGTCGCATATCTTAAGAAGAATGGGGAGACGGAGGTTTCCTTTCTCTCAGCAAACCTGGGAATAGGAGAAGACACGATGACAGATCTTGTCAAGATCCTAGAAAAAGCCAACATAGTCAAGATAACGTACAAGCTTGGAAAGATGTATGTGACGCCTGCAGACAGCACTTCCAAGAGCGCCGATGTGATAGAGGCGCAGAAGAGAGTTGACGAGGTAAAGAAGGCAGACCTTGTTGCAGACGTATCTGCACAGGATGCGGTGCTCAGCAGGGTTACAAGGCAGATAGACGAATACTCAAAATCCATGAAGGGAATAGAGGAGCTCTTCAAGACGAAGAACAAGCAGATGTATGATTCGATAAAGCGCATCTCAGATATAGAGAGAAGGGTGGAGAAGGCATACAAGAGGATAGATGCGAGGAGGACTGAGCTGGAGAAGCTTCAGGCAGTCATAGACGCAAGCCTTTCTGATATCAACAAATACTCTGAGAGCGTCAATAAATTCAGCCTTGATAGCTCAGGAGCAAACGCGATGATACAGGACATAAGGAATGAGATAAGCATATTCAGGGAGGGACTGAATGCGTTCAACAAGGCAAATGAGAAGAGCATAGAGGAATACAGGAAGCTCTCGAAAGCACAGTCGGACAAGATACTGCTGAAGATAGAGGAGCTTTCGGAGCTTGCAAAGCTGCAGGCGCAGCAGATACAGAGCGTACAGGAGCAGAGCTCGAAGTATTATAAGGACTCTAGATTGAGCGGGCAGCGCGCTGCGAAAAGGGCAGAGCACTTTGTCGATGAGATAACAAGGTACAGGAATGAGATAGACGCGATAACGAAGTCGTCAGAAGCGGATTTCAGCTTCATAAAGAGGAATATATCGGATATAAAGGTCAAGGTTGGCAAGGGGGCGACTCTTGCAAGCAGCGTAGGAGAGGTGCAGGCAGACCTGGACACCATAAAAGAGGAGCAGAAGGCCCTGGAGAAGGAGCTGAGCAGCATACTTGATGGCATACGGGCATTATCGTCAAAGATGACTGATGCGAAGAGAGATGAGGCAATGCTGAAGTTCGAGGCCAGAGCGAGAAAGGCAAAGGAGCTCCTATCCGCTATGAACATGCATTCAGAAGAACTTACCAAGAAGGTTGAGGAGCTTGGCAAGTAGGTGTGTTGTTGGCAGATAAGAAGGAGGAGCAGGAGGACTTGAGCAAGCGGGTAGGCCCGCAGCCTGATGCAAATGGGATTTACGAATCTTATACGCTTAATGTGCAGGGAATGACTGCAAACATAAACATAATAGACAAGGGAGAGTTCGTACCGATATATGAAGTAAGCATGCCCGGAATAGGGGATGCCACAAGAATACTACTCATGTCGATAAAGCCGGAGCTCCTCTCGCTTGTTCCCATAGACACTTCAAAGGTCACAAATACCGAATACATGGAAAAGATGAGGGATAAGTACATAGAAGCTGCCAATCTGATAATAAACAAGTATCTTCCAGGAACTGAGCAGTCCGTAAAGGAAGCGCTCATCTCTTACATAAAGAACATGATGCTTGGCATGGGAGACCTTGAGGTATTCATAGCCGATGACCACCTTGAAGAGATTACCGTAAACACAGCAAAGGAGCCGATATGGATATTCCACAAGAAGTTCGGCTGGTGCAAATCAAACGTCAGGATATTCGATGAGGCGACCATATACGACATCTCGGAGCATATAGGAAGACTGGTTGGAAGGCAGATAAACAACATAGCCCCGCTCATGGATGCGGAGCTTCCGGATGGTTCGAGAGTCAACGCTACCTTATTCCCCATATCGCAGAAGGGAAATACGATCACGATAAGAAAATTCTCCAAGAACCCTTGGACCATGCCTCTGCTCATAAAGAGCAAGGAGATATCTCCTGAGATCGCATCCCTCATATGGCTCTGCGTTCAGAATGAGATAAGCCTGATAGTGAGCGGCGGGACTGCAAGCGGAAAGACAAGCTTCCTTAATGCCATGTCCATATTCGTGCCTGCAAACAGGAGAGTGATAACTATCGAAGAGACAAAGGAGCTCACCATACCTGACTTTGTGCAGTGGGTGCCCATGCTTACAAGGCAGGCAAACCCTGAGGGAAAGGGAGAGATAGTGCTTTACAACCTCATGATAAACGCATTGAGGCAGCGTCCCGATATAGTCATTGTAGGAGAGATAAGAACCAAGAAGGATGCGGAGACGCTCTTCGAGGCAGTGCATACCGGGCACTCCGTGTACGGAACGCTTCACGCAGATAACGCAGAGGATGCGATAATAAGAATGACCAATCCGCCTATAGAGATACCTAAGATTATGCTTAATGCCATAGGGGGCATAATAGCGCTCTTCAGGCACAGAAGGCTTGGGATAAGAAGGCTCTTTGAATTCGGAGAGATAGAGAAGAACGGAGAGGCGAATGTCATCTACAGATGGAACCTTAGGGGAGATTCCTTTGTGCAGGTGTCGGAGCTGACAAGGCTCGTTGATACCATATCGCTGTATAGCGGATATACGAAGAACGAGGTTATAGAGGACATAGGGGAGAAGTCAAAGATCCTCAACTGGATGCTTGCGAATGATGTGCTCTCTGTAAATGAGTCAGGTTCGGTGATAGCCAACTATTACAAGAACAGGGACAAGGTGATGCAGATAGTCAACGACAATGCCAAATATGACCCTAAGACCTTCCTGGTCTCAAAGCCTGATTGAGAGTAGAGGGATTTTAAATCTTCTTCGGCTTATTTAATTGAGAATAATGCCGCTTACTAAGCCTAGAATAAAGAGCAAGGATTCAAACATACTGATACTAGCGATAGACATAGACAACGATCTTTACAGGAAGACAGGGATAAGCGGACCCCTCATGGGAAGGGTGCAGAACCTGAACGGCGCTGCGCAGCTCGCGCTTGCCGACCCTGAAGACTCGGATTCAAACACCATGTTCTATGCCGTGCATCTGTATGACAAGATGAAGGATGATGGTTATCTGGTAGAGGTTGCGACAGTAACAGGCTCAGAGAAGGAGGGCTATGAGGCCGATAAAGAGGTGGCAAGGCAGCTGGAGCTCGTGCTGAACAAGTACAAGAGCGACGAGTGCATACTGGTGACTGACGGGCCTAGCGACGAAAGAGTGCTTCCCATAATACAGTCACGGGTAAAGATAAGCAGCGTTCAGCAGGTTATCATAAAGCAGGCCGAGGGAGCTGAGAATACATACTATGCGATAATGGAGAAGCTGAAGGAGCCGCACTTTGCAAGGACGGTCTTCGGCCTTCCGGCGTTGATCCTGATACTGTTTGCAGTGAGCTACTTCTTGGGCACAGGATGGATACTTCCGGTCGCCCTGATAGGCATATACCTGCTTGCAAAGGGCTTCGGGCTTGAAGAGGCTCTGATAAACTCCTTCAAGGGCTTGGGATTCAGCATAGACCGCATGTCCTTTGTCTTCTATATGAGTGCCATACTATTTGCAATTACAGGAGTCTTCATAGCTGCGAACAACTACGCGACAAAATTAATGATAACAGGAAACCAGGCGGTGTCTATAGCATATATGGTAGAGGGCTTCCTGGTGGTATTGCCGATAATACTGATCCTCTATCTGATAGGCAGATTCATAGATGTAAGGGACGCGAGGTATTACTTCCGCACCTTCAAGTATGCGATATTCATAGGCTCTGCGATAATACTGTGGACCCTGCTTTACTCGTTTACGGAATGGTTCATGGGCCAGATATACTTCAGCCAGCTTGTCGACTATATAATATTGGCCATGCTGATAGGCATAGCAGTATCTGGTGCGTCCAGAGTGATGAGGAGGCGTCTTATAAGGAAAAAGAATCTCAAAGGCAAGATAGTCGTCAATGACCTCGGGGCAATGATAGGCAAGATAGCAGGAGTGGACCTTAAGAGGGGCAGGATGATAATAAACACAGGTTTAGGAAGCCCGATCACATACAGCATTGACAAGATAATAGACCTTTCAGACAAGGTAATAATCAAGCAGTGATTCTCTCGCAGGAGCCGCATCGTGCATCCCATGGATAAGATAAAATCTGATTATAGGGAGCTGCTCAGGAAGGGCTTGAAGGAGGAATACGATTCTTCAGTCAGAGGATACGATGTCCTCGGAAGCATAGCCATTATCGGAGAACAGGGAAGGAAGGGCAGGATAATAGCAGACGCTGTGATGAAGGTCAATAAGAATGTGATGACTGTTGTGAGCAAGGCAGGAGCGGTAAAGGGCAGATACAGGAAGAGAGTGTTTGAATTTGTCGCAGGAGAGAGGAACTTCATCGCCGACTATAAGGAGAATGGCTGCACCTTCAGGTTTGACATACGGAAGACCTTCTTCTCCCCGAGGTTATCCTTTGAGAGGAAGAGGATAACGGAGTTGTCGAAGGACAACGAGAATGTCATAGTCATGTTCGCAGGAGTCGGGCCTTTTGCAATAGAGATAGCAAAGAGGAACAGGGGCTCGGAGATAGTTGCAGTGGAGCTGAACAGGGATTCCTACAGGTATATGCTCGAGAACATAAGGATCAACAAGATAGCTAACGTGAGAGCGGTTCTGGGAGATGCGAAGGATGTTGTGGAAAGCATGGCAGATTGGGCGGACAGGATAGTTATGCCGCTGCCGATGAGCGCAGACAGCTTCCTTGGGAGTGCGATTATTGCTGCAGGAAACGGATGCGTAATACACTATTACTCGTTTGGAAGGTCTGAAGATCCCTTCTCAGAGAGTGGAAAGATGGCGAGAGAGCTTGCAAAAAGCATGGGCTTTACTGCAAGGGTTGTTGGAAGGAGGATTGTAAGGCCTTATTCGAAGGATACTTCTGAGATAGTCCTCGATATAAGGATTGGGAAGAGACAGAATAAGAATAAGGGCAAGAGGAAGGATACGGGCGCTAAAAGAATAAAAGAAAGGAAAAGAATGGCAAAGAGCTCTGGGAAGTGACCCTGCGGATAAGCAGGGCTGCTTCCTGGATTCCTTGAATGTTTACTTGTATATTGACCTGTAGACGTTGTTTGTGTCGTCGGTTATGACTATGCACTCGCCTTCGCACTCTACCAGGCATGCCTGGCACAGGATGCATGCAGGACCCTGCACTGCAACGGAGATTCCTCCACTCGTGCCGTCGCTCGCCTGAGCGAAGTGCTTGTGGCCGTCCTGTACATTCTCCCATTTTGCCTTTACATCAGGGAGCGTCTGGCCCTTCCACTGCTCCTCTGCTGGTGCAACATCGTTGTTAACGTCAGGGCTTTGCCTGTCCTTCATCTCGAATACTGCAACCGGGCACACATCAAAGCAGTGGTGGCATCCGGTACATTTTGGTTTTTCTACGTATACTTGCATTTAGACACACCGATAGTTAGACATTTGCTGGAAAACGCTTAAATAGTGTATGCGCTTTCAAGAGCTCCACAGGTATATTGTCTGATAGCAGATTAAACTGCAATCAGCCAAACAGACTTGCGAGTCCTCCTGCTGCCTGCTCTTCGCTCATATGTTCTTCTGCAGGTTTCTCTTCCTTCTTTGCCGCCGCCGGAGCCGCTGCAGCTGCTGGAGCTGCTGCCTGAACGCTCTGTGCGTTCTTTATAACATCCTTTATGTTCACTCCCTTCAGCGACTTTGCGACTGACTTTGCCATGGCTTCGTCAGGGCTGAGTCCTGCTGCCTTCACTACCTCTTCTAAGCTCTTTTCGTCTATTTCCTTTCCTGCCGCATCAAGCAATAACGCAGCGTATATGTATTCCATTCTTTTACACCTTTATCTAGTTAGTATCACTCTTTCTTCTCCGTGTCTGAAGCAGCTGCTTCAGGAGCTGCCTTAGGAAGCGCATTTACTGACATCGCTTCCCTTACCGCCTGTGCCAGAAGCCTTTCTGCTATCTCCGGCTCGTATACCTTAGCATCCAGACCTAAGCCCAGAGCAGATATGTATGCTTTTGATATGTTCTCCTTTATATTGTATTCTGTTATCATTCCTGCTGTTGAGGCTATCGCGCATGCCTGTGCAAAGCTTCTCGATATCTCGTTCCTCAGGAATTCAGCGTTGACTTTGAGCGCAAGTCCGTGATATAGTATGCCTTCGCTTATGAGAGCGCGCACCTGAGTGCCAGCTTCGAATGGCATTATATCAAGCATCTTCAGCGCTTTTGATATAGGCACGCTTATCTTTGTGCCCTTCTTTACAAGTACCTTTGATTTTGATATGACTACCTTCCCCTTCTGTATCTGCACGTCTATGCCTGCAGTCTTGAGGTCGGTAACTGCCTGGCCCGGAGCTATGGTCGTCTCCCCCGCCTCTACGCTTATGTCATCAGGAGAGATCTGGTTTGGCTTTGCACTGAGCTTTATCCTGTTTGAGCTTATTATCTCGTTCAGCTCCTCAGGGCTCCTGTTCGACATTATCAGTGCGAAGTTTGAATCTATGTGCTCAGCCAGCCTCTTCAGCTGAGGGTCTGACTCAAGAACCTTCATTATGAGCTTCTTCCTTGACACGATTATCTTGGTGTCAGGCTTGAGCAGGTTCTTTGCCTTCTGCGTCAGCCTGTCTGGAACCTCATGTATAGGAAGTATGCCTACGGTCTTGTATGTCTTTATCTCTTTCTTGAGCTTCTCGACAAATTCAACCTTTTGAGCTTTTAACATCATATGTACACCTTATATGAACCTTAGCGGTTCGCTCATGGTAAACTTCACGTATAGGGATCGTATGTGATTGCCTCCGAGCTTCCTGTTTATGCTGTTGACTATCTCCTTTATGTTTTCGTGTATGTCGTTGACATTCATGTCCTCAGTGCCTACCACGCAGTGCACCGTCGGAATGTTCTTTCCCTTGGTCTTAAGCGTAATCTTCTTTGTAAGGTCGTTTGACATCGTCTTCAGGGTTGAGCCTATAAGAGGCTTTGGCATCTTGTTCCTCGGGCCGAGGAACTGTCCCAAACTCTTTGCTATAGTAGGCATGAGCTGGGGTTGGGCTATAAGCTCATACTCAAGAAGGCCATTGAGCCTCTTTGGATCATTTGCTATAGCATCTATCTCACTGCCGGTTATTACCTCCATGTTGTTCTGCTTCGCCTCGTTGGCAACATTGTTGTCGTTCGTGAATACGGCTATCTTCAATGATTTCCCTTTCCCATGAGGCAGCGTTACCTCTAGGTTAATCTTGTTGTCCTGCTTTGAGAAGTCTATTCCTTTGAAGTTTATGGCAAGCTCTACAGTCTGCTTGAACTTCCTCTTTCCTTTATTCTCCTCAATGAACTTAGTGAGTCTCTCCAAATCTTCTGCCATGTTAATCCCTCCTGCAAAGCTGCAGTACTGCGGGAAAATAAGCAATATGAATTAAATGATAATATTAATAAAGTTATCTCTGATATCGCGGCGCGCAGGTATGCAGTCTGCCTCTTTTGGCAGGCCGAATACGCATTGCACTCTTAATGGGCTTGTGTCCTGTAGTCCGGATGATGCATCTCTTATGATACCGACAGTATTGCGCCTATTACTGCAATTACCACAACTACCACTATTATGCCCAGGATGAACGCCAGCTTATGATGGTGTACAGGAGGTATAGGAGCCTGGCTCTGCTGAGGCATTGATTGAGCTGCAGGCTGCTGATAATTTACCTGATTGTCATTTCCAACTTCGCTCATATAACCGAAACAAGGTTACAGCTAATGTATTTAAACCCTTCTTGGAAGCCGCTGTTGTAGAGAATTGATTACTCCCTTGCAAGACCTGAAAGACCGTTTTCTTTCTGCAGACCAGAATGCCTCGAAACTTCGGCATTGTAATCTGTTACAGCTCGCTCTACGAATCCAAGAAACTGGCTTATCTCCTCCTTCTTTTTTTCAGTTGGAGAGTATGTCTTTTTCCATGTCTCTTCCTCATTCTGCTCTGCGTGCTCTACGCCGATTCGTGCTACGAATTCTACAACTAGTCCCTTCTGGCAGTATGGTTTTCGCACGCCAGTATGCCTGCTTACCAACCCGTTCGCATCCCTGACTATGGAAGTGCGCATCTCTTCTGTCCATCTGGTCATTTCATCCATTGGCAGATTTGGCTCTGCTTCCAGATGCAATGTAGCTGACAGCAATCCTGAAGCATAATCATCTACTTTTTTCGGACCTCGCACAGTCTCGAACTGGGTGAATTCCAGATGTATGTGCACCTTTGCTCCGCTGTCCCCGCAGTTTATCCTGGCTGAAAAGGCATCTGTGATCTCGAAGGCCCATGGCGCATTCTCCCTTGCATGATTCTCTTTTTTAGAGAATATTAATGCTCTTGCGCTTCTGTCTTCGTATAGCCTCTCTCTCGCTAGTCTCTCCATCTCTGATCGTCCAGAGTCTTTTGCATGTGCTTCCGCAGAGAACCTCTGCCTTGAACGTGCATTTTCTATTAGAACTTCGTGTGCGGGCTTTTCGGATTGCATACTATCTCCTTGCTAAACTTTGATATTACAAGGATTAGTGTGCATTGGTCTGGTTCTTAAGCGTTTTGTGCAAATAGCAACGTGCTAAAGCAGCTTCAGTGCAGATGTGAATTTGTCTATCTCCTCCTTTGTCCACGGGCCTACGCCAAGAGCAGTTACTGTGCCGGGAGGAAGCTGTGTCAGCCCTGCATCTGATACAAGCGCACATGGTACGCCCTTGTACTTGAACGCCTCGAAGAGCCTCTTCAGCTCCGTCTCATCGTTCGCCTTGAGCACTATCTTCCTCTCTCCTGTCTTTAGCCACTCCTCTGCTATCTTCCTGTCCTTCTTCTCTGCTTCGAAGTAGCTCATAAGCGATGCATGGGCTGCCTGGGCCGCTGTCTTTCCCTTACCCATCTCTATGTCCGCCCTTATTATTATAGCCTGTTTTATCTCAACCATATAATCATTCATTCCAGATTCTTACTTAGACTCTTACTTATTATCTAATATTATTGCTGTTTTATATATTGATAATGATATGTGGATTTGATGGCCACCGCAGATCTTGGTATGTCTCTGTTGTCTAAGCTCCTCTCTGACTTTTATAGGAAGAGCAATGCATACTTCCCAGACCGTATAGAGGAAAGGGAGTTTGGCATAGGGGATCTTGAAAGGAAGATTGCATACAGGCACATGCAGTTCAAATCCGATGATGAATTCAGAAAGTACATGATTGCAAATGCTCCGCCTTACGTCTCATGCTCTTCTGCATACTACCACTTCCCTGCAGGAAGGCCGATGAGCGCAAAGGGATGGATAGGTTCTGAATTAATCTTTGATCTGGACGCGAATGATATGCATCTTGACTGCCAGAAGGTGCACGGAGGCTCATGGGTATGCAGCAACTGCCTTGAGAAGGTAAAGGAGGAGACCTTCAAACTGATAGAGGATTTCCTGATACCTGATTTTGGATTCTCTGATAATGAGATAATGGTAAACTTCTCTGGAAACAGGGGATACCACGTCCATGTGAAGGACGATGTTGTGATGAAGCTGGATACTGATGCGAGGAAGGAGGTGAGCGATTATATTGCAGGGCACGGCATAGATTTTGAACAGATATTCAGGGAGGAGATGGTGCGAGGCTCGAAGATAAGGAAGCTCGTTGGCCCCAGGCCTGAGGAGAAAGGGTGGAGAGGAAAGGTCGCAAGAAAATTCATAAGTATAATGAATAATGGAAAGGAGAGCCTTGAGCAGATGGGAATAGACAAGAGCATTGCAAGGAAGCTGTATGAGAAGAGGTCTCTCGTAGAGATGGGAATAAGGAATGGTAACTGGGACATGGTCTACATAAAGAACAAGGCTGACTTCTGGAAATCTGTTATAGAGAAGCAGGCGGTGGCTCAGAGCGACAGGATAGACAAGAACGTCACAAATGATACCGGGCACATGATAAGGCTTGCAGGATCCATTCATGGAGGCTCAGGATTGATTGCGCGGAAGATGGCAGCATATAGGAATATGGAGCGCTTCGACCCGATGAAGGATGCAGTAGCTTTCAAGGAAGGCAGTGTGAAGATAATTACAGATACAAAGAATGTTCTGAACATGAACGGCAATGAGTACGGCCCTTACACCAAAGAGGAGGTTGTCATAGAGACTGCACCTGCAATGTACCTTTACCTAAAGGGCCTTGCAAAGGTAGTCGCTATTGAATAGATAGAATTTAGGTTTGCACGGAGATTATAAAATAATGTGTTATCCGATATTAGTGATAAACGGTCAAGCATATGATAATTGATATTGCAGATAAGAAAAGTTTACCGCGGTCATTAGTTGGGGGCAAAGGGTATGCGTTGAATAAACTAGCTAAAGCTGGTTTTAAAGTACCGCGAGGATTTATACTTACTACAAAAGCATTTGATTATTTCATAGATCATAATTCCTTGAAGGATGAGCTAAAGATATTTGAAAAATTAGATACAGATGCAAAAAGAAGTTGGTGTATAAAGATAAGAAGGATGATAGAGAATGGAGATTTGTCCAAACCGATGTTGTTTAAAATAAACGAATATATCAAAAGATCAGGTTTATCAAATAAGCATTTGATTCTACGTAGTTCTGTTGAAGTTGAAGATATAAAAACGTCAAGCTTTGCAGGTCAATTCAAGAGTATAATTAACATAAATAAAAGAGGCATATCTTCTGGCATAAAAGATATCTATGCGTCCGCATTTGAGTACAGCGTTATAAAATATTGTGAAGGGTTCCGTGTACCTATAAATAAATTAAGAGTTGCGATAGTTTTTCAAGAATTTATACCTGGAGAGATATCCGGAGTAGCATTTGTAGACACATCACGTAATAAGAAGATCATAATAGAATCAGTTTTAGGCCTGAATGAGGGATTGGTATCTGGTAGAATAACACCAACAAGAATCATCTTAAGTTTAAATGATAAGAGTATTAATTTTGATGTTATTGCAAAACAAAAGATAAAATTTGTTATGAATAAATATAATGGAACCGAAATTGTAAAGACTAATGAAGAAATCAGCACATTTCTAGATGAGTCATCGATACGTTCATTATCGCAAAAATTTAAAGATATTGAATCGTTGTTTAAAAAGCCACAGGATATAGAATGGGCATTGAAAGACGATGAACTACACATATTACAATCTAGAGATATAACATCTATGCCTAGATCTCAGTTACATCGTCATTTATCAGTAAGGGGAAATGTATTACATGGCTATGCAGCTTCAGCAGGAGTTGTAAGTGGTACCGTATCTGTAATTAGCTCCCCGGAAGAGGATGTTAAAAAAGGCAGTATAATGGTTGCAGAATATACCAATATGGATTTTATTAACCAAATTAGATTGGCAGGAGGTATAGTGACTGAAGAGGGTGGGTTGCTTTCTCACGCTGCGATAGTATCTAGAGAACTTAATAAACCATGTGTTGTTGGAGTGGCTAAAGCAACAAAGATTCTAAAAAAAGGTAATCTCGTAACAGTTAATGGAGATTTAGGAGTAGTTATTCGTGGAAATAAAGCCCATCACATCAAGATTGTGCAGGATAAAGATCAACTTGAATGGGGAACTTTGTTGTACTTTAGAAAAATGAGAACGTTAAAGATAAAAACTATGGATGTTTATTACGAGGTATTATCCGATAAGATCATTGTTTATTCTAAACGACATGTAAGTAAAAATGAGGTAAAATATCAATTGAACAGTAAAGATGTTAAGATAGAGTATGGGAGTGTTGAAAAATGGTTTCTTTACAGCATGTATTTAGATAATATAAAGGACATCACAACAAAAAGGCTGTATGAAAATGCGTTTTATGAGGTAAGTTTATTTAATCCTCTAAAATTGTCAAGATTATGTAAAAGATATCTAAAACTTTCTGAGGAATACGTCAATAGATCTAAAAAAATAAGAGCTGTAAAATATATGGATTATCTAAACAAGATACTATACTTAAGACGGGCTTATTCCACATACATACTCATAGATGAATATATTTGCAAAGGACATGCACCATACGCTCTGTTTAAAAATGTGGCTAACCTGTTGGATGACTTAAATTTAAGCTTTCCTGAGTTCTTATATAGAATAGATGCAGACCTCGAATTAGATATGCATAAGTTACCTGTTAATCAGAGAAATAAATTACTAAAAGGGATAGAATATTACAAAGTATTGAAAGACTGGCATCAGAATGCATTTTATATGTTCAGCAAGGTAGGGGCGATAGGGGAAAGGTATAATTATGAACGGAACATGATTTTAGATAATTTGAATAAAAATTCTGAGATAACAAGAGATGAGGATTTTTGGTATTTGAAGTCATTAAGTAAATCTTGATAACATATTATAGTAAGGAGAAGTGTTTTACCGATGAATCCGAGTATCTTAGCATAAAATGTGCTATTCCAGGATATCCTGTCATAAACTCTTTAGATAATTTAGGATTTAGTTCATTTTCAGATTGCATTTTCTTTTTGTTTACGTATTCCAGTAGTTGGTCATAATGGGCGTCATTCTATTGCTTATAGTCGACTAAATTGAGGATCATTCGATCTATGTACGTCCTGTGGTGTGAGAAATTTTTACGTGGTGCTTTCTGTTTCAAAGCCATTTATGTTATAACTGCAGTATTCACACTGAAGTTACTCTGATCTTAAGGCCAAAAGAACATGTTCTTTATGGGCCAACGCCTACGTTCTCCCCATAATATCTTCTTACCCAATAAACCAGTATGTTTGCAAAATCATGCAATGTTATCATCAGTGCAGACGTTTTGCATACCCGTTTGCAGAATAATAATTTTACCTCCACCCAGATGTTTTGGATAAGTACTGCTACATTGAACAAGAACATCCTTATTGCAGGGTTACGTGAACTGGTTCTTGCCCTTATAGCTTTGTCGAGTTTGTAACTGGATTCGATGCCGAATCTTCTACGATAGAATTCTGCAATCTGACGAAGACTGAAATTCACTCTGTAGATTATGAAGCAAAGCTGCATTGCGCCGTGATGTTTGAAACGTTTTCCACGATTGTATTTTATTACACTGACGGCACTAACCAACTGACTTGTAGGTTTTCCGTTTGAAGTACTTTTCATGTGATAAGTGGTACGGTAGCCGCCCTTTTTCTTTTTCAACCGTTTGCCCCTCATTGGGATTATGAATCCTATATTGAACCTCATGAGTAACTTTACCACATCTATTG
>DAHXNY010000004.1 GCA_027365175.1 Microcaldota archaeon | reverse complement strand
GCCACTGCTTGGAGTCACCGTAAAGCTTTCATACTGCCCTGCATCCACTATTGCATTGGACGGGGAGGTTATGAAAGCTGAACATATGGAAGATTGAACTAAACCATATGTAGTTCCTGGATTTACACTGTTAGGAGGGGCAGTACGGGTACGAATCCAGTTATAATAAGACTGATAGGCAGAAGACGAACTAGTAGCAGCTAAACCAATTGCCAGATAGATATTAGCGGCAGAGCTTAATGGGTTATTACTTACCGTTCCAGAATAACCACCGCTTGTGGAATATAATTGTGGAGCAGTGTATGCTTCCCAGTTAGTCGCAGAACTTCCATAATAGGTTACAGAGCCATAATTCCAATTATTATTGTCGGTCCCTTTCTGGTTTACATCAAGAGTTATTGTTCCTGATAAAGTATATGACTGTGAAAAATAACTGGATGCCCAGCCAACTTCAACGGCTATTGAATTGCTTGTCGTGCCTACTGTTGGCAGATTAGTCAGCGTCCCTTGGCCATTATCTGCACCCAACCCTCCAGAACCAGAAGACAGATGCATAAAATTTGATTCCAGTATTGTTGCTTGATTCGGCAACACTGTATTTTTAAGAATTGCTGCTGGTTCGTTGAAATTTTCAGTATTGCCACTGACATATAATACATTGATGTTTGCTGTTCCATAAGCGACTCCCGTAACTTGAGATAAAACTATGCCAGTCGCTATATTAAAATCAGTGGTAGGCGTGTTGCCATTGACATATGCACTGAAGACATCTGCTCCGTTGTCGTATTGTCCGTATATGCTGGAAAGCTGCGGAGCCTCACCTGCCCCTATTGTATTTGAAAGCAGGTTGTTTGCAGAAGTAAGCGTGTTACCTGCCCAGCCAAGGTATAATGTGTTCTGCGTAAAGGTTCCTGTATTGGCTGGAAGGAAGGTATTGGTTGGTATCTCCACCCAGTAGAGTATGTTTGCGCTGGCTGCCAAGGCATTCGTGGAGCTAGCTGAAGAACAGAGTGCGTTTGCCGTCTGCTCGTTGAGTATGTTTCCTTCCATCCATGAGTTTAGCACCATTCCGTTTGCTAGGAAGAACTCTCCGTTGTTAAGATTGCACGTTTCATACTGCTGGTAGGCTATTGCATTGAAGCCGATTACATTCCCTGTTATGCTGTTCACAGTTCCTACTGCCAATGGCGTGTTGGCTGCCACTGCTGTGCTCTGGTAGTTGGTAAAGGTTATAGGCAGGTAGGCTACTATGTTGGCTGGGACTGTTGGTTGAGCCATTGAAAGCTGGACTAAGCATATTAAGAAAACCAGAGACAATGTGATTGCGGAAGTAATGCCTTTCATTTCACACCTTATCATATTCGCTTAGAGTAATAGTTTTAATCGCTTACAAAGTATTTATACATTCCGTTTGCTCTTTCCGGACGCATTCCTTATGGAATTATCCATACTGCTGCGTGCTATTGGTCCTTTACTACGCTTCCGTTGTGCTTTTTGCCGCTTAGGACCAGATCCAGCTCTTTTATGCTGTCATTGACAAATAATATGTCTATTTTTGACCTCTTTGCAATCTTTGCAGCAAAGAAATCCAGTATGAAGTTTGATCCTGCAGACCTGTCGTCATATTTGTTTGCTATGTCAACAAGCTGCTGATGGCTTAGCTTCGGAAGCTTCTTCGATCCCTTCTCCATTACAGGCCTGTCATGCACATAGCTCTCATTGCTTACGTTTATCATCTCTTTGCAGCCTGTAAGCTCGCATGCGAGCATTGCAACAGAATCGGTGGTTATTCCGGGGATTATGCCTCCCATTATCACTATATCGCTCAGCGTTATCCCCGCATTGAGCTCCTCCATAGTAGTTACTATGTTGGGATATACGTTGAACTCTGAGAGCAGGTCCTTTAGTATCAGTGCATTTATCCTTGTGAACGCTATCCCTATCTGGTCCAGTATGGCATTGTTGCTGATTATGCTCCTCGTCGACCTTATGTACAATCTGCTGGAGTACCCTCCACCTACGACAAGTATGAACTTGGTGGTCTTTAGCCTCTTTCTAAGAAGAACCGCAAGCTCCTCCACGTATTTCACATTTATCCCGCTCTCCTTTGAGAGTATGCTTCCGCCTATAGAAACGCAAACGGTTTTCTTCGTTTAATTACCCAAAAATTGCACCGAGCCCCTGTTCGCTCTGATTCCTCTCCGCCTCTATTATCTCTATTACCTTGTTCTCGGTCTTTTCATCAGCGCGCTGCAGCCCCTCTATGCTCTTCTTCAGCTTCTCCTCCCCCTTCTCCAGGAACTCCTGGTTTGCCGAAATGCACAGGTAGCCCTTCTCCCTTTCTAAGTCCATAGATATGCCGTCCTTTATATTATAATCCTGCCTTGCAAATATTATGTTTGCCTCCGTGTCCTCCTTGAGCTTGCTTACCTCCTCTTCGGACTTGCTCTTATCTAGATAAGGATCATACTCCATTAGCTTCTTTACCTCTGCTGTCTTTGAGGAATCAAATACGTAGACTCTTGAAGGTATACAAACACCTTATTCTACTTTCTTTGCGTTTATGCTGCCCTCCTTTCCAGGCCTGTTTATGACTACCGCCTTGCCATCATCGGTGTCTATTACCGTACCCTTGGTTATTATGTTAAGCCTTGCGAAGTTCCTGTTGTCCTTGGATTCAAGAATCGACTTTATCTTTGTCTTCTTGTACTTGCCGTTAACCAATAGGTTTGCGAATCCAGCATACTGGAGCTTGCTTCTCCTCTCTCCGCCCCTTCCCCTTACCTCCTTGACCTTGTTCTTATCTCCCAGCTTCGTAGCTATGAAGTATCCTCCCATGTCATGCCTCTTCTTGTCATGATTCTTCAGCTTCTTCTTGCCACTGCCGTTGAGCTTCCTGCGCGACTTCCCGTGGAATTGCGATCCAAACTGACTCATTAAACCACTTATAATTAACACTATCTATATTAGTATAGCACTGCTATACTTATGCTGGGAAAACTTTTAAAGCGTTGCTATGCGTTATTCTGATGTATGAACGCGCCTTATGTGCCTAAATGGGAGCTCTTTGCCTATATCTGCTCTTCGGAATACGCAGCCCAGGAGCTTGTGGATTATGCGACTGACCTTCCCAGCGGCAGGAAGGTCCTTCTTGTCCTCAGGAATGATGGGGATATTGAGAATGGGATAGGTTCGGCATACCTAAACATGATGGTAAGGTTCAACGACCATATAAACAAGTACAAGAAGAGGAGCATGGAGATGCTCATGTTTCTCTATGCAGACCATGAGATAGGAAGGAATGCGAAGGCCGTGAAGCTGGACAATAAGAGGTTCATACTCTTTTCCGACAGCAAGAGATTATTTGACAGGTTTGCCGATGCAAAAAAGGTAAAGAAGCTGCAGAGGATAAAGATAGTTCCGGGCTTCGAATCCTGATACCTGGCCTAATCAGATAAGCAATGCCATGGCATATCCAAGAGCCATTGCAAGGATAGCGAGGAAGACCCATGACCTGATTATCGCAAGCATTGTCTTCCCCTGCGCGAAGTGCATCTTGTAGCTGATAGTAGAGCCGTATATGCTGGATACGTATATCTGCGTATTTGAGAGAGGTATGCCAAATATGGTTGCTATCTCTACGAATATCGCCGATACTGCCTGGGATATCGTTGAATTGAGATAACGCATGGCCACTATCCCGTTTCCCATAAGCGCCAGCTCCCTCCTGCTCAGGAAAAGGCTCCCTATGATTATGCCTATTATGGCAAGGGCAAGGACGTATGCGGCATTGCCCTGGTGGGGCATGAGCGCATATACGAAACCTATAGTATTTGCACCAAGAGTGAAGGCTGTGAAGAATGATACTACTATCAGAAGCAGCTTCATGTATCTTATGCTCGCCCATATGCTCTTGTCCTTCATGAAATTGTATGAGTAACGCATTGTCGCATAGCTGAGCAGTATTGCAAAGACCGATGAGAGTATCCATGCGAGTGCCATTATCGCAACGAATGCCAGGTCTGGATTTGCGCCTATCGCCATGTCAAGACCCAGCATCGCCATGGCCATGGTCATCGACAGGGATTGCGGGACCTTGGTCTTGTGCGCAAACAGGAAGACTATAAGCGCAGTAAATAGCACTATGGATGAGAGAAGATAGCTGTTTACAGGCATAAGGCTGAGAAGCCCTGTGTTGAGCAGGTTGCCCTCCGCTACCAGCCCCAGCGAGTACCCGAGTATCGTAAGCAGGATGCCCTTTCTCTTGCTGACTATATTGCTGTTTATCAGGGAACCTGTGCATGCGGGAAGGTTGTTTCCTGAGACAAGGGCTATTACAAGGAATGCCAGCAAATAGACAATCAGGTTCTGCACTTGACCACTAACTTATTATTGATGCGAAGATGCTCACCAGCCTGTCCGCCACGTCCTCGCAGTTGTCCTGCACGTCGTCAGAGAGGTATGCCAGGTCCAGGATATGGTTGAAGGTCTTGTAGTCCATCTTCGAATTGTATGCGTAGGCAACCATCTCGTCCTTTATATTGTCACCTGCCTGCTCATACTTTTCTATCTCGAAGCGCAGCCTGCGCACCTCTGACACGCTTGAGGCCTTGTGCATCTTCAGGAGAACCTTTATCGCACTGTCAGAAAGGCCGCACATCTTGACCATCTGCCCGGTCACATACCCGTCCATCTTCCTGTTCTTTATCCTGTAGCGGACATACGCCCTTGAAAGGTTGAATATACTGTCGACTATGTCATCCTCGAAATCCATGAAGCGGAGCAGATCAGGTATGATGTTCGGTGGCATGCCTCCCGAGGTTATGGAGTTGGAGACGTCGAATACAGCCCTGTCTGACGCTTCCTCTATCTTCTTTATGGAGGCTACGCTTCCGGAGCCGCCTATCACCTTCCTCAGCTCATTGTTCGCGTTGAGCGCATGCGAGACTATCCTGCTGCTCTTCTCCATCATCTCCTCTTCGGAGCTCTTGCCGAATAGTTTTCCAAAGAATCCCATGATACAACACTCATCTGCCTTCGTTTATCAGCGCATGGAGCACAGCTGCCTTCTTCTTCCCTATCTTATCGACTTTGCACAGCTCTTCCTCGCTTGCATTCATTACATTCCTTATGCTTCCAAAATGTTCAAGCATCCTCTTGGCAAGCATCGGGCCTATTCCCGGAAGCATGCTCAGCAGCATTACCCTCCTCTCATATTCTGAGAAGGCTCGCTTCTCCCCTATCAGCCTTGGCTCTCTTGAATCCGTTGTCTGTTCTCGCTCCGCAACCTTTGCAAGTATAATTGCGGTATGCACAGGATCCCTAGACCTTATCACCTGTATATTGAAATCGTAGTAGAGCTTCAGTATCGTCCCGAGTATCACGTTTTCGCTGAGCCTGAAGTCAGAATCATCCCCCTCTATAAGCAGTATCGGCTTCCCGAAGCTTGCCGCAAGTCTTTTGACCTGGTCGAAGAGCCTGTTGTCCATTATCGATTTCTCAAAATCCGGAACCGTCTTGCGTTCTACACAGATCCTGTCCGAGATTATGTAATCCCCTACAGGCAGCTGGGCAAAGTCTATCAGCACTCCGAGGTTGGACAGCTCCTCATGCATTATCAGATTGCGCTCCCTATTGTCAACAAGTATCTTCAGACTCTGCATCGAACCAGTAATTAGTTGGTTTGACGTCTTTTTTAACCTTCTTGCAGATTAATCTGCAGTGCTGCTATGGCAAGAAGGGTCAGCAAGAGAAAGATGCCCGACAGGGATGACTTCAGGGTTAAGGAACAGTGGAAGATAGAGGAAGGCGTATTTGACAGGAAGACGATGATGAACATAGAGAAGGTCTTCACCCATGGCATCGTTTCTAGGATGATCCACATAATATCAAAAGGCAAGGAAGCGGATGTCTACCTTGCAGAGGCAGGAGAAAAGGTCAGTGAGATGTATGCAGTGCTCAAGATATTCAATCAGGAGAACACCAGCTTCAAGAGAAGGACCGAGTACGTTAAAGGGGATCCGAGATTTGACGGCATAAAGGCAGACGTGAAGAGCATAATAAGGATATGGTGCAGGAAGGAGTACGGGAACCTGAAGATAGCAGAGGAGGCGCAGGTCTCAGCTCCTAAACCGTATTACTTCAGGGGGAATGTGCTTGCCATGCAACTGATAGGAGATGACGGCGTGCCTGCACCGATACTAAAGAACATAGGACTCGAGGACCCGGAGAAGGTCCTTGATGAGATCGTAGAGAACATGAAAAGGCTTTATTCTGCCAACCTTGTGCATGGGGACATGAGCGAGTATAACGTACTGATCAAGGATGGTATGCCGTTCTTGATAGACATTGGGCAGGGAGTCTCATTGGGCCATCCCAAGGCAAACGAGTTCCTTGAAAGAGATGTTACCAACATACTCTATTACTTCAAGAAGAGATACGGGATAGAGAGAAATCATGAGAAGGTTGTTTCGCAGATAAAGAGCTGATCACTTAGGGATTTCGAAGCCTTTTTTCTTAAGCGTGTCCTTGTCCAGCAGGCTGTATCTCCAGATTATGTCCCCTTTCTCATCTCCCTGTACAACCCAGGGTTTTACCAGGACGAGATCGTTTTCCTTGACCCAGAACCTCCTCTTGAGCCTTCCGGGTATTGAACAGACCCTTTGCTTCTGGTCTGCGCAGTTTATCATGAACTTTGAAGCTCCAAGCGCCTTGTAGACCGTGCCTATAATCTCGTTGTCCCTTGGAATCATTAGGGTATGTACCTCCTCTACACCATTTTTCCTGTACAAAATAATCACTAATAGTTCTTAACGGTATATCTTGCTCCGCAGGCCTCGCACACTATCGTCATGTAGCCGCGTTCGGTGCTCTGCACGTGAGTGTCGGGCTTGTGGCACTCCTTGCATATTATATATATCTCAAAATACTTCTTTATCTTTTCAGTAAGCTCCTGCTGCTGCACCTTTGCGTTTATTATCAATGATGAATTGTCCATGGATGTCGGGGTTCCTAGCTCCTTTGTCAGATACCTTGCTATATCCGAAGGTTCCCTCCTTGCGGCATCTGCTATGGAGTTGAGGTTCCTGAGGAAGGTCTTGCTTCCCTGTATCATCGAGTCTGCCTCAGGTATCTTGAAATCTACCTTCTCCTCTGAGAGCTGGGATATCTGCGTAAATGCCCTATCCAGTAATTCTTCGTAATTCAATCGCTTCACCAAGATTAAGATCTGCAGTTATAGATAATACAAGAAAGGTATTAATAAGGTTATAGTGGTGAATTTTATTGCAGCAGAAGGGCAGGGAGCTAGAGGTTTCCTTTACCGCAAATCCTCTTCATGGCGGGCCTTATGCCTGTTGCGTGTTATGCCGTATATGTCGGCCTTGTATGAAAACGTTGAGATCCTGCCTTTGGCGGTAGTTTTGTATATGAACCGGGCCAGGCCGGAAGGAGCAACCCTAAGTACACTGCAGAAGTGGACCTTCACTATGCGTATAAAAACCTATGCTCTGAAGATACAGGATTGAGTCGACATGCAAACCAGCTTACATATTCGCATTATGCAAGACAGGTTTCTGCTGCATGTGCTGGGTTCGCCTAGAGGTATGGCGGTGGGTTGCTAACCCACTTGGTCGTAAGACCTTCACGAGTTCGATTCTCGTACCCAGCGTACATACTTAAGTTACAAAAACAGAACATTTATTTACAAAAACATAACATTTAAATATTTGTATATTCTAAATGTTATTGATAGTATGTCAAAGACCATAACGGTGAATGTAAAGGAAGACGTTGCAGAAGAGTTCAGAAAGATAGCAGGCTTAAAATATGGCAAGAAGAAGGGTTATCTCGGAAAGGCTGCAACTGAGGCGTTGAAGGAGTGGTCCGAAAAGAAAAATGATGATGCAGACGCTAAATTCTTAAAATTATTAAAGGAGGGCATAAAGACCAAGCCGTGGAAATTTAACAGAGAGGAGCTTTATGAAAGATAAAATATTCTTTGACACGAATATCATATGCTATGCGTTTGATTCTTCAGAGCCATCTAAGAGAAAGACATGCGAGCACCTTATAGAAAAAGTGTATAAAAACGAGATACCTGGAGTGATATCAAATCAGGTCTTGGTAGAGACATACAACACGCTTACTAGGAAATTTGAAATGCCCATAGGCAAAACAAATGAAATAATGAAATCTTTGACAACATCCAAACACTGGTACAGGATAAACTACACTTCGGATACTCTAAACAGGGCACTAGACAACTCTTATAGAACCAAGACGCCACTTTTGGATATGCTCATAGCAGAAACGATGAAGGAAAATTTTATAACTGAGATACTCACTGAAGACGAGAAGGATTTCGGCAGAATACCAGGAATAAAAGTGACAAATCCATTTAGACAGTAGATTACACAGACACACACAAGTAAAGAGCTCAACTTTTAGTCTGTTCCCATATCCTGCGTTCTTTTTATTTTTAGCGAATTCTAGTTGAATCGGGAAGATTTAAATATATGTTTAAACATATGTTTAGTAGATGCTTATGTCGAAGACAATAACAATCAGGACAGAGGTATATATGGATCTTGTCAAGGTAAAGAAGGATGACGAAAGCTTCAGCGAGCTTTTTGAGAGGCTGATGAAGTCAGCTACGCCAATAGAGATTCTGCAAAAGATGCGTGGTAGTGTTGAATTTAAGGATAAAGGGAAGATGCTATCTGAAATGCGTTCGAAGAGATCTGAGATGAGGTATTGATAATTCTTGATTCTGACATTCTGATAGAGATATACGACAAAAAGTCTATGTCAGGCGAAGCATTGCTTAAGAAAATAGAGGAAAGCGGTGACAATTTTTATACTACTACGATAAATATCCAAGAGGTGTTATATGGGCTGTTAAAGTATGCCAAGCAGACTACGTACATGCTTCAACTTCCTACCATAGACTACAATAAAGAAGATGCCAGGTTAGCAGCAGAGTTGGAATGGAAAACAGAGATAAAAGGCAGGAAAATAGATAGAGTGGATGCGATAATTGCTGCCATTGCCATAAATCACAATGCCAAACTTTATACCAACAACAAAAAGCATTTTTCAAATATCCCTAATTTGGAACTTTTCTGATTCGCGGATCTTTTGTAATCGTACAGGAGCTTTACCTTTGGTGTTGCTCACGCACCCAGCGTTTATTTTTTTATTGTGGTAAAATAAGCGCACAGACGTATTTTTAAAGCTGCTACGCAATTGGAATAGCCTTTGACAGAGTTTATTTAGGCATTTTATTTGGGCATTATCGTAAGGTATGCGCAGTCATTGCCGTTTCGTGTTTACTGAGGTGTGTGAATGACAGATGCGTCGAAATATATTGCAGAGAAGATGTTTGAGGAGATAAACGAGAATATACGTCTTGCTGAGCAGTGCTGGAGGAGCAATGACATAAAGTTTGAAGCTTACTTCAAGAATGCGAAGGAGAAGCTGCGGGAGTTTGAGAGCCTGTTTGAGCAGTAAGGCCGAGATACGCAGACTATGCAGATCCTTACTGCGAATACGCAGGCACCTTGTGATATCGTCCACCTCTAAAGAGTGTGGGATCTCCCGCTCACATTGTTAAATGCGTACATAATAAGTATTTTCTCTTTGAAAGTTCTTTGGTTTTATAGTGGCTGGAACTGAAAAGGAGATAGCGTTCATGAGGGGAGATGGGATAGGCCCCGAGATTGTTGATAATTCAAAGAGAGTAGTAGATGCTGCGGTCGGGAAGGCAGGCGCAGGAAGTATAAAGTGGGTGGAGGCATACGCAGGCTCTGATGCGGAGGAGAGATTTGGGAACAGGCTTCCCGACCAGACTCTGGAGATAATAAAGAGATGCAGGGTTGCGATAAAGGGGCCTATAGAGACTCCTGTCGGCAAGGGCTTCACATCGATAAATGTAAGGCTAAGGCTCGCCTTTGATCTTTATGCGAATATACGCCCTGTAAAATACTTCCCAGGGATAGTTAGTCCGCTCAAGAAGCCGGAAGGGATAGACATGGTGGTATTCAGGGAGAATACCGATGATCTTTACCGCGGAATAGAGTGGAAGTATGACTCTGCTGAAGCAGGAAAGGTAAGAAACTTCCTGAATTCTGAGCTTGGCACCGATATAGAGAGCGATGCAGGGATAGGGATAAAGGTGATTGGGAAGGCGAAGACCCAGAGGGTTACAAGGATGGCGCTCAATTATGCGATAAGCCATGGAAGGAAGAGCATAACAATCATGCACAAGGGCAACATAATGAAGTATACGGAAGGGGCTTTCAGGGAGTGGGCTTATGAGACAGCTGAGAAAGAGTTTAGAGAGAGGATTGTAACTGAGCAGGAGGTTGCAAACGGAGCTTCAAGGGATGGAAGGATACTGCTGAATGACAGGATAGCGGATAATATGTTCCAGCAGATAATAACAAGGCCTGATGAATATGACATCATACTTGCTCCGAACCTGAATGGGGATTATGTCTCAGACGCTGCAGGGGCGCTCATAGGAAACATAGGAGTCCTGGGAGGGGCAAACATAGGGGATGACTATGCGCTGTTCGAGGCAGTACATGGAACCGTTCCGAAGTATGCAGGCATGGATGTGGCAAATCCGATGGGAATGCTGAGTGCATGCACGCTTATGCTTGAGCACATAGGGATGTATGGTGCAGCGGCATCGATAAAGAAGGCGGTATCTGCAACTCTTGAAGACAGGATAGCTACAAAGGATATTGCAAGGTTCATGGGGGCAGAACCTGTGGGAACAAAGGAGTTCTCAGACAGCATCATAGCTAGGATAAAGGAGGGGTGACGTTTACCTGCTTTTGTACTTTCCCTGACAAGTCTTATATTAATTGGCAAGAATAGATTTCTTGGATTGGAATGGAGAATAAACCTGAAATAAAGCTCGGGCTGGAGGGAGTCTATTTTACAGAATCAGGCATATGCAAGGTAGACGGGATAAACGGAAGGCTGTATTATTGCGGCTATTCCATAGAGACGCTTGCTGAAAATTCAAACTTTGAAGAGACATGCTTCCTGCTTCTAAACGGAAGGCTGCCTGAAGGGGCAGAGCTCCAAGCTTTTAGGAAGAACCTTGCTGCTGAGAGAGAGCTTCCTGCTGAGATAGTCTCTGCGATAGAGGCCTCTGCGGAGAGAGCTAATGCCATGGACCTGCTGAGAAGCGCTGTCTCCATGCTTTCGCTTTATGACAAGGATGCAAATGACAATCAAGAAGAGGCAAACATGAGAAAGAGCATACGTTTTATATCAAAGGTGGCTTCCATAACTGCTGCGATAGGGAGCTTTAGGGAAGGGTGGGGGTATGTGAAGCCTGACAGCTCCTTGGGCCATGTTGAGAACTTACTGTATATGCTGAATGGGAAAAAGCCAGATGCTGAAGATGTTAAGGTTCTTGACCTTATGTTCCTGCTGCACGCGGAGCACAGCTCGAATGCATCTACCTTCTCTGGAATAGTCACCGCCTCTACTCTTTCTGATCTGCACTCGTCGATTACATCGGCGATAGGCACCCTGAAGGGCCCGCTGCATGGAGGAGCGGATGAGGCTGCGCTGCACATGATGCACGCGATAGGCAGGCCGGATAATACAGAGGCTTACATAAACGACGCTCTTGCAGGAAAGAAGAAGATAATGGGCTTCGGGCACCGCGTATACAAGACGTATGACCCAAGAGCGAGAATAATAAAGAAAAGGCTTGAGGAGCTTAGGGGAAGCGCCGATGAAGAGGTAAAGAACCTTACGAATATAGCGCTTGCCGCTGAGAAGCTCATGATAGATAAATTAGGGGTGAGCCATGGGATATGGCCGAATGTTGACTTCTTCTCGGGGCCAGTATACACCGACCTTGGCATACCCGACTATCTTTTCACTCCTATTTTCGCAGCGAGCAGGGTTCCCGGATGGTGTGCTCACATAATGCAGTACTGGAAGAGCAACAGGCTTGTGAGGCCCCTTGAGTATTACAATGGAGAACTCGACAGGCAGTACGTCCCGATAGAAAGGAGATAGTCAGACTTTTCCCCCGCTTACCAATGCAATTGTCTTGCCTTCAGGGTTCAGCTTCCTGTAGGCTGCAACGCTTGCGGCCCCTCCTAGCTCAGCATCTATATTGTACATCTCCTTTAGCTTAGCTGCCTCTTCCTGCATCTCCCTGTCGCTCACCGTAATCATGTCCCCGTCAAGCTCCCTGAGCAGTCTGATGCTCTCTTCGCCGAAGGTCGGGAAGCCTACAGCTATCGCATCTGCAGCAGTATCCGGCTTCTCCCTGATTATCGGCATGCCCGATTTGAATGCAGCATATAGCGGCCTTGCACCTTCTGCTTCCACGCCTATCACCTTGGGGATCTGCTTGATCGTGTTGTTCCGCTTCATGTACTTTACCGCTTCAAGTGCCCCTGCAAGCAGAGTAGCATTCCCAACAGGCAGGATTATTGTGTCGACAGACCTGAGGTCGTGCATCGCCTCGAATATCGCGGTCTTCTGCCCCTCTTTCCTGTAGCAGTAGTCCCCTGTAAGAAATGCATTGTTTTTCTTCGAGTATTTTATGGCTTCATGCTGAGCGTCGGTAAAGTCCCCATCT
This sequence comes from Microcaldota archaeon, assembly GCA_027365175.1. Classification (GTDB taxonomy): domain Archaea; phylum Micrarchaeota; class Micrarchaeia; order Micrarchaeales; family CABMGC01; genus JAKAUU01. The sequence goes on along the minus strand of DAHXNY010000004.1, from coordinate 50,293 downwards.
ATCTCGGTTATGTCCGCATCATGCGTTCCCTTTATCAGCTTTATCTTGTCCCTGTTCGCATGTTTGCTTATGAATACCTTTACCTTTATTCCCAATATTCTGGAATAGTGTGCTATAGAATACGCCATGTTGCCCGTCGATGCGCATGCGACCTCAGTGTATCCGTACTCAGATGCCTTGTTCAGCTCTATCACCGAGCCCCTGTCCTTAAAAGATTTTGTTGGATTTGTAGTCTCAACCTTGAAATACAGGCCGTATTCATCGGCTATTACCACATTGGTGCTTCCGGCTTCAAGGCGCTTGTAATTGCAGTCTGGCATGAATGCTTCGTAGGACCAGAATGAGTTTTCCCTGGTGTAGCTGAACTTTTTCTTTTCATCATACACTACATTAAGTAGAGAGTCGCAATTGCCACATATCTGGGATGGAAAGCTGCTTTCGTATTTCTCCCTGCACTTCATGCATTGAAGATGGTATCTTACTAAATCACCAGTTTTTGAGCTTCCTCATTGTTATCGGCATGGTGTCTTTGTTCACAAGATTGCGCTCTATGGCTTTTATGTCAAGGTTCAGTCCCATCTGGTCGCATATATAGGATGTGTCTTCTATAGCGCTGGCAAGGCAGGAGGTTGCGCCTGGAGACGGAGTTATGTTGAAGATTATTCCCTGCTCCTTTATCTTTGATTCTCCCAGCACAAGCGCTTTTTTGTTTTCATCTATTATCTGGGGCCTTATGCCTCCCATTTGAGGCGCAAGCCTTACGTCCTTTACAGTCAATGAAGGCACTATCTTTGAGACCTCGTTCTTGAGGAAGATGCCGGTGCCTATCCCGGGCAGGTCATAGAACATGTTGTTCCATAATATCCTCCTTATATCCTTGTTCAGGAGTATGTTGAACAGGCTTGATGCGGTAGCGAGGTCGAAATCAAAGGTTTTCATGTAGTCTGAGAAGGTAGATGAGTTGCCTTTCTCCAATTCAGGGTAAATCGTCACTGTTGGTCCAAACCTAGTTATATGTGGATTGGTTATATCCGGATCCCCATGAACCGCTGCAAACGGAATTCCGCCCATCTGCACCCTGTACACCTTTCCGTTGAGCACCTTCGGAGCAGTATAGAAATTGCCCCCCACGCAGAGTATGGAAAGGTTCTTTTCATAACCCATCATCTTTGCAAAGTAGAGGCTGTAGCTTCCTGAGCAGAATACCACAAATTTTGAATGGTATTTCTTTCCGTTTGCAAGTATCCGGAATTCGCCCTGGCTTCCTTCTATGGAAGTCACCTTGGTATTCAGTTTGATTGATACTCTTCCTTTGCTTGCAAGCTTTGCCCTTTTGACGAATGAGTAAGTGAGATTCCTGAAGTTCATCATCTGGCCATTGTCAGACTTCAGCGCCTGCACCTTCTCGTCCATCGCTCTCTTCTTCATGACATTCGGTTCGAGCTTTGCTATCTCGTTAGGCCCTATCTTCCTTAAACCGGGAAAGATATGCTTGAGCCCAGAATCATATATCTTGTCTAGTTTCCGAATCTCTTCCTCCCCTACACCAAGGACCATCTTTCCGCATTTCTTTGTTATTGAGTCATATTCCTTTCTTGGAAGCATGCTGAGGTACTTCAATACTATCTCGGCTTCCTCTTTCGTTTCCCTTGATTTCTCTAAGGAGTAGTTGGTCTCTATATCGCCAAAGTGCAGGGTCTGCGCATTATTGATTGAATTAGAATTAAGCGCTGCGAACGAATCGAACTTCTCAAGCAGCAGTATCCTTTTTGCATCGGCGTATCTGCTGAGCATGTATAAGAGAGATGCGCCTGTTATGCCGCCTCCGACTATTATTACATCGTAAGAGTCTTGCATCCCATCAACTTCTGTTCTTGGAGACTATCTCCTTTAGCACATAATTCAGTATGCCGCCAGCTTTGTAATACTCCAGTTCCATGTCGGTGTCTATCCTTATAAGCAGTGTTGTCACGCGTTCTTCTCCGGATGCACCGGTGTATGACATCTTAATTTCTTCTCTTGGCTTTATCTCTCCGCTTGTTTGTATAGAGACAGGTTTTGAGAAGTCTATCTGCAACGAGTCCGCATCCTCTCCGTTTTTAAACTGCAGAGGGAGTATGCCCATTCCGACAAGATTGCTCCTGTGTATCCTCTCAAAGCTCTTTGCAACAACAGCCTTTACTCCGAGAAGCATGGGGCCTTTTGCAGCCCAGTCCCTTGAGCTTCCGGAGCCGTACTCGCTGCCTGCAAATACCACCAATGGCCTTTTTTCCTTGGCATATTCCATAGCAGCATCGTATATCGATAGTCTTTCCTTGCCGGGGAAGTGGATGGTCATCCCTCCCTCGGTACCTGGGAGGAGCAGGTTCTTTATCCTGTTGTTTGCAAAGGTGCCACGCATCATCACTTCGTGGTTTCCCCTTCTTGATCCGTAGGTGTTGAAGTCAGCATATGCTACCCCCTTTTCCTGCAGATACCTGCCAGCCGGGCTGTCCTTCCCTATCGCGCCTGCCGGGGAGATGTGATCTGTCGATAGGGAATCGCCGAAGACGGCAAGTACGGCCGCATTCTCTATAGGCGCTATCTTTGGTTCTGACATCGGGTCGAAATTATCGAAGAACAGGGGCAGCTTGATATACGTACTGTTCTCGTCTATTCCGTAGACAATGCCGGTTGCTCCTTCTATGGCGTTCCAGTAGTTGTTTACCTTGAACAGATCCGCACCGTACTCTTTCTTGAACAGTTCAGGACTAACCGCATTGCCCATGAACTGGTTTATCTCTTCGTGGCTAGGCCATATGTCCTTAAGGTAAATATCCTCGCCTTTGTCATTCTTTGCAAGAGGCTCGTTCTCCAGATCCTTAAGTACGGTGCCGGCTATCGCAAAGGCCACTACTAGAGGAGGCGACATCAGGTAATTTGCCCTCACATCACGGTGTATACGCGCCTCGTAGTTCCTGTTTCCAGAGAGGACCGATGCGACTGCAAGATTGCTGCCATTTATCGCTTCGCTCTGCTTCTCTATCAGGGGGCCTGAGTTGCCTATGCAGGTAATGCAGCCGAAGCCGACAAGTCCAAAACCTAGCTTCTGCAGCGGCTCTATGAGCCGCAGGTTCTTCAGATAGTCTATCACCACTCTTGAACCCGGGCCGAAGCTCGTCTTCACCTTTCTTGTGTCTACGCTGAGCCCTTTCTCAAGAGCTTTTTTCGCAAGCAGGCCTGCACCGACCATTACTGAGGGATTGCTGGTATTTGTACAGCTTGTTATTGAAGCTATGACCACATCTCCATCTGAGAGATTAATGCTGTAATCATCATACCTTATCTGGACGCTCTTCGGGTTGCCATGTTTTAGTGCATTCTTTATGGGCCCGTTTTCCGGAGTCTCGCTCTCTCCCGACCATCGGGTATAATCCTTTGTACTGAGCCCATTGGTCTGCTTGCCGTTATCTGAGAGGAATAGATCATTGAAGTTTGATGCTATGCCGCTCAGCGGCATCTCCTGCTTGGGCTGCGATGGGCCTGAGACGCTGGGCTTTATGCTTCCAAGATCGACATGCATCACATCGCTGTATCTCACCTTTGAATAATCGATATCGAACATTTCCTGCGCTTTGAGGTACTTCTCTACCAGCTCTGCCTGATAATCGCTCCTGCCTGTGCTCTTCATGTATCTGAGAGTCTCGTTGTCAGGCGGGAATATCGCTATTGTTGCACCGTATTCAGGGCACATGTTGGAGAGAGTGGCACGGTCAGGCAGTGATAATGAGCTGAGCCCAGGCCCATAGAACTCTACAAACATATTGACTACGCCATGCTCCCTGAGTATCTTCGTAAGGGTTAGGGCAAAGTCTGTCGCGGTAACTCCACTTCCGAGCCTTCCTTCAAGCTTTACCCCAAGGACCTTCGGGGTTATGAATGATACCGGCTGGCCTAGTACCGCGGCTTCCGCCTCTATGCCTCCTACGCCGAAGCCGACCACCCCAAGGCCGTTTATCATTGTAGTGTGCGAGTCTGTGCCTACAAGCGTGTCTGGAAAAGCCCACTTGCTCTTTTCTATGTTCTTGATGCTGACGCATGTCGCTATGTATTCAAGATTGACCTGATGGCAGATGCCTGATGAAGGCGGGAAGACCCTGAAATTGTCCATCGAGTTGCTGGCCCACTTCAGCAGCTTGTACCTTTCCCAGTTTCTCTTCATCTCCATCTCCTGGTTCTTTACAAGAGCGTCGCTGGAGTTGAAAACATCGACCTGTACGGAGTGGTCTATTATCAGGTCTACAGGCATCAATGGCTGTATCAGTTCAGGGGATAGATTGATGTCCGATACGTATTTGCGCATCGCCGCAAGGTCTACGACCGCAGGAACCCCTGTGAAGTCCTGCATGAGCACTCTTGCAACTTTGAATGGTATGTCACGCTCTGAAGTGTTTTTTGGATCCCAGTTTGCAAGCTCCTTTACGTCTTCAAGCTTGATCCCCTTTCCGTCATAATTCCTTGCTAATGATTCTAGCACCACCCTTATTGAATAGGGAAGCGCCGAGGTGTCTCCGATGCCTGCCTCTTTCATGGCTGGCAGTGAGTAGTAGAATATTTCAGAACCGTCCGACATCCTGAACGACGATTTAAGCTTTCTGCTCAGCTCCCTCGTATCCTCTTCCATGCTCACATATCGGCTTTTTCAATTTAAAAGGTTTATCCCGATATGTTTTTACCGAAAATATAAGAAAATAGGAAAAGATAAAGAATAAAAAATAAAATAACTAACCTTCTTTTGGGTTCTTTCTGCTTACGCTTCTTCTGACTCTTCTGGTTCTGGAGCTGATTCTGCGCTTGCTTCTGGAGCAGCTTCCGCCTCTCCCAGCACTTCGCCCATTGCAAATCTGGTCCTTACCTCTGTTATCTTTACTTTCAGAGTCTGGCCCTCCTTTGCATCCTTTACGAAGATTACGAATCCGTCCTTCTTTGCTATTCCGTCTCCTTTCGAAGCCATAGCCTCTATCTTGACGTCTACTTCGTCTCCGACCTTTACAGGCTTTGGTAGGAAGTAATTAGGGTTTATTCCTCTTCCTGAACCTCCGTGCCTGTCTCCTCTGTCTCCTCTGTCTCCTCGTCTGTCATCTCCTCTTCCGAAATCTCTTGGCATTTTATTTCCTCTGTAGGATCAGCGCTTTTAACTTCGCTTTACTACTTCACTACACTTAGCGATGTTATGATTTATAAACATATCGTTATCTTCGTCGTGAGGCTTTCTTTGCCTTTTTCCTGCGAAGGTTATCAAGCATTTTCTCTGTGCTTGAAAAGAGGTAATCAGGCTTTGCATCCTTTATCAGTTGTATAGGATCAAGGCCGTCTGCGACTATGCATGCCTTCACGCCTGCGAATCTTGATGCGTATACATCAGAGGCCATATCCCCGACGTATACGGCCTTGTCCTTTTTCATCCTGTACTTATCCATTATAAGAAGTATGCCGGAAGGGTCGGGCTTGTACCTGTTTATAGAATCGGCGCTCAGTATGAAATCTGCATACTTTACCACATTAGTGCTCCTCGTCTCTGCCATAAGCCTTGTAGTGTTAGAATCGCTGAATATACAGACCTTCTTCTTATTCTCCTTTAGGAGTTTGAGGATCTCCTCTGAACCCGGCTTTAGCCTTACCATGGAGAGCTTTGCATACAGCGCATATATTGTTGATACGAGCTTTCCTGTCTCCTCCTTTATCACAAGGTCGTTCACTGACCTTACCCTATACCTTTCCTTGTGCTTGAGGATGTATCCCAACTTATATCGGGCTTTCAGCATCTTTGAGACCCTTATCAGCGCACCTGACGTTGCAAGTGTGCCGTCCCAGTCGAATATGAAGAGCTCGTTGTCATCTAGCAGCATAGCATTATTAATATTGTCAGGCAATTAAAAATCCATATGATGAGATAGGTGATCGCTGAGCTTAGGCTATGACGATTGGTAGGCGGTCTGACAGTGTTTTTAATGCGAAAGGGAATACTTGAGGAGCTCAACAAGAGCAGCGTAACTGTTACTGATATTGCAAATCAGTCCTGGTGCGAGTACAAGGTCTTCCTTTCGTGCACGCAGAAAGAGGGGCAGACGAAGGCGATGAGGATCGGCGAAGCAATCCACATGAACCTGCAGAAGGAGGTTTATAAGGAGCTCGCGGTCGAGCCTGTCAATTATCCCGATGTCTTCTACAAGAATGCGTATGAGAACATATTGACGCTGAAGAGCATCATTGACAATGGAAAGGGAAGGGAGCTTAAGGTAGAGGGGGAGATAGACGGCTTTACGATAAGGGGCAAGATAGACGAGCTTCTTGTTGAGAATGGGGAAACCATAATAGTGGAGAACAAGACGACCAACAGGGATAGCAAACATATGGATGCGCTTAGGGAGATGCATTCGGTGCAGGCCATGGTCTACAGGATGCTTTTCAAGGACATACTTGAAAAGAGGTATACGTTCAAGAAATATTATGACACAAACGGGGTAAGCAGGATGAAGCTCTCCCCGCAGTTCATACAGGGATTGAAGGGGATAGGGATAAAGGACGATATGATAAACATAGGTGCCATATGCCTCAGCATGTTCGAAGGATACCAGCAGCTGCCTAGGATAAGCGACACTCTGATGATAAGATACCTTGACAGGGGGAGCAAGGAGGTAATAGAAGAGGTAAGAATAAAATATGATGCGCAGTGGCTCAAGAAGATACTTGACAAGGATTTCCTATTCTGGGACAAGAAGAAGAGTCCTGAGCCTGTCCCTAAGGAGGAATCATGGAAGTGCCGAAGCTGTTACTTCCTGAAGATCAATAAATGCCAATTCGGAGCCAGTTACTTTAAGGAGCAATCTTAATTATGCCTTGCCCAATCCCGCTAATGTTATAAATAATCCGTATCTAATCTTAACTGTGGATCCGATGTTTGAGAGTGTAAAGCTTGACAAGCCTTCGTTGAGGAAGGAGTTCTCCAAGGATTACAAGAGTTACTACAGCACACAGCTGTTCGAAGACCTAGGCTTCGGCAGGCATGAGTGCAGCATATGCCATAAGAATTTCTGGAGCATAGATGACAGGGAGACTTGCGAGGATCCTGAACATGCGGAATACACGTTCTTCAAGGAAAAGAAAAGGGATATCAGCTATGTCAGCATGTGGAAGAAATTTGCCGATTTCTTCAAGAAGAACGGGCATGAAGTAATACCCAAATATCCAGTAGTGAGCAGATGGAGAAGGGATCTCTTCTTCACCATAGCGAGCATACAGGATTTCCAGAGGATAGAGAACGGGATAATGGGATTTGAGTACAACGCAAATCCGCTTGTTGTCCCGCAGATATGCCTACGCTTCGGAGATGTTGAGAATACAGGAGTTACGGGAAGGCACTTTACAAGCTTCATGATGGCCGGCCAGCATGCGTTTAACTGGCCTAAAGAGGGCTACTGGAGGGACAGGTGCATAGAGCTCAACTACAAATTCCTGACAGAGGAGATAGGAGTAAAGAAAGAGGACCTTGTTTATAACGAGGATGTCTGGGCGATGGGTGATTTCTCGGAGTTCGGGCCCTCTCTTGAGAGCTTTGCAAACGGATGCGAACTCGTCAACAGCGTATTCACGCAGTTCGAGAACTCGAATGGTTCTGTCAGGGAGTTCAAGGGAAAGGTAGTCGATGTCGGATGGGGCTTTGAGAGGCTCGTATGGTACTACACAGGATATGACACCGCATATGAGGCAGTATTCAAGGACATACTGAAGAAGATAGAGAAGAATAGCGGTGTTGAATTCGACAAGAAGCTGTTCAACAAATTTGCAAAGCACTCGAGCAAGATAGACTTCTCGGAGAAGGCAGGAGGGAAGGTAGAGGAGGAGATACTCAGGAAACTGGGAATCGCAAAGAAGGACTATGACAGAGGAGTAAAACCTCTGCAGGCGCTTTATGCTGTTCTTGACCACTCACGAACTCTGCTCTTTGCTGTATCAGACGGCGCACTGCCATCCAATATAGGCGGAGGATACAACCTGAGAGTCATACTGAGAAGGGCGCTGAGCTTCATAGAGGAGTACAACCTTGAGGTGAACATAGAGGACATAGCGGAGATGCATGCCGATGAGCTCAGGGGGCTTTATCCCGAGCTTAAGGAGAACCTTGACATATTCTCAAAGGTAATAGATATCGAGAGGAAGCGTTATGCGTCTACCAAGGAGAACAGTGCAAAGATAGTGGATAAGATAATCGCAAGGAAGAGCGCCGTAGAGGTGAAGGAGCTACGCACGTTGTATGAGAGCAATGGGATAACTCCTGAAATGATATCCTCTGTGGCTGCAAAGAAGGGAGTGCATCTTGAGATACCAAGAGATGCTTATGAAGGCATAATGAAAGGAGACTTCACAAGGGAGCGGGAGACCAAGAAGCGCATAGACATAGATATGAGCAGGTTCCCCAAGACCGAACAGCTGTACTATACGCTTGCAGAAGAGTCTGAATCAAAGGTGCTGTACGCTGACAAGAATCACGTAATACTTGACAGGACTCCATTTTACCCTGAGGGAGGCGGACAGGAAGCGGATCATGGAACTATCGACGGGGCAAAGGTCCATGATGTGCAGAAATATGGCGATGTGATAGTGCACTTCATAGAAGGGGGAAACGTAAAAAAGGAGGGGAAGGTAAAGTGCGTAGTGAACCATGAGAGAAGACAGAAGCTTATGGTGCACCACACTGCTACCCACCTCATGAATGCGACCCTGAGGAACGTGCTTGGAAAGCATGCATGGCAGGAGGGAACAAGGAAGGAAGAGGAAAAGGCACACATAGACATAACGCACTATGATAAACTATATGACAAGGATGTTGAAAGGATAGAGGATTTTGCAAACGGCGCTCTTGCAGATGGAATTGAGGTAAACGTAAAGGATATGGAGCGCGGAGACGCTGAGAACAAGTACGGCTTTACGATTTATCAGGGGCATGGCGTACCATCAAAGGTAATGCGCATAGTCACTATAGAATCAAAGGACGGCAAGCTGATAGATGCAGAGGCATGCGGCGGTCTTCATGTAGTCGGCATGGAGCACAGGATAGGAATGATAAAGGTGATAGGCACGTCAAGAGTCTCGGACGGAGTTGACAGGGTTGACTTTGTCGCTGGAAAGGCTGCGCTCAGATACTTCCAGGAGTCATACAGGCAGCTGAAGGCGATATCGCAGACCCTTAACTCGGATCTTTCCAGCACAGGCTCAAGAGTCCAGACCCTCCTTGACGAGAAGCTTGCATTGGATAAGGAGAATGCAAAGAGGCTTGAGGAGATTGCAGCGGCTGTTGCAGACTCGAAGGAGGTCATTGACGCGATTGATACCGCTCTCTCTAAGAAAGAGAGTATTGCTGAGGTGAAGCTTAATTACAACAAGCAGGTAATGAGGAAGTCGATAGGAAACCTGACTTCCAGGTTCAAGAAACTTACTGTGATAATGATTGGCGGCTCTGGGGAGGTTCTTGCATCACGCGGCTCAGAATCGGATATTGCCGCTGTAGACGCCCTGAAGAAGAGGTTCGGCGCGAAGTTCAAAGGAGGAGGGAGCATGGACTATGCTGAAGGAAGAATAGATTCGTGAGCGCATGTCAGATCTTTTATACCAGCTTATAGCTTATCCACTGATATACATATTTCCTGCGTACGTCTCCAATGGGGCTCCGGTAATATTCGGAGGAGGAGTGCCTCTTGATTTCAACAGAAAGCTCGGAGGCAGGCCAATATTCGGCAGCCACAAGACCGTCAGGGGACTTGTTGCAGGCCTTCTCTCAGGAATCATAATCGCTTATGTTGAATCTGTTGCGTTTCAGATGCCTTACCTGCTTGCGATAGGAGTATTGCTCAGTATAGGCACCCATTTTGGAGATCTTCTCGGAAGCTTCATCAAGAGGAGGATAGGCACAACGGAAGGCGTGAGCATGCCATTCATGGACCAGTACCTCTTCCTGCTTTTTGCGTTTATATTCGCATTCCCGTTGGGCAACCTTCCCGCATGGTACGGGATAATATTCATAGTAATATTGACAGGAGTGCTGCACAAAGGCACAAATATAGCGGCGTATATAATGAAACTGAAGAATGTCCCTTGGTAGATTTTTCCTTAGGCTTCCCAGATCCACGGGAGTATGTTTATCAGTATGGCGATAACTGCGATAAGCGCTATTGCATTTACTATCCTCTTGTCCTTTATGCTCGTCTGGAAGATGCGCCATCCGTCAAATCCAGGTATTGGAAGCAGGTTAACAACCCCTACAAGGAAGTTAAGTATTGCAGACAGCGCTACGAATGTATATATGAAATATATTATCTGCGAAGCTGCATTTCCAGGTACAGGACCGCTCTCCTGTGCAAGGTCTACGCCTATCTTCCCGTCAGATGCTGCTATGATGGAGTATGAACCATTGTTAGTAACAACATTTACCTTAGAGAAGGCCTTATCCTGCACAGCCGCTGCCTCCAGCGCAGTTATGTTGTTTATAGTATGCCCGTTCCAAGAATAGATTATGCTTCCAGGAGCTATGACATTGTATGCAGGCGTACCGTTCAGCACTGCCGTAACTGTAACAAAGCTGGTTACATAATTTGGAAGCACGTAGAGCAGCATTACTACGAGAAGCGCCGTGAATATTATTGAAAGGAGTATGTTTGATGCGATGCCTGCGGAGAAGATCCTGTTCTGCTCGTGGGCCTTCAGCTGCAGCACCTTTTTCTCATCCGGTTCGACATATGCGCCCATCGGTATTACTCCGAATATGACAAGACCTATCGATTTTATCTTTATCTTTAAGAGTTTCGATAGTACCCCATGGGAGAACTCATGCACGACTAGTATCAGTATGAGTGCCAGAAGTCCTGCGAATATAGGTATCGTTATCCCCGGTATAAGCGGGGCAACTCCTGGAACCTGGCTTGAGAGCGCAGCCGTATTTGGAACGGCAGTGGACAATGACAATAGATATGTGCCTATCCCGTATAGTATGCTGACTGCGTTGTAGATTATCGAGTATAGGATAAACAAGGTAAAGCCTCCTATGAAGTTGACCGCATATATCGCGTATGCAAGAAGATTTACCGATGGTGAAGCTGGAGCGGACGCAAGTCTTGAACTTATCTGGGGTATGTTTATGAAAGTGAATGAATCGGCCATGAATGGGACTACAAAGAACATTATCAATACAGCTGAAATCGCGCCGAACACTGCCATCTTGGCGCTTATCCTCTTCTTGAACATGAAATAAGATAGAAGACCAAAGCCGGTTGCAAGCCCCCAGTCTGCCATGAACTCCCAGTAAGGCCTTCCCCTGCTTGCGAGCTTGTCTATTATCCAAGTTCCTCTCTTGCTTCCAAGCATATACATTCCGAAGAAGCCAGTGAATCCGTTTGCAGTGCTTATCATGTATCCTGTCAGGAGCAGTATGATTATCGCTGCGGGCCAGCTAAGTATGGGATTTATTCCGCTGAGATACAGGTAGACTATCGCCAATATGGCTGCTGCTGCCACCACTATGCTTGATGCGGAATTAAGCCTGTTTTTTATTTTTTCTTTCTCTTTTACAGGCATTTTTACGCCTCATTTCCTTGCTGCCTTTCTTGTTGCAAAAAGCAGAAGCCCTACTATTATTCCTCCGGTTAATATGTAAATGTATCCTATGTTTCCATAGGAGAGCAATAAAGCTCCTATGGGGAAGCTTGTTGTTGATTGTGCAGGAGCCCATGAATAATCGGTGGTGTAGAAGGTGTCCTGAGGCCCGCTGTAGCTAGGGTTATACGCATACGCTATAGGAGATTGCGTAACCTTGATTGGTTCTGGCGTTACTGTAGAAATGCCAGGAGAGCCCGAGCCTGCCGAAGGGGCACCATAGAATACGGCCTTTATGTTTGCATATCCGTATCCGCATGCGTTTATCGTCTTTGAGAATGCGCCATTTGCATTGGTCGTTGCACTTCCTATCAGGCCGAGCTGCGAGGTGCATAGTCCGGTGCCGTTGGAGAATATCGGATCGCACCATTGATTGTTGCCCCCTGAGTTCACAGGGCAGGTATTGGATATCTTTGTCTTCCCGTCGGAGCCGTATATGTTGCAGTTGTACTGTACAGGCTGCAGCAGGCTGTTAGGCGGTGCCAGACATGATCCTGATGCGCTTGTTGATGCGTGATACGTTGGAAGTTCGGCATTTGGATTGAGAGTTGTGCCTCCGTATAGCCATCCCGGGATTGCAAGCTGGCAGTTCTGAGGCACGTTTGCGCCGAAACCGAATGCACAAAGCTGTACGTTGGCAGGGTCTGAGTATGGGCCGTAGTTCTGGAAGCCAAGGTTTGTATCGTAATACAGATACACAGTACCTCCGTTCATAGGTATCTGCTGCGTGCTGAATGGCGGGGTGTAATTCAGGTTTCCTGTTATCGTAAGTGCAGTCTGGTTTGAATTGCTTCCGCTTACAGACGATGCTACGGAGACGCCAAGCTGCGTTGAATTTGCAATGTCTGCATCTAGAGGCAGATAGATATTGTTGTTGAATCTGTCATTGAATACCATCACTATCCTGTGATAGCCGTAAGGATCGGTAAGAGTGCCAGGTGTCCCTATGCCATTTCCTGTGAAGTTAAGGAAGGTATCGTTGGCATATACCATATCCTGATAGAAGTTGAATAGGGTTACTGCGTTGGGGAAGGTATTCGACGCCGCATATGTAAATGTGTTCTTATCCCCATTGCCAGAGATTGATAATCCTGATGACAATGCTGAAGATAAAGATGCCTGCGTCATGCATACTGCGCCAACGCACGGCAGCAAGGAAGTCCCAGCTACGCTTGCTGAACCTGTTATAGGATGTATGGACTCGTAGTAAGGATAACCTAAAATGGATCCGGGATTCCCTACACCCTGCCTGTTGATCTCTATCGTATACGCTATCGTACGTATGGCATTTACAGTGATCTGCTTGTTTGTCTGGTATCCTAAGGAATCATTTGTATATACTGTTCCAAATATCCTGTTTGTAAAGAGATTGAAGAGTATCTGCCTTGGCGCTATCGTAGCGTTAAGCATCTGCTGGTAGAATGTGCCGTTTAATAGGAATTGCGCGTATGAAGGTCCGCCCTCTACGGGGGCAGATAGAGTCGGAGAGGCATATGTCTTGCTCACGCCTGTTGAGAAGAGTGTTGTTAGAGTATCCCAGGTCCTGCTTATATCGAATGGAGGCGCAGTCTGTGGCTTTGTGAAGCACCAATAAACAGGAGCTGTTGGGAGAACCTTCATTGTTTGCTGTTGTATCTGCTGCTGGGTCTGGAAGGTTTCTTCATATGGCACTACAGAATAACCAGAGAGTAGGCTTTGCAGTTTTGTCTGCTCGGATGATGCAACCTGCGATGGAGATACTGCACCTGTAGACGCAGGGATAGTTTCACCTTTGTTTATGAAGATAGAGTTTCCAAGCAATGCGTTGTATGCATTCTCTGTAGAGCCATAATTAGTAGTAGGAGAATTTGTTATGCTGCCTGCTCCTGAGAATGTTGAATATAGGTATTCGCTGTACGTAAGTGTCTTGAGTGAACCTATGTTCTCAGTATAGTTGAATGGGCTTGACAGCAATAGCATAGGACTCTCGAATGAATTTATATTAGTGTCCTTTATGCAGAGGTCGGGGTTGGTGGCGCCAGACGGAAGCGATAATGCACTATTGCCATTCGCATCCATGTAGCACACGGATTGCGCAAGTATTGGAGGTCCCTGCGGGCTTAGAAACTGCGTGTAATTCTGAAGATCAAATCGTGTAAAGATCATTTCCGCGTATTTGTTTGCTGTTGATGTGGAGCCGCTGTTTATGTTCTGCGGGGATGGGAATAGTATGCCTACGGTGTTGTTGAAGCTCACGGAGAAGCTTAGCCCTGACAAAGGCAGGAATGCGCACCCATAGGTTCCGCTTGTCAGTGTTACCAGTACGCCGGAATTGCAGTCAAGTCCGTTAAGCGCTGGACCGATAGGCCAGTAGTTGTTGTTTTCTGTGAATGCGGTTGGAGGCATTGTGCAAGGATTGCTCCCCGAGTCTACTCCGCATAGGCTTATAATCTTTGAGCTGCTGCCGGTGCCATCAGACAAGCTGCCCGATATCATCCAACCGAATGGAGGGTATATGCCTCCGCTCTGGGAGCCCAGATATTGCACGGTGTTGGATGCGGTTCCGGCGTTGTTTGTGCCTGTCTGGAACCACACGTCGTTGTATCTTGTCGGGTTTACCGGCACATCCTGTCCTGTAGAATTTATCACTCTGAGCATAAGAGTATCAAAATTGGCGATATTTGATTTCCAGCATAGATTCGCTAGGTACAGGTGCAGGGCAAAATTACATGACGAACCTATTCCCCCGTACCAGTTGTCAAGCACATACAGATAGCCGTTAACATCCTGGATTGCCACAGGGTGGTGGTAGGATGGTTCATCAAGCTGCGATATACCTGCGCTCTTGAATTTGTTGACTATCTGCGCTATTCCGGCATTGTTTATTGTGTTAAGGCCGTAGAAACCGCCATTAGCTATGAACTCGGTTATGTTTACAGATGGGGCAGGGTTTGAAGTGGGAGTTCCTGATACGCTTGATAATGAACTTGTAACGCCTTGGTAGGTTATGCCAAGAGGAGCTACATCTGATGAGTATGCCAGATTGTATGTGCTGAGGTACTTCAGGGTCTCTCCTGAGAATACATATATGTTGCTGCTCTGCTGGCTTGTTATGAAGATAAGCTTTCCGTCAGGGGATGCTGCTATCTCTGTTGGTGTAAGTGGTTTGCCGTTGTTGTTCTGCGGCACCGATTGCCCGCTGGATTTCCCTGAACCTGCAGGTACGGTGAGCAGGCTTCCCGTTACAGTGTATTTGCCTGCGGCGTTGCTTACCTTTATGACCCACGGTGATATTGTCCCTGATATCGACATTGTACCCGTTACATACACATCGCCTTCTGCATCTGCGGATATGTTCATTGGGGTGAAGGTAGCAGTTGTTTTTCCAGGAGTGAATACCGGTCCTTTCGGGGCGGAGGTCGTAGGGGGTGGACAGTAGTTATTATTGGCAATGCTAGGAATGCAGGTATTGTGCTTTGGCTGCGGACCGATGGTTATGCCACTTGTGACTGTTATGGAGCCTGTTACCAAGGACTGGGTTATTGGAATCTGATTTATTACATAGACATTCGCAGATTCCAGTTTTATCAGGCTGGTCCAGTAGTTCTTCCAGTCAGCAGTCCATACATCCTGACATGTCACTGTTCCTGCACACACGCTTGATGCAGGATGCGTTGACGAACCTATTGCAGTATCGTTGGTAGTTACCGTATCGGCTATGTTAGGGATGGCACCTGGAGGAAGTACGGAGTTGTTGTAATAGCCCTGGCTCATTACACGCATTACATATATGCTGTTCGTTGCGCCAGCGTATGCGGCTGTTGGTGGAGTACTCTGCGATGAGATAGTTATTCCATGAGCCCATTTAACAAGGGCAGTAGCAGCCAAAGAATTGCTGCCAGTTGACGATAGCTCACCGCTTATTATACCGTATGCGCTTGATCCTGAAGCCGATGTCGACTGGGATTGTATCGTCTCGAGATTGAACAGGTCTGACTGAGCTATTGAATTTGTAGTATAGTAGCCAAGAGGCTCGTTGTTCTTCAGGCCGTACATTATCGCATTGAATGTTGCAAGAGTCGCTCCGTTGCCGCTGACCGACAATTGCAATGCGTCTGAAGTGGCGGTCTCGCCCTGGCTTGGCGACGAGTATGCAGGAGTGCCATATGGATCATTGCATGGAGAAGATGGCATTTTGATGTTCACGCTCAGTCCTTGGTTTGACCCTTTGCCCTGCAGCGAGTCGAAGCCCAATGGATTATTGTATGCGAAGTCCTCCCCGGTGGAGCTGTATGCCTGTGCTATCGCAGCGAGGAATGCCTCGTTGTTTGCAGAGTTAGATACCCCGAGATTTGATAATGAACCCTGAATGAAGTTCTCTAGGTTGCTCCCCGATGAAGGCTGGGTTACTGTGCATGATGAAGACTGTACGATGGTGGTCTTCGATGGAACTATCGTATTTGCAAGCACGAAAACGTAATCGTTTGGAATTGCCGCTATCGAAAGAGGGTCTTTGATAGAGATCAGAGCGTTTACGGTGTTTGCTCCTGCGGTTGCAAGCTGCTGCTGTGTTGCACCGTAGCCGTACATTGTCGGCTCTCCTGTCGCAGGATATGCTATGGGCTCGTTTTGCATAGTATTGACGATCATGTTTGGCATTGCATATGGTATCAGGATGGTTTTGCTGTTTATGCTGCTTCCGAAATGCCTTTCGTAGAAGCATCCTATACTGTCGAAGAAACCGGTATTGCCGGAATTGCAGTTCTGCTGGTACTTGTTGGTATTGTAAGAAACCATGAAGAGCTGAGGCGTGCTTATGTTTATTGGTATCTCGCTTGTTTTAGGGTTATTGTAATTGTAAGGGCTGTATGCAGCATATGAAAGCTGGTCAAGCGTATAAAGATTGTTTCCAAGAGAGGGATTTTTTACCTGGAAATTGTATAGTATGTATGGCAGGAAATTCGTATTGAATGTGGCATTTGTTCCTGGGGTCTTGCCGCTTGGAGGGGCTGTTTGGTACAGATATGGTATTTCGGCGTTCTGTATGCTTTGGAGTGTAGTGGATATGGTGTACTTGTAGGTGTATATGCATGCTATAGGGTATACCTCAGAAGGCGGCGTGTATCCAATCCCAGGTGCAACATATGGAAGATATCCTGCAGGCACGCTGAGTCCGAAGAAGCTTGGTATCGGCAATCCTGCAAGTACAGATGTGGTCTTTGTCACCGCAGGCGCACCTGCTAAATTCGCATACTCCGCAAACCATGACCATAGCCCATGCTGCGGCTGGGGAGGCACTCCTGAAAATATGTTGGAATTTGAGTTGTATGCAGTGGATATTGCCCCGGATTCTAGCTGTGGAGAGTAAGCAACATCTTTGAGCACCATGTATGCGGTGTTCTCTGCAGATACATTAGAATAGCCGTGGGCAAGATCGAATAATGAAAAATCATAGTGCTGCGTGTACACCAGATCTGATAGTAAGAATACGGATTTGACACCTGCGGAAGCAAGCTGGCAGCCGTCACCTGCTATAAAAGGCTCTGCGCCTGTCACAAAATATATGTTATTTGTAGGGTTTGTTGGAGGGCTTTTAGGGCAGGTTTCCATGTATGCCGCATTCTTCTGGTTGTATGACGCCACTTGAGAAGCGGGGGAGACGTACGGGTTTCCAGCATAAGGCAGTGGGATATGGCTGTTTGCTCCTACACCTGCGGTTATGGGATTGTACAGTGTGGAAAATGGACAGGTATAAGTTACAGTTACGGATGCACCGGTGCTTGTAGAATGTATGTGGGCATTTGGAATGCTTATAGCTTTGCAGAATTGAACAGCGGCCGTGCCGAGAAAGCTTGATGCGCTTCCTGAGGATGCGTATGCGGTATGCACGATTAAGGAATATGAAGATAACAGCAGAAGCCCAATGAGGAATATGTTCTTCTTATCCATCTTATCAGCGCAACCGCATTATCTAACACGAGAGAGATTTATAATGATAGTGTTTTTTGCAGATGAGAGACTGTTTTTAGGGTAGAAATGGCACAGGCAAGGCTTATTGCATGATAAATGGCTTTTTGGTTGCCGGATACAATGCATCAGCTTTAAAAGGATTCACCCTTTTTAGTATATAATGTTGATGAGATGGCGAGAAATGCAAGAAATGCACGTGATACGAGAAGCGCATCTGTTAAGTCAGGTTCTGGGAATGCCGCTGCACATGTTCTGCAATTCATAGGCAGCTTGATCTTCCTGGGCTTGATATTCTGGGGAGGAGTGGGAGCGCAATACAGCATGAGGTCATGGAATGCACTTGGTGGAGGAGTCTGGCTGCCTGTATTCTTCTCACTTGCCGTAGTGGCATCCATAGCTCTCTTTTTTGTAAGCATAGCGAACCTTGCTAGTCCCGGAGGGATATACAGGTATGGAGGAATGCAACTTGCGGCTGTTGCAGGAATATGCCTTACTGCTCTGACGTATGGTTCAGCAGGTTATTTCTGGGCTGCTGTGGTAGGGTTCATAATAGCCGTAATAGGAGGCATCTTCACAAGATAAGAACCTCGGACGTTTGTTTTTTCTTTTTCTCTTCTTTTTTGTCTTTGATTAGTGAGACGCAGAACCGTTTATTGTTTTGTTTGCTATAGAGTTTGTCTGGCTGCCGGCAGTAGCATTTGAGGCATTGCTTTTTATGTTGTTGGTTGTCGGGGTGGATACGGTGTTGGCAGGTACAGCAGTCACATGCGTGCTGTTTGAGCTATTAGTGGCTGCTATTGTGGCGTTTGTATCGTAGATAATCTTGAATATCTTTGTATCGGGATTCGCATATACCAATTGCATAGAGACATTCTTGTTGTTCCATGCACATGAATAGCTTGAGCATAAGAACAGGAACTTTGCCATATTTGTATCTGCAAGGTAGCTGCTGAGTATGTATGCGCCGGTTATATTTACAGGATAGCCCTGCCTAGGTACATTAGAGTACATTAATACAAGCATATTGCCGCTGGTCTGGTTGAAGTATGTCGGTTTTATAACGCTGAAATTTGCATTGTCCTGATTGTATAAGACTACGGTTGAGAATGGAGATATCTCCTCCTGCCCTGTCTGCAAGGTCTTGTACATTATGTATGCCTTAAAGTCAGTAATTGAATTATTTTTTGGGATTGACATCACTACATTTATGCCTTGCGGGTTGGAGAGTTGGAAGAATTCCGTAGTCGCATTGAAGTTCTCTGCAAATTGGTCCAGGAGCACAGATCCGTATAACGAGGCGTTGGCAGTAAGATTGGATTCGGTGTATATACCCTGCGTCTCTATCATCCACGTGTATCTTGCTATAAAGTAATCCGGCTTTCCGTTTATCTTGCTTGAAAGGAACTGGGGATCGGAGCTTGAATTAAACAGCCATGCTGCGAATGGGTTTGCCTTGCTTGCGTTCTGCGAGCCAACACTGTCTGTTACGCTTGTCCTGTTTGCCCATCCCTCAACCACGCTTCCGTCTGGCCATAAGGTCAAGGCAACGCTGTTTGCCGGAGAGTTGTTTTTGAACCATGTCATTGCACTCAGGAACTGAGGATTCACGTTGTCCGCCTGTGAGAGATTGTTTGCATATATCCCGCTTATGTACATGAGCACAATTATGAATGATACCAGCAGTATGCCTGCCACTGCCAGTGTGGCGTATTTGACATGTACCTCATGCTTGTCATGATGGTTTGCTTCGTAATAAAGATATGCAGGATATGCCAGGGCGAGTGCCAAGAAGAATATCACCGTTCCCCAATAGCCGAATGCGGACATGTATGAGTACACGTCAACAGAATTTGCAACAGATAGCACCAATCCGATTATTACCAGTATCTCAAGCATGACCGTGTAGTATTTTAACTGCGTCTTTGACGAGCTTCTTGCAAACGATAGAAGCCAGTATACAGTATATGCTGCGAATATTGCAAGTGGCACGGATATCAATGAATTGAACCTTATCGCATTTATCTGAAGGTAAGCCGTGACTGCAAAGTATGCCATGAGTATGAGCATTCCTGGATTTATGCCGAAGGCTGCCTTGGCCTTTCCTTTCATGTATCCTCCTGAGTCAAAGACCTGCATGAAGAGATAAGGAAGCATAAGGACCATCATTATAACCCATATTGCTGCCCTTGATATCGTTGTTGCTGCCGTACCGAGGTACATGATGATTGTCATTGGTGTTATGAAGAGAACATTGCCAAAACTCGCATAAAGGAAGGATTGCGTAGGCGGCTGTAGTTCCTGTATCGTAGCGGCAAAGTTGCTTGTTATTATGAATCCATTTCCTACAAATATCTCATATATGAACTGGTTATCAAGAAGATATATCGCTGCGAACGCTGCGGCGAACACAATCACTGTGACTATTAATCTTGTAACTGACGATCCTACAAATGATTTGTACTTGTTGACATTGTCAGACAGGTATTTGGCGATAAACCACCCTATCACTGCGAGAGCTATCAAGGAGATGGTATTTAATCCAGTAAATGTCTGGTGGGCAATGAAGCCAAATGAAAGGTATATGTTTACAAGTATATACCATAGGACAAATGCAGCTACCAGATATTTGGAATCCTCAAGAAGCTCCTTCTTGTCGAATATGAACGAGACGAATATTACAAGCATCAGCAGTACCATATAAACCGCTGTCGCAAAGGCTGCACCATTCCATACATAATTGGATAGGCTCAGGAAGGCAGCAGACAGCACAGCATATGCGGCTTTCTTTTTGTCGAATTGTATTCCTAATATCTTATGCCTGTGCCTTTCCTCCGAAGGTTCCTTCATCACTAGGGCTGCGAACACCAGAGCTATTATCAGGAATATGGTGACGAAGCCGTCTCCTCTGTATATCAGTGCGCTTGTCCTAGCCGCGTCTCCCATGCTAAGGGCTACAAAGAGCATTGAGAGTATACCAAAGAGCTTGTCTTTGGTTATCATCCTTGCAAGGAAGTATGCACCTATAACGTCGAATATGCCGAAAAGTACAGGAACAAGGCGCATTATGTCATAATAGCTTATTCCAAAGAACTGCAGGAAGAGATAAGGGAATAAGGTTACCCAGTAAAGGCCTTCAGGCTCGAGTACAGTAGTCGGGGAAGGGTATCCGGATATGTGCAGTATGTGGGGCACTATGAAATTGTTGTTTACCGCAGCTCTTATTACAGAGAAGTGGTAGAAGCCGTCAGGCTCGTAGAAGCCTGCGTCATTTAACATGGTAGTCCTGTATATTATTGTGAGGTATATGATTGCTATGGCTATTACAAGGAAGATTAGAAACTGTACCCTCCTCGATTCTAAAGACTCTTTCACTCCCATATCTTACTCCTTTATGTATTTTGGAAAACCGATTAAAATTACAGAAATTTTATGCTGTGCAAACATTAAATAGGTTTATGCAGCTGCTTTGCCTCGGGCTTTCTTGCGAAGACAAGATATGCGGTGTGCCACAGCCCTTTTGTAGAAGGACGCATCCCCTCCTTCCTTACCAGCATGTCCCTGACTATCACTTCTACAGTATGTATGTCCGAGAACTTCAGCTTCTCCAGCTTGGAAGCAAATCTCTGGACCTGCTCCATATGCGGCAGATAGCCCACAACCGTTCCGCCTTCTGCAAGGGCCCTCTTTGCATTCGCTAGCGCTTTCTCGGAAGAGGGCAGATCTAGGACGACAAGGTCCAGGTTCCTTTCATGTATTTTCTTGAATACATCCTCATTTCTGAACTCTATGTTGGCAAGTCCGAGCATGTTTGCGTTCCTCTCTGCTATCGCAATGAACTCCGTTCTTATATCGTAGCTGTAGACCTTGCTGCATATCCTTGCAAGCGAGACTGCGAGCCATCCGCTCCCCGTACCCGCATCCATGCAGACGCTCTCCTTGCCTACTCCCGAATACGCGATTATGGTGCCTATGTCCTTGGGCAGCATCACCTGCGGTCCCCGCTTGAGCTTCCTGTACATCTTCGGATATATGAACATCTTATTCACTGGCTTTAGCAGCCTTCTTTGCTTTCCTCTTTTTTGAATCGGCTTCCTTCCGAGCCTTGCGCACAGGGGCTTTCTTCATGGGCTTCTTAGCCGCTGGCGTGTCTTCTTTCTTCTCCACTCCTTCTTGTTCACTCTTTATCTGCGCAGCTGTCTTTGGCTTGCCCCAGTCCTTCTTTGTCTCGCAGTTTGGATCCAGGCACATCTGGAAGACTCGCTTCCCTCTCCTGAATACCTTGACTATAGGCGTACCGCAAGATTCGCATATCTTCCCGGTAGGCTTTACGAATGAATATTGCGGCAGCGGATAAGAGAGCTGGCAGTTATTGCACTGCACGAATGACTTGCCTGCCGTAGACCTTCTCACTATCAGATCTCCGCCGCACTTGCACTTGCCTATGCTTGCTTCCATCTCGCTCTTTTCCAGCCCCATGGACAGCCTCTTCCCTATTTCAGTCTGCTTCTCCTTGAATATCAAGGTGATCTTCGTTATTATGTCCTTGCCTTCTTTTATCACCGTATCGCTTTCGAGTGTTCCTTTTGATATGCTGCCCATATCCTCTTCCAGCTTTCTTGTCAGCTGCTCGTCCAGTATGTCAGGGCAGTACGAATGCAGAGCGTCGTATATGCTCATCCCAAACCCGGTAACCTCTATCTGCGAGTTCCTTATGTACTCCCTCCTGAACAGCGTGTCTATGATCTCCGCCCTTGTTGCCTTTGTGCCGAGCTCTTTCTCTTCGAGAGTGGATATGAGGCTTGCCTTGTTGTATCTCCTTGGGGGTTCGGTCTTAAGCGCCCTTGATTCTATCTTTTCCACAGGATGCATGTCCCCTCTGCCGAAATCAGGCAGCTCTCTCGTCTTTGGAGTATAGTATCTGTATGTCTCTATCCATCCTTTCTTGAGAAGCCTTGACCCTGAAGCCCTGTACTTTTCATCGCTTATGCTTATTATCACTTCGTTATTCTCCGTAGACGCGCTCTCTGCAAAGCATGCGAGGAACCTTCTTGTTATCAGGTCGTAAAGCCTTTGCTCCTCGGCAGTCAGCTTCTTCGGCTCCTCTCCCGTAGGATATATTGCAGGGTGGGCCTCGTCTGCTTTCTTTCCTTCTAGAGGCCTGAATCTGTTGCCGTTTATCAGCTTCAGGACATCTTCCTTGTATCCTTCAATCTTTGAGAGCATGTTCAGTATGTTCCTGAAGTTAAGCGTGAATGGGAGCTTCTGCGAGCTTGTCCTCGGGTATGAGATGTATGAGCGTTCGTAAAGAGACTGCGCGACAGCGAGGGTCCTTGAAGGATCCATCTTGAATACTCTGCTCGCCTCCAGCTGCAGAGAGGTAAGATCGAATGGAGGGAACGACCAGTGCTCTTTTACGTTTTTTTCCACGGATTCGACCTTTGCCTCCTTACCGGCATTGTTTATTATGGATTCGGCTTCCTTCGCGTCGAATATGGAGCCTCTTACCGATTCGAATTCCGTGCCGTTTGCAAATGCGAATACCTTCCAGTAATCCTTCGGAGAGAAGTCCTTTATTGCAAGCTCCCTCTCTGCAAGAAGGGCCAATGCCGGCCCTTGTACCCGCCCTATGCTGAGTATCTTCTTCACTCCCTGCGTAGATATCGCCCTCATTAGTGACCTGGAGAGGTTTATTCCCCACATCCAGTCAAGCTTGTGGCGCGTCTCACCAGCATAGAAGTTCTCGAAATCGAAGTCGGAGATGTTCTCATAGGATTTGACAAGGTCAGGCTTTGTAGTCGTCGAGAATTTCATTCTCTTGACGCTTGCCTTTGGCAGCTCTGAATTGACATTCGAATTTACGACATACTTTATCAGATTGCTCCCTATAACCGTACCCTCAATGTCATAGTCGCATGCGTTTATGTAGAATGAGCACTTCTTGCCTACAGCATATATCGTGTCTATGTACTTCTTTGTGAAGTATGCAGACTTGTTGGTCTTGTAGGATTCCACCCATTCTACGTCAAAGACAGGCACGTCAGAATCTCCGTGCTGCCTTATTGTGAAGAGATGGCCGGCAGCAGCCACTATGTAAAGGGTGTCAGCTCCCTTCCTAACCTCATAATACCTTACGCCGTTAGTAACATATGACAGCGGCTTTCCATCGTCTGCCAGTGAATATGCTATCCTTATCGCTACGCTTGGTTTTTCTGCTATTATCAGTTTGTTTATTCTACCTACCTTCTATCTCCTTTTAGGCCTTCTTGCCTTTGGTCGTTTCCTTTCTCTTTTAGGATTGCCTTCCTTATAAGTGATATTCCTTGAGAGATAAAGACCTGCTATTATTGTAAGGGCTACGCATATGTAGAAAACAACTGGAGAATCCAGTATGAACGGAGAGGATATTATCGCCACTATTCCCAGTGCCACTACTATCAATGATACCGCCATAAGCTGCTGCTCATTGTTTGCGTAAGATTTCATATACTTTCGATTTTAAGGTATTATTAAAAGTTATAATAGTTTATGGTCTGAAGATATTCAGCAGGTATTGTGATGGATACGCTCTTAATCATAATAATAACGGTCATAGCTGCCTTCTTTGCCGCTCTTGCGCAGTACTTCTTCAAGGGAGCTCTGCCCAAGTTTGGTTTCAATCCCAGGGAGATGCTCGGGCTTTTCAGGAATAAGGGCGTAATTACAGGCATAATAGTATACCTCGTAGGGTTGGGCTTCTACCTCTATGCTCTTAAATCCGGAGAATTGTCATTCGTGTATCCGGTCTTCTCGATAATATTTGTCTTCGTTGCGCTGATAGGCATGGTTAAGTTCAAGGAGAAGCTCGGGCTTAAGAGAGTCTTGGGTTTAGCGCTGATAATAGTCGGCATAATTGTGATAGCGCTCACATAGGTGATATTATGCAAAGGGATAGCAAGCTGTTTTATATCGTTCTCCTGGTATTCAGCACCTCTTTAGGAGGCATTGGCCAATTCCTCTTCAAGGAAGGATTGCTTCAGTCTGCGCTCTATCTTGAGGTGCTGGTGATAGCCGCTGGCGTGCTGGTCTATGTAATATCCACCGCAATATACTTCTATACGCTTGCAAGGACGCACCTAAGCTGGGCATACGGCTTTGGAGGGATAAGCTATATTGTCGCTGAGCTGCTTGCATACTTTGTACTGCTCGAGCCAGTGGGAGTAGCAAGATGGATAGGCGTCCTGATAATAGCGATAGGTACGGCACTCGTTGGCCTTAGCTGATAAGGAGCTCTTTTTATCCTTTGTCCCGATTGTATATAGGTTGGATGCTGCCCGAATGGTTGAGCGTGGGACCCGCGACGACGGAAAAATATGCGCATGTAAAGGATAGGATAAGGGAGCTCTCCCTGCATACGGTATGCGTCGAGGCACAGTGCCCCAACATAACGGAGTGCTGGTCCGGAGGCACAGCTACCTTTATGGTCCTTGGAAGCAGATGCACACGCGGCTGCAGGTTCTGCGCCGTTAGCAAGAGTGCAGTCGGCAATGCTATTGACAAAGAAGAACCGAACAAACTTGCCAAGGTTATCAAGGAGTGGGGACTGAGCTACGTAGTAATAACATCTGTAGCGAGGGATGACCTTGAAGACCAGGGATCGCTGCACTTTGCAGCTTGCATAAATGAGATAAAGGAGAAATGCCCAGGAACCATAGTTGAGGTTCTGATACCTGATTTCCAAGGGAATGAAGAATTTCTGAAGAATGTTGTTGATGCGAGGCCTGACGTGATAGGAAACAATATAGAGACTGTTGAGAGGCTTAGCAAAGAGGTAAGAGACAGGAGGGCGGATTACTGGCAGAGCATAGGCCTATTGAAAAGAGTAAAGCTCCTTGACAAGAGAGTATATACAAAGTCTGCAATGATGCTTGGGATAGGGGAGAGGCCTGAAGAGATAGTGCAGAGCATGCTTGACTTGCGAACTGCAGGAGTAGATTTTGTTGCGATAGGGCAGTATCTCAAGCCAAAAGGCCATCATCTTGAGGTTAAAGAGTTCATCAGGCCGGAGGTTTTTGAGGAATACAGGAAAAAGGGCATGGAGATGGGCTTCAGGTACGTTGCGTCCGGACCGTTTGTAAGGAGCTCTTACAGGGCCGGAGAGCATTTCATATCGGATGCGGTAAAGGCAAGCGGTTCTCATTGATACAGAGAGTAGGTTGAACCGCGCCAGGTTATCCTTTTTGTCATTCGTGCGGAGATTAGATTGTAGACATATATGAAAGGAATGATTATGACTATCAGTGCTATTGCTGGATCTGCGCCTTTTGTCCTTGCATAAGACCTTTTCCAGCTTACGGCAAGATGCATGAAGAGCAGCAGGAATATCAAAGATACGTATATCGATAGCAGTGAAGCGGATATCAGAACGAATATCTCTGAGCAGTAGAAGAACATGCCTGTCCTGAAATTGCTACGGTAGCCCAGAAGAGTCAGAGCCGTCTGCCTGTTAGACCACTCTATAAACTGTCCGAAGCTGTCATTTGTCTTTACAATAGGCTGCGCTTCCTTCACGTATGCGATTCTCAGCCCCTTCATTTTGCATATCCTTGTCAGAGTTATGTCATCTGATACCGAGTATTTTGAATTTTCGAAATAGTGCAGCTCCTTGCTTTTCATTAGGTCCTTCCTGAAAGCCATTGTGCCTCCCCATGCGAATCTGCTTGACTCTTTCTCAAGAAGATTCTCGCCTACGAAGTTCCAGACCATCTTGACCTTCGGCCAGAATCCGCCCATAGGCTGGAAGCGAGGATACGTCGTCGATATGCCGATGCCCTTGTCATATAGGGGAGAGAGTATGCTGCCAAGCCATGACTTGTTTACTGTGATGTCGGAATCGGCAATTACATACGCGTCATAATCTCTAAAACGCTTCAGTGCGGAGGCTATGGCCCTTACCTTGCCGCTTGACCTGCTGCTTCCCATATCTGATATGATATAAGGTATGCCTGCCTTTTTTATAAGAGGCAGGGCTCTGTCATCCTTGGTGTCTACAACTGCGATTATCCCGTATATCTTGTAATTCTGATTTTTCAGCGCGAGGAGATTCTGATAAAGACTTATGTCCATGCCTTTGCAAGGAACTATTACCAAGGCCTTTGGCGCGTACCTGTTCTTTGGAAGCGCTTCCTCTTTCCTGAATAGGCTTGCAGAATCTATTGATAATAGCATTATGGCAGCAAGAACTGCGAGTAATCC
Source organism: Microcaldota archaeon (assembly GCA_027365175.1). Classification (GTDB taxonomy): domain Archaea; phylum Micrarchaeota; class Micrarchaeia; order Micrarchaeales; family CABMGC01; genus JAKAUU01. The sequence goes on along the minus strand of DAHXNY010000004.1, from coordinate 23,428 downwards.
TAATATTTCCAAGAAGGGATTTGACACGGAGATACCTTAATTAAGATACTTTATTATACTATTTTAAGCTGTTTGGATGTACAACACTTTCCAGACGATAATAATACCTGGGATACTGGCATTCGTTGCCGCTTACATAGGCATAAGTTTCCTTATGAAGTATCTTTATTCTGCAGGGATAGTTGCAGAAGACAGGAACAAGGCAAAGGTGGTAAAGCTGCCGAGCAGTGCCGGGCTCGGATTCGCTTTTGGCATAGTAATAGGCATACTTGCATATACATTCGGCGGGTCTTTTATCTTTAAGCCGGTAATAAGCACATCGCTCCTTCTCTCAGTTGCACTCTCCATACTCTTGATAACACTGGTCGGATTCCTTGATGATATAAACGTGAAGCAGGAACGCGTAAAGAGCACGGGGATGATGGATATACGGCAGGGTTTGAAGCAGTGGCAGAAGCCCATATTGACTGTGCTTGGGGCTTTCCCGCTCATGGCAATAGATGCAGGAGTGCATTCTGTGGAGCTTCCGTTCGTAGGAGTGGTTAGCCTTGGCATCGTGTATCCGCTAATACTGCTCCCCCTTGCAGTCATATTTGTCTCTAATTCTGTTAATCTTCTCGGAGGATTTGATGGACTGCAGCCGCTGATGGCCCTTGCTGCCGCTCTGGGGCTCCTTGCCTACAACATAATATTCGGCACCTACATGGGCGCATTCCTCTCAGCGCTTCTAAGCGCAGCGCTCCTTGCCATGCTTCCTTTCAATCTTTACAAGGCAAAGGTGGTTCCCGGAGACAGCTTCACTTACGCAGTAGGAGCAACTCTTGTAGCGATAATGGTGATGGGCAATTCAGAGGCCTTTGGAATGATAATATTCATACCTTGGATAATAGAGTTCCTGCTGCATGCAAGGAAGAGGTTCAAGGTTACTGACCTTGGAATAAGGCAGAAGGACGGGAGCTTCAAAGCCCCTTATGGCAGGAAGATATACAGCCTTACGCATCTTGTCATGAATCTTAAGAATAAAGCCACTGAGACCGATGTTGCATACTATCTTACAGCTCTCGAGATACTGTTCGTGGTGCTTGGCTTTGGCATGAAGCTGTCCGGATTGCTCTGATTACCAATTGGAATTAATAAGAAAGAGTATTTGTGTCATGCATGCTTCCCTTCAGCAGTGTCATGTTCTCGGATATGCTATCATCCAATTCCTTATCGTCGAATAGCGCAAGAAGTATGTCTTCGCTCTTTATCAGCTTCCTTCCGGCGTGCTCGGCATACTTTATAGCTTCCTTGGCTATCGAGTCTGCAAAGCTCTCCAGCTCCATCTCAAGGTCAAGAACCGCATCCTCTGAGATCCGCTCCGCACCGGCCTCCCTTATGAACTGCTCCACATCATACAGGCTGAATTTTCTATTTCCTGCATTTCCCAATCGCTCACCAAAAGTAAAGTGGTATATAATTTGTAGGAAGCTTTAAAAGGGTTATAATAGGTCATGAATAGTGGCATAACACGGCTTATTTGTACCTCAAAAGTGCGCCTATTCCTCCGAATCCCATCATGAACTGCTTGCCGTAAGAACTCTCTTCTGATACAAATATCGTTTCTGTGCCCTTATGGTCCGCTTCCTCTATCAGTTCCTCTATGGCATCCTCTTCCTTTATTATCTCCAGCTTCCCTCCACAATTATGCTTCTGCTGGCGCTCCTTGCCTATCTCCATGGCTTCGAAGGTCGTACCGTCGCTTGTGCACTTATACGTTACCTCAGTTATCTCAAGGGCCTCGCTTATTATCAGCTTTGACGCCTGGTCCGCTTCGAGGGCGGCTTTTGTGCTGACATAACCGTGCACGGCCAGGCCGTTCACCGCAGTTTCCTTTATGAAGCGCTCTATGATCGTGCGTTCCTGCGCTGCCTCCTGCTCCTTCAGCAGGTCCGACGCTTTCTCAACCAATTCATGAAGCCCGAATTCATCAGTATATCCTGTATCATAAACTCCAAGCAGCTTTACCTGGTAGTTGAGCTTGTCTGCCTTTGCAAAACCCTCCTTCGTGGGCCCCGGACCGCCAAGTATCACTCCTTTCGGGGTGAATGAGTTCTGTTCGCAGTAGCTGTTGATTACCTCGGCTACCCTCGTATGATACTCTCCAATGCTCTCTTCTATTCCCCTGGCGTACCTGCCTGCCGATTGCCCTCCCTTCCTCACCTTGGCATGGACCATGGAGTTTAGCTTCTTTATGACCTGTATATGATGGCCCTTCAGCGTAGCTATCGTTGCCTCCCTTCCGTCCATCACCACAAGGATATAGACGTCCTTGTTGCTCATCATCGTTTCCAGAGGGTCTAAAAGGAAGGTCGAATCGCAACGGTATATGTTTACCTTGAGAGGCGATGGAGGCTCCATTGAGAAGAGCTCTATTTCAGGCCTTCCGGGATTATTGGATATGTTGCCTGCAAATATCACAATCCCGTTTGCAGGCGTATCTCTGTATAGCTTAAGGTACTGCAGTATCTTATCAAGGGCGCTCTGCACATTTGTCCTTACGGATTTTGATTTTATGTTTGATGACTGGTTGTACTCTTCCCTGAGCTTTGAGGACTCTTCAGACAGCTGGAAGCCGGCAGGTATGTATACGCTTATCAGCTCTGTCCCATATCCGCGCACGCTCTTCAGCTTCCTTATCTCCTTGTTTATGCTATACTCATTCTTCATCGTAAAAACCGCAGTAAGCGCTATTGCTTTGTTATCCTGTCCTTGCCCATGTATTTTACAAGAGCGTCAGGAATCCTTATTGTGCCGTCTTCATCCGCATAATTCTCAACTATCGCCACTATGGCCCTCTCTATTGCAAGAGCAGTAGAATTAAGAGTATGGACGTATTTTCTCTCTCCTGCCTTGTCATATTTTATGTCAAGCCTTATTGACTGCCAATCGGTGCAGTTGGAGCATGAGACCATCTCGCGATACTTGTTCTGGGCAGGCGTGAATGCTTCCAGATCATACTTCTTTGCCGCAACCGTGCCTATGTCCCCTGTACAGATATTGACTATACGGTAAGGTATGTTGAGCTTCTTGAAGAGCTCCTCGCTGTTTGCAATCAGCTCATCGAATAGGGCATAGGAATTTTCCTGTTCGGAGAATATAAACTGTTCGATCTTGTAGAACTGGTGCACACGGAATATGCCCTTGGTATCCTTGCCATGTGAACCGGCCTCCCTTCTGAAGCATGGGCTTATGCCTATGAACCTGAGAGGAAGTTCCTTGACAGAGAATACATGATCGGAGTACATGGCAGCTATAGTGTGCTCCGATGTTCCTATCATGTACAGGTCTTCATCTGTCTTCTCGAAGTCCTTTTTGCTTTCCGCTTCCTTAGGATCAGAAACCTTGTAGAGAGTCTCTTCAAAATCCCCAAGCGGGGCCGCTCCTTTGAAATACTCCTTGCGCATCATCAGCGGAGGAGAGATAAGCATGTAGCCCTTTGCGACAAGCTCGTCTATTGCAAATCTTATCAGCGCCTGTTCCATAAGAGCGAGATCGCCCTTAAGGTAGTAGAATCTTGCACCGGATACCTTTGCCGCTGCCTCAAGATCAAGAACCCCTAATTTAATAAGTATCTCCTCGTGTCCTGGCAGATTCTTCGGAATCGCTTTCCCTTGCACCTTTATCTCTGCATTCTGCGAGTCATCTGCGCCATAAGGGACGCTCTTGTCAAGTATGTTCGGCATGTTCCACAGCAGAGTGGTTAGCCTTTTCTCGTCTTCAGGCAGCTCCTTCTCCAATGTGTCCAGCCTCTTCTTTATCTCTGAGACCTTCGCGGTGATATCTTTGTCTATCACATTCTCCTTTTTCTTCTTGTCCGCTATCTCCAGGCTAAGTCTGTTCCTTTCTGCCCTCAGCTGTTGCACTTCCATGTTTGCCTTTCTGAGCTTTTCATCCAGCTTCAGCATCTCATCTACAGGATAATTGGATTTGCGCTTCGCCATCGATTCCTTTATCGCTTCGATGTTGTCCCTAAGATACTTGCTTGTCAGCATAACAAACCACTCTTTATTTTCTCCTGATTCATCGTTTATATAAACTAAGAATAGGCAACTAATATATACTCGTATATTTATTTATTATGTGCCTGCAGGGGTGGCAGAGTTTGGCCAAATGCGACGGGCTTAGGACCCGTTTCCTTTGTGGATGCGAGAGTTCAAATCTCTCCCCCTGCACGTAGGAATAAGTTAGAGCGCACTCAGCTTGCTCTTTTCAGAATGGCGAGGATTTCCCTGCAGACCTCTTCAGGGTTTGTATCTTCAGGCTGAGGTGCTTGCCTGTTTCTTGGCACGGAATAAGCGGAATTTTTGTAAGCATTTATTAAATTAAATAGTATTGTATTGTTGCTTATCAATGCAGCATACGGTGCTGTTTCAGAGGGGAATTTATTGGCAGAGATACTTGACAATGCATGGACGGAGAAGTACAGGCCTTCCAAGCTAAGCGATATAATAGGCCAGAAGGCCATAGTCGAGAGGCTGGAGGCCTTTGTCAAGGCAAAGAGCTTCCCGAACATGATATTCGCAGGTAGTGCAGGGATAGGCAAGACCACGTCTGCGATAGCTATGGCGAAGGAGCTCTATGGAGAGAGCATAAATCAGGCGTTCCTGGAGCTTAATGCAAGCGATACCAGAGGCATAGAGATAATACGTGGCAGGGTTAAGGAGTTTGCCAAGACGCTTTCGCTCTCCACGGGACTTGTGAAGATAATCTTCCTTGACGAGGCGGATGCGCTCACTCCTGAGGCACAGCATGCGCTCAGGAGGACCATGGAGAAGTACTCTGCAAGCACCAGATTCGTACTCAGCGCAAACTATGCCAGCAAGATAATAGAACCTATACAGAGCAGGTGCGTTGTGCTCAGGTTCAAGCCCCTGAAGGAGGAGGAGATGCTCGGGTACATAGAAAGGATAAGGAAGAATGAGGGCATAGAGATATCAGAGGATGCTGAAAAGGCACTAGTATATGTGAGCGAAGGGGACCTGAGAAAGCTTACTAACGTGCTGCAGAGCGCTGCAATATCTAACAAGAAGATAACAGAGAAATCAGTGTATGACATAGCTTCAAGGGCGCGCCCTACGGAGATCGTCTCTATGTTAAACTTTGCATTCAACGGTGACTTCATAAGGGCGAGGAACGAGCTTGACAAGCTCCTTCTTGTATACGGAATGAGCGGGGAGGATGTGCTGATACAGTGCTACAGGGAAGCCATTAATTTAGATCTTGATGACAAGGCCAAACTCAGACTGATAAGCGCCATAGGAGAATACAACTTCAGGATAGTAGAGGGTGCAAATGATAGGATACAGATAGAGGCGATGCTTGCCTCTCTTGCGCTGACAGGAAAGCAGCCATTATCCCCTTGACCATCAGACCCTAGTCAGATAGTCCAATTCATTCTGCACAGGATCGTATCGCTCGCATTCATACCTAGGGCGTTTAATGTCGGACCTGCCGAAAATGCCAGGCCTGTCAGGATCGAGCGCTATCATCACCTCCTTACGCAGCACAGCTGAGATCTCTCCGGGTTTTTGCTTTTCTTCCATGTGCCTGTTGATAGATACCACTTTTTCTGAAGTCATGAATACCACGCATATCACTATGCTTATACCAATATTTAAACATGCTGTAGAAATACGTGGATAATAGAAGTAGGCTATGCGCCTTTTGCCTTCTCGAATTCCGAAATTGCAAGCGTATATAACCTATCCATGGACCTTTTGTCTGCGGATTCTGCAATTATCTTTACTTTGGGGGTCGTGTTCGATGCCCTTGCCATCAGCCACCCGTCTTCCGCTATCATCTTCACCCCTTCGATAGTTACGACTCTTACACCTTTCATTTTCTTTAGGCTGTCCTTCATTCTCGACACTATCATGAACTTCTCGCTGTCCTTAACCTCGAATTCGCTGACTATGCGCTCGTACTTGGGAAGCTCATCCATCAATTCTGACATCTTTTTTTCGCTTGACGATGTCAGCTCAGCCATCTTTATCACAGCGAATATCGCATCATCAAAACCATATACGTCGCTGAAGTAGAAATGGGTCGAGTGCTCCCCGCCGAGCTTTGCATTGTTCTCCAGCATCCTGTCTATTATGAATGCCCTTCCTGTCTTTGCCTTTACGCCCTTTGCCTTCTTCAGCTTTATCATGTCCTCTACAACCTTTGAAGAACTTAATTCGTACACTACCCTATCCCCCTTGTTTACCATATTCTTGACCATCATGGCAAGGGTTATGTCCCCGAAGAATGCCCTGCCCGTGTCATCCACGAACATGGCCCTGTCTCCATCGCCGTCGAATGCCACTCCGAAATCGAGCTTCCTGCTCTTGACAAGATCGCTTAGTGCAGTTATGTTCTCAGGTTTCGGTTCCGGAGACCGTGAGGGGAAGTTGCCATCCGGCTTGTCGTTTATAGGTACAACGGCTATGCCTGCTTTTCTGAGGATATTGGCAGCTATCAGCGAGTCTGCGCCGTTTCCCGGGTCTATCCCTATCCTGAGAGGTTTCCTTATCTTTGCCCTCTTAAGTAGAAAGTTCTCATAGTCCTTCATGAGTTTCTTGCTTATGTCAATTACCCTGCCTCCTGGCCTGTATGCGAATCTCTTCTTGGAGTATATCTCCTTTATCTCTTCCTGCCCGAATCCTGCCCCATACGTCCTTCCCATAGGTCCGCATAGCTTCAGCCCGTTCCACTTTGGAGGATTGTGGCTTGCGCTTACCGCAGCTCCGCCGTCAAGCTTGTAGTGGGCTATTGCAAAATAGAGCAACGGAGTGGGAACCTTGCCTATGTATAATACCTCTGCCCCTGCCCCCGTCAGCCCTTTTAGGAAGCTCTCCTTTAGCACAGGACTGCTCTCCCTGATGTCCATGCTCAAGGCTAACCGCTTCTTTTTCCCGACAAATGTGCCGAATGCCATCCCTATCTCTTCGGCAATTTTCTCGTTTAGAGTATCTGGATATATCCCGCGTATGTCATTTGCCCTGAAGATATCCTCTTGTTCAGGCAGTTCAACACCGATGAGTATGCTTACTCAGGATATTTATACTCTGCGTCCCCTTCTGCCTCCCGGCCTCTTAGTAGTATCAGTAGGTATCGGGGTTACATCCTCTATGCTGCCTATCTTGAAGCCGCTCCTTGCGAGTGCCCTTACGACTGCCTGTGCTCCTGGTCCTGGAATCTTTGAGTTATGGCCTCCTGGAGCTCTTATCTTTATGTTTATGTGAGTCACTCCCTTCTCTATTGCTGTTGCGGCTACCTTGTATGTCGCATGCATGGCAGCATATGGGGATCCTTCCTCGTGGTCAGCATCCACGACCATCCCTCCGCTTCCTACGGCTATGGTCTCTGACCCTGATAGATCTGTAAGAGTTATTATTGTATTGTTCTTCGATGAGAAGATGTGAGCTACGCCCCACCTTACTGCTTTTGACTTGAACTTTTCCTGGGCCTCCTGCACTGCAGCCTCAAAGGATGGAGCTTCTTTCTTGTTAGACTTCTGCTGCTGTTGCTGTTGCTGCTTTGTCTGCTTCGTCTCTATCTTCTTTTTCTTTCCAGCCATGATTAAGCACTCTCTTTATTCTCTGCATCTGTAGCAGCGCTCTTGGGCTCTGCAGCCTTTGGAGCAGGAGCATGTTCTGCCTCCTTGTTGAAGTTAAGGTCTATAGGCTTGTAGTAATTAATCTTTGGTTCTTCTGAAGCCTTGACCATGTATCCTGGTGACTTCACCTGTCTTCCGTTCACTGATATAAAACCGTGAGTTATAAGCTGCCTTGACTGCTTTGCGGTCCTTCCCAGCCCTTTCTTTAATGCGACCGACTGCAGCCTGCGTTCAAGTATGGCTTCGGAAGTCACTCCAAGAAGGTCGTCTAGAGACGCACCTTGTCTTACCATGCCGTATCTTGCAAGCCTTTCGGTTATCTCCTTCCCTTCTTTTTCAGCCGATGCTCCTGAGAGTACCTTCCTTACATTTCTCCTTATCCTGCTTACCTCTGTGGTTGCCTGCCAGAGCTCTCTCAGATTCTTAAGCCCGTACTTCTCCTTAAGCGCATGCTCCGTTTCTATTCTGTCCTTTGACCACATTGTCTTTGGCTTGTCAAACTTTCTCCTTATGCGCTTCGGATCTCCCATTTAATCACTTCTTCTCTGCAGGCTTTCCTGCAGCCGCCTGAGCCTGCTTTGCAGACTTCTTCATGACCCCTATGGTCGTGCCGGTCCTTCCGGTGGATCTCGTTCTCTGTCCGCGGACCTTCTGGTTTGTCCTGTGCCTTATTCCGCGCCAGCTCATCAGCTTTATGTCGCCGTCTATGTCCTGCTTGACCTTGACTATGAGGTCTGTGCCGACAAGGTGCATGTCCTTTCCTGACTGCATCTCCATGCGCCTGTTGAATAAATATGATGGTATCTTTGAGTCTGTTGCATCCTTTACTGCCTGCTCTATCTTTGCCATGTTCGCATCGTCAAGGTGGCCTATCTGCAGGTTGTAGTCTATCCCAAGATCGTTCTTTATGTGTATTGCAAGCGCATGCGACATCGTGTGCCCTATGCCCTTTATCTCGCCTATTGCCTGGGCTATCTTCTTGTCTCCGTTGATGTCCCTTCCTGCAAGTCGGACTATCATTCCCTGCGCAGCTTTGGGCTTTGCATCTTCGTGCGCCTTCTTCTTTATCGGTTCTTCTTTTGCCATCTAATGACCACAGTAAGAATGCATCAATTAAACGTTGTTAAATCGCAGTTAAAATAGCTGCCGTTAACTGACTGCAGTGCATTATATTAATACAGAATGATTTAAAAGCCTTTATTCTTCGCATTGGTAATCCACTTTCAAGCCATTAATATACGCCAGGGTTGGGACTCTCAGAAAGTTAGGATTTCCTAAGATTCATTTGAACCCAAAAGGCCGTGAGGCCACGCGCTTGCAGGTATTATTTCCAGGCGCGCGCGTTACCGGATTCTGCCACCCTGGCACGCTATACCTTCAGTTTGCTATCCTTATAATTCTTTTCCCACGCCTGCCTGTTTATTTATTCTGTTTTTTCTTTTCCTCGGGCCTTACCGCCGGGAAGAGCATCACTTCCTTTATTGATGAAACGTTTGTCAGCAGCATCACTAGCCTGTCCATCCCTATTCCGCATCCTGCCGTCGGAGGCATGCCATACTCTATCGCCTCTATGAAATCCTTGTCCGAAGGCGGCGCTTCCTCGTCGCCCTTCTTCCTTTCAGCTTCCTGCTCCTCGAACTTCTTCCTCTGCTCTATAGGATTTGTAAGTTCTGAATAGCAGTTTGCGACCTCCATACCGTTAATGTACAATTCAAACCTTTCGCTCAGAAGCTTGTTTCCGCGCTTGTCTTTAGTAAGCGGGCACATGTATGCCGGGAAATCGAGTATGAAGGTAGGGTCTGCCAGTGTCGGCTTTATGTACTTGTCGAACAGCGAATCTGCAACATGATAGTTGTTCAGTATCCTGGTATCAAGCTTCTCTTCCTTTGCTATCTTCTTCGCCTCTTCATCCGTCATCTTTGATATGTCTATTCCCGATAGCTTCTTCAGCTCCTCGACCCAGTATATCCTCTTGAATTTTGGCTTGAAGTTGAGCTCCTTCTCCTGGTACGTGAAGGTGTATGAGCCATTAATATGCTTTGCAAGCCCGGAGAGCATCTCCTCCATGAGTTCCATGAAGTCCTCGTAATCCTTGTATGCCTCGTAAAATTCAAGCATCGTGAACTCGGGGTTGTGCGATGAGTCTATATCCTCGTTCCTGAAGTCCTTCGAAAACTCATAGACCCTCTCAAAACCACCTATTATCAGCCTCTTTAGGTAAAGTTCATTCGCCACTCTCAGATAGAAGTCGGATTCCAGTGAGTTGTAATACGTCGTGAATGGCTTTGCGTTTGCTCCCCCGTATGTTGGCTGGAGTATCGGAGTCTCGAATTCAAGATAGCCCCTTGCATTGAAGAAGTTCCTTACATAGTCCATTATCCTTGTCCTTGTCCTGAATACCTTCCTCACATCAGGATTCATTATAAGATCGAGGTAACGCTTCCTGTATCTCAATTCGGTATCGCTTATCCCGTGGAACTTGTCAGGGAGTGTGCGCAGAGACTTTGAAAGAAGAACGGCTTTCCTTACCTCTATGCTTATCTCTCCCCTTGTGCTCTTCGTAACAGTGCCTTCTGCCCCTATTATGTCGCCTATGTCTATGAACTGCAGGATCTCAGCTGCCTCTTTTTCTACCACGTCCTCGCGTATCATTATCTGTATCTTACCCGACTCGTCAAGAAGATCGATGAATATTATCCTGCCCATCTTTCTCAGGCGTATTATCCTTCCTGCAATGCTTGCGCTCTTGCCTTCGTTGCTGCTGAAGTCCGATGTTATGCCTGATGCCGTATTTGTCCTCTTGTATGAATATGGATACGGATTTATGCCCTTCTCCAGCAGCTCTTCCACTTTCTTGACCTTTGTTTCCTCTGCCATCTAAACCCTTCAAATGCATTATATACAGATTATACAGGTGTACCTAACTTTTATAGGTTATCTGTTAAAGTTCCACTCTGAATTCCTATAGACAGTTTCTTCAAGCTCTATGCTTCTCTCTTTTTCCTCATCTGTAAGCGGCGATTCCTTCCATGCTCTTCCTTTTGTGAAACTGTTTAGCAATGCGTCTCTAAGTTCATCGATGCTCGCGTGGCAGTTTGACCTTACATCGGTTATCCTCTCCTCTGCGCTCTTTATCATCTTGTCTGATATCTTCTCCTTGCTGACATTGAGTACAGAAAACATCCTTTTGACATCTGCGCCGTAGAGTATTGTGCCGTGAAGCAGTACCGCCCCGTCTCTCCTCGTCTGTGCATTGCCTGATATCTTCCTTCCTTCTACTGTTATGTCGTTTATCGGCGCATACTCGGCGTTTATGCCTATGCTCTTCAGCGCATCTATTATCATAGACGCAGAGAATCTGTAGCACTTCTGTATTCCCTCAGGCAGGTCGCCTTCCTTGGCTATAAGGCTGTACGTTATCTCCCCTTCAGAATCATGGTATACCGCCCCTCCACCTGTAATCCTCCTGACAAAGTCTATGCCCATGGATTTGCACTGCTCCAGGTTTACCTCTTTCTGCATGCTCTGAAACCTGCCTATGGAAACTGCGCTTGGCTTCCACGAATACAGTCTTAACGCCATATTGGAATTTCCTGCAGCAACGGATTCAAGGAGTGCGTGGTCTATTGCCATGTTCTGGTATGCAGAATTTGATGAATAAGGTATGACTCTGAGCTCCATTCATATCTCCCTCATTGTTGCATCCCTGATTGCAGCGACTATGCCGTTTGCCGATATTCCTACAAGTTTGGCTCTGTGAGATTCGACTACGTTGTTTATTATGTCCCTTAGCTCCATGTCATTCATTGCAAGGGGCACACCTTCAAGGGCCATCTCTATGTCCATTATGCAGCTCTCAGGATGTATGAAGAAATCCCCGGTTATCATGAGCTTCTCTATCTTGTCAGAATAGGATATATCTACGCAGACGAGCTTCTCTCCCGGATTCTTCTTCTCAGCATAGCCCTTCATAGTAATGAAGGTCAAAACGCAAAATATATAAATAAGCCCTTACAATATGAATCAGTTAAACATACCCTTAATTTGAAGTATGTTTATTGCGCAGCCTTTGCGCATATAATATCAAGGATGTGAAGATGTATTTTATAGTAAGAGTAACTGCGTCGCAGGAGAAGATAACCGCGGACATACTGCAGAATAAGTCAAAAGGAAAAGACAATGGAATATACTCAATAATAATACCGCAGGGAATGCGCGGCTACATAATAGTGGAGGCGCAGGATGAGATAGCATGCAGGGATTTGATACTTAACGAGCCCCATGTAAAGGGGATGCTTCCAAAGCCGCTCACTCAGGAAGAGATAGACAAGGTGCTGGCCAAGAAGCAGCAGTCCCAGGACATAGCTCCGAACGACCTTGTGGAGTTCTTTGCAGGTCCGTTCAAGGGATACAAGGCAAAGGTAATAAATACTGACCCATCAAAAGATGAGATTACAGTAGAGCTTATGGATGTTGCAGTTCCAATACCTGTAACGACAAAATCGAACATGGCTCGCGTAATAGAGAAGGCAGAAAAGGTGTAAACAATGGCAGATGCTATAATAAATGGATTAATAGAAGGAGGAAAGGCCACGAACGGTGCGCCTTTCGGCCCGGCCCTAGGTCCGCTCGGGGTTAATGTTGCAGCGATAATAGACGAGATAAACAAGAAGACACAGGCATTTGAAGGAGTAAAGGTTCCTGTAAAGGTGATAGTCAATCCTTCCACAAAGAAGTATACTGTCGAGGTAGGTGCTCCTCCTACAAGTGCGCTTATACTTAAGGAGATAGGAATACAGAAAGGGGCTAAGACCAAGGATGAAATTGCCGGCAACATAACGCTTGAACAGGTAAAGAAGGTTGCCCAGGCAAAGGAATCTAAGATGTATGGCAACAGCATGAAGGACAGAGTCAATCAGATCCTCGGCACATGCAAGTCAATGAACGTCACTTGCGAAGGCATAAACGCAAGGGAGATGATTGCAAAGATAAAGAGCGGGGAGGTAAAGGTATAACCAGATGCCATGCCGCTTTTCTTTAAGACCGGCCTGAGATACTATACTGATTGCGCCCCTGTTTAATCTGTGTTGATGATAGATAGGCAGAGCTTATGCTAAGTGTCTAATTATAATGCCAAACAGCAATATGCTTTCCCACTCCTTCGAGCAGTATGTCATATCGTGAACAGTCTTAGCTTCCGAGTTCGGGATGGGTTCGGGCGTTTCCCTGTTCCTATGGCCGTTTGACAGCATAATTAAGACAATAAAGTATTTAATGTTTGCTGTTAACTGCTGTTCCGGAGAGATCCTGCAGATTATGCATCCGCAGGGACTCAGCCGAATATGTTGACAGGCTCGCGCAGTGTGCCGTTGTACGGCCTGCTTCCTACAGTCAGCAGCTCAGGACCTATTCCGCCTCCGCAGGGGCCGTCGAAGTTTATCCAGTATGTGCCGTAAGTCGCATTCGCAGCGATTCTGACGTATGCAGAGGTGTTTATGCTGCCGTTTACCGCCTGGAATGCCTCCGGGCTGAAAGTTATGTTTATACCTGTCGGATGCAATGACGCTATGCTGCTGTTGTACCTTAATAGATAGTAATGTGTCCTGGTGCTGTTGAAGCCCTGCGGTTCTGAAAGCGTCTGCGTTATGTTCTCGGCAAGCCTGAAGCTGCCTGAAGATCCTCTGCTTATGACATAATCAGTAACGTTGCGTGTTTCGTTGCCCACGGTATAATTGAGCACATATGCTGAGAATCCGCTTGTATTGACTATGCTTCCGTCCATATGATAGTTAAGGAATATGCACGAGTACGCGGAAGATATCTGTCCAGGGGTTACTGTCGCATTTGCCGAGGAATTCACATATGATGCAGTGGTTGCAGGCACTGTCTTGAGCTTTGTTTTGCCGTTTGCGTTATGCGCATTGGGATATTGAGTAGTACCTGCATATGAGTATAGAGCGTATGCCACTATTCCTAGTACAATGACTACACCTATGGCCTTTGCGAACATTGCCGAGTAATTGGGAGTCGTCTTGTAGTATTTTAGTTTCTTGAAGTATTCCGAATCCACCTTCTCTACCGCATGCACCCTCGTCAGCTCATCTATGTGCTGGCTCACTGTCGCTTTTGAGAGCCCCAGTTCCTTGCTAAGCTCCGTAATTGTCATCTTCCTGTTTTCAAGAAGTTCGAGTATCTTCTTCTTTGTCTCAAGAGTCTTTCCCAAATAATCACAATTAGGATAAGCAATTGGAATTTAAACCCTTTTCTGAAAAGTTAGGTTTTTGTTAGGTTCTGTCTCGTAAAAGTTCCCTTACGTTGCTTATGAATATGATTAGTTCTCCGGTATGTGGCATCCTTTTGATTGACTCCTCTGCCGCCTTCAGAGATTCCTTTACCGTATTTATCTCTTCCACAGGTATCGCAAGTGTTTTTGTACTTTGCTGATCGGTCTTGGCATTTTCGTCCTTTACATATGCAACTTTAGCTGCTTTGGACGGCTTGTATTCTGCATCTATGTACAGTCCGATCCTGTCAGAGCAATTGTAGCATCTGACTATCACCTGCCCGATCCCAGGATAGTGGACAGAGTAGTGACCCTCGGAGAGCGCTTTTGCATCCTCCCTGTTCACCGGGAGGAATAAGCCGTCTTCGGTTATTCTGAATGTCCCCATGTTCTTAGTTCCTTTGTCTGCAGACCATATGCTTCCTGCATTGCTAAGCTCCTTCCTGAAATCAGCATCGTTGAAGAATAACGAGGCTATCTCTCTTACATATGCCTGCCTGTGCCCTGCAGGCATGGCCCTTTGTATATCGTCAACTAGAACCTCTCTGTCAGAGAACATTAACTTTGTGGATTTTTTCCTGAGAACGTTTACAGTTTCCATAATAACATCTATGCATTTAATATCTCAAAAGAGGTAGATTATCCTGATTAATAAATTTAATCTGCAAGCTTCCTGCATTTGAGTTATGAAAGAGCCTTGCATGTGATCACGGGCCCGGTGGGATTTGAACCCACGACTTAAAGGTTAAAAGCCTTCCACTCTAGCCAAACTGAGTTACGGACCCGCATGGATTATATGAATAGAAAGTAATAAATATGTAAAATCTATTATTTTGATTGATAATGATGAAAGAGGATGAGCACGTAAGGATGTATGGGAAGGAGTTCCATGAAGTGGAGTTTCTTGAGATAAAGTGCCCAATCTGCAAAGGCAGGGTTGATGAGCTTGGTTATTGCAACTGCGGCTCAGGAGACTCATGACTAATCATGCGACCTTTCTGGCTTGAAGAAGCTTTTCATACACCGTGTTAGCTTCCCCCTGCTCCTCTATTTTCTGTATTGCAGGATAATTGACATCGTAGTCTGGGATATTCTCCTTTAGCCTCTCCTCGAAAGTAGGCACCAATTCATTCTGATAGAATACGCCCAGAGGTATCTTCTCCTCCCATTCATAAGACCTGGATATCGCAGCGTTTATCTTCTGCGGAACCTCATCCATGCTCTTGACTACAGGATCTATGTCCAAGTTATAAACGCGCTTCCTGTACCACTCATTCGTATTTATGTCGTTGTAGCTAGGGCATGGCTGCAGTATGTCTACGAGTGCCATCCCCTTATGCATTATAGCTTTTTTTATCAGTTCCTTCGTCCCATTGACATCGTATGCAAAGCCTCTTGCAACGAAGGTGTATCCGACTGAGAGGGCGAGGGCTATAGGGTTTATGGAATCGTTTATGTTGGGTTTTGGAAGGGACTTTGTCTTCTCTCCCCTGTGCAGAGTAGGAGAGGCCTGTCCTTTTGTAAGCCCATAGACGCCGTTATCGTGGACCAATAAGGCCATGTTTATGTTCCTTCTTCCCGCATTGACAAAATGGCCTGCGCCTATTCCAAATGTATCTCCGTCACCGGCCTGGACAAGAACCTCCATCGACGGATTTGAGAGTTTTATCCCGGTGGCAAATGCAAGAGCCCTTCCGTGCAGCGTATGTATTCCGGATATCTTGTTTGGGAAGAAGTGAGGGGTCTTTCCCGAGCATCCTATCCCTGACACCACAACGAAGTTCTTGTAATCAAGCTTGAGTTCGTCTGTGAGAAGCTCCTCTGACCTCAGTATGCCGAAATCCCCGCATCCTATGCACCAGTCATTGAACTCCGTAGCGTTATGCTCCTCCATCTAGAACCACCTTTGTTTTTCCATGCACTACAACTTCTTCTATAGCGTCTATAAGCTCATCAAGCAGTATCGGCCTTCCTGTCCACTTGAGTATCTGCGCGGTTGGAGCTATGCCGGTGTTTTCTGTGAGAACGCCGGCACCCTGTGCATAATAGTTGCTCTCCAGGGCTATTATCCTGCGTTTGCCTGATAGCAATCTCTTCATGTATCTCTTAGGATAAGGATTGAACATCCTGACCTGCACCACCTCTATATTTATGCCTTTTTCCTTAAGCTCCTCCATCGCATCGAGTGCGGGGCCCTTAGATGCTCCCCATAGCAGAATTACATTCTCTGAGTCTCCATACACGTTTACCATCGACTCCTCCATTATCTCCCTATCCGCGGTCTCGAGCTTCTTAAGCCTCTTCTCATACATGACAAGCCTGTTTAGCGGCTCCTCGGTTATATGGCCGGCTTCATTGTGCTCGTCACCGGTATAGAAGATGCTTGCTTTTCCTATGAACGCCCTTGGAGATATGCCATTGTCTGTAATCGCGAAACGCTTGTAGCCTTCGCCCCCTTCAGATAGTGAACCGCGTTCTATTGATATCTTCGGGCCTTTGAAGGTCTTCATGTCCAGTACAGAATAGGCATTTGCAAGGCACTTCTCTATGAGATGTATTACAGGGGTCTGGTACCTCTCTGCAAGATTGAGCCCATATACGGCATCGTAGAATATCTCTTCATGATCTCCAGACGCTATTACTATCTTTGGGAATTCCCCATGCCCTACGTTTATTGCGAACTTTAGGTCTCCCTGGCCGCTTCTTGTAGGCAAACCTGTAGCAGGCGCTCCTCTGACATAATATGTTATAAGGACAGGCGCTTCATTCATTCCTGCCCAGCTTATCCCCTCTGACATCAGTGAGAAGCCGGGCCCGGATGTGGCGGTTGCGGATCTTGAACCTGTAAGCGACGCCCCGACTGCCATGTTTATCGCAGCCAGCTCATCCTCCGACTGTACCACCACCACTCCTCCGCTGCCGCCCGTAGTTGTCTGGACTATCTGGTTGGCCTCTATATATGTGCTCTCGTCAGAAGCGGGAGTTATTGGATAGTAGGATTGGAAACGCAGCCCTCCTGCAATCTTCCCTATAGCTGAAAGGGTATTTCCATCTATCTGCACCCTCTCATCGCCAATAGGAAGCTCCTCGAGATTGTAGTGCGCCTTTGCATACTTCATGCCGGTTTCTGCTGCAAGCATATTCATGTTTAGGAAGAGGTCGTTCTTTCCGAATGCTTCCTTTATTGCAGCCCTCAGATAGTCTTCCTTTAGCCCAAGCAGCGAGTACGACGTGCCTATCGCTATGGTATTCTTGGCTTTTGATGCCAAGGGAGGAGGTATCTTAAGGTTGTTTATGACTGCATTTATATCATCAACATAGTTTACAGGTATGCAGGTGACATCCTTTTTCTTGAGATACTGCACCACATCCGCTATGCTTGTGCCGTATCCGTTCGATTCCAGTTCCTTGACAGCCTTGTCTGTCACCTCCGGCTCCATCGAGCGTATCGTCTCTGCCTTTACCATCTCAGACGCTCCGTCATATACCAGGAAATCGGTAACGCTTGTGAAGTGCTGGAAGACGGTCTCTGCATCGAACGATGCCAGTATGTTTACCTTCTCTGATATGCTCCTGTAGGGCTTGCTGCCGATTACTACGTTGAAGTAGCTGTGCCTTCCCTTAATGTTCGAGTAGTACTCCCTGTTGCCATAGATGTAGTATCCGGCCTTCGCAACTGCTGAGCCGAAGAGGTTTGCAGATGTATCTACTCCAAGACCCTGCGCCCCTCCAATCATCCATGAAAGTCTCACTGACACACCAACCAAATTATATCTGGAGTTTATTCCCTGCGCAAGTTAAAATAATTATCGCTAATCGCCCTTACTTCCGTGCGGCAAGCTTATACCTGTCTTTTATCTCTGATGAGTATCTGTACTCTATTATGTCAAGCAGCTGCCTCTCCGTAGTCCTTCCCAGCCCTCTGGCAGCCTGATAGAGCAGGCTCTTGATTAGATTGTCAGTATCATCAGGAAGGAAGACCACAGAATTCTCTACGTCCATCTCATTTCTTATCTTCCTGCCTATGACAAGCTCGTTGTTTTCACCTATGCATAGGTTATAGCCCCCGCCCGATGTTGATGGTATGAAGTGTGCGAATTTGCTGTCACTTACCTTTCCTCCAGATACTGTCGGCAGCGGCACCTCCCATGTCCTAAACAGCGTCCTTATAGATTCGGCATCCTTATTGACTATCTTGTAGCGTTTTGCCATTTCCATCGGGCCGATGTTTGTTATGTACTGATTCGTAGTCACTGCGCCCCTATCCAGTATATCTGGCTTGAGGCCGAGCTGCTCCACATACTTAAGTATCGAGATAAGGAGATAGCTCTCGGTAGATGGTGAAGCTTCTACAGCTTTTTTGTCAGCTATGCCTAGCCTTCTGTAGAATACTCTTTTTCCGAACGGATCTGTCGTTTCATATGGAGTTATATCCTGCTGGAATATCCTCATCTCTCCAGCGCCATCGCTTGTCACTATGCTCGATATTTTTCTCTTGTTCTCCCTTATGGTACTCCAAGGCAGACCGTACTGCCATCCGTTGGTCTTTGAGACCATCTCGAGCGCAGAGCCCACTGTGCCTGTAAACTCAAAAAGGCTCTCGAAATTGAATTTTTTATAGTTGAATAGTTCGCTATCCTGAAGAACTGCAAGATTCCTTAGACCGCTTATCAGGTAGAAGTCTTCTGCTACTGCGCGTTCCTTTAGCTTTCCTCCCTTTCTATTTGTTGTCCAGTAGAAGTCTTCCTCTCTTGCAGCCCTGTTAAGAAATTGCTTGTACTCGTTCCTTTCGTGTTTCTCCAGGTTTCTCAGATGACCCTCTCCTTCCATCCTGCCAACGGCACGTCGTATATCATCTAGAGAGACGGCAGGCATGCGATACTTTTGAAGCTCCTCTTCCCTGAGCGCTTCTATCCTTGTGGTTATTCCTGCCTGATCCAGCTTCCGCAATCCATTCGGATAGACCATATACGTCTCCATCATTGCAATCCCCCGAAGCAATGCCTGATTTCTGTATTTGTGATTCCCCCACTATAACAAAGCAGGGAATCTTATAAAAGGTATCTGAAAGCAGGACGCTAATTTTATAAATCAGACTCTGTACCGATAAATGGACAGTGGTTAGCACTGCAGTTTGACTCGGAGCACTTATTTGTTGTTAACTGCATGAAAGACACGACCGCATGATTACATGCGACAGTAGGAGGATATGATTGAGATGCAAGGCGTAAGAACAGCGCATGCAGACGGCAAAGGCCTGGAGTTCAAGGAGATATCAAAATCAGGAGTATCGCGAGTGCATGCCCATGCCAACTGCACAGAGTCGTTTAGGCTCCTTATGGAGCATGGCCTTAGGCCAGCAGGGTATCAGGAGATACTGGCAATGGCGCATGGAAGCTCAAGAAGGGCGCTGCGGTTCAGGAACAGCCTGAAAGGAGACAGCTTCTACATTAATGGCTTTGGAATCGATGAATTCAAAGGGCACTGCACATTCAGCATAAGAGGAGAGCTTTTGCAGATCGGCAGGGATGTGCCCAAGGATGCTTATGGAATTGAGGATACTGTCTTCGTATACCAAGGATATATGCCATTGGTGCTCTCAGTATACAGCGACAGATTCGCAAGGCTGAAGGGATACAGGTTTGAGATAGATGGAGATTCCAGCCCTTCCATGGATGAGCATGCGGTACTTGGTGTGAAGAATGATGGAAAGCTTGATGAGATGTTCTCCATTCTGCTAAGGCATTGAAGGATCTTTCAGGTTTTCATATGCATCATTTACCAAAGGTTCCTGAAAATATTTGTAAAATTTATATAACTTGGTTGTAATTGTATAGTGTGAGTGGAATGTTAGTAGAACATAAGATAAAGGATTTTTCAGCGCTTTTGCAGGAAGGAGCGATAAAGGGGCTTACACCCAAGCTGATAAAGGCGCACATAGGTCTTTATGAGGGATATGTAAAGAAGCTCAATGAAATAGAGCAGAAGCTTGACGATTTTAGGAAGCAGATGGATACCGATCCTGAAATACTGAGCAAGAATGCGAACTTCAGCTATGGCAGCTACAGCGAGCTGAAGCGCAGGGAGATAGTCGCATACAACGGAAGCTACCTGCACAAGGCTTATTTTGAGAATCTGGAGCCTGTTAACGAGCCTGATGACCAGTTCAAGTCGATGCTCAATAGCTCTTTCGGAAGCATAGACAAGTGGAAGGCAGAGACAAAGGCTGATGCTGCCTCTACTCCAGGATGGGTCCTCGTGACAGTTGACAGGAACAGTAACCAGCTGCACAACTGGGTCATAAACGAGCACAGCATTAACGTCCCTGCAATAGCGCAGGATGTGGTAATTGCACTTGACTGCTGGGAGCACGCATACGCGATGGACTATGGAACAGACAAAGGCTCTTATGTAAAGGTCTTCCTTGACAATATAAACTGGCAGGAAGCGAACAAGCGCCTTAACGATGTGCTAAACGGAAACAAGTCAAAGGCAATGTCATAGTCCGGCATCATCCCACAGATAATCCCGTAATGGTCCTCTTAGTTTTAGTGTCTCTGCCGTTAGTAAGAAGGAGAGGATATTGCGCTTAGTCAAATACTGCAGGATAGTCTGAGGTTTATGCGAGCCTCACTCATGCTTGTGGCCATGTGCCGAGTGATCATGTCCGCTATGTTCTGGCTTTTTTTCCTTTCTCCTCAATCCAACTAAAGCCATTACGGTATTTGCAGTAACCACGGCCGCGTTTACGACACACCTGGGACAGCTTCCGCACCCACAGGTACTGAGTATCACCAGATTATTCTGCATTGTCGGAGCAAGCATGGCAGTCTTTTCTGCTCCCGTAGCAGTTATGCGCCTTGCAGCCTTGAAGAGGCGCTTTATGCCCGTAGATTCTGACGCTTCCTGTTTTTTTGTGACTGACTCTTCCGCCATGACATTTTGTGGTTCAACTTGATATTTAAGACTATCCTAAAGGTAGGACTTGCACTTAAACTGACTTAAAGTGCAGGCTTTTAGTGCAGAATTGACGTTAGACGCAAGGCCTTAGCGCAACATATAAAATGGCATGTTGGCACTTAACGTTCCTTATGAAAAGGCGTATATACCTAAAAATCCATTATAATATTGGAAGGCAATCTGTGGCCAACGTGTCAAGCCGGCTTGTCTTCCCTGCGCAACCGGCGCAATTCCTTGCCGGTCACATGTTTGTCGTATGCCAGTCTTCAGATTTATATTCATATAAAACATTTACCTGATTTTATGAGCGTGATTGATGCAGTAGTAGTTGACGGAGACAGAACCCTTTGGAAGGGAAACGCGACAGAGGCTCTTGGAAAGGCATATCTCGTAAAAGCTTTCAGGGAGCTTAATCTATACAAAACGGTGAATTACGCTTTTGGGATGGGCTGTGTGAGTTTTATAGTAAATGCCCGTAAAGATTCAGATGGAATACCTGAGGGGCAGAGGAAGTTCTACGAGGTACTTATAGAGAATGGCATGGGCACGAGAGATGAGATGAGCGATATCGTAGGGAGGCATATTAGAAACAACATAGTTGAAAAGGTTGGAAAAATAGTAGATTACTACGTTACAGGAGACATTCCAGTTTTACTATCAACTATGGCAGGCTCTACGATTGCAGACTACGCAAAATATAACTTTGGGCTTACCGAGACCGCATCAAACACAGAGATATTTGATAACTCAGGAAAGCTGGTGGGATTTGATGCGAAGATTACCTGCGGAGAGAGCAAGCTTGCACTTACCGAAGAGGCTCTTGACAGACGTGGATTGAAGCTTTGGAAGTGTATGGTGATTGGGGACAGCATACATGATATCCCCATGCTGCAATCGGCAAAGATTGCAATGGCGTCACCATTTGCATCTGAAGAGGTACTCGCGCTGAAGAGAATAATGCGTGTATCCAATGATTAGCAGGTTAGATATTTATCCGCTGACAGTACTTTGATAGTAGAATCTGAGGTAGAAGGTTAGTCAACGCTGCTGGTCTTGACGGAAGCATTGGGTATTTGCACTTACTTAAGGATGGAAGATTCAGCTTGGTTCATGATATCCAGGAATTAAGCAGAGCAAGTATTGCGGATTTAGCTGTTATCCAACTCCTCGAAGAGAAGCTCAAGAACATAGATCATTTGCCTGCTCCAAGGGCGCTCACACTAGGTCAGTTCAAAGGCGAAATGGAATTAAAGATAGCCATGTGGCTGCAACATAGCTATGATAGGTGATCTTATGGGGATGAAAGATATTCATGGTATAAGACATTTCAAAGATAAACCCAATCCGGTAGTAGAATTAGGCAGAATCAATTACAAAGGCAATTCAGCGCATTTATATTTGCCTAAACGAATATGTGAGAAGTTAAGATTGGATTGGGAAAAAGATTACGCTCTGATTATAGTGGCTCACACTGAAAATAGCCTTTTCTTGGTTAAAGATAAGGAAGTAACTAAAATGATCAGCCCTAAGATATTGGCTATAAGGAAGCGGATGTAGAGGCTTAGGGTATCGCATCGGATGTAATATTAATATTCAATGATAAATAGATAATATGGCAATTGATTCAGTATGTGGAATGTATGTAAATGAAGCCTTGTCAAAACAGCCGTATATCCATGCCAATCTTCTTCTTCGATCTGCTTAGGAATTGATACAATATCACTAAAAATATGAACATTCCTACTCCAAGGCCAAGAACCTCGATTGGTAGGACTGCGAAGAAGCTTATCAGAATTAGTATTCCCAGTACCGGTAAATATGGATAGAGAGGCATCTTGAAATCAGGTTTGCTATTCAATCTCCTGAAATGGATTATATCAAACCCTACAAGCAGATAGTCGAACATCAGGCTGAACATGACTATAGAAACAATCAAGTATATGCTGCCTGCAAACAACATGATCACTGCTATTACCGCAGATAGGATTACGCCGTTTTCTGCTGTACCCTTCTTCTCGTTATAACTCATTAATATTTTTGGTAACAGGCCATCTACACTCATCTGATAGACTGATCCTTGCCAAAACCTGAGAAAGCGCCTAAGTCGACGTAAAATCAGTCATTTATATATTTTGACGTCTATATTATATCGACAAAGTGATAGTATGAATCCAATTTTGATCAGCGGATGGGGTCTAGTTATAAATGTGGAAAAAAGAAGGCTTGTGATAGTGAACAAACATGAAAATAGTCGAATCGAATTCTTGCCACATCAGATTCCTTATGATACTTTAATACTAAATAATCATTCGGGAAATATCAGCTTAGATGCCTTGCGCTGGTTAGCAAAGATGGACGTAAGTGTGTGCCTTTTGAACTGGAATGGGGCTCATCTAGGAACGTTCCTCCCAGAAGCCCCTGCTTCAGCTAGACTACGTATAAAACAATACCAAAAATACATAGATAGAACTGAAAAATACAAAATAGCCAGGTCAATATTAGATGAAAAGATAAACAAATCCCATGATCTTTTGATTGGGCTG
>DAHXNY010000003.1 GCA_027365175.1 Microcaldota archaeon | reverse complement strand
AAACCTTCTCTTGTAAGGAAGTCTCTGGCTGTACCCTATTGCAAACCTTGCCTCTCTGCCCTTATTGTTCCTTATAGCTATCCTGAGCATGGACTCTGAAGGGTCCACCGCCCATATGCTTACCCTATCAGTACGTGCGGAGAGCATCTTTGGAAGGACTCCAGGACCCGTGCCAACATCCAGAAGGCTGAAGGAGCCCTTCTTTGCAAGTATGTCATCGCATGCAAAATCGTATATTCCAAGAGCTCCTCCCATGGAAAAGAGAGTGTACAATCTTGATAGTACTGGGCCGAAGCGCTCCTCGCCCCTAAGATCCATTCTCGGCCTGCTCTTCTTGTTATCCAACATATCCACGCCCCATAACATGCTCCTATTGTTATCCGGTTATCCGAAATACCTGCACTTCAGAATATTACACATAGGACTATTCCGCTAAATATATCTGTAAGACAAATCTCTTATACTGCATGCAGACCAACAGATAAAATACAATTGAAGAAGAAAGAAGAAGAAAAAAGGAGAAGAAAAAATAAAAAATTAAAAAAAGAAAGGATGCAAACCTTTACTTGTTCAGATCCATCCCAACTCCTACATATGCAATAACAAATCCTACGAGAGCCGCTGAAAGAAGGCCTCCTGCCATTCCAGCCGGACCTACGTACGCAGCTGCAAGAAGGGCAAACCCTCCCACATTCGTCAGCTTGGCCAGCCACATTGATGTCTTGTCATTCTTTGGCATAGCCACTGCTGCCAGGTTCGTTATGAACAGTGCTACAGAAGCAACTGCTGCAACTCCGAACAATATAGGACCAAATGTTCCTGATACTGAGCCGGGAGCCCAGAGCTGGTACAGAACGTACAGATATACCAGGCTTCCTATGAACTTAAGGGCCCATGCACCGTAGTTTGGTTTACTTGATTTTGCCATTTATACCACAACTAATAATCGGAAGGATACCTTTTAAAGCCAATTTTTTACCCTTGAAAAACATCGTTTCAATGCGAAGTATGGGGATATCTTTATAAACATATTCCAACACCCCGTAAGGCCGCATATCGCATATTCCTCATGCGTCAGCGTGCGGATTACTACTGATGTGTCTACTACAAGTCCTGTTCCGCATAGCGACAATGGTTTCCTGATTGCATAGGGATACTGGTTTCCTGTTCTGCATAGAGATAACCGTTTCCTGTCCGCATGGGGATAATGGTTTTACCACAGCATACGGGTATTTTGTTTTTTGTCATAACTAAGTTGCATAATATGGGATGTCCGGTCTGCGGTTTTGAGATGCAGGATATGTCTGCTTGCCACAGGAGGTGCTACAACTGCGGAGCGGAGCTTGACTGCGGCGAAGGAATGGTCGATGATTGAAGTACGCATGTGCCGGAGTCAAGATTAGCGCTTCTTTCTCTGCTTATTGAGCTTCTCCCTCTCCTGATGCAGTTCATTGACGAACCTTCCTGCATAGTAGAAGAAAGCCACAGTAACTATTACAGACAGCCATCCTGCTATTCCGAAAAGGCTTCCGAGTATGGCGCTGACTCCACCTATATAGAAGACGAAGCTGTAGCTGTTCCATCCAGTCCTGATAATATTCAAGACATCTCCATGCCTGGATCTTGCCGCCTTCCTCGCCATCGAATTTATTATTTTATCCAGCATTGCATATCACTACAAGCTATTCATATTCCTAAGACACTATTCCTAAGACACTATTCCTAAGAAACTATTCCTAAGACATATATACGAAATATATTAAGATTTATTATCAAGCAGAGTTTCAGAAAACAATGCCTCGTTTAGTAAGGTTTAAATACTTTATTAATCAGTTATGAATGAAAAACAAGGTGCGGATATGAGTAAAAACTTCAAATTGCAAAGCGCAATGGAATACCTCATGACGTATGGATGGGCGATACTCGTCATAGCTATAGTGCTGGTAGCACTCTATGCACTGGGAGTATTCAACGGAAGTGCATTCCTACATCCGTCATGCATAGCATCATCGGGATATATATGTACAAACCAGACAGCACTGCCTAATGGGGCAAGCAATGTGCTGGTAGGCTTCAGCTTCGGCCAGAACGGCGGCTCTTCAGTGTACAACGCAATAATAGGCGTGGCACCGCAGGCTTCCGGTTCATCTCCGGCAGGCTTCCCTACGCAGATTACGGAGAACGCAATATGTACTAAACCATGCACATTGAATGCAGGAAATATACAGCAAGTATATGTACTTATTCCTGCAAGCGAGTTCAACAGCGGAAATGCAATAGGCAGCCAGTTCAGCGGATATGTATGGTTAAACTACAGCACAACGCCAACAGGACCATCGACAAGTGCTGCAAAGGTTGCAACGCTGATAGTAAAGGTAACATAAAGTTACCTTTATTTTCTTTTATTTTTTCTTCTCCTTTTTTCTTCTTCTTTTATCCCTAGTCTTACTCGGCAGGGATCCTAAGAATCAATCATTACGATAGTATTAGGGTATGCACGTCTGTTAAGGCAGGATTCTGCCAACTCCGCACTGCCGACTCTGCTTTTATCCCAAAGAGTCATCCTTTGGAAACCATCTGTGCGCTGAGCATATCAAGGACCTCGTTTACCTCGTTTGCGCTCAGCATCGGCTTCCTCGTCCTGTCAATATCATCTATCGCTATCCTCGGGCAGGCCGTGTTGACAAAGGCATCGAACTCGCGCATGTTGTCAAGGGATTCGAAGTTTATGGTATTGGCAGTGAGTATTGCAGCATGAAGGCCATTTGACTCTATCTTATTCTTAAGCAGTTTTGCAAGGTTCATGTTGTGCTGCCCATTCTTTGTGCTTACAACTATGCCGAAGTTCTTCGCAGACAATGCCACGGCAATCTTGCCATTCCTCCTCTTCCTGTATATCTCCCTGTACTTATCTATGAACTCGACCTTCCTTGTAAAGGGCTCGACTACCAGGAAGGGCTTTGTCGTATTGAGCAGGGCTCCAAGAGGATGGAACATACCTCCTCCGAAGTAGACGAATGCATCTACCTCCTTGTCTATCCTTGCAGCGCTGCCTATGTCACACCCAAGGATCTGGCCAGGCTTCTTTGCAAATCCATAAGGCTTCCCTACAATAACCTCCTTGCCGTGCTTCTCATAGAACTCCTTTACATATTGGAGCTGGTGTATATGCTGTATCGTAGTTACCAAGCCCACTCTCTTATAATCCTTAAGAGTGTCTACCGAATCATCAAGGATGCCAAGGTCAGCATCCACTTCAAACTCCCTGTATTCAACGTTGAAATCAACCTTGTGGAATTCGGCATGGCCGAAGTGGACCAGCTTATCCACATTTATCATCTTTGCCTCTTCAAGGGCAAGGTCGCAGGCACCGAAAGTAGGCGAGGCAGAGATAAAGACCTCATTGCCTTTGGCCTCTTCCTCCTTTGCATATGCGAGGGCCTTCTCCTTTAGCCCTTCAGGAAACTGCAGAAGTATCTTCATACATTCACCTCGAAGGAAACCCACGATTTCAACCGTGGGAGGAATTCGAGTAAACATTTACTAATCTTACCACTGTATATATTAATGGTTAGGGGTATGAAACGCTCTGTTCTATTGCAAACATTTGCAACTGACTCTAAGGAAGATATACTAAAGGCAGCTCTTTCTACTGCAACTTCCGAATTCAACCGTCTTTGGGATGAGAGAAATTTCTGCCTTAAGTTTATGGATTTCCATAAGAAGGTATATTCAAACTGCAAAGAAACCACCTCTTTTAATTCGCAAATAGTCTGTGATATCGAACGTTCGGTCTGGAGAAGCAAGGGCAGGTCCAAAGGAATTACCCTCAAATTCAACGTTCCGCGCAACTGCAAGATCTTTGACATGACCATGCCGTTTGTGAAGTTCTCCCTGTTTTCCAGGAATCCTATTTCTATTCCTGTTGTGAAGAACAGGAACTTCCAGAGATATTCTAACCTGATAAGATCCGGATGGACATGCAAGACCTACGGGCTGACGTCCCGGCTTGAGATTGTTGCATATCTTTCTAAAGATGAGATTGAACTGCC
The DNA here is from genome assembly GCA_027365175.1 of Microcaldota archaeon. Classification (GTDB taxonomy): domain Archaea; phylum Micrarchaeota; class Micrarchaeia; order Micrarchaeales; family CABMGC01; genus JAKAUU01. Next base: position 85,682 of record DAHXNY010000003.1, on the reverse strand, counting down.
AGAAAAGAAGAATGTTCTTGGGATCGACTTCAATGCCAAACGAATTGCCATTACTGTCCTTTCTGATAAGAATAAGGTCTTGTGCCAGGCTTATTTCGGACTGAATATATGGATGAAACGCAAGAGCATGATGAGGAGGCGTTCCCTCATGCAAAGTTCCATGAACTTTTCCGGTCTCCGCAGACTCAGGACAAGAGAGTCCAATTTCGTCGAAACCAATCTTGGCCAGATGGTCAAGGGAATAACCGAACTTGCTCTGAAGTACGATGCAGATATTTCCATTGAGAAACTCAAAAGGTTCAAATCCAAAGGGAGGAGATTCAATAAAATCGTTATGCGGATGCCTTTTCTCAAGTTCAAGGAAATACTGGCTTCCCGCTGTTTCGACAAGAATATTACACTTAACATAGTTGACAGTTGGCATACATCTAAGTTCTGCAACCACTGCGGTGCTGTTGGTAAGGGACATGACGGTAGAAATTATGCCCTGTTCAGATGCAAAGAATGTGGAGTTGTGATGAACTCCGATAGAAATGCAAGCAGGAATGTTGCATTGAAACGCCTGTTGGAGCGGAGGGATATTCCTGACCGAAAACCCCTCCAGATTTCCAATATGGGAGGCCTTGTAAACGGCCTCAGACATATGTCCGATGAAGTTGGTTTGATCCAAGTTGTTGTACAACATTCAAATCTTCTCATGGAAAGCCCACGACCTTAGCCGTGGGTAGTTTACAATATATAAGTTTATTGGTGATGCAGTGGAGAAGGTAATACTTGTAGACAAGCAGGACAATGAGATAGGGACGGAAGAGAAGATGAAGGCGCACAGCAACGGCGGACAGCTGCACCGTGCCATATCCGTCTTCCTGTTAAACGACAAGGGAGAGACGCTGCTTCAGCAGAGAGCCTCTACAAAATACCACTCAAAGGCCAAATGGGCGAATACCTGCTGCAGCCATCCGAGGCCAGGGGAGCCCAATGAATCGGCAGCCGAGCGAAGGCTTGTCGAAGAGATGGGGATAAAGGCGAAGCTTGAGGAGAGGTTTGTCTTCCCGTATCATGCAGAGGTGGGGAGCGGGCTCACAGAGCAGGAGTATGACCACATATTCTTCGGAAGGTACAACGGAGAACCGAAGCCTAATGGGGATGAGGTGCAGGCCTGGAGATGGGTATCTATTGAAGAGTTCAGCAGATGGGTGAAGGAGAAGCCCGGGGACTTTGCAGCCTGGGTGGTACTGATGGCTGACAGGTTTGTAGAAGAGGCAAGGAAGTACTGACTAAGCGGATAAGGCAGCACTGATTAATCTGATAAGCAAAGCACAGGCTAATCAGGATAATTATAATTCACCGGCCAATCAGGTAATCCCGTATGCAGGCGAATGGGTTTCAGGTTAAGGGATCAGTTGTCGTAGACCCTTATGCTGTATGTCCCTGAGAGCTTTGAAGCTGCCCTCTTGAGTGCGGTCCTTCCTATATCCTTGTTTGCCGCTCCAAGCCTTACCTCGAAGACACGCTGGTTCTTATACACGCGTGCGGCTACTGAGGATGGGCTCCCGAACGAGAGAGTCATACCCTGGGAGATACGGTCTGCTCCGGCTCCCATAGCCCTCTTCTTCTCCCTTATCACGTTGTGAGGGTAGACCAGTATGCGGAACTTGTAATCATTTGCTATGCTCCCTTCAAGGAACTTGTTTGCCACCTGCCTTGCAGCCTCGAGAGCGTTTGACCTCAGCTGCACCTGCTGGTCAGCCTCAAGCGTGACTATCTTGTCATAGGTGTCCTTCTCTGCGCCCATCTTGAATACCAGAAGGCTTGTGTGCGGAAGCGCCTTTATGTAGTTCTTCCTGGGCTTCTTTACAGAGTACCTTGCCCACGGCTGGCTGTTTATTCCTCGAACGCACCTTGCCGGTCTTAATTTCATAACATCACTTATACTGTGTACATAAATGCAACTATATGAATAGAATGCAAACTATCTATGCACAAAAAGCTATTTTAAGGTTACTATTTGCTGTCAATTCCGTTCAATTTAGCAGAACGGCCATATGCTCTGGATTTTCGATTATCAAGGTTCATCCACCCATCCGCTGCTCCATTCTTCTCTCAATCTCAAGAAGAAGGTCAAGTATGAGCCCTGCCGTTATAAGTACAAAGCCGACAACAAGAAGGAGGAATGCCAGAAGGGCCCGTCCTGCGAACGAGAATACCCCTGTGGATATGAAGCTTGCAAGCACGAATATTCCGAGTATGAGCCCTATTATGAAGAGTATGCCGCCAACCAGCCCGAATATGAGCAATGGGCTGTAGTCCCTGAGCTGCCTGACTATATGGGATGCAACATTGAATCCGTATGCGAATTTTGACCGCGTGAGCTTGGACTCGCCGTAAGCGCGCTTGTAGTACTCTATGTCAACCTCCTTGACGGTATATCCTCTCCTTGCAAGCTCTATCGCAAAGAAGGCTATTCCAGCCCTGTAAGGCTCCACATTTCTTATCTCTTCAAAAGCCTCTCTCTTTACCACGAATAAGCCCGTGAGCACATCATGTATCTTCGTATTGTATAAGGTGCTGTACAGCCAGCTCAGCATGCCATTCCCGAAGCGTATGTATAGCTGCATGGATCCTTTGGTAAGCCCGTTCATCCTGTTTCCAAGTACAAAGTCTGCCTCCCCTGACTCGACGACCTTAAGCGCTTCAGCAAGGCCCCTGGGATCATGCGTCCCGTCAGCATCTATGCTTGCAATATACTCTCCCCTGGCCTCACGCAGCCCTATCATAACTGCGTTCTCGACCCCGCGCCCTTTCTGCCGTATGACCCTGGCTCCTGTAGCCCTGAGCCTCTTGAAATAAGCATCGCTGGACTTATCAATTATTATTATCTCTGTATTCCTCCCAAGTATGCTCCGTATCTGCCTGACTAGCTTGAAGACGCTCTCCTCTTCAACAGTGGGTATGACTACGCTTACTTTCGGCTTCATATGAACATTATAATATATTCAAAGCATTTTAAATGCTTATTAGGACATGCTCTCCACTGGCAGACTTCAAAAGGGGATCAGGGAAGGTTTAAATATATATTAGTCTAAATTTAAACTATGTCATCCGCTGCAAGTTTATACAAGCATACTGGTAACCCTTACAAGGAGATCTCCAAATACGTGCTAAAGGTAGTCATACTAAAAAAACTGAAGGACTGGGACTATCCTTATTCTATTACAAACGACATAAAGAAGACATGCAAGGCATGGCACAGCAAGGGCATACTATCGGACGTAACCAAGAGCGACGTATACAACGCGATAAGCGCGCTGGAGAAGCAGGGTTACATAACATCGAAGACCGAGCTAAAATCAGGCAGGGTGCACAAATACTACAAAGCGACAAAGAAGGGGCAGGAAGCCCTGAAGAAGGCGATGAAGATCCGCGAGGAGATGATAAAGGCGTTCTCCGCGCTAATGGGTGATAATTAGTGGCAGATGAGTATGCGGTGAGTATAGAAAACGTAGTCAAGAAGTTTGGAGACTTCACCGCCGTCAATGGCGTTAGCCTGAAGATAAAGAAGGGCGAGATATTCGGGCTCCTGGGACCGAACGGAGCGGGAAAGTCCACCACCATAAGCATGCTGCTAGGGCTGTTACAGCCGACCTCAGGCAGGATTTTGATAAACGGTGTTGACATGAGCGGAGATCCTGTGAGGGCAAGGACGCATATAGGCGTAGTGACGCAGGAGACCGTGGTGGAGCCGGAGCTGACGGCAGAGCAAAATCTAATGATATTCGGGAAATTATACCACATACCAAGGTCAGAGCTGCAGAAGAGCATAGAGTTCGCCCTTGAGCTCTCTGACCTGGTCCAATTCAGGAAGTCATATGCGGGGACATTCTCAGGAGGGATGAAGAGAAGGCTGGAGGTGGCAAAATCCCTCATGCACACTCCCGAGATAATCCTGCTTGACGAGCCCACTACGGGGCTTGACATACAGAACAGGGCGCAGATATGGAACCTGCTCAGGGACATAAACAAGAAGCAAAGAGTAACGATTCTTATGACAACGCAGTATCTTGAGGAGGCAGACCAGCTCTGCGACAGGATAGGCATAATAGACCACGGCAAGCTCATAACGCTCGGAACCCCTGACGAACTCAGGAAGAGCATAGGCCTTACGAACGTGATAGAGATAACTGCAGACAAGGAGGATCTCCAGAAAGTGGCAAGCATATTCAGGAAAATCGGGCTGGAGCCGACCATACTAAACAGCAAGGTCACTGCGCCGGGAGGGAGCGGTGCCATAAAGAAGATAGAGTCACTGCTATCGGCAATGTCTACCGCAAAGATAAACGTGCGCAACGTGAGCATGCACGAACCGACGATAGATGACGTCTTCCTGAAGCTTACAGGTTCGGAGGCAAGGGATACCTCCGGAGAGTACAAGGGAAGGCAGCTTTTGAGCAGAGGGTAGATGCAAATGGGAATAATCACCGACTCGTATACGCTATTCTACAGGGAGATGCTGATATTCAAGAAGAACATAGCGATGAACGCGGTAAGGTCTACGATATTCCCGCTCCTGTTCGTGCTGCTTCTCGGGAGCTTCGGCAGCTCGCCAAAGAATGTCCCTGTGGCAGTTGTAAATTATGCTTCGGGGCCTGCAGCCCTAAAATTCATAAACGCACTGCAGGCCGGCAGCGGAGTAGTCATAGCCTCGCAGACGAACCAGCAGGAAGCGATGAGCATGCTGTCGGACGGTTCTGTAGCAGGCGTAGTGGTGATACCTTCCGGTTTCTCAACAAGCTACGGTTCACATTCGCAGATACAGGTCTATTTGGACAATTCACAGCCCCAGTCCGCAGCAGTGCTTAATGCACAGGTCGATTCGGCGGCTGCGCAATTAGGCGCTTCCGCACCGCAAGCCCCCTCTATATCCGTTGTAACAAACTATGCATACGGAGCTAGCAGCAATTACATCAGCTTTGTCGTAGGAGGAATACTGGTAATGGTCGCATCATTCGGAGCGATATTCAGCGCCGGATTTACGATGATAGGTGACAGGCAGCTCGGCAATCTAAAGGCATTCCTGACAACTCCTATAAACAACCTCTCCGTGCTGCTGAGCAAGATAGCTTACGGGACCTTCCAGTCAGTATTCTCAGCTTATGTGGGACTGGTGATAGGGCTGCTCTACGGGGCAACAATAGCTGCGGGACTTGTCGGGTTTATTGAACTTCTATGGATAATTCTTCTGGTAGGCCTGGGCTTCGGTGCATTGGCAATAGCCCTGGCAACAAGGGCAAGGGACCAGCAGACATATGCTCTTATAGGCCAGACGATAGCCCTGCCATTATCCTTCCTAGGAGGCGCATTCGTTCCTGTAACGCTGCTCCCGAAATTCCTGCTTCCGATAGTGGAGCTAGACCCGTTGACATACGCTGTAAATGCGGTCAGGGACATAATGATCAAGGGCTTCCTGCCAGTACCGACGCTGATATCTACCTCGGCAATACTCCTGTTCTTCGCCCTGGTAATGTCCACATTGGCACTCATATTATTCAGGGATACCAGCAAGCAAATATGATTCTTAATAGGTGTAAAAATGAAAATGCAAACAATCTTTCTGGCTCTTGCCATCATGGCGGTAATGAGTGGCGTAGCCAGCGCGCAGTATGCCAATTCGGTATCGCTGACAAACGTATCTGTCTCGCCAAATCCGGTAGTAGCCGGAGGGAACGCTACGATAAGGTTCCAGTTGTACAACACTTACAACTACTGGCTCTACGGAACGACCTTGCAGCCGACAGGAAGCTATCCGCTCCTGAATGTCTCCCCGCTGAACAGCCATCCGATAGGAGTGCTGGACCCTGGATTAAATGCAAAGCATTACAACTATACCTTAGAGATACCCAACACAACCCCGTCGGGGACATACACACTTACCTTTACTGCAACGTATATGCTATATTCAACACAGGCAACCGAAATAGCTTCATCTTCAATGCCGGTAAGCTTCTACGTCCAGGGAAGGCCTGAGATAACGGTGCAGGCATCAAACCCTCAGCCATCCACGCTGTATACCGGATACAACCAGACACTGAGCCTCTCAGTCCAGAATACTGGCTATGGCACAGCAAGGAATGTCAGTGTAACGGTGAGCGGTTCAAGCGGGCTTAACATATTGAGCTCTGTCAAATCATTCTTCATATCAAACCTAACGAGAGGTTCAGAGCAGGCAGAGCCCATGCTGATATCCGCAAACGGAATAGGCAATCCGTACCTCATCATAAACACCACCTATTACTCTGCAAGGCTCAACAAGCGCTTCACCAGCACGCAGCGCATAAACGTCTCAGTCGCACCTTCCGCACAGTTTACGATAGACTCGGAAGGGCCAAGCCCGGGAATAGGCGCGACAGATGTTCCTGTAAAATTCAGGATAACCAACACCGGAACAAGCCCTGCGGAGCAGCTGCAGCTGAATCTTGAAACACCCTATCCGGTAACACCTATTGCGAGTTCCGCATACGTGAACGGGCTCCAGCCTGGCGCATCGACAAACGTCACCTTCCTTATAAGCATAGATTCTGCAGGGGTGCCTGGCAACTATCCTGTAACCTTATATGAGCAGTGGAAGCAGCCAAGCGGCTCTGTGAACCAGCAGTTCACAGGATCTAACAACTACTTCGTTGCTGTTGGAGAAACGAACTCCTCAGCAAGCGCATATGAGACCTATGCGATAGTGATAATAGTAGTTATAGTAATACTGGCAATGGTATACAGGAGAAGATCCGGAAAGAGCAGGATGAAAGCAAAGAAATAAGAAGGAAGACAAAAGGAATGAGTAGATGGCAAAGGGCAATAGCATGGCAGCTGAGATCGGCGTGATAGGAGGCTCAGGCTTCTACTCGATGGTGAAGAAGCCTGTCATTATGCATGACAACAACAGCTACGGCGAGCCGAGCGAAGGCATAGCTATAGGCAGCCTCGGAAGCAGGAAGACTGCCTTCCTGGCAAGGCATTCTAAGAGTCACACCATACCTCCGCACAAGGTTAATTACAGGGCCAACATAGAAGCGTTATCCAGCCTGGGAGTAAAGCGCATAATAGCTACGAATGCCGTAGGCTCGCTAAGAGAGGACTACATGCCCGGGGACATACTCTTCTTCGACCAGTTCGTAAACATGACACACGGCAGGAACGACACCTTCTTCGACGAGGACTGCGTAGTTCACGTGAGCTCCGCGGATCCATACTGCGAGCAGCTCCGCAAGATAGGGTCTTCTGTTGCGAAGCACATGGGCATACGATACCACGAATCCGGAACGGTAGTGGTTGTAAACGGACCCAGGTTCTCTACCAGGGCAGAATCAAAATACTACAAAGCAAATGGCTTTGATGTCATAAACATGACGCAGTATCCTGAGGTAATCCTCGCAAGGGAGAAGCAGATCTGCTACCTCGGAATAGGCATAGTCACGGATTACGATGCAGGCATAGAGGGCAGGACCGACGTGGACAAGGTTAACTCTAAGGATATAGAGGATGCCTTTGCAAAGTCCATGGCCTCTGTGAAGGAGCTTGTCACCGGAATAATAAAGGAAATACCTGAAAAGAGGAGCTGCAGCTGCGGTTCGGCGCTTGAAAACGCCATTCTTACAAAAAAGTAAAAGTAATAAATCTATTCAATGCAGTATTATCACAGCTTATACTAAATAAAGGTTATTTTATGGAAAGCGTAATGACAATAAGTCTCAGCAAGAAACTCGGGAACATGCACAAGCCAAGAGGCATAAGGACTGCCGCATCAAGGATAAGATTTCTTGTTGCCAAGAGTGCAAAGGTAGATATGTCCTTCGTCAACATAGCCCCGGAAGTTAACAACTATCTTCTCTCAACCGCTATAAAGAACAGGTCAAAGATAAAGCTTAATGTCAGCAGGTCCGGCAATGTGGTCAAGGTAGCGCTGCACGGCGCAAAACCTGCGCAGAAGCCTGCCCAGCAGCAACAGAAGCCTTCTGCGAAGGCGGCAAACGCTGCACCAAAGAAGGAGGAGGCAAAGCCTGCGAAGGCAGCTTCACCTGCAAAGGCCCAGTCCGAGAGCGCACAGCCTGCAGCTCAGAAAGATGCAAATGCTCCAAAGCCAAAGCCTGCAGCTGATAAGAAGCAGGAGAAGACGGTTGAAAAAGAGAGCAAAGAAGGTAAAAAGGAATGAACCTACTAAAGAGGAACATAAACGGGAACAGTTATGTCGGCGCGTTCTCATCTTCCTCTGAAGACATCACCCTGATCAGCAGGGGAGTATCCACAAAGGACGAATCCATAATACGGGAGACTCTCGGCACCGAAACCTTCAGGATATCCGTAAGCGGTTCAAATCTTGTCGGCATATACGCCGTACTCAATTCAAACGGCATTCTTCTTCCAGAGATGACATACACCGAGGAGCTCAAAGAGCTCAATCATCTGAAGGACAAGCTCAGGATAGGCACGCTGAAGAGCGACATGAATGCGCTTGGGAACAACATACTTGCAAATGACAAAATTGCAATAATAAACCCAAACTTCCAAAAGGCAGAGGCGGATGCCATAGCCGATGTGCTTGACGTGGAAGTAATAAGGATAGCGATAGGCGGATACGAGACAGTCGGGGCAAACAACATACTTACAAACACGGGCATGGTCCTAAACAACTTTGCCTCTGACAATGAGCTTGAGCAGGCAAAGAGCCTTGTTAAGAACGTGTCGCAGTCGACAGCAAACCTCGGCTCTGTATTCGTAGGCCTTGCCTCTGTTGCAAATGCAAAGGGCCTCATGGTGGGCGAGGATACGACAGGATTCGAGCTTTCAAGGATGGAGGAAGGGCTCAGCGAATGATGCAAGAATTTATTATTATAATAAGACAATAAATAGTGATATTCATGGCTTCAGAGAATAACGAGAGAACACCGGACGCGAATGAGCTTTACATGCAGCTCCAGTACCTTCAGCAGGCATACTCGCAGCAATACGAGGTGCTGAACCAGAGCATAGACAACTACACAGCGATGCAGACAGTGCTCAAGGGGAACATAGAGATTCTGGAAGGCAGCGGGAGGATGGAAGGCAAGGAGATACTGGTAACTACGGAAGGGGGCATGTACCTGAATGCCGAGACCAAAAAGATTAACAGCGTAATAACTTACATAGGTGCAGGGTACCTTGTGGAGCAGAAACTTGACGATGCAAAGCAATTCTTTGAGGATAGAATAAAGAAGGCAGATGAGCTTATGGGCAAGCTCATAGCACAGAGGCAGAAGATCCGAGAGGAGCTTGCCGACATAAACTACAGGATAGGTGCGATACAGGCACAGGGATTGCTGTAGAAAGACACGGTCAGTGGTGTAGATGTTCGAAGGGCTGAAGAAGCGCTTGTCTAATTTCATGGACTCGGTAGTCAGCAAGGAGAAGGCCGAGATTAAAAAAGAGGAGGAGCAGGCACAGCAGCCGCCAGCAGAACCGGTAAAAGAGCACACGGAAGCGCCTGTTGCCAAAGAGCCTGCTGCAAGCCAAAAGAGCGACACTCCGGTAAATGAAACGGGAAGTGTCAAGGCAGAGGCCATACTTGAAATATCCAAGGGAGAAGAACGATATAACGGCGAATGGGCCGGAGATAAGGCAAAAGGGGAAGAGATCAAAGCACGGCCAAGCCACAAAGAAGAAAATAAGGAGAGCCATGCCGCTCCAAATAACGCACAGCATACGGTTCCTAAGCGCGATGAGATCAAGGTTAAGGTCAACGAAGCGCATCACGAGAAAAAGCCCACGGTGGGCACTGCAACAAAGATAAAAGGCATATTCCTTGGTAATGTGCATCTGAAGGAGGGCGACATAGACCCTTTCATAAGCGCCCTTAAGATAGGCCTTCTCGAATCCGACGTCAATTACGACGTAGTGGAAAAACTGACCGATGAGATAAAGAGGGACATGCTCTCCAGAAGCATAAGCTCCAGAGGGCTTGATAAAGAGATAAGGCAGATAATACGCGAATCTATCCAGAAGATCCTTGCAAAGAGGAGCGGAGCAGACCTGCTTGAAGCGGTAAAGGCGAAAAAAGCGGCCCACGAGCTTCCCCTCAAGATCCTCTTCATAGGTCCTAACGGAGCGGGAAAGACGACAACAATGGCAAAGATAGCAAACATGTTCATAACAAACGGCTTCACCTGCGTAATGTCGGCAAGCGACACCTTCAGGGCAGCTGCGATAGAGCAGACTACATTTCATGCGGACAAGCTGGGGATAAGGGTGGTGAAGGGTGCATACGGATCTGATCCAGCAAGCATAGCCTTCGACGCCATAGCTCATGCCAAGGCGCATAATGTCGACGTAGTCCTGATGGACAGCGCTGGCAGGCAGGAGACCAACAAGAGCCTTGTCGAGGAGCTGAAGAAGATGTCAAGGGTCACAAAACCAGACATGAAGATATTCATAGGGGAATCTATCGCGGGCAATTCCCTGCTAGACCAGGTAAAGGTACTGAATGAAGCAGTATCTATAGACGGCATAATACTTACAAAACTCGACTGCGATGCGAAAGGAGGAAATACGATATCCCTTCTGAGCGAACTATCAATACCCATACTCTTCTTCGGCATAGGTGAGAAGTACAATGACCTGATGCCTTACGACCCTGATTTTATCATCGACAACATACTCCCAAACAACTGAATAAGCAACGAGCAGGCCGGTTTTGGGAATAGCATTCCGTTTATTCCACAATTGGCAGACGCGTGAAAGCTTTTTAATATGTATTCCCGTGCAATAGCTTTCTTGGCGACAAAATGGCATTTGCTATATTCAGGGCAAGGCAGAGTGAAACTCAGCGACCTCCTGCAAAGGAGGAAGAGTGGTTCAGCAACGGTTTTAAGCAGATATGGGAGAGCGGGATATATATCTCTAAAACCGATGCGAAGCGTACTCATGCATCGGAACTTCTTGAAGATGACGGTTTAAGGCTGATGAAGTATGATGAAGTCTTAAAAGAGATGTCAAGAAGACCCAATTTCAGAAAAGCGCTTGAAGGAAAACTTTTCCACATAGACGGTGCAGGTTCGATTGCCGGATATGGGATATTCGATGGCAGGGATGGCATGCCGGTTCCTGACTACTACACCTTCAATGACAAGGCAGAGCTGACAAAGGGACACGGCGACATCTGGAAAACAGTGCAGATCTACAGAGGAAGGCACCCTCTTGCATTCTATGTGCCGATGGAACATGCAGTAAGCCACATAGGCGCTAATTTCATAATATATGCCAACCAAACTCCATCCCAGGTGCTCTCTGTAGTCGTTGGCGTAAAGAAAGAGGCCAGAAAGGAACCGGAACAAGCAGAAGAGGAAGGCAGCATATTCGGCAGTATGCTAAGGGTGGCATAAACGCATATACGATAACTGGGATGGGCTATCCGTCTATCCTACGGCATTCTTAAGGTCAAGTATCTTCTGCAGCTTCTTCCTATCCATTATCTTCATCTCCAAGCATATCTGCATAACGCTCTTGTCCTGCAGGAACGCCCTTCTTGCAATATCTGCTGCCTTTGCATAGCCTATATATGGGGTGAGAGCTGTAGCTATTGACAGGTCGTTCTCAAGGTTCTGCCTTATCCTCTTCTCATTTGCAGTTATGCCCTTGACGCACCTCTCCCTGAATGCCCTCATCCCGTTCGAGAGTATCCTTATGGAAAACAGTATCTCAAAAGCTATTATTGGCATATAGACATTGAGCTCAAGCTGTCCCGCATTTGCAGCTTCGTTAACCGCAAGGTCATTTCCTATCACCTGGAAGCAGACCATATTCATCATCTCTGCCATGCTGGGGTTAATTTTTCCAGGCATTATGGACGACCCTGGCTGGACTGCAGGAAGCCTTATCTCCTCTATCCCTCCTCTCGGCCCTGAATTCAGAAGCCGCAGGTCGTTTGCAAACTTATTCAGTGCAGCAGCGCAATCCCTCAAGGAGGCGCTTACTGCAAGCTCATCAATCTTGTTAGACATCTGGCCGAAAGGACTGCCTATAAGGGAGAAATTCTTCTTTGTAAGCTTCCTTATCTCTTTAATGACGGCTTTCCTGTACCTGCTGCCCGCATTCATCCCAGTGCCAACTGCCGTGCCTCCTATAGGGAGCATCAGCAGCTTTTCATTCGCTTCCTTGACGTACGCCATTGCGCTTCTTGCCGCGTAAGCATAGGAGGAGAACTCTTCGCCAAGCAGTATGGGAACGGCATCCTGAAGGTGTGTCCTGCCAAGCTTGACTATGGATTTGAATTGCATGCTCTTCTTGTCAATGGTCGCTATCAGTCCATCAATCTCAACAAGGAGCGAATCATTTATCGCCCTGTGTATCGCAATCCTCATGGCGGTAGGCATGGTGTCGTTTGTAGACTGCGACATGTTTACGTCGTCATTCGGATGGATGATCCTATAGTCTCCCTTCCTGCCTCCAAGTATCTCTATGGCCTTATTGGCTATAACCTCATTGACATTCATGTTTATGCTTGTCCCTGCTCCAGCCTGGAAGACATCAAGGACAAAGCTGTCATCCAGTCTGCCTGAAAGCACAGCGTCGCAGGCCTTGATTATCGCACCTCCTTTCCTGCGGTCGAGCTTGCCTATGTCCATGTTTGCAGAAGCGGCTGCCCTCTTGACAATTACATATGCGTAGATCAGCTCCTTTGCAACCTTTATCCCTGAGATCTGGAAGTTATCGTAAGCGCGCATGGTCTCCGAGCCATAATAGGCATCTGCAGGAAGCCTTACGCTTCCAAGTACGTCCTTCTCATTTCTATATCTCATCCCTTTTCACCAAAATCCGATATAATAGAAGCCTTGAGCAGCTGTATGGCAGATGCCGGGTCGACTCCCTTGGGGCATGCCTTGGAACAGGAGCCTGAAAACTCGCAGCCCCACGCTCCGTGCAGATTGTCAGCATCGAGGAGCCTGCGCTTGCCGTTCTGGTCCCGTGAATCCTTGTAATACCTATATACTTGGGAGAGCGCCTGAGGCCCTACAAATTCAGTATTTGAATTAACAACAGGGCATGCGTCCATGCACAACCCGCACATTATGCAGTATGAATAAGGCAGGAAGCTGTTCACCTGCTCCTTTGTCTGCCTGTAAGCACTCTCGGCAGAGTACTGCTCCTCCTTGTCCTTCCTGTATAGATGGGGTTCAACGCTCGCGTGCTTCTCAAAGAACTGATCGAAGTCCGTTACAAGGTCCTTGAGAATCGGATGCCCGCGCATAGGCTCTACAGTTATGCTCTTACTCTCGTCAAGCTGCGAAAGTAGGTTGGTCTCGCATGCAAGTATAGGCTTGCCGTTCGCAACCATTCCGCATGAGCCGCATATGCCCATCCTGCAGCTGTATCTCATCGACAGAGTATTGTCATGCACACTCTTTATCTTCAGTAATGTGTCAAGAACGGTGGCGAGCCTGTCCTCATAAACCCTGTAAGAGTACTCGTCAAACTTTTTGGTCTCAGGGTTGAAGCGCCTTATTCTTACATTCACCTGCTCTGCACCTTTAGGTCTCCTGCCTCTCTCAGAATCAAGGCCCATGTTCACCCTCTCTCCAGCGATCAACGGCATTCTCTCTTCAGGCTCCCTTCCATGCATATATATCTCTACAGAACCTACTGCTCCGAAGATTATCATCCATACTGCTGCCAACCCAAGCATAAATGTTTCATAAGGCAGATGTGCAACCGCGGATATTAGGTATAGGAAGAGGAAGAGCGGCACTAGCACCATTCCTGCATAAAGGAAGATCATGAATCTCGAATCCCTGCTCATAGAAGAACCACCAATGCAAACACTGCAAAGAGCGCATACCACGCTATTATCAGCACCGGCCCTGCAGCCCTGACCACTCCGTACCAGCGCTTCATCCTTACCTCGGAGTTAAGAAACGACTCGTTGAGCCTTCCGAAGACTACTCCCTTTGTGGCTATTATGCCGAATGCTTTGTATACGGAGTAAAGTTCAATGCCAAAAAGGAGCCAGACAATCCCTGTCAATATCTTGGCGCCTGTCATCCAGGCAGCGCTGCCTGATATTATGGCATAAAGCGCGACTATGCCTGTTATTATTGCCAAAAACGCAAGAATCCTGTAAGAGAGTATGTGGGCGAGGCCCTCTCTGTCAAAATGGGCAAGCCTAAGCACATTCCTCTGCCTTCCTCTTGTATCATACGTCGACTTAATCTCCATCAATACTTCCTCTCTTGCGGCTGCCACTTTGTAATCTTAACCGGAGAATAGCTTACGCTTATTCCTTTGCCTTTTTTCGCCGCTATCGTGTGTCTCAGCCATCTTTTATCGTCTCTCTTAGGATACTCGACCATCGCATGCGCTCCCCTGCTCTCCTTCCTTCTTAATGCGCCTTCAACCACCACCGCTGCAAGCTCTACAAGATTGCTTGTCTCCAGCGCATCCCTTAGGTTTGTGTTGAAGACGCTTGACTTGTCGTTCACCACTATGCTATCGCACTCCTTCCTTAGTCTCTCAATGCCTTTCTTTGCTCTCTTCAGTTCATTGGTCTTTCTGTAAACATAGACAAGCGAATCCATAAGATGGTTGAGCTCCTTCCTTATCTCGTAAGGATCACTGCCTGTCTCTCTGTCAAGAAGTTCAGTTATCCTCATCTCCTCATCCTCAGCCTGCGCATGCAGCGCCTTTGCATCATTCCTGCGTGCAGACATTGCGTTCTTTGCAGCCTCAATTCCTGCAATCCTGCCCCATACAGAACACTGGCTCAACGAGTTGCTTCCCAGCCTGTTCGCCCCGTGCACGCTTACGCATCCGCACTCCCCTACTGCCCATACTCCATCCGCATGCTTCTTGCCATTAAGCATCGCGTGTCCATGTATGTCGGTGTTTATGCCTCCCATGGTGAAGTGCGCGACGGGCCTTACCGGTATCTGCTCCTCTGAAGGATCTATCCCGAGCATCTTTATCGTTATATCCTTTATCATCGGCAGCCTCTCGTCTATCTTCGCCCTGTCAAGATGCCGCAGGTCAAGCCATACATGCTCCAGTCCTGACTCCGCATGGAGCACTCCGTTGCCCTTTCCTATCTCGGTCATTATCGCCCTTGATATTATGTCCCTCGGCGCGAGTTCCATATGGCTCTTGGCATAATCCTCCATGAACCTTCTCCCATCAGAGTTCCTGAGATAACCTCCCTCTCCGCGCGCAGCTTCCGTTATCAGTATGCCACTTGGTATCAGGCCCGTAGGATGGAACTGCACAAACTCCATATCCTTTAACGAAATGCCTGCTCTGTATGCGAGAGCTATGCCATCTCCCGTAGTCGAGTGCGAGGTGGTTGTGAAGCCATATACCTTTGAGAAACCGCCAGTAGCTATTATTATGGAATTCGCTTCGATCAGCTTCATCTCCCTGGTGGCGAGGTCCATCATGAATATGCCTGCCGCTCTCCCCTTATTCATAAGTATGGCAGTGGCGAAGTTCTCATGGAATATATCGACATTCTTCAGCTGCAGCGTATAGTCGTAAAGCGCGCGCATCATGAAGAAACCTGTCTTATCTGCAGCAAATACCGTCCTCGGTATGCTCATCCCTCCGAAGGCGCGCTGCTGTATTACCGCGTCTTCGCTCCTGTTCCAAGGCACGCCTATATGCTCGAAGAACTTTATCTCCTTAGGTGCATTTCTTACAAGAAGCTCAACAGCATCCTGGTCTGCCAGATAGTCAGATCCCTTTATCGTGTCATAAGCATGCAAACTCTCAGAGTCTCCTTTGCCATGGTAGAGCACTCCAGAGATTCCCCCTTCCGCGGAGACCGAATGGCTTCTCATCGCATGCAGTTTGGATACGACTGCTATTCTCAACCTGCCTTTGGAGTGGTGGCTCGCATGTATTGCCGATGTGAATCCGCCGATGCCGCTCCCAAGAATTGCAATGTCGTATCTGAGTATCTCCATCCAATTACGATAAATGTTGGCTCTAAAACAATAAAAAGATTGACTTGCTGCGTTATATGCCAACCTGCGTCTCAGATGAATACAGATTATTAAACTTACTCTTTGAATTATTATCATTAAACATCATCTGCTGGTTGGCATGGACGACGAAGAATTCTATGACTTTGAAGAGAAGATATTCGAAGAGCTTGAAGGCAAGATGTCGGACATATACGGGGACGCATCGCTTTACAGCGCCATAGAGAAGATAGCCAAGACCTTCAATCCGTCTTCAGACCAGGAGATAATCACAAGGATAGCGAAAGACACGCACGATTTCTACCCTATAACTAACTATCTCAGTGATGAGCAGGTAGAGGACATAATGATCAACAGCACAGACAACATATTCATCAACAAGGGAGCGGAAGGGGAGATGAAGGTCGAGGAGAAGATAAAGTCTCCGCAGGAGCTCGTGAGGTTCGTAAAGAAGCTAAACATGTATGCCACTGCAAACGACGCCAACAAGCACATATACGACATACACCTTCCGAACGGTTCAAGGGCAAACGTGGTAAAGTCGCCCAGGGGAGCCAGCGTCACGATAAGAAATTTCAAGAAGCATGCCTTCAGTGTAATAGACTTGGTAAATTTCGGAGAGCTTAACTACAATATGGCTGCAAGGATATGGCTGTACTCAGAGGGATTGAAGGTGAGGCCTGCAAACCTGCTTCTTGGCGGCACTCCGGGAAGCGGAAAGACCACTCTGCTTAACGCCATGTTCAGCTTCTTCAGGCCTGAGGAAAGAGTGGTGGTTATAGAGGACACATACGAGCTTAATACGGAGACGCAGGAGAACTGCGTAAGGCTTGAGACAAACCTCGACCTGACTCTTGAGGACCTCCTGAAGAACGTTCTCAGAATGAGGCCCGACATGATAATTATAGGAGAGGTAAGAGGAGCGGAGGCCAAGGATCTCATATCTGCAATGACGATAGGAAAGATCGTCTTCGGAACGATACACGCAAGCACCACGAGGGACATAGTCAACAGGCTGGAGCAGCCTCCGATGAGCATAAGCAGCAGTGCAATAACGCTAATAGATGCATTGATGGTGATATCCCAGATTGCAGGTGACAAGGGATTCGAGAGAAAGGTCACCCAGATATCAGAGGTATCTGGAATAGAGACAAAGGTCCTGCTCTCAGATCTATATCTATACGATTACAGGACAAGGAAGGGCTCTGCAATCCTGCCCAGCATAACATACAGGGATACGCTTGCCAGACTCTCCGGGTTCACTCCCAACGAGATAATAGCAGAGGAGAACAGGAGAGCAAAGATACTCGAGACTCTCAACAAGCTTGGGATAAGGGACCTCCGCGGCATAAATGAATTCTGCAAAGAGTACTATGACAATCCTGGCAGGGCGATGCAAAAAATAGGTCTTGGGAACATGGGAGTGCTGCAGTAACGCAGTAAGGCGAAAAGATGAACAGATTCCTACCTATCCTGTTTATCAGCATGCTTGCATACACTGCGTATGCTGCCGGAACGGTCACACTTACCGGAACGTGCCAGTCCAATCTTAACACTAACGGCAGCATAAACTTCTCCATAGCCAACAGCGGCACAGAGAGTGCATCATCCGTTGTCCTGCAATCATACTATGCATTTTCAAATAAGCTGACCGGTACGTATCCGGCAGTTCAGGTAAGTCCTGGCCATGCTGCCCTTTTCGATATAAATTCCAGCATAGGCAACGATACGGGCTCTTTCGCATACTCCTTTCTTGTAACCTATCAGCAAGGCACCCAGATGTTCACCGTGGTATTCCCGTGCGTTGTGCAGAACCATGGCACCCACCTTGCGCTTGTAGGCATAAGCAATGTGACAGTCCAGGACATAAACTCAACGACTGCAAAGGTTGACGGAAGCATATACAGCTTCTCTTCAAATACCATAAGCGGCAACATCACTCTCATACTCCCTCCCGAACTTGAGAGGAACGGGAGCAGGATATCCGGTTTTGTTGTCAATCCCTACCAGTACCACAACTTCACGCTTTATGCAAACCTTCCAAGCCAGAACAATACCTATTCAGGTGCGGTAGCTTTGGAATACCAGTCAAACGGCACGACCTACTCTTCAGTCTCTATAATAAAGATTATCCCATACTCTGCAGGCCAGAACAAGCTGAAAGGCTATCTGGTGCAGGCAGCCATAATCGCAATAATAATCATAATAGCGCTGCTGGTCTTAAGGCAGCGCATTCTGAGGAAAAAGAGCGCTGCTCACGAGTAGTTTCTTAGAAGGTAGAAGCTCATATTGCTTGCCGCACCGCTTATGCTCCTCGTCGCAAGTACGCTCGTGTTGTATGATTTCAGATATGCAGGGCACGTGGTATTGTCATAAGGCGGAACGAGGCACCAGTAACCATAATCTAGTACAAAACACCTGTAGCTCTTTGTGAAGTTGGTGAAGTTGCTGCTGTCAGACTGCAGGTAGCCTATCTGTGCCGCGGCTCTGCCATTCTCATACCACATATCAGGAGTGAAGCTGAACACGATGCAGTTGCTCGGAACGGCGCTGTAATTGCTGTTTATGAAATTGCTTGCAGGCAGTATGACGCTCTGCTGCGGAGCGCTTGAAGGAGGCATGGTGACAATCGGGAAGAACTGGATGAATATGAACACGATGATTATCAGGAATATCGCATATGGGATTGCAACAAGGGCATCATGCCTGTTCAGAAATGATCTGCTGCGCCTGCTGCTCTTAATTCTCCTCCTGTTCATCCCAACCAGTCCTAATAAACCGGACATCTCCACTATGCCTATTGCAGAGAGTATGACCAGCTGCGGATGCAGCTGCAGCATCATTCTCGAATCGACTCCGTAGGTTGCGGCTCCTGCATAGAAAAACGAGTAGAAGAAAAAGTATGCCAAGAACCATAAGCCAAGAGCTATCACTATCGACATATTCTTCCTGTCATTTACCGATGTTGCAATAGCAACGGCTGTGCCTATCACTGCAAGAAGCGTTATGGCCGCAGGGAAGGCTGCAGGGTAATAGCCCGTTGTGTCAAATGCGCCGAACAGGTAATTTACATTTACAGGGGCATTTATTTCAAAGCTTGACAGAGAGAAAAGGCCGCTCTTTCCCTGTCCAAACTGTGGATTGGAAAGCTGCCCGGATACGTAATAAGCCTGCGGGACGAGGAGTATTGCAAAGAGCAGTATGTATAGGAGAGAGCGCTCATCCCTGTTTATCAGATCCTTCAGCCACCTTACGCTGGCGCCGAAGTTCTTCCTTATGGAAGAATCCCCATATATGAAATATATTATTATGAACAGAGGTATGAGGAGCGCACCTTCGGTCCTGATGTAAACTGCGATTCCCAAGGAAAACAGGAATGGAAGCAATGTCGAACTCCTCTTATTCTCCATAAATACTATGAAGAAGAAGAATGCAAGAGTCGCAAAAGATGCAAGCGCCAGATCAGGCACCGCCTGTGCTCTCGACCATATTATTAACTCTGGCATTACTGACATGGCAAGTGCCGATAGTACGCCTGCCTTCTCTCCCTTCATTACGGACCCTAACATGAAGGTGAACGCAACCAGCATCGCGCCTATAAGCAGCTGCATGCCATAAGCCGTGGCCGTCCCTATGCCGAATATTCCGAAGGCTATCGCTATGTAGAATGACCATTCAACAGGGTCATGGTACACTGCATTAGCTCCGCACTGGTTAAGATACGCGCTTCCATACTGGCACCAGAGCGCATTGCCGTGCTTAAGTATGTTTATGGCTATGCCCTGGTATATGTTCTCGTCAAAGTATAGCTGTTCTGCAGGATGCACGAACATGACAAGAAATGATACGAAGAAGATGAGTATGAATAAAAGAGCTATGAGTGACCGTCTTGTCACCCTGCCTTTAAGTGCCTTGCGGAGGTCTTTTCTGTAGATTGCAACAGCAGACAGCAGTCCTATAAACAAGATTATGTAAACGGCGGTGAGCGCATAACCGATTATCTCCATAAAAACTACCTCAATACAATGCACATGTATGTAGTAACTTCTTTATAATTCTTTAAGTAGCAATAAAAGCATGCATAAAACAGGAACGCATAAGCTCCAGAGCGCAATGGAGTATCTTATGACATATGGATGGGCAATTCTGATAATAGGGGTAGTGTTAGTAGCGCTTTACGAACTGAATGTCTTCACTCCTTCAAACTATATCTCTCCAATATGCACCCTTCCGGCAGGTTTCACCTGCGGAAGCAACTATCTTTACGGCAACGGGTTGGTGGTGCTTAACATAGAGTATACCAACATAGACCCTATAGCCGTAACCCAGATAGGCTGTAACTCCAACCAGACAACCGCACATCTTTACACATATGCTACTCCAGTGGCGATGAATACTGGGGAAAATACTACATTTGATGTCTTATGCTACCAAGGGAGCACTCAGTTCAGCGGTCCGTTGGACACCGTATTTGCAGGTACGATTGCCATCAATTATACTGATACCCATACTGGGTTCCAGAACTTCATATATGGAAAGATAGTCACCAAGGTAGTCCGTTCTTGAAAAAGCTGAGCGCATGAAAAATCCATTTGGAACACTTCTCTTCAAAGAGAAGCAGGTAAGGCTGCTGACGGCGCTTATAGAGGAGAAGGAGTGGCACATAGCGGATCTTGCAAAGGCGGCAGGCGTAACCTATATACATACATCTAATTTTGTAAACACGTGCGAGCGCATGGGCATAATGGCAAGCGAGAAGCATGGAAGGATAAAGAGGGTATTTCTTACCGAGAAAGGCATGGATGTAGCCAAAGCCATAACTGCGATAAAGCAAAAGCTAGAATCTACTACAACTCCTGTCCAGAAGCAGGAGCAGCAGAACGGTTCAGACCGCTGAGACTATGATACGCTTCTTCATGGAATTGAGCACGTGGCTATAATCCCTGTAATGAACGAATGCAGTCACTGATAGAGTGTAATCTCCCTTGTCAGTTGCCGGTCCGGAGTATATGTCTATAGCGGCGCGTTTCTCCTCATTAGGCGCCAGCATGCCTATCCTTACCTCCTTCTGCTTTGTCATTCCAATCTCGTCAAGGTTGAGCTTCTTAGGCACCTCAACAATAACGGAACTCATTACGGGCTCCTTAGTGAGGTTCTTGACGCTTACGAAAAGCGACGATGAGCTCCTGCCGTTAGCCTTCAGCTTATAAGGCACAAACTCCGTCTTCATTGCGTAAGGCAGCTGCTTTTCCAAGTCGTCTGCGACGTTCTTCTTTCCAAACCTGTCGAATAATCCCATTTAAACACCTGTGATTAGATAACAAACTAAATATTTAATATTATGCGGTGAAGTATGAACACGTGCTTTAATGCTTTTAAGAATATACACCGACGGAGCAGCGAGGGGAAACCCGGGAAAGAGCGCTTCCGGATACTCGATCTCAGATGCACACGGCAAGCTGATATACAAGAATACCGAGTACAATGGAATAGCCACCAACAACGTAGCAGAATACAATGCAGTGATAAACGCGCTGAGAAAGGCCATAGACAGACTGGGAGAAGACAATGATATAGAGCTGTTCTCAGACAGCAAGCTCATAGTCAACCAACTGAATGGCAATTATAGGGTCAAGGACAGCAAGCTGAAGGAGCTTAACTCCGAGGCAATGGTGCTACTTAATAAGTTCAAGAGCCATTCGTTGAAGAACGTGCCGAGGGAGAATCCAGGCATAGTCGCAGTTGACAAGGAACTGAACCTCTTCCTTGACAGGATATGATTGTGCATCATAGACAATAAATATAAATCTGGATACTGATATGTTAAAGTGATATTTATGGCAGCCAGTGATGCGACAGATACCTCCACTAGCAGCAAGCATGCGCCAAGTACTGCAGCCAAGGAGACTTACAAAAAGGCCGGCACTCTTTTCGAGAACAACGAGTTTGAGGGGGCAATAGAGCTGTATTCCAAGGCAATAAAGCAGGATCCTGAATATGCAAGTGCATACTTCAACAGGGCCCTTGCATACGCCATACTTAACAAATACGAAAATGCGCTGCGTGATGCCGAGAAGGTGTTGGAGCTCGAGCCGGACAGCCATGACGCACCGTACATCATGGGCATAATAGCAGAGTACCAGAAGGATTATCAGGGAGCAAAGGAGTGGTATGAAAAGGCTCTGTCGAGGAACCCGGACTATGAGCAGGCAAGGGCAAGGCTTGAGGCCCTGGAGAGTAAGAAGGACAAGGTCCTTGTAAATGACAGCCAGAAGCAGGAAGACAATTCAACCGGTTCAAAGTCAACCGTAGTGGAGGAAGGGCAGATAAAGAAGGTCAAGTGGCACGAGTCGAAGATAAACTTCGACGACGTAGTCGGAATGAAGAAGGAGAAGAAGCTCATATACGAGAACATAGTGCTTGCGATAAAGAAGCCGGAGCTGCTCAAGGCTTACGGGAAGAAGCTCGGCCTTGGCGTCATATTCTATGGTCCGCCAGGTTGCGGGAAAACTTATTTCGTGAATGCAATAGGGGGAGAGACAAAATCCAAGGTCATAATCGCAGCGATAAATGAGATAGTCGATATGTATGCAGGCAACACAGAAAAGAACATGCACGCGATATTCGAGCAGGCCAGGGCAAATACTCCTGTAGTCATATTCTTCGACGAGCTTGATGCCCTTGGAACAAAGAGATCAGGAGGCGGCGGAGGGGAGAGCCAGAGCTTCATGCGCATGGCAGTAAACCAGTTCCTCCAGGAGATGGATGGAGTGGAGAAGAATCCCGAAGGGATATTTGTCATAGGCGCAACAAACCAGCCTTGGGACATAGATCCTGCACTTAAGAGAAGCAAGAGATTCGGCGAATCGATATACATACCTCCTCCTGACTACAAGACAAGGAAGAGCGCATTCATCTATAATACGAGGAACATGCCTCTGGGGCACATGTCCTATGGGAGGCTGGCAAGGGCCACCATGGGTTTCTCACAGGCGGATATAGAAGAGATCTGCGACAAGGCAGCGCTGATTCCTGCTGCCGAAGAGGACAGGACGGGAAAGAGAAGAAAGATACATATGTCAGACTTCATCAATATGATAAAGAGGAAAGGCAACTCCCTTGACGAATGGTATGCGATGATGAAGAAAGAGATAATATCAAAGACCGAGACTCAGATAGTCGATGGCAAGAAGCAGGAGATAGTAAAGGAGGGCCAGCTCTCGGCAGAGGAGAAACGCAAATACAGCCCGTTGGTCAAGGACGTGAAGAGGAACTCCAATCCATTTTACCAGGGAATCAAGAGATTCATCAGGCAATTCGCAATATACTTATTCTGAGCAGCCACACATATATTTAAAATACTAGCTTGAGAGTTTGTTTCATTTTAAGGGAACAGAGTCAAGTGGTTGTTTGGCGATAAGAGAGGGAACTAGTATTAATCTGCCTCAGGAGAAAGTTAGCTTGGAAAAAGCGGCTCTCAAGGATATAATAAGGAGAAGGTGGGAGACAGAACTGGGATCCGGAAGGCAGCAAAACAAGGAGGCGAAGGATCAGCTCGACACTCACGTATCAAATGTCAAGGGCGTATTGAACAACTATGATTATGAGATATTCTGCATGCCAAATGTGATAGCCAACACAAAGACAATGTCCAGAAATGAGACGAAGGAGTATCTGAAGCACATAGAGGCTCTTGCAGTAGGTTATTCTTCGATATTTGGCAATGACCTTGCAACCCTACTTCTGATAGGGCTAACGTGCAAGTCACGCAGCGTAAGCTCCATAGCAAAATACTATGACAATTTCTCCTCAGACATAAACAGGAAGGCAGTCTATTATGACAAACTGCTTCAGAAGCACTCTGACTTCATGAGCAGGGTGAATTACGAGATAAAGGTGACAGAGTCAGGATTACTGAAGTTCTTCAGGAAGAAGAAGGCGGTAAAGCTGAAGAGAATCGCAACCCGTAGGACAAACAGGATAAAGGTCATAGAAAAGAAAAGATCCACTTATCGCAGCATAATCTCCAGCATGTCGAGATAACCTGCACATCTTCTGCTCAAGAACCTATTTGTAAGTCCCAGGGTTAACTATTATCACATTCCCAGAGTTATAATTAACTACGTATAAGAGGGAGCCGCTGGGAGTAAACGCCATGCCCGTTGGGTTGTCTAGTCCAGAAGTAAACATATCCACTATCTTGCCTGTCGCCGTGCTTATTATGAATATCTTGTTTGATGAACCTACATACAGGTATGCGCCGTCAGGAGATACTGTCAACGTGTCAATATTCTGGAATGTTGCGGACGTTATAGAATTTGATACGGTGCCTGTTGCTGTGTTGATAACCAGTACGTTGTTGCCACCTGAGTTTGTCACATACGCATACGCGCCGTTAGGGGCGAACGCTATTGCAAGCGGAGTATTAAACGCCTGGCTGTTTATCGAGCCTGTTATCTGCCTGGTAGAGGGGTTGAGCACCAACACATTGGAACTTCCAAGCATATATGCATATGAGCCTGAAGGCGAGAAGGCCAAACTTTGAGGCCATAAGTTCGTCAATGTTATCTGGTATAATTCGGATCCGGTTGATGTGCTGATAGCGTCTATATACGGCACTCCGGTAAACCCCTCATTTGTCACATATGCATAGCTTCCTGCCGGAGCTATCGGTGCATCCATGGGAAATTCAAATGAGCCCGCGCCGAATCTGTTCGTTATTGAATTGGTCGACGTACTTATTACGGCTATATCGCCGTAACCAGAACTGCTGCCAAAAGTCTCTGGAACATAAGCATATGCTCCTGAAGGAGCCATGGCAATACTCCACGGGGTATACAAACTGCCGCTTACTGCGCCAACTACGGTTGGGGCTACAGGTGGATTTCCATATCCGAGGCTAAGATGATTGGAAACGAATGTCGAGAACGAACCTGCATATGTAACATTCTGATATGTGCAGTTCTCTACAGTAACTCTATATAACGGCGAATTGCAGTACTGCCCGTTTATGCTATAGGAGCCTATTACCTGCTGCCCTACCCTTGTTATGCTATTCACCCCGATAATGCAGTCTATGGGACTAGTCGGAACGGCAACCGCAGGCAAACAAGTCCCTGCATATGTGCCATTATCTATTATCACATTTATTCCTATGACATTTACCGGAGCGCTCTGCTCAGTATCAAGAGCCAAAAACACCAGAGAGTTTCTAGCCACTGCATTGTACACTACCTGTGCACTTGAGCAGTAGAAACCGGAAAATCCGCTGCACTGCGAAGTCTGTATCGAGTTCTGCGCTGAAAATGCAAACAGAACTACCAGCGCTATGAAAAGCGACGCTATTATCAGCATAAACCCGTATACGGATATGAACTCTATAGCAGACTGCCCCTTCATAAGACTACCGCACACTTATTAATTAATAATAACAGTTTATATTACTGCTTTAATCGGTTTTCTCATGCTTAACCCAAGGCCAAAAAAGAAACTGGGACAGGTCTTCCTTGTTAATGAACACATAGCTGAGATAGAGGCAGTTCATGCCGAAGGGAAGAATGTAATAGAGCTGGGGCCCGGCAGGGGAATACTGACAAAGAAGCTATGCGAGAAGGCAAAGTTCGTACTGGCGGTGGAAAAGGACGAAACCCTATGCAAAATACTAAACGCAACGATGAGAGACAAGAACCTTAAGCTTATCAATGCTGATTTCTTCAAGCTAGGCAACGACATGCTGGAAAGATACAAGATAGAGATAATGATTGCAAATGTCCCTTACAACCTGTCCAGCAAGGTGATAGAGTTCCTTATAGAAAACAGGCTGCAGGCGATTCTATGCCTGCAGAAAGAGTTTGTAGGGCATATGCTTGCACAGCCCGGTACAAAGGATTACTCAAGGCTTAGCGTAATGTCGCACCTATGCGTCCGCGTGACCAAGATCCTGGATGTAAAGAAGGGAAACTTCAGCCCTATACCGCGAGTAGACTCTGCGGTAATATACGTAAAACCATTAAAGACCGAGATAACAGAGGAAGAATCACACATCATAAATCTGCTTATGCAGCACAAGAAGAAGAGATTGCGCAATGCATTCATAGATTCAAGGCATTCATTAGGGATCACCAAAGAGGAATCCTCAAACATGTCTGAAAAGCTCGGGAACAATGAAGCAAGGCTATTCGCAATGAAGCCTGAAGAGATATTATCGACTGCAAGGGAGATACTTCTGCTTCTCAGCCGAAGGAGTAGTAAGGCTCAGTAGCTTCTTTCAGCAGCATGCTGTCCTTCACGTTCTTAAGGAATTTCTGTTCAGCTTCAGATGCCTTTTCCTTACCAAGAACTGCTTTATAGTGCATAGGTACGAACGCTTTTGCCCTTATCCTCTTCGCGGCTTCTACTGCCTGGTCAACATCCATCGTGTACGTGCCTCCTATGGGCAGCAGTGCGACATCGACATCAATGCCGTCCATCTCCTTTACATGGTCGGTATCGCCAGGATGGAATATCTTAATTCCATCAGCCTCGATTATGTAGCTCACCCACCCGTTTGACCTCGGATGGAACTGCAGGCGCTCACTCTGGTTATTGTAAGCGGGAAGGGTCGTGAACTTTATCCCGTTTGAAGAGTAGCTCTTTAAAGGTTCAACACCTGAAACCTTGCCAACTTTCACCTCGTGCACGGAATCATTAGGTAAAAATATCTCAGTCTCATCCGTCGCCACCTTCTTTATATCCTCTATGCTGAAGTGGTCGAAATGCGGGTGTGTGACAAGTATCGTATCCGCACGCTCATTGAAAGAGCCTAGTCTAAAAGGGTCTATGTAGACCAGCTTGCTGCCTGCCCTTATGGCGAAAGAGGCATGGCCTAGCCATATTATATTGTCAAACTCCATGCTATTACCTATGCATTCAAGACTAAAAACTTTTCCTTAATCACAAGGAAAAGAAGGTTCCATCTTTAGCGTCGAACTTGAAGAAGCCTATCCTCTCGAACTGCACCGTGTCATTGTCCTTAAGCCCTGATGCATAGCTCTCCGCGTATCCATTAACCTTCACCATGCTATTTCTATTGAACTCGTCATCCTTGAGCAGCTCCCCTATCAATGTGAGGTTTGCCTGCACGAAATTGCCCTCGGAAACCCATTGCATTATAAGCGCGTCAATCTTCTCCGTACCTTTGTATTCCGCCCTTAACAGGTTGTCTGATGCCTCTATTACTCTTATGTTGAAGGCTCCCTTCAATCTCGCCATGCTGCCAACTTCAAGAGCGTCAGCATCGTTCCTGTCTATGTAATAAACGCCGCTGCAGCTGTACTCCCTGTGGCCCAGCTCTGCGCTAGGGTGAAGAGGAAGCTTAACCTCGATCTTATCTATGCCTGCAACCTCCAGCCTGACAGGCTCCCTTACAAAGAAGAGCCTCTTTGAACTCTCGTCTATTGCCCTTCTGTTCAACGCAAGCAGCTCCTCCATGCTTGACCTGCTCTCTGACTTGCCCATCCCTGACCTAAGAACAAAATCGCGTATCGCTTCCGGCCTTACCCCTCTCTTCCTCAACGCTGTGATGGTCACGAGCCTGGGGTCATCATATCCTGAGACAAGCCCATCCTCTATGAGCTTGTTGGTATTCCTTTTGCTTGTCATATTGTTTGCTATCTCGAACCTTGAGAACTCTATTATCCTCGGTTTCCTCATCTCAAGAAGGTCCAATAGCTTAT
The DNA here is from genome assembly GCA_027365175.1 of Microcaldota archaeon. Lineage (GTDB taxonomy): Archaea > Micrarchaeota > Micrarchaeia > Micrarchaeales > CABMGC01 > JAKAUU01. Next base: position 57,979 of record DAHXNY010000003.1, on the reverse strand, counting down.
CGTAAAGCTCATCCCTCAACTCATACTCCTTGCTCCTTGCGGCATGCGTTATTCCCTTGATGGAATCTATTACCGGAGTATTGAAATCGTAGGATGGCCAAGCGACATACTTGTCTCCTTGCCTGTAATGCACATCCTTCTTTATCCTGAACAATACGGGATCCCTCATCACTGTGTTAAGCGCCTTCATATCCCCCTTGAACCTCAGCGATACCTGGTTCTCCCCGTATTCTCCGTTTATCATGTTCTTCCAGAAGCTTAGGTTCGCGTCCTCGGTCTGGTTCCTGTGCCCGCATCCCTCGCCTCCGCTCCTCTTCTCTCCGATAGTGTCAGCACTGCAGAAGCAGACGTATGCATGGCCTTTCTTTATCAGCTTCTCCGCACATTTGTATTCATAGCTGATATTGTCGCTTGCGTAATACTCATCTGAAAAGGAGAGCCCAAGCCACTTCGCATCCTTCTTCAAGGCATCTACAAACTCCTGCCTCTCCTTTGCAGGATTTGTATCATCGAAATAAAGGCTGACGCTGCCCCTGTATATCCTCGCAAGCTCCGTCTCTATGAAGACAGCTTTCGCATGTCCTATGTGCATATAGCCGCTGGGTTCCGGGGCAAACCTTGTCTTGAAGCTCCCTTCCACGGCCCCTTCAACATAAAAATTATGCGATGCGCTCTTTGCAGCCTTTTCCAAATGCTCCTTCTCAAACTCCTCTTTATATTCGGAATAGGCTTTCTGCAGTGCGCCTTTGTCCATGGCGTTTATCTCCTTTACTACCGAAGCTACCTGCGTCGCAAGCGCCTTCATATCCTTCTTCAAAGAAGGATCCAGGGAGAGGACCTTGGCAAGAACAGCCGAATCACGGGCGCTTCCATGCTCTGCCGCATTCTTCAAAGCGTACTTCCTTATGGCCTGTGATAAATCATCCATCTTACTACCTGCTGATCGAAGGATTGCCGTACATGGTTCCATTCGCAGTTATGAGGACAGCGACCCTCAGCGGAAGCGTAGAAGGCATAGACTGGTTCAGCTCCAGGCTGATCTGCTGTACAGCAACGCTGTAAGGCACCTTGACAGCTATGCTCTGGCCCTGCACACTCATCTGTATAAGGCCGGGAAGCTCCACAGTGGCAGTCGTGCTGAATACCGTGCAGTTTGTGCTGTTGGAGCCGAGCTTCGTGTACATATAGTCGTATATGCTCTTTGAATTCATATTCTGCGGACCTATCTGGAAGCCGCTCCCCGAAGAGGAGTAAGTAAGCACAGAGCCGTTATTCTCAAGCTGCGTGGCTATCGCATTTATCTTATTAAAAGTCTGGTTCTGGAGAGCTCCCTTGCAGCTTACGTTCACAAAAAGCGTATTATTGTATCCGGTTATGGCTGCGTTTGTATTGCCCACTGCATAGTAGGTGGCAACCGTGCTGGAGGTGCTTGCCGTATTCGCAGCGCTGTTGTTGCTGGAGAAGGCGGCATACGATGTCAAGAATATGGCCGCTACAAAGAGCGCCCCTATGAATTCAATCATCTTTTTCCTGTCCATGTAATCTATTGCATATTATGCCAATACCTTTTAAATATGAGCCATATAATAGTAGTGTGATTTTATGCCGTTTACAAACGGAGATTTTGTAACTATAGACTATACTGCACGCAGGGCATCTGACAAGAGCATAGTCTATACTACGATGGAGAAGAGAGCAAAGGAAGAAGGCGTATTCGAGGAAGAGGGCAGGTACAGCCCGCAGCTGATAGTGATAGGCAAGAACAACGCAATCAAGGGCGTAGAGGATGCGGTAAAGGGTATGGCCATAAGCCAGCAGAAGACTGTGGAGATAGAACCCAAGGACGCATTCGGAGAGAGGAGCGAGGATCTGGTCAGGGTCATGAAGCTGTCTGATTTCAGGGAGAGGGACATAGAGCCTGTTCCTGGCATGCGCGTGAACATAGATGGCACAGCAGTAACTGTGAAGAGCGTCAATTCAGCGAGAGTGGTAGTCGATGCGAACCATCCTCTTGCCGGAGAGAGGCTCGTATACGATATTACTGTAGTGAAGAAGCTGGATTCTGAGAAGGAGAAAATAGATGCGATAGCAGAGATGTACGCGCTGAAGCCTGATGAGGCACAGGGCGAGAGGGCAGCAGTAAAGGTAGTATTCGGCGATAAGGTAAACAAGGATGCAGACTACTTCATAAACAAGTCGGCCATGGTTAGCGCCATGTTCAGGTTCATGGACGATGTGAAGAACATATCGGTAGAAGAGAGATACGCAAGGGAGGAAAAGAAGGAGGAATGATCAGCCGTTTATGCTTATGGCATAAGAGCCGTTTACCTTTATCTCCATCCTCTTAGCCACATCCGATTTCTCTACATTAAGCATAGCTATGTAGCCGCTCCATTTCGAGGTAAGTTCTGCCGCATTGCATACCGGGCAGGTATTGCCCTGCGATATTATCAGATTGCACTTTCTGCATGCTAGTTCCATAAATATCCCTTATAATCACTTCCTAGGGGGCCTCCTGCCGCCTCTTGGCCTGCCTCCCATAGGCTTGTGCTCTTTCTTAGGCTCCTTTATCCATTCATACTTCCCAAGTCCGTCAGGGCGCATCGTGAGCGCTATCTTCGCATCTCCTATGCTGTTCTTCAGGCTTATTGATGAGACCTTGCCGAACACCACGTCTCCCTTCTTCAGGCTCTTTCCTGTGTTCCTAGAAACAAAGACGCTTGCCTTCCTGTCATAGCTTATGAAGTCGCTGGTTATCTGCGACATGTGCACAAGGCCATCTATAGGCCCTATCCTTACAAAGCATCCAAAGTCTGCAAGCTCAGAGACCTCTCCAACCACTACCTCCTCTACCTCAAGCTTGAATGCCAGTATATCAAATGTGACGTCGTGGTGTGTAGAAGGATCTCCCGGTATTATGCGGCCGTCGCTTATGTCCCTTACATTGAAGACAGCGAGTATTATCCCCAGATCCTTGTCAAGCGTTCGCTCATACTTGGTCCTGAGTATCTTCTCAACTCCTTCGTCTATATTCTCCCCGAAGTATATTGGTGATACGCTCACTGAATCCTTTATTGTGTCTATATAATACACTATATCACTCGTTTAATCGTCTTAATCACGGATAAGCAGAAAAATTACTGTAAAGATAGCAACAAATAAAAATATAAACCCATTGCAACCGTAGACGAAACGGGTATAATCCTGCGCCTATGCCTAACCCCAAGGTGCCTGCGTAGAAGAAGGAAACTCTGGGCAGGCTGCATGTGCAGCCAAGGACGGAAACCTGAGATCCCAATGAGAACACATTGAAAGGCGCTAAACTGTCATCTCAGCACTCCGTTTATGGAAATGCTGACTACTGTGGCGCCTTCTTTCCTCAGTTTCACCTTAAGAGCGGAATCATTTGTGCATATTACTGCCCCTTCAGAGGCATTGTCGAGCATCCAGTCATCAGGATACTTTCTGCTGCCTGTAATCTCTATATGCCCGTTCTTTTTTACAATTCCAAGCGCAACCTTTGCATACTTGGAGTATCTTCCATTCCCGCTTGCAATGCCCTTTATCTCATTCAATATGCCCTGCGATATGAGCAGGGAATGCCTGGGAAACCTGTCTTCAAGCGCGCTGAAGACATCATGCTTTTTGGACAGCCCGAATATTATGGAGCTTGTGTCTACTATCACAAATTTGCCTTCCATGCCAACGTTTATTATTCTTAAAGTCTAACATTTATATACAGCTTATTCTATAAGTGTGAATATGGATCTAGACATGTATGCCGAGGAACTACTCTCGAGCTATGAGACACAGGAACATAAGCATAAGATGGAAAAACCAAATGCAGAGATGCACGAGGAGAATGTCTCATGCGGTGACAGGATAACCGTCTTCCTTAAGATAGAAAACGGCATAGTCAAGGATGTCTCCTATGATGGGGATGGCTGCGTCATCTCGATGGGCTCAGCAAACATACTCATGGAAAAGCTGAAGGGCAAGAGCGTGCAGGAGATAGAGTCCATGGGCAAAAAGAGCCTCATAGAGATAATAAACCTCGATCCCGGGCCTGTAAGAATGCACTGTGCCACGTTATCATTAAAAGCGATAAAGGAAGCTCTCTTCAAGTACGAGAATAAACAGATAGACAGAAGCACAAAGGAGTTATAATAAAATAATGTGATAAAATGAAACTGCTGCATCAACTTCCTCCGTATAACCTGTTCGGGATAGAGGACCAGGATTACGGAAGCGCAAAGGTCGTAGTACTTCCGGTGCCATATGATTCTACTACATCATACAAATCAGGCGCAAGGGACGGTCCGCATGCCATAATAGATGCGAGCAGGAACCTGGAGCTCTACGATGAGGAATACAAGAAGGAGATAACTGAGATAGGCATATATACGACAGATGAGATGCAGCCGAGCGTAGGCTCTCCCGAAGAGACGATAAACTGGATAGAAAGAGAGGCCGATCTCATACTTGATGCGAAGAAGATGCCCCTTCTCATAGGCGGAGAACATTCGATAGCAGTAGGCTCCATAAGAGCTGTTGCAAAGCGCAATAAGGAGTTCAGCGTAATCCACTTCGATGCCCATTCCGATTACAGAGACGAGTATATGGGCAGCAGGTACTCCCACGCGTGCATAATGGCACGCGCGAGGGATGTCTGCGAAAGCTGCTACAGCGCCGGAGTCAGGAGCATTGACATAGAGAGCGCAAAGAAGTACTCGGATGACATACTTTACATGAGGGACATGCAGAGCCTGCCTGCAAATGAGATTGCGCAGATAATAAAGAAGCGCACAAAGCAAAATGTCTACATAACCATAGACTTGGATGTGCTGGACAGCGGTGAGATGCCGAGCGTCGGCACTCCTGAACCTAACGGGATGCGTTTTGCACAGATAGACATGGTGCTAAAGGGCATTCTTGCAGAGAAGAACCTTCTTGGCATGGACGTATGCGAGCTTGCGCCCATACCTGGGATGATAGCGCCGAACTTCCTTGCCGCAAAGCTGACCTTCAGGGCGCTGGAGCACGCGTTCTTCCAGAAAAAGCAGTGACAGGTATCAGTACTCTATGCCTTCGGGCTTCCTCATCTTGCCCTTTATTATACGTGCAAGCTTCACAGCTATATCCTCCCTTACTCCATCAAGTCTTACTACCCGTAATTCCTTTTTAGATAAGGACACCTCAAAGCTCTCGCCCTTCTTTATGCTGCCTGCATCTATTCCGTCATAGCGCAGCACTCCCCTGTATTTCTCTATCCGCGCACCTATCTTCTTGTCAGGGCTTACTATTATCGAATTGGTGTAAGGCCCGTCGACATTCAGGAAGGTGGCACAGAGGAGCTTGGGCGAGAGTATGACCGGCCCTCCTGCTGACCTGTTGTATGCGGTAGAGCCTACCTCACTCGTTACCAGCATTCCGTCCCCTGCCATTACGTAAGGGTATATCGCCTTCTCCTTATGGTCATCCTTGTAGTAAACGCTGAAGTATACCTCTTCGCGCCAATTGTGCAGCAGCACCTCATTAACAGCATAGTACTTCTTGCCCTTGAAAGACAGCTCTATCTTGTTCCCGAGATTCTCTATCGTGTACTGCCTCTTCTTCAGCTTCTTCACAACCAGCGAAATGTCCTTTATGCTTATATCCGAATAATATCCTGCGCTGTTGCTCTCATTTCCTCTTATTGCAAGTATCGGGCCGTCAAATTCCCTGGCAGCCTTTACGAAGGTGCCGTCGCCTCCTATGGCTATGCATATGTCCCCGCTCCTTGTCATCTCAAAAGCCTTCTCCAGCTCCTGTATCTCCTTGTAATACTTCTTGCAGATTATCGTTATCTTCATTTTGTCCCCTTTCCATAATAGAAGTGCAAAGGCCTGCCCAGGGCAGCTTCCGCAGCTTCCTGCACCGCCTCAGAGAATGTAGGGTGCGGGTGTATCGTATCTGCAATGTCTTCCAGAGTGGCTCCCATCTCTATCGCGAGAGCTGCCTCGGCTATCATAGCGTTCGCATCCTGGCCAACTATCTCCACTCCCTTTACTATATTATCATCATCGTATGCTATCTTCACAAAGCCCTCCTTCCTGTCAAGCGCAATCCCTCTTCCGACAGCGCTCATAGGGAACTTCTTCACATTCTTCGCATTCAAAGTTCCTGCCAGCGCAACTTCAGGATCAGAGAATATGACTGCAGGTATGACGATATTGTCAAAGCCTGAGTTAAGGCCCGAAGCCTTCTCTCCAGCCACCACCCCCTGCCTTATCGCCTTGTGTGCGAGCATAGGCTCCCCTACGACATCACCTACAGCAAGTATATTGCTGTCTGTCGTCTGCAATGAACTGTCAACAACAACAAAGCCCCTATCATCCGTCTTGACCTTTGTATTTTCAAGCCCTAGCCCTTTTGTGTATGGGGCAAGCCCTATGGCAACCACTACAATATCCGCTTCTACCGAAGTGCCGTCAGAAAGCTTCAATCCTTTTCCATCATACTGTCCAGGAGCAGCTCCTGCATATATCTTCACTCCAAGAGCCTCAAGCTTTCTACCGACCAATGCTGTCGCATCAGGATCAAACTTGGACAATATTCCTGAGCGGGCTATCACATGAACCTGTGAACCCAGCTTTGCAAACATGCCGGCTATCTCCACGGAGACATATCCTGCTCCTATTATCGCAATACTCTTCGGTATGTAATCAAGGGAGAGTGCCTGCTTGTAGTCGATAATGCTGCTGCCGTTGAAGCCGAATCCCTTAAGTTCCGAAGGCACGGATCCGGTTGCTATTATGGCTTTCTTGAAATCGAGGGAGGTTCCGTTTGTAAGCTGCAATGTGCTTGAGTTGAGGAAGGTGGCCTCTCCCTTAACCCTCTCTATGCCGTTTGAATCACACAGGCTCTCAACTCCTTTCTCGAGCTTCTGAGAGACTCCTATCCTCCAGTCATGCATCTTCTTTGCATCTATATTCAGGGATCCGGATATCCCCATGTTCTCTGAATGAGTTGCAGAATACAACAGATCGGATATATGTATGAGTGTCTTTGACGGTATGCATGCGTAGTTGAGGCAGTGGCCTCCAAGTTTATCCCTCTCTACTATGGTTACGCTTTTTCCAAGCTCTGCAGCTCTTATGGCTGCTACGTATCCTCCTACTCCTCCTCCGATGACTGCGACGTCAATCTCTTCAGGGAGAGAGCCCATTACCATATTACAGCATCTCGAGGAATTCAGGATCCTCTATATATCTCTTAAAGGCATTTCCGAACTTCACAGCTTCAGCCCCGTCTACCACCCTATGGTCGAAGACCAGAGAGAAAGGCAGCTGCCTTCCTATAACTATCTTGCCGTCCTGCACTACCGGCACCTCCTTTATCATGTGCACTCCGAGTATTGCGACCTCGGGGTAATTTATCATCGGAACGGAGAGATATCCTCCTCCAAGGCTTCCTATATTGGTTATTGTGAAGGTGCCATCATGCATCTCTTCCAATGATATGGTATTATCAAGCACCTTTTTGTGAAGCACCATTATCTCCTTAGCTATCTCAGATATGCTCTTCCTGTCTGCATTCTTTATTACAACCACCTTCAATCCATCAGGAGACTCCGCAGCGAGCCCTACATTGTAATACCTCTTTACTATTACCTCCTGCCTGTCATGGTCATAGCTTGAATTGAATCTTGGATTCTCCTTAAGAGCCTCTACCGCTGCCTTTATCATGAATGGGAGGAAGGTCAGCTTGAAACCTGCCTTTTCAGCGTTCTCCTTCTCTCTTTTAACTATCTCGAAAAGATGCCCTGCGTCTGCAATATCCATATGCACCGCTCTAGGAATCGTCCATGAAAGCTCCATATTCTTTGCAATCGTCTTCCTCAACTGTGACATCGGCACTCTTTCAATCTCTTCGCCATGCTTCTCTTCGAGCACTTCAGAGAACTTAGGGACAAGCTTCTTCGGAACGGCTCCGTTGTTTGCAAACGTCTTAACATCATTCTCCAGAATCCTTCCCTGCGGGCCGGTGCCTGTGACCGTTGACAGGTCTATTCCAAGGTCACGAGCAAGCTTCCTCACATAAGGAGTAGTAAGTATCTCCTTGGTCTCACCTACTGCCTTTGTATCAGGCGCAGCAGCAACATGCGCAGCAGTTTGTGCTGCAGGAGGAGAATGCTGAACGCTCTTTTCAGCTTCAGGCGCAGCCTTTTTCGGTTCTGTATCCTGTGTTCCATCTCCCACGGTAGCTAATGTATCTCCTACCTTTACATCGGTATTCTCCTTAGCAACCAGTTTTATGATCCCAGATATCGGTGCAGGTATGTTGACTATTGCTTTATCTGTCTCTACCTGCGCAACCGCCTGATCCTCCTTCACACTGTCTCCGTCCTTCACCATCCACTTCTGCAGATGGCCTTCGGTTATGCCCTCTCCAACATCAACGAATTTTATCTCTTTCACTTCTACACCGACATTATCTTATCTATAGCCTTTGATACCTTAAGCTCATTTGGTATGTAATACTTCTCATATCCCGGGAACGGGTAAGGCAGGGAGTGCGACGCCACCCTTATTATCGGGGCCTTTAGGTCGAATATTGCCTTCTCCGCTATCCTTGCGGATACCTCTGCACCAACCCCGAAGCTCAGTGAAGCTTCATGCACTATGAGCGCCCTTCCTGTCTTCTTCACACTGTCTATTATGCACCTCTCATCAAGCGGGTTTATCGTCCTTAGGTCTATTATCTCAGCGTCCACGCCCCTCTTCTCCACAACGCTCTTGACTACGGGCACCATGGTGCCATAGGTTATTATGCTGAGCCCATTTCCTTCTCTCAGGACATTTGCCTTTCCTATCTCCACCTCATAAGGCTCATCAGGAACCTCCTCCTTGAAGAGTCTGTAGAGCTTAGTAGGCTCAAGGAAGACTATGGGATCATCCAGCTTAGAGGCATTTATCATCAGCCCTTTTGCATCATAAGGTCCTGAAGGCTCTACCACTATCAAGCCTCCCATATGCGAATAATATGCTTCAGGGCTTTCAGAGTGGTGCTCCAGCGTTCTCACCCCTCCGCTTACCGGAGTCCTTACTATCATCGGAACCTTGAATGAGCCTCTTGTCCTGCTCCTGTACCTTGCAGCATGGTTGACCAACTGGCTGAACCCGAGGAACATGAAGCCTGCAAACTGTATCTCCGGAATAGGGCGCATTCCCGATATGGCCATTCCTATCGAAGTGCCTATTATTCCAGACTCTGCCAAAGGCGTATCTATCACTCTGTCATCCCCGAATTTTTTAGCGAGTCCATCAGTAACCCTGAATACACCTCCATCCTTCCCGACATCCTCTCCCAGCACCACTGCATTCTTGTCATTCTCAAGTATGTGGCTGAGAGCACCGTTCAACGCTGTAACCATGTTTGCCATCATTCTGAATCACCCTGCCAGAAGTTCTCCTTAACGGCTTCGTCCATCTCCTCCTGAAGTACGTCCGGCATGAAACTGTATACGCTTTCGAACATGCTCTTCGGATCAGGAACAAAGCTCTCTGCCTTTTCAATAGCGTCATCTATCTTAGTCATATTCTCCTCAATGAACTTCGCCTCAATCTCATCGCTCCAAAGATTCTTTGCAGCCAGGTACCTCTTCACCCTCAGTATGGGGTCCCTCGCCTTCCATTTTTCAAGTTCATCGTCAGTCCTGTATTTTGTAGGGTCATCTGCAGTCGTATGCATGCCCATCCTGTAAGTCAGGGCCTCTATCACCGCAGGGCCATCGGCAGATGCCTCTATCGCTTCCCTGACAGCCTTGTAAACCGCAACGACATCGTTTCCATCCACCTGTATTATCCTCTGAATTCCGGCAGCTATGCCCTTCTGCGCAAGAGTGGCCGCAGCTGTCTGCTTCTTTGTAGGCTCGGATATCGCCCATGCATTATTCTCTATTATTGTAATAAGCGGGATGTTCCATGCCCCTGCAAAGTTGATCGCCTCATAGAAATCCCCTTCCGACGTTCCTCCATCTCCGACAAAAGCTATCACCGCAGCTCCTGTCTTCTTATACTTCTGTGCGTATGCTACACCTACTGCATGCGACATCTGCGTAGATACCGGGATAATTATCGGAAGCCCCTTCACATTTTCAGGTATCTTCTGCGCCTCTTCATAACCTCTCCAGTACATGAAGAAGAGCTCTAGCGGCAGTCCCCGAACAAGATATACTGCGTGCTGCCTGAAGTTAGGTACAAAATAATCATCCTTCCTAAGTGCCATTGCCGCTCCTACCTGCGTCGCTTCTTCTCCAAGAAGTGGTGCATATGTTACTGCACGTCCCTGCCTCTGCAAAGATAGCGCCTTTGCGTCTATCTCGCGTGCAAGAACCATGTACCTGAGCATCTCCAGTATCTTATTGTCATCGACATAATTGGGCATAAGCTCCTTGTCAATAACACCGTTTTCATCCATTACCTGCATGTATGTTACGCTTCCACTGAATACCTCCCTTTTCAACACAAGCACCAGTAAGAATTAGTACCAGAGTTTTATATTGTTTTTGAGGAATAGCGTGAAGTAATTATGCTCAGGGAAAGGCTAATGCTAAAAACCAGAATCGGAACAATCAGAGAACTGAACGTGCTTCTTTAACGGGATTCATAAGCCTGAACTCCCTTACTTTCTGCCACCCATCAGCCCTGCCGTATGTGTAATAAAGGCCCAATTTTCCTATCGTGAATGCACGCAGCCTTCTGACCAGTGGAACAAGCCCATACTCTTCTATTATCTTATCCTTCTGACCATCCTGCATGTCTGCATACATGAAACTAAGATGAGGCGTATACTCTCGTGTGTAATACCTTTCAAATACTTCTTTAGCAAGATCTGCAGCCCTCTCCATCTCCATACTCTTCTGTACTCTTATGAACAGTGACCTGAAGTACTCCCTCGATCTGCCTATGCTCCCCAGTGCAACCGTGCATCTGTCAATTCTGCTTGCAAGATAATGCGCATTTTCAATGACGCTATCCTCAATCCCTGAAATCCCTGCCATTAAGGTAATATGCGGTTCAAAAGAAGGAGTGGAATACCTATTGCTTATTTCATTTATGGTATGCTGCAATTCATCAAATACGCTCTCTTCAGCAGGCATTAGCCATATCGAATACCTGCTTTTACTACTGTCAGGCGTTACTGTAACTGTCCCCATCAAACCCCAATATATATGCGCTGCAGGATATTTAAACTATCCTATACTCACCATCTCATGCGTCTATCTGTATGGCTTTTATGCTCGGATAATCCTTGAGAGTCCGTATAAGTAGTTTTATATCAGAACTCTCCTTCGGAGGTGCATAAACCATAATATTAGGTTCATGTCCTATATTATCTTCAGATCTCAAGAGGTCTTTTATCAAGTGCAGATCACCTATCCTGCATACGACCCAATCTGCTCCTGCCGCATCAATGGCCTTATTTGCATAATCTCTAAACTTCTGCTCTCCGCCTCTGCTTATCATGCTGCTTGGCAGCACGCATGCGGATATCGCATTATCTTCAACTATCTTCTTCGAAGCTTTGAACGCATCTATGCTGTACTGCATTATCATATATGCGGATCTCTCAAGTCTTCTTGCCTTTAGCTCTTCAAATACTGCTTTTGTTGCATTCACGGCAAGTTTCAGGCTTCCGTGCAAATCCCTGTCGCCATCCTTTATGTCTATGCAAAGTCTTCCAGGTTTGACCTTGCTATTAGATGCATGCTTGTAAAGGTCGAGAAACTCTCCCAGTGCAAGTATCTCCTCTCCTCCTGCCCTTCCCAATACCTGCAGCTCCTCAACTGTCAAATCCTTTACGAAGAGATTATCCTTTACGGTATCCATTGTAAACGGCTTTCCGCTCCTGTCTCTCCTCTTTGCAATCCCGACTATTTCTACTGCTCTTGTGGTTCCTAGCACACTCTCTAATCCTCCAAGGCTGCTTACCGGCAGGATATTCCAGGCATGCAGCCTATCCGTAAACATGCCCTGCTGAACCGAGTAACCGTCCTTGCCGGTCCTTATGTCATGCTCTACGGCCTGCCCGCTAGATACGGTGAACAATGCCCTAAACTCTTCAGCATTAGAGAGCCTCGAAGGGTGGTATATTATCAAAGGAGCCTCTCTCCCAAGGGACTCTGCCATCGCCTTTTTAAGCTCCTTTCCTATGCCATCAAGCGTCTCTACTCTCTTTACAGTAACCTTTGCCGTTTTATCACACTATAATGTAATTATTTTTTCATTTTTAAATCTATCTATTTTCTTAGTCGAATGTTGTTTATTGGTATAGACAATACAACACAAATGAAATGTTTTGGACTATTAAAAGGAAACAGCATAAAAAGACCTGCTAAATGCTTATATATGAGTCCAAACACAATCCTCTTGTGTATTTTATGGCATTTAGAACCAACGCGAAGGAACACACCAATACAGTCGAAGTTGAGGTAGGAAAGGGTAATGTTGCCAAGGCCGGTGTCAAATTGGGACAGGACAGGGCATATGCATCATTATCACATGTCGCGGCGCTTCCGCCTGATTATTACTGGATAAGCGTACAAAACAAGGAACTTGCGCCCAGAGTTCCAGAAGGGCAGGCTTACAAAGGACGCACATTCGAAGGGGTGCCGCCGATTTCCGGATATTTCGCAAATAATGCAGATGGAACATTTACAAAATTACAAAACAGATCGCATGCAGACTGGCATGACCGTCTCTTTGTTTCTCCAAATGCAGCCGCAAATATTGCTAAAGGTGAAGCTCCTGTGCGCCTGTTAGTCGGCAGCGTAGTATTTTACGACTGCCGCCTGATCGTAAGCTCTGGAGATAGGCCTGCAGACGATGCCAGGGTTGCAAGCGTATATCAGAACCAGTCTGTCGGCTCAGCCGCAGCGGCAATTCCCATACCAAAAGAGATAGTAATGGCTGCAAGGCAGGAGTACGACTCGCAAATCTGGAAGAACCAAACCCAGGCGGCCAAAGAATTCCCTGCATACAGGGCGCTGCTTGAGCATGCTGAACGCCAGTGATAAACGACGTTAATTCTTATTATTGCACGGACTCGGCAAAGTCTTACTCTCTGTCAGCATGGCCGGTATCAGCTGCAATTAAAGGATTTACAATGATTCAGCAAGGTTTAAATATGAAGCCATAGTATTTTAGATTCACTTAAGGCTTCTCTAAGTCATTAAGAAACATAACAATTTATCGGTGTTTATCATAGATGCGTTGATACTCTGCGGAGGCTATGCAAAAAGGCTTGAACCAATAACTACATACATACCAAAGCCTCTGCTCCCTATAGGAGACAAACTGATGATAGATTACATACTTGACGGCCTCATCCCTGGCAATTTCGACAGGATAATAGTCTCTACAAACAAGAAGTTCGAGAAGCAGTTCAGGTACTGGATAGACCACAGGAAGGCGGTAAAGAATGTGCATATAGATCTCGTTGTTGAACCTACGATGCATGAGGGCGAGAAGTTCGGGGCAGTAAAGGGCATAGATTACACTATAAAGACGCTCGGGCTGAAAGACGACCTGCTGATAGTGGCAGGGGACAACTTCCACAATTTTGACCTTTCAAAACTCCTGGCAAAGTCCAAGAGCGGCAGGAAGATAGTAACAGCGCTGCACAATATAAAGAGCCTTGATGAGGCAAAACGCTTCGGAGTCGTAAGCCTTGAAGGGAGCATGATAAAAGAATTCGAGGAGAAACCGCAGAATCCTAAATCTACACTGATAAGCACGTGCATATATGCTATACCTAAGGAGCACCTGGAGAAGTTCGACGAGTATATAGCAAACAAGAACAACCCTGACTCTCCAGGATACTTCATGCAGTGGCTCGTAAAGAACAAGAACGAGGTGCACGCCGTGGTGTATGATGATTTCTGGTATGACATAGGCACGCATGATTCATACAAGGAGGTTACGGACAAGCACTCGGAAAACAGGTAGCTAACGGATTACATACCATTTGCAAAGCTACGGTTTTTACCTATGCTGAGGTAAAACCGCAACAAAACCGATGCAATTCTTCAGGTTTATTAATTCTTACTGCATATGTTATTACTGTGTTATGGTATGAGCAAGCTCTTTGAAAGCAAGAAGAAGATAATAGGACTGGTAAAAGAGAAGCCTATGACAATGACTCAGATATCCGAAAAGCTGGGTCTGGGCCAGTCTACTACAAACCAGCACATAAAAGAGCTCCTGAAGATAGGCGCCATAAAGGAGATAGAGAATCCTTATAGCAGGAAGTGGAAGTACTACGAATACAACAATGGATTCGAAAAGCGCCTTGAGGACAACGGTTACAATGTTGCAAAGGTAAGGGCTTTCGCAGTAGGCATACTTGTAATAATAGCGATAGCAGCTATTGGCATATTTCTATTCAATGGCAGGGCGCCAGTCTATCCAGGAAACTACTCTACAACTCCTCCTTCATTCAATTCGCAGTATTCAAACTCCTCCCTGCAGGGCAACTTCGTAGTGCAGCTTACGGATCCTCCTCTTGTGCCTCCAGGAACCTCATCACTGACGATAAGATACTCTTCATTAGGCCTATTCTATGCAAATTCCTCTGCATTCGAGTACTTCAACGCCAGTGGCACTGCCGACCTTCTCAACCTGACCAATGTTACAAAGACAATAGCCGTCCTGAATGTGAAGAACTACAGTATGATAAAGGCCCTAAGGCTCAACATAACAGCTGCAAACATAACTATAGATAACACCACATACAACGTGACTGTGCCTCAGGGCTACGTGGAAGCGCAGCTAAACTCAAGCTCCAACTCCTCTATAGGAGGTGCCCTGATAAACATGAACCCTACAATAGTCAGTATATATTCGCAGAACAATGAGAGTATATTCGTGATGGTTCCCAATGTCAAGGCCATATTCATAGGCAGATCAGAAGCGGCAAGCACCAGGAGCATAGGCTACGTAGAAAGGATAAGCCCTGACACAGTCCGCAGGATAAGATCAAACAGCAGCATAATAATAACTAATGCCACTCTGGCCTCTTCAGGCAATTTGACCATGATGTCTATAGAGGTAAAGAACACCGGCAACACTACTGTCAATCTGACAAATATGCAGCTTAATGGCTTAATGGAAGAGATAAGGCTTGGCTATCAGGGCTATACATCAGCCATATCTGATAATTCTAATGCAGGAACAACAGCAAAAACATGCGTCGGGATAATGTGCATAGGCAAGAGTGCGATATCAATATCTGCAAACGCAGAATCCAGGAACCAGAGCGAGCTTGAAGCAAATGCTGCCGGAGCATTTGTCAACAAGTTCAACAATTACCTTAATTTCATCGTGCTTGACAACGGGACACTCTCACTCCCGATATTCAATTATGTGCCAAACTGCGAAGAGTCCCACGGCGATGAGATTGGTGCATTCATAGGGTGCAGAAGCTTCACAGGCCTGTCTGTCAAGCCCGGCGCTTCAGCAGACCTCCGCTTCAACGGCACTCTTGGGATAGGCCCACTGCCATATGCGGCAGATTCACTGCCATTCTTCAGAGGGGTAACAAGGATACTTCTCATACCTAGCCAGAATTACAGCATAAAGGTGAACGGTGCCGGACAGCAGCATTCAGGAATTGCAAATGCGAATTACACTGCTTCTGATGAAGGCAGCATAAGCAACTATACCTCAAAGCTTGTCGGAGTGAGCATGGTGAACGAGCAGGTGCTAGCAGGCAATTCCTCATACAATATCTCTTTGCAGGGCTTTACATCAACGATAAACGGAACTGCTAACTACACCCTGCCGTTGCTCTCAGGTTCGTATAACGATTACTATTCTGCTTATCAGCTTAAGAACATAAGCATACTTACTCCCGGATTTACTCTCCTAGGGACGGCATATGTGATGGAGTATATTCCTGGGAGGTGCCCTGTCTGCTCTTCAGGAAGCATACACTGCTTCGTATGCACGGCAGGCCAGAAGATAAGAGCTGCGGTCCTCACTATAAAGGCCCCTGGCTATCAGTATTACGGGCAGCTGTCAATAAAGACCACATACTCGGTATCCCGGAATACAACCGAACAGTCTAACAGCAGCATAAACGATACGTTGACATCTACTACGACTACTGTGACTACAATTCCGCAGAATCAGACCGGCTTCGGGATAATTCAGGGCAGGGTGGTGATAGGCCCATTATGCCCTGTAGAATCTATCAGCAATACCTGTGCAGGCAGTATAGACCTTAATACACTCTATTCAAATCTCAAACTGGAACTCATATCAACTAACAACGCCTACAATTACACAATCCCCCTTGGCGCAAATGGTACATACTCACAGCAGGTGGCTGCGGGTTCTTACTCGGTAAGCATGCTCAATTGCCACTACATAAGCTGTCTGCGCAACATTCCAAAATCAGTAAACGTCTCTTCAGGAGCCACTACTGAGATGAACATAAGCATAAACACAGGGATTGTCTGATCAGGCGCGCTTCATAAGCCATCCTAAACTGCCAATCCCAATGCTATATCTTTACGTTTATGTCTCCTGCTTCTATGTTCTCTGCAATTCAATTAGATTCATTGTTTGTATTAAATATAATGATTAATTATTTAATATAATAAATCAAAAAGTGCTATATATCTACAAAAATCAGCAATATAATTAATATATTTGCTATTAACAACGTGAGCGGGAAATCCCACACCCTCTTTAGATGGCTCCCTTCAGGGGTGGGAGGATGTCACCTAATTCGCACCAGAGACCTCATGTCCCACACAGCCAGGTGCGAGCTGCGTATCAGAGTAATATTAAATTAATACACATATAATTTAACATAAACTATCAAAATATCAATCAAATGTTGATTATTAATTTATATTAATTATAAACAATATTTCTTTAATTATATTCGAACAATTGAAACACTGCTTCTTCAGATCGAAATAATGTGATATATGCGATTATCTTCAATATATTTATAATATATTAAGTAAAAAATCTACAAAAGCGGGTAAAAACAAATAAAATTACATTATATTAATTATAAATGAGATTAATTTAATAAAAACTTAATTTATCTATAATAATCGTATGTAGTCAGTTATAGTATGTTTATTGTGTTTATATTTAGTTCCAATACGTTATTGCAGATTAATATTGTGATAAATATTGATTTAGTAAAGGTTTAAATATATTCTTTTAATATAATAATCGGTGCCTGTGGTGAATCCCAGCGATTTCAATGGTATGGCAGGAGAGCTCATATTCGTACAGAATGCACACAACAACTACTACGCCTTTGTACCGAGGCTGCTCCCTGTGCAGATCAAATTTGACGATGAGGCGACAACTCTTCTGGCAAAGACAAGCTTCGAGTTGGGGAAGCTCGAGGCAATATCCTCTGAATTCCCGGAATTTGCAGAACTGCAGACAAGAAAGGAGGCGCTGGAGAATGCAAGGCTGCATGGAAACCGGGAGACCCTGGACAATATCTTCAGGTATGAGCGGGGAAAACGCTCGATAAAGGATCCCAAGGCTGCAAAAGAGGCCATTGGCCATATAGAGGCTCTGAGGAGCTGCATACCGGCGATAAGCCGCGGGGACATAAGCATGAATACGGTAATCGGAGCCCACAAGGCACTTACGGGCAGCACAAATGAAAAGGATATGATAATAAGGAATAGGCAGAACTGGCTTGGTTCTCCAGATACCCCGGCCGCTATAGCAAGATACGTGCCCCCGCCTCCGGAGAGAATAGTGCCATTGCTGGAGAACGCGCTTTACTATATGCAGGAGTATGAGTCGGTGCATCCGATAGTCCAGATAGCAATTATGCACTACCAGTTCGAGGCCATAAGGCCCTTCGAGCATGCAAACGGAAGGACCGGAAGAGCGCTCATATCCGTGTATCTGCAGAAGAGCAGGCTCCTCTCGCTTCCCAGCCTATGCATGAGCGAGTACTTCGAGAGGGACAGGGCATCCTACTACGACACGATACTGCACGTAAGCAAGACAGGCGACTATCTGGCATGGATAAAGTTCTTCCTTAAGGCTATGCACTTCCAGGCCAAGAAGGCCGTGCGCACCGCTTCAAAGCTCTCCGAGTACAGGGAAGCGTGCATGAAAAAGCTCGGCCCTTCAAAATCCTCAGAGTCATCAAGAATAGTGCTGAATGAGCTCTTCAAGAACCCATTCATAACCATAGCAGATGCAAGGAATGCGATCAACGCGACATACCCTACTGCAAAACGCGCAGTGGACAGGCTTGTCAAGCAGGGCATACTTGTGCCAGAGAAGAAGGAGCGCAACATGGGCTTCTTCGCCAATAAGATATATGAGATAATAAACGAAGAGTAAGCCAAAATGGCTAACAGCTTCAATAAACTAGCAAAACAGCATTGGCTATCCCATATGTCTACATAATGAAATTACGTGGCATGCATCAGTAATAATCCTTGTGCACGTAGCACCATCTCCACTCTCTGCCGGGATGCGCCGCCATCGCAGCGTGACCTGTTTCCTGGAAGTGCTTTGTCGCATGCCTTCCTACGGATGAATCACAGCATCCTACATGGCCGCAGACCAAACAGACACGAAGCTGTACCCAGTGCGTCCCCTCCTTTATGCACTCCTCGCAGACTTCACTCTTTGCCTTTATATCTTTGTCAATGCCAACAAAATGTTCGCACGGTTCCTTTGCCATATTATGGTATTTCAGAGAAACTATATAAACATAAGAACAGATTTGATATTGGTTAAGATGCTGTTCAAGGACACTGCCGCTTATTACGAGAAGCTCGAGGGCACAAGCTCAAGGCTGGAGATGATAGACACGCTCTCGGAGCTTTTGTCAAAATCCTCCCCCGGAGAGATTCGGCACCTGATATACATAACGCAGGGAGTTCTCAGTCCTTCATTCGAGGGCGTAGTGATAGGGCTGGCTGAGAGCTTCGCCGAGCAGGCCATAGCTGCAGCTACCGGCTATTCAAAAGATTCCGTCATACAGGCATACAAGAAATCAGGAGACCTTGGGGCAGTGGCAGAGGATTTCTGTTCTAAGTCAAAGCTGAAGAGGATAAGTTCCAAGTCCTTTACAGTAAACGATGTCTTCGAATCGATGCACAAGATAGCGAAGACCGGAGGGCAGGGCAGCCAGGACACGAAGATAAAGATGCTGATGGAGATTCTTTCAGCCTCCTCTCCTCTCGAAGCAAGATACGTTACCAGATTCGCCCTCGGAAGGCTCAGGCTGGGCCTTGGCGATGCAACCATTCTCGAAGCGCTTTCCAAGGCATTCACCGGAAGCAGGGAGTCAAAGCCTGTGCTGGAGAACGCATACAACATCTGCAGCGACCTCGGGAGGATAGGTGAGATCATGGCCGAGAATGGGATAAAAGGGATAGAGCGCATAGAGGTGCAGCTCTTCAGTCCTATAAGGCCCGCACTTGCCGAGAGGCTTCCTACTGCGGAGCAGATACTGGAAAAGACCCATGGAAGGTGCGCCATAGAATCAAAGTACGACGGATTAAGGCAGCAGATACATGTGGATAGGAAGAGGAAGAAGGTTGAGATATACTCGAGGAACCTGGAGGTGCTTACTCCCATGTTCCCGGAAATAGTCGACGCCGCACTCGATGAGATATCGGCAGACTCTGCAATAATAGAGGGAGAGGCAATAGGATACAACGAAGCCACGGACCAGTTCCTCCCTTTCCAGGAGACCATACAGAGGAAGAGGAAGCATGGAGTAGAGGAGATGTCAAAGGAGATGCCCCTGACCCTCTTCTCATTCGACATAATGTATCTTAACGGCAGGGATACGATGGCAAAGCCCTACTCGGAGAGGAGGAACCTGCTTGAATCCGTGCTGAAGAAAAGGCGCATGATACGACTCTCCGACAGGATAGTCACTGACGATCCCAAGACGATAGACAAGTACTTCAATACGGTAATAGAGGACGGTCTCGAGGGCATAATGGCAAAGGACCTCGGCTCAAGCTATGTGGCAGGCGCGAGGAAGTTCTCCTGGATAAAGCTGAAGAGGAGCTACAAGGGAGAACTGTCAGACACGCTTGACCTCGTGATACTGGGATACTTCCTAGGAAAAGGGCTGCGCGCCGAGTTCAAATTCGGCGGTCTCCTAGCAGGCGTTTACAATGACAAAGAGGATGCCTTTGAAACCATAACGCGAATAGGCACAGGATTCAGCGAGGTGCAGATGAAATCGCTGAAGAAGGATCTTGATGAGATAAAGACAAAGCACAGGCCTGCAAGGGTAAACGCTGTGGTGGAGCCTGACTTCTGGGTCGAGCCGAAGTACGTAGTAACTGTAAGGGCAGACGAGATAACAAGGTCGAACATGCACACCTGCGGGGTAAAGGACGGAATAGGATATGCCCTGAGATTCCCAAGGCTCGTGAGCGATGGGATAAGGCAGGACAAGAGCGCTTCCGATGCCACGACGACAGAAGAGGTAATAGAGATGTTCGGCATACAGCGGAAGTCCAAGCTATCAGCCTGATACTAATCCCAAATTGCAATTAACGTCGGTAAAATTTGTTTTTCATTCCCATTACGGTACGGATTCTGCGTAAAAATCCTTATCTTCCACTAATAATAATTTATTTAAGTATATGATTTTTATCAAAGTATAAGCCGTTCCATTACTGACTCCCATACAAAAGACATTTAAACGTATTTAGTAGTTTATATAAACTGGCGATCGCATGGTAGATTTCTCTAGCGAGTTTCTTGCGAATAAAAGCGAGGAGATGGACAGTAACTCTACACCCCAGATAAAGATAGTAACCATAGGAGTGGGCGGGGGTGGCAACAACACAGCACAAAGACTGCTGAAGAGCGGTGTTAAGGGCACAGACCTTGTAGCAATTAACACGGACGTTCAGCACTTCAAGATGCTTGATGACCGGATAAAGAAGGTCCTCATCGGAAAGAGCCTGACAAGAGGTCTCGGAGCCGGAGGAACTCCTGAAGTCGGAGCAAAGGCAGCAGAGGCTGACAGGCAGGCAATAGAAGAGGTAATAAACGGTGCACAACTGGTCTTCCTGTGCGCAGGTATGGGAGGAGGAACGGGAACAGGTGCGATGCCGGTAGTGGCTCAGATAGCAAAGGAACAGGGTGCTATAGTAGTCGCGATGGTAACATACCCATTTGATCTTGAGAGGGTAAGGAAGGTAAAGGCAGAAGAGGGTATTCAGAAGCTGAGGAAGTTCAGCGACAGCGTCATAATCCTGGACAACAACAGGCTGGTGAAGCTGGTTCCTAACCTGCCAATGAATGAGGCATTTGCAGTAGCAGATGACATACTGGCAAAGGCCATAGGAGGACTCGTATGGACGATAACCCAGCCGAGCCTGATCAACATAGACTTTGCTGATGTAAGGTCAATCATGGGCAGCGGAGACGTTGGATTCATATCCGTAGGGGTAGGAAAGGGCAACGAGAAGGTTACCGCAGCTGCAGAGGCCGTGATAAAGAACAAGCTGCTTGATGTTGACTTCGAGAATGCAAAGGGGGCACTGATACACATATCAGGAGCATCGGACCTGAGCCTCGGAGACGCAATACACGCAGGTGAAATAATCACGGAGCGCATGGACCCTAAGGCAAACATAAAGTGGGGCGCAAGAATAATCCCAGGCTACGAGGGCCAGATAGAGATAGTGGCAATAGTCACAGGAGTAAAGGGCGCAAGCATAGCCGGGAAGTTCAACAGCGACGAAAAGCCTGCAAAGTATGACTTGGATCTCATTTGAGATCCCTTTATATTTATTATAAGTGGGTGCAAGAATGGGAAACGAGCAGTTCGACTATGATGCCTATAAACCGAAGATAGCGGTAGTAGGCTGCGGTGGGCAGGGTAGCAACCTTGTAAACAGACTATCAAGATACGGCATGCAGAGCGCCGACAAGATTGCCATAAACACGGATATAGCACATCTGAACATAATCAAGGCCGACAAGAAGCTGCTCATAGGAAAGAGCATAACCAATGGACTCGGAGCCGGAGGTTTCCCAGAAGTTGCTGAGAAATGCGCAGAGGTAAGCAAGGAGGAGATAAGGCAGGCCCTAGACGGCTACAGCCTGGTCTTCGTAGCTGCTGGCATGGGAGGAGGAACAGGAACAGGTTCAGCTCCAATAGTGGCTCACATAGCAAGAGAGTGCGGCGCAACAGTGATAGCAACTGTGACATACCCATTTGCACTTGAGAGAAGCAGAAAGGTAAAGGCAGAGTGGGGCATAGACAGGCTGAACAAGGAAGCGGACTGCACGATAGTGGTGGAGAACGACAAGCTCCTATCATATGTGCCAAACCTTCCTATGGACAAGGCCTTCGAGTTTGTTGACAATATAACCGGCAATGCCGTAAAGGGAATATCTGACACGATATACTTCCCAAGCCTGATAAACCTGGACTTCGCAGATCTGAACACGGTTGTCAGGAACACAGGCACGGCAGTGATAAGCCTCGGCTCAGGAAAGGGCCCTGGCAGAGTCGAACAGGCTGTAAAGTCAACTCTTGCACATCCTCTGCTATCAGTGGAGAATGAAGGTGCAAAGGGAGCGCTCATACAGATAACCGGAGGTGCAAACCTGACCATAAGCGAGGCTACGGAGATAGCAAACGGCGTTACAGAAGGCGTTGCAGGAGATGCGAACGTCATCTTCGGCGCAAGGATGCTTCCTGAGCTCGGAGAGGAGATAAGGGTAATGTCAATAATTACAGGAGTGAAGGCGAAGTTCGGCGAACGCAAGAGCAATGCAAATGCTATGCCTATGCGCTTAGAGGCGCTCCAGAGCATCTACTGAAATTATTTAATTTTAACGTAACAGGCCCAGATAGGGCCTGTTAACTGTATTTATAAATTTTTCTTAGTTAATACTCCTATGGAAAACAGGTTTACTTGTTTTATCAGTAAAACTTTTGAGAAGCTGGTTTGGTGACAGACGAAATAACTTATGGAACTATGAAGGACCTAAAGGTAGGCCGATTAGTTTGTTTAATATAGTTCTGCTGTTATTAGCGTCTCTTTATACTTTATTCTAAGTGCATTAACAAACGATACTGAAGATCAGAGACACAATTCGTATTTATAAATCTTGCGGCAAGGTCTTATATTTCTCTACAAGTTACTATAATTGTTAAAATGCGAAACAAAATATGTCGGATAAAAACTAATAACTCAGAAAATTCTACAGGAGCACAGCCTTTTTTAGCTTTGCAAAGAAAGCCTGATGTCTACCATGATCCAGAGGAGATAATCTGGAAGCATGTAGTTTTAAATTCCTATAATAATATTGCCTCAAAATTAAATGACACCGGGGTACTGTCAGATCCAAAAATGGCTAAGTTAAAAACGGACTTTATAAACTTATTTAACAGCAATCACTCTCTCAAAGTATTTTCAGAAAGAACTACGGCGCTTCTAAAACCCATAAACGCAAGGCTTAACGAGTTAGGAAAAGAACACGTCTTCGCATCAGTTATCAATGAGGTAAGTTCTGCAAGAGACGGTGTTAATGACGTATTAAAAATCTTTAAATTCAGATCGCCGAGTTATCCACATTCAGGACAATCACATATACTAGATGGACGCATAACAATCGCAGGAATGTCATTAAAGAGATTTTCAAGCCAAAATAATTATTTTTCTGCTACTCTGAAGCTCTTCTTAGAAAAAGACGAGAGGTTTAAATCCGATGCAGAAGTTTCTTTCCAGCGAGGGGCAATTTTAGAAGAAAGAGAAAGGGAACTAATCTCTCGTGCAAAGCAAGAAAATTGGGAGATTGTAGATCTTATTACACAACAGCTTTTAAATAGACAAATTTTAAACAAGTATGAGAGTCTCAGTAAATATGAATATAACACCAATGCAATTGCTGGAGAAAACTTACTAAGTAGAAGAAAGGTCATAATGGACGCGTATTATTTTACGGGCTTCATCATTTCAACAGTAGCATATTTTAACAATCCATCTAAACTAGTGAACCTGAACGAAACTATCGATCCAATTAAGATGTTTCTTCATCAAGCAGGTAAGAAAGTTACAGAGAGGCAACTTTCTGCAGTTAGGAAAGTAGCATTAGCACACTCAACACATGGTCTAAATTCTGGAGAATTGACTGCACAATTAGCTTCATCAGTGAGAACTACCTTCCCAAGAGCCCTTATCGCCAGTTTTAATATACGGAGTGGCAAACTCCACGCTGGAGCAGTAACCGAATGTATGAAACAAACGAAAGAATATCTGACAATGGAAAGGAAAAGTGACAGAGAAGCATACATCAGAAATTTAGTTAAACCCGGCAAAGTAATTTATGGTTTTGGACATGGAATTCACAAAACTAATCCAGAAAATCCTACCCGACTGTTAGGCAAAGACCCACGAGTAGATTTATATATAAAAGCCAGTATGGATGGATTTCCAGAAAAATATGAAACTATACATAGACTAATTGAATATGCAAAAGCCATAAGAAAAACAAGACCAAGCTTAGGTGCAAATACTGACTTCGGGGCATCAGTACTATTTCATTCTCTGGAACTTTCGCCTGATGTGGCAAACGGATTCTTTACTGCTTTCCGCACACCTGGCATATCTGCACAAATTGTCAATGAACTATCAGTAAAAGGCAATTCAAGAAGACCCCCATTTCCACCAGTTTTACGCTATTAATTGCAGGAGATCAGTGTTATTCAAATACACTTTACCATTTATTCCGCATATTGTTTTTGCTTTTGATATATACTCTTCATTATCATCCAAATAAAATAATTCATCTTTATTATAAGATAGTATAGCCTTTTCATACATCCTGTTATCTGATTTTGTATAGCCAAGATATCCTGACGTGAAAAACTCTGAAAAATATTTATCCAAAGAAGCAACATTTATTCTATAATCCATCCATTCTCTCGAGGAATTATTAAAAGATATCAATTTGTATCTCGAAGACAATTTGGGCAGCAGGTTTATAGCTTCCGGAATTGGTTTTACATAATCTCTATATAAATTCACAAGGTCATCTGGCTTCACACTGTAGACATTTAGCCTTTCAAGTATGTTTGTCCAATATATATCCTCGGTCATATTTCCTGTATAAAAAGGTTTTTTATACGCGTCCAAAGCTGCTTTGAAATCATTTAAGCCAACATGCAGCTTATCGCTAACTTCTCTTATGCCTTTTATTCGCCAATTCGGGTAAAAGAAAATCCCTCCAATATCAAGCAATAATATTTTTACTACCATGTTGCTGCCTATGCTTTACTAATATTAACTTATTTGTGATGCGATTTCAACAACGCATCAGCTAATACAAAATCTACCTCATCATTAATATTAACCGATCTCTCTTTAGGCATTACATATCCTCTAGAGTCTTTGCCAAATAAACTGCCATTTAAAATAATGGAAACTCTTGTTACATAAACTCCCCCATTACGTCTATAAACTACTGGGAGATTCTGACGGATTATCGGAGAATCCTCTTCACCACTCTGTAACGATGATACTCTTAAATCTCTATCAAGGTTTTTAAGTCTTATAGGATGTGCAGTTGGGTCGGCAACCACGCTTACTACAGAATCTGCTCCAGTTTTGCGAAGCAATGTTATTGCCTTGGATATATCTTCAGATGTCCTAAGAGGAGTAGTTGCACGCATGACAGCTACAAGTTCAAACTTTTCTCCGGACTCAACTAAATTCTTTACAACATATTGTATAACAGGAAATGTGGGCTTGCCATCTAACGATAACTCATGAGGATGTCTAAATACATCAACATTATATTTCTTTGAAACTTCCTCTATCGTATTGTTATCTGTAGATACGACCAATTTTGCAATATCCTTGCAATCCCGAGCCGCTTCGATAGTATAAGCTATTAACGGTTTTCCGTCTAGAAATCTGACATTCTTGTTTTCCAACCCTTTAGAACCTCCTCGCGTAGGAATTATTCCAAGAACTTCTCCTGTTTTATACTTTGTCATTTTATCATACTTGGTTATTAAATCTGCATTACATAATTGTTTTACATGATACTTATAAGTTTCTGGCTCTCACATGCGTTCATGTATCCCTATTTATAAATTTTTCTTAGTTAATACTCCTATGGAAAACAGGTTTACTTGTTTTATCAGTAAAACTTTTGAGAAGCTGGTTTGGTGACAGACGAAATAACTTATGGAACTATGAAGGACCTAAAGATAGGTCGCTTCGTCATGATAGACGGTATAGCGTGCAGGGTGGTAGACATAGAGACCTCTGCACCTGGAAAGCACGGAGCTGCAAAGATGCGAATAACGGGCATAGGCATCTTCGATGGGCAGAAGAAGACCCTTCTGAAGCCGAGCTCCGGAGACATAGAGGTACCTGTAATAACAAAGAAGAAAGGACAGATTGTATCAGTTACAGACACAACTGCGCAGGTTATGGACCTGGAGAGCTATGAGACCTTCGACCTGCCGATACCTGAGGACATGAAGGGCAGCGTCAAGGCAGGGGCGGAGATAGAGATAATGGAAGCGTCAGGAAGAAGAGCTATATCAAGAGTAATGGGCGGTTAGATGGAATTGAAAATAGAGAAAGAGCACGAAAACAAGCTGTTTGAAAGGAATGAGATAAAGGCAGAAGCAACCTTCAAGGACAAAACGCCCACACGGCAGCAGGTCAAGGAGGAGCTATGCAAGAAGAAGAATCTTGATCCTGAGATGGTAGAGATAGTGAGCGTCGACCAGGATTACGGACAGAAGAGATGCACAATAACCGCATATGCATACCTTACTCCTGAGGCAAAGAAGAGAGGGGCATTCAAGCTCTCTGCAAAGAAGAAGGAGGCACTTGCAAAAGGAGCAGCGCCTGCAAAGCAGGAAGCGGCAGAAGAAGCCAAGCCTGCTGAAAAGGCAGAAGGGGCTGAATGATTTTTAGATGATTAACATGGCAAAAGAGGGAAAGAAGGCAGCTGTATACAAACCGGGGGCGAAGTACTGCCCCAAGTGCGGTGCCCGCATGGCCGACCACAAGGACAGATATGCGTGCGGCAAGTGCAGATACACCGAGTTCAAGGGCAAATAGGTGCGCCTTTTGGGATATAACCTGCGGCAGGAATCAGGACGTTCTATCTTCTCAATAGCAATATATTTTGCGCTGTATATCGTATCCATCAGCGTGCTCAGCCTTATCTCATACGGTGCATACTCGGTCGGCCTGATATCAAACAATACCCTGACATTTATCCTTGAAGTGGCCTCATTGCTATCCCTGTCTGTAGCCGTATTCCTATACGGGAAGCTCTACAAGAGGGAGAGCCTGAAGGAGACGCTGGGCTTCCTGGGACTGTCAAAGGACAGGATATCAGTAAATGTGCTGTGGATAGGAATGCTATTATTCATCATAATACTTATGCTTGAGGTTGCGGTAGGCGCCTTTGGTAACTTCCTGAATACCGCCATAAACACAAACACCGGCGTGCTCTTCACAGGAGCTCCGTTATGGTTCTACATATTCGTCGCAGTCATAGAGCCTATAAACGAGGAGATATTCTTCAGGGGCTTCCTCATAAAAAGGATAAACATAGGCACAGGGGCCATAGGCTCATCACTGCTTAAAAGGAGCTACAGACCCGTATGGGCAGGCATAGTGGCAAGTGCAGTGGTCTTCGGGCTGCTTCATGCGAGCTACGACTCAACCTTTGCAATAGAGGTAGTGGCTGCGACGCTCTTCGGACTGATTGCAGGATATGTGTTCAGCGAATCCGATTCATTGTATCCGAGCATGCTCGCCCATATCCTTGTCAACTCCATAGGCGTCCTTGCCATACTAAGTATAATCCTAATCCACTGATAAAGATGCGCTTCAAGATAATACTCGTAGAGCCGAAGTACCAGATAAACATCGGTTATATAGCAAGAGTGTCGATGAACTTCGGGATAAACAAGCTATACTTCGTAAAGCCAAGGGCAAAGATTACGGGAAGCAAGGCGATAATGTTCTCAAAGCACGCAAGCCATCTGCTGAAGAATGCAAAGGTATACGATAGCATAGAAGAGGCTACAAAGGAGTGCTCCCTGGTGATAGGGACGACAGGGATATGGGAGAAGGCAAACCGCACCTTCAAGCGCATCCTTCTCCTTCAGGACTCCGCTGCAAAGCTGAAGAAGCTCGATGAAAAAGCGGTAATAGGCGTGCTGATAGGGAGGGATGACACCGGGCTAAGCGCAGAGGAGGTGGAAGGATGCGACATGGTGATGTACATAGGCACTTCTAAGAGATATCCTGTGCTAAACATCTCTCACGCCCTTGCCCTGATACTCTATGAGTTCACAAAACAGGACTTCGTCCCCTTGTACAGGGACATATCAAACAGGAAGGTGGAGAAGAAGGAGCTGGAGTACCTGTTCAGAATCTTCGATAGCTCTCTTGAAAAGAAAAGGATAAGAAACAAAAAGGCTGTGAGCGCAGTATTCCGGAGAATGGTACGCGCTTCGCAGCCAAGCGGCACTGAGGTGCACGCGCTTATAACCGCCCTGAAGAAGTGATTACTGCTTCTTTCTCTTTATTATCTTTATCTTTGCAGGGGTCAGCAGTATCCTTGTCTGGTCTATCTGCCCTATGTCCCCGTTTATCTTTGCAGTGAATCTCTTCAGCTCTGATATTACATTGCTCCTTGTCGTAGGTCGCTTGTTAAGCTCCGTTATATCCAGAAGTATTATGTTCTTCTTGGAAACTTCGTCCTCAACAGACTTGACTTCATCCTCGCTTGATATAGATACAGGCTTGATGTACATATCTGCAGGTTCGTGCATTACGTCTACATCTTCCATCTCTACAGCGCTCATGTAGTCTCCGAGATCCATGTCCTTGCTCTGTGAGCCGAATGTCTGGCCCAGCTTATCAAAAACTCCCATTTTTTTCACCAGTCGCCTTAAAACTGAACTAATAATACTTGCTCATTTTTATTAAGCTTTCTATAAATCCCATTAGCGGAATTACACGAGGAAATTCGCTACTCGCTGAGCTGTTCGTACACTCTTTTTGCGATTTCCCTGCCAAGAAGCCTCTCCACCTTCTCCTTCGCGCCAGCTTTCCTGAGGCTTTTAACGTCTGGAATTCCATTCATGAACAGAAGACGCGCCCTGACCCTTCCTATTCCCTCAAGCCTTACGAGGTCCATCAACTCCTCCTTTATTCCATACCTCATCCTCACCCTCACCTCTGTCAGCTTCCTGGAGCTCACCTTGAGAAGCTTTCCCAGTTCAGACGCTGAGTATAGCAGCCAGTCCGCATTGTTTATCTTTGTATAAAGGGCCCCGGGAGTCGTCCCGTACTTCTGCGTTATCTCCTGTTCATGCTTCTCGCTTATCCAGTCGTTCAGCATTATCGACGTCGAAAAAGGCTTAAGCGGATCATAATAGCCTATGTCCTCGGAGAGTATGTATCCTCCTTCGCTCTCTATCATCTGCTGGTAACCGAAGAACCGTTCCTCCGCCTCCTCAACTATCTTGACATAAGGCCGCATCTCTATCGTATTGGAGATCATGAATAATATGGATATGCTGTCCTTTGCCTTAGGTAGTGAGTCAATCATCCACTTGCCAGACATAGGATCTATGTACAGCTCGCTTACGCGCTCGCCTACTTTCGTCGCCCTGTACAAGCTCCCATAGCTCTCTATGAAGTTCCACTCCTGCAGCTCCTTCAGAACCCTGCCTATTATCCTGTTCAGGTCATTCATGTCCGCATACTGGTAGCCGTAGAAGGTGCCTGCCATGAAATCAGATATCGACTCTTTGCTTGTGAGGAATTTAGTCGCTATGAAGGAGAGAAGGTGCGTCCTCAGAACGCTCTCCATCCCAAGCTTCGATTCCACCGGCTCCAATTCCCCGTCAATGTATCTCTCGTACAAGCTGCGCATATCCTCCTTGGATTTAGCTATGAGCAGGGCTCTGCCCATCCTGTCATACTTCGGGCGGCCCGCTCTGCCGAACAACTGCGTTACGACATTGACGCCCATGCGCACGCTTCCATATTCCGCATCGTATCTTACGGTATCTCTTACAACTACTGTATGTGCGGGAAGGTTTACTCCCATGCCCAGAGTGGTGGTGGAGCATATCGCCTTTATCAGCCCTTCCTTGAATGCTTCCTCAACGGCGTGCCTCTGCTCGTTCACCAGCCCGCTATGATGGAAGGCAACTCCTTTCTCAACGAACCTTGCGAGCTTCTCGCACTGCGTCGTAGGCCTTCCAAGAGCCCCTAATATGCGCGCAGAGACCTCGCTGAGCTTAAGCTTCTCCTCCTGGCTGAGCACAGATGAAGTGAGAAGGGAGAGTCTCTCCGCACCAGCCTCTGTATTCCTCTTTGTGCTGTAGAAGAGGAGTATCTGCTTATGCATACCAAAGGTATTCGCAGCTATCCTTATCTCGGCAAGCTTGCTGCCGTTATCAACCGCCTCTTCCCCATCAGCATAATAGATGGTTCCGTTCTGCTCTATGCCCTTCCTGAGCTCTACAGGCCTGTAATCGCTCTCTATCAGCTCGCTCCCGAGCCACTCCGCGAGCTCCCTGGCATTCCCCACAGTCGCACTCAGCGCCACTATCTGCGAATCCTTTGCAACTCTCTTCAGCCTTGTCATAAGGATCTCCAGCGTAGGCCCCCTTGTAGAATCATCAAGCATATGCACCTCGTCAAAGACTATGCAGCCTACAGTGTCAAGCCACTCCGCCCCGTGCCTTATCAGGCTGTCGAGCTTTTCCGTGGAAGCCAATATTATCTGATACTCGTGAAGCCAGCTGTCAAGCGAATCCAGGTCGCCTATGGACATGGCAACCTTTATTCCAGGATACGCCTCCTTGAACTCATGGTACTTCTCGCTCACAAGCGCTCGCATGGGCGCCACATATATCGCCTTCTTCCTCCCGCGCATCACGCTCCTGAGCATTGCCATCTCAGCTATCAGCGTCTTGCCGCTTGCCGTAGGCGCAGCTACCACGAAGTCCTTTCCTTCAAGAAGTCCATACTCTACTGCCAGCGCCTGCGGAGGGGTAAGCTCAGCTATCCCCCGCTTCCTAAACGACTCAAGGACCTCTTCAGGGAGCTTCCCCTGCAGCTCAATTATCTTCATGGATATCCTTTCAACAAAAATACGTATTAATAGAAAGGCTCCTGATAATTATATTTAAATATGTTTCTATACCCATTATCAGCATTCAATTAATCAAACGGTTTAATCAAGAATAAAACAAGGCAATCGATAAAGATGAATGGCGATCTGGAAAAAGCAAAGACCAAGACGATAACAAAGGTTGTCGGCTCAACTCTTCCTGAGAAAGATGAAATAAAGGTAGAAGACAAGATAATCGGCAAGCACTTCTACGGTAACCTGTATGACCTGGACATGAAGCGCATGGATGACATGGAGTACCTGAAGAAGCTGGTAACCGATGCGATAAACATGGCGGGCATGACCCTGGTAGAGGTGAAGGCATGGTCCTTCGGAGGCAAGAAAGGCGGCATAAGCGTAATAGCACTCATAACAGAGAGCCACGTTGCGCTCCATATATGGAAGGAGTACAACTATGCGACTCTTGACCTCTATACCTGCGGAATGGAATCTGATCCTGAAAAGGCCTTCGACCACATAGTAAAAGGATTAAGGACAAAGAGCAGCAAGAAGTTCTTCGCAGACAGGAGCATGTGAACCCTCACGCGCTATAAACCTGGCAGAAGATAAAAGAAATTAAAAATAAAAGATAAGGGAAACAAAAGAAATAAGGTAAACAAGGGAAATAAAAGAAATATCCTACAACGTGGAACTAAAAGAAACAAATCACGATTATAGATTAACTGATCAGGAAATCAGGCATTTTTCTTAAGCTCCTTTATCCTTTCGTCTACACCCTTTGCCTCCTTTTCGAGCTGCTCCTTGTACTCGCTCAGAATCTCTATCCTTTCCTCCTTGGTAAGGAAGCCTCTCATTCCACGGCCTCCTCCGCATCCGCATTCGGATCCACATTCGCACATTCATCTCACCTATAGGATATCATATAAAAGATAGTATTTAAATATATCGGTTATCCTATATACTGCGAGTAAAATGAAGAAAACATGCGGAACCTGCGACATGCGCGGAATGCTCTCGTTTCAGATACTGTGGCTGCTTTCAAAGAAGAGCATGCATGGGGAGGAGCTGGCAGAAGAGATAGAGAAAAGAAGGGGGGCAAAGCCAAAGGCAGGCACCATATATCCTGCTCTGAAGGAGCTAAAGAACAACGGCCTCATAGAGGGGAAGAAGGACGGAAAGATAATAAAATACGTGCTGACAAAAGACGGCAAGGATGAGGTAAAGAGGGCAAAGGCGTATTTCATCAGATCCTTCAAGGACATACTCCTAAGCGACTGAGCAGACAGTTTTTTATATCTTCTAATCGTGGTAGTCTAACACAAAGCAAAAGCCTTATTATGCCCTGGTAGCTCAGTGGTAGAGCGCTTGTCTTGTAAACAAGAAGTCGGGGGTTCAATTCCCTCTCAGGGCTTGGCTCTTTTTTGTCGTCGTAGAATTTGACTTGTCATCGTGGCGGTAGTTGAACTTCTAGCTTAACAATTATGGAGTTTATAAAGCTCAGCAGTTCTAAAGGCAGTTTTGGCCCACGAGAAGCCCCTTGCATAACTCATCGCATCTGATCTTATTCCATCGTTATAACCATCTCTTTTTAAGTCCTGAAGTGCTTGTGTCATGTGCGATTCATTTTCTACTTCTATGCAGAATTTTCTTACTTCTTTAGGTATTGCAGCATAGCCACTTATTATCACATAGTCGAATGGCATTAGCTTTACAAAATCTAGCACTAATCTATCTAAACTGTCAAGTTCTTTGCCCTTCATGATTATAGTATTGCCGTTTCTTTCCATCTCCATTTACATCTGATATTAATATGCAATGCCACGCCCTAAAGACCATGCGTCCTTTGTCGGATGCCACGCCTTTATCTACATATTTATTCATGTGCTCTTTCCTGCTGTCTTGTGCTCTTCTATGCCGCCGTGAAGCACGTATGTGTTGATTCCGTGCTTTTCCCACATGTAATCCGATACCGAAGATGAGAAAGCGCCGTTATAGCATACGAATATGTGCCCCTCAAGTTTTCCAGCTGCAGCCTTGCCTATTTTCTCTATCTCCCCAGCATCTGCCCTCATAACATTGCTCTTGTCAACTTCAAGAATGCCTGCAACATAGTCCAGAGGATGCGCACCGAGCCAGACGAACTTCGCATCCCTGTTCCTTACCATTTCCATGGATCTCTTGAGGTCAAGCTCATTCCTTTTCTTCTTTGAACTTTTCTGGGCAGTTGGTGCATGGCTGTTGGCCTGCTTTCTCAGCGATTCGGTCACCTTCTCCATGAATATGAACATCGCCTTCGCATCCTTGGTCTTAAGCCCCTCTATGCTGCCGTCCCAGTTTGAAGATCCTGTAGTAAGGTATACCGAGATGCTTGAGAACGAAACGCCTGCAAGCAGGGTTATATTCGCTATATTGCCGTATGGGATAACCTCGTATCTGGTAGGAGTGAATATGTTATAACCGAGCCATAAGGATGAGAAAGACGGATTGACAAGTATTATTCGCTTGTTGGTAGCGACTATCCTTATCGGAGCGAGCGACTTGACAAGGCTCTGCTTTGCTTCCAGCACCGTATACTCATCATCATAAAGTATGTGCTGCAATACTCTGTAGCACCTTTTGCTGTGCTCATGCATCGGAGCAAAGTTCTTAGGCAAAAATTGTACTGCTTCGTTTATTGCGGTCTCTATATCCTTAGCATCATACGTGACCGTGTGTGTATCTTCTGGCATCTGTTCACCCTATCCCCACCATATGTATACTCTAAATAATATAAATCTGCCTATGCCAGAATGGTATTCAGGGTATACTGCTGTAAAACGGAAAAATTGCTGCCCTTAAATACCAATTCAGATTTATCAGGTATTTTTTCACCCACCATATCCTCTAGCAATAAACTGAATTACATCCATATGTTTGAAGTTCATGATCTATCCAAAAGATGGATTATCTTAGGTAGTCATAAACATCTTCCCTGCTTTTAAAGAACAGCGCAACGATCAGATACACGCCTGGATTGGCGAGTATGGATGCCGGAGTTATCGTGATCATAGGTCATCACCCATGTCCTTGAGCTTCATCTCTGCGTACCTGCCCCTGCCGAATGGATGAATAGTGGGCATGGCTAGGCATTCCCGGCAGTTATTGGCCTTGCAGTTATGACCGATAATAAACTTTCCTTCCGATACCCTACAACCGCAGGGCAGCATTCCGTTTTCGTTTTTCATAGTTTCACCTGAACATGTAATCAATGCCGGCAACGTGTGGCTGCTTGACTTTCTCGCTTGCCAGTCCGAGATATACTGCAAAGACCACTACCACGAAGACCGCTCCTGGGATAATGAAATTCCCGGTCAGCGCCATGATCACTATCGCATTGTTGGCAGCATGGAAGACTATGCCAGGCGCTATGCTTTTGCCGAGGAATTGGTCTATGACCTTTTCAACATATCCTCTTACCTCTATATTTATGTTAGAAATACGATAGCCTGTTATAATATTTTATTATAAAAAAGATATAATTAGTTATCGGTTGCCTGCTAACTTATGGTATCAGAAGGTCTGGGGTCCTTGGGAAGAGTGCAGCCTCGCGTATGTTCTGTATGCCAAGTATCTTCATCGTCAGCCTCTCTATGCCTATACTGAAGCCGCCGTGCGGCGGAGCTCCGTATTTGAAGAATTCGCTGAACCACTTTAAGTTGTCTATGTTTAGGCCTTTGCCCTTTGCCTGCTCTATTATCTTGTCATACCTGTGCTCTCTCTGCCCTCCGCTGCTTATCTCAAGCCCTTTGTACATGAGGTCCACGCTCCTGGCCCACTGCGGCTCATCGTCAAAGCGCATTACGTAGAATGGTTTTATAGCATAAGGGAACCTGTTTACGAAGAAGAAATCCGAGTTGTACTTCTCCTTGACATACCTTCCAAGAGCAGCCTCCCCTTGCTTGTTGTAGTCTTCCTCTCCTCTCTTAGGTTTGAAGCCCAGCTCCTCAAGAACATCATAGACTCCTGGGAATTCCAGAACCGGGAAGTGCTCAGGTATGCGTATATCAGCTTCAAACAGGGCCAGCTCCTCAGTGCATTCGTCTAAAACTGTCTTCATGGCGCTCTTTATCAGGCCTTCTTCCAACTCAATAATGTCCTTCTCGCTCTCTATATACGACATCTCTGCCGCGCATGTCCTATGCTCAGTAAGGTGCATCGGAGTATTGCTCAGCTCGGCACGCCAGCTAGGCCCTATTTCATAGACCCGCTCGAAGCCTGCGACCATGAGTAGCTGCCTGTGCAGCTGCGGATCCTGCCTCAGATATGCATTCTTGCCGAAGTGCTTTAGCTGGAACACTTCAGAACCGCCTTCCGAAGAAACGCCCATCAGGCTAGGCGTGAAGGTCTGCATGAACTTCTGCGAATAAAGATACCTCTGCATGCCTTCCATAAGCTTTGACTGCACAAGAAAGACGGCCGTGTTCTTCTGGTTCCTCAAATCAAGCGCGCGCCAACTCAGCCTCTTGTCAACGCTGCTCTCATTAACTCCTTCAATGTCTATCGGGGAAGGCCCGCTGGTCTTGCTAACTATCTCTATCTTTGTAGGAAGAAGCTCCCTTCCCAAAGATGTCTTTATCTCCTTAGGAACGGTGCCCTCTACTATTACAAAATCATTAGGCATGAGCTGCTCCGCAGTCTTAAGCAGTTCAGGCTCCATGCTGTTCTTCAATATCGTTACCTGGGCAGAACCTGTTATGTCCCTGACCCATATGAACTTGGCGCTCTTGAGGTCGTTTATCTTGACTATCCTTCCGCCTATCCTCGCCTTGCTTCCGTGCTCCAGCTTCATGTCCTTTATATACTCTACTCTAAGCACAATATCACTCTGACGTATTGCTTTATACAGGGAATTTTATTAAAACGTTGCGTATAATATTAGAGGCGATCTAATGTGCAAAGTCTGTCAAACCATGATAGGATGCAGTTGCTACTGCAAGGATATATGGCGCGCAACGGAGTATAATTCTACTACAAAGAGAGAGGAGCAGTACTGCTCAAAGTGCAACCATGCGACTCCCTCATGATCTATAGGGATCTATATGGAACTGAACAAACTCTCCGATTACGAGGTGGCGTATCCACACATTCGGAAAGTAACACTATGCTATCTTATTGACAAAAATGGGATGGTGCTCATAGCAATGAAAAAGCGAGGCTTCGGAGCAGGGAAGTGGAATGGAGTAGGCGGCAAGCTTGCCGAAGGAGAATCTGTTGAGGATGCATTATTGAGGGAAACGAAAGAGGAGATAGGAGTTGAGCTTAAGTCATTTAGGAAGACTGGCGTGATAAGGTTTTATTTCAACGGAGAGGAGAACCATAATTTAAACCAAGAAGTACACGTATTCATAGCCGATTCATGGGAAGGTGAACCTAAGGAAAGCGAAGAGATGATGCCCAAGTGGTTCGGTCCCAAGGATCTCCCTTTAGAAGGTATGTGGTCCGATGATAAGTACTGGCTGGAAGACGCACTGAAAGGCAATTACATAACAGCGTCTTTTCTTTTTGACGAAAATAACAATGTCAAGGAAAGCAATATACAGGTAAAACCAAAGGCGAATGCAAGATGAAACTCAACAAGCTCACAAAGGATGAAGAGAAGGTAATAGTGCATAAAAGCACCGAACGCCCATTCTCAGGTGAGTATGACCAGTTTTCAGGAAAAGGGACATACATATGCAAACGCTGCGAAGCGCCTTTGTACAGGTCCGAAGACAAGTTCGACGCCCACTGCGGCTGGCCGAGCTTCGACAAGGAGATACAAGGTTCTGTAAAGAGGCTGCCAGATCCCGATGGGACCAGGACGGAGATAGAGTGCGCGAGGTGCGGTGCGCATCTCGGCCATGTTTTCATCGGCGAGGAACTTACCAAAAGAAACACCAGGTACTGCGTAAATTCCATTTCCATGAAGTTCGTGCCTGATTCAAAGGAAAAGAAAGGCAGATAGTTTAAATAGTTATCACGAGCATGACGTAGGGTGTCCTATGCATGTGCTTTCCCTAAGCATTGCATGCGAGATTCTCTACGATGATAGATATGGCTGAAAGAAAACCCGTGCATGAAAACATAATCCTTGCAGTGATACTCGTATCCGTGCTCATGTTCTCAATAGACTCTACGATAGTCCTTCTTGCATTCCCCGCAATAGTGTCGTCACTTCACTCTAATCTGGCTACGATAATCTGGGTCATACTCATCTACATGCTTCTCGGAGCGGTTGCGACTACGCAGTTCGGCAAGGTCGGCGACATATATGGAAGAAGCAAGATATTCATTGCAGGATTGGTAATCTTCACCATGGCGTCATTCCTCTGCGGAATAGCCCCGACCGACGTGCTCCTGATAGCATTCAGGGCGATGCAGGGACTTGGCGGAGCCATGGTCTCAGCAACCAGCGGGGCGATAATAGCCGATACATTTGAAAGGAACAGGATCGGCAGGGCGTTCGGGTTCACGGCAATGGCATATAACGTCGGCGCCATACTCGGCATAGTCCTCGGCGGAATCATAACAACCTTTGTAGGCTGGCAGTATATATTCTTCATAAACGTGCCGATAGGGATTGTAGCATTGGCGCTTGCTGTAAAGTACATCCATGACAAGCAAACGTACATGGCAAAACTCGACATCAAGGGGATGGTCGCCCTTGCAGCCGCACTCTCGCTCCTTCTTTACGGAGGCATAGGCTTCGCTTCAACAGGGACCAGCCTGCTAAACATAGTCTCGGTAGCCATCGGCATCCTGCTGCTAATAGCATTCTACTTCATAGAAAAGCACGCCGAAAGCCCTACGATACCGTTTGACATGTTCGATAACAAGGTATTCAAGAATTCCATCTTCGCCGCGCTTCTCCAGGGCCTTGGGTTCCTCGGCGTCATATTCATGCTTATAATGTACATGCAGGGGGTACGCGGCTTCAGCCCGTTCTATGCCTCATTGCTTCTGGTTCCTGGATATGTGATAAGCGGCATAATAGCCCCATATATGGGCAGAGTATCAGACAAGAAAGGTGCACGGGTTGTGGCAACTGCAGGCATAACATTGCAGCTTATCGGAGTGGCCGTCTACCTGTTCCTGAATCTATCATCACCGATATATGTGATAATACTGGGATCGCTAATCATGGGCATAGGCGGTGCGATGTTCTGGCCTGCAAACAGCAGCGCAGTAATGTCTCATGCTGAGCAGAGCAGGCTTGGCATTGCATCCGGACTATCAAGGCTCTTCTCCACAATGGGCATGATGGGCAGTTTCATAGTGGTATTCGTCGTTGCCGCATTTTCCATACCGCAGGCCCAGGCATTCGAGATATTCGTAGGAACATCTACAATATCTGGGGCGGTGGCGAACTCTTTCGTTACAGGGATGCATTTCTCATTCATAGCCATGATAATCCTGCTTGCGATTGCAGGAGTAATCTCCTACGCAAGAGGCAAAGAGGACAGGCACGGCGGCCTTCACCGCAATCCGGCCCCGAAGAGCCCTACTGAAGAAAGGTATGCCCAGGAACCTCCGCAGTAAGACTGCAGGCGCAACACTCATTCTTAATAAGGAAGATGCGGATATTCTAAAGGATAAGATGGCATCGGGCAATGAATCAATAGTACTTGGGGCGGGCTGCTTCTGGTGCACAGAAGCGGTATTCAAGATGTTTCCTGGGATAAAGAGCATAACGGTAGGATATGCCGGAGGCACAACCGAGAACCCAACATACGAGCAGGTATGCTACGGACATACGGGCCACATAGAGGTTGCAAAGATAGTTTATGACACGGCAAAGACAAAGCTCGACACCATTCTGGAAATATTCTTCAAGATGCACGATCCGACATCAAAGGACAAGCAGGGTGCGGATTCGGGATCGCAGTACAGGTCTGCCATATTCTACAGTGACGCAGGGCAGAAGTCTGTGATAGACAGGTGCATCAAGGAGGAGCAGAAGAAGCATGAGAAAAAGATAGTGACGGAGGTGAGGAAGCTGGAGAAGTTCTATCCTGCAGAGGACTATCACAAGGACTATTACAAGCTTAATCCTCTTCAGCCTTATTGCATGCTGGTCATCAGGCCGAAAGTCGGGAAGATAAAGAAGGAGTTCGGCATGAAGTAAAGCGCTACTTCCTCTTCATCTTCATGGAAGATACTGCATAGTGTCCGGTACCCTGTATAAGGCGTATTATGCGTTTGTGGTAGTTGGAAGCAAAGACGAATATAACAAAGACCACTACTGTCATTATCACTATGAGCGTAAGGCCATAATTCAGCCATCTTATAATATAACTTATATTCGAAGAGTACGCCTGCAAAGACACCAGTGTCGCTACTGCTATTGATACATCTGCAAAAAGCGACACATATGCAAGCCTGTCAAGCATGCGCTTGTAGAATTCCGCCTTTTCAAGGCTTTTAAGCTTCTCCCTATTCAGGTCCACCAATCAAATCTCCGGATAACTCTAACCGGAAACAATTAAAATCATTTTAGATGGACGAAGTCATTGAAGGTAATGAGCCGCCATCTGTCTCCAGGCTGTACGTCGCATTCCGTGATGCCTGTATTCTCGGTGCGCATGAACCTCATCACCTTATCGAAGCTCTCCGGATTAAGGGAGTCTCCGAAAAGTCCTACTGCGAGTATCATTCTTATAAGGCCGCTATGGGTGCACACCAGCACATGCTCCTCCTTCCTGCTCTCCATATACCTGACTACCTTCTTGCCTCTGGCTATCCTGTCAAATATGTTCTCTTCATCAGAGTAGTGCCATCTGGGATCGTATGCATGCTCCATCACCGCCTTCTTCACCCTCAGGCAGTAAGCAGAATCATTCTTCTTTCCCTCAACTTCAGAAGGATTCTTGAATTCGTTCAGAAGGTTTGTATAAACGATTGGCCTGTCTATCCTTTTTGATATTATCCTTGCAGTATGCGCCGCACGCTCATATTTGCTTGAGAGTACTATGTCTACTTTTACGCCAACAAACCTCTCAGCTATTGCCTCTGCCTGTTTAATGCCTGTCTCAGAGAGCTTGGTATCCGGTGGCTGGTGTATTCCCTTTCCATTCAGCCTGCTGTGGCCATGCCTTACTAAAAATACCTTCATGATAAGCACGCAAGATAATACGATCCAAACTGCTTAATAAATGCGATGCACTCAGTAGAGCTCCTTGTTCTCCAGATGTACAAGGGCCATATGCACCGCCTGCTTCGTATAATCCTTCCTGGTGACTCTGCCCTTTGTCAACAGGCCTATCGCACCCTCGGCAGATCCCAGCTTCTTATTGCCGGTAAGGCCTGCCTTGTAAAAGGCATCGTTTGCAGTTATTCCAAGCTCATTTATCATATCTGTTACCTTCTTAGGAAACTCAAATGCACATGAAAGTCCAAGGCTATGATTCTTCCCGTCATATACTGAGCACGCGCAGAAGTCCATGCTCCCGCTCTTCGTATGCGGCACCTTCATGAGCCCTGACTCTATCCCTATGCTGTAATCGCAATCCTTGAATGCCGCTTCAGCCCTATTCACAGCTCCCTGCACCGTCTCTTCCAATGATTTGGGCTGCTCTGAAACCCCTGTATCCACGGCAATTCCTTCCACATCGGCCTCTTTCAACACAGGATACTCGCCAAGAGCCTCCCTGACGGCAGATACCTTTACCGTGTTCGCAGAAGCCACTACTATCTTCATGTAACCATCGGATTTACAATACTGGCGCAGATTATTATTTGTTATCCTTCGTCTGAAAACATACGCATATGTTTATAATGTTTCTCAGAAATTTAATACTGGTTATATGGATAAGAAACCATTCGTGATAATGGTAGCATCGCAGAAAGGTGGAGTTGGGAAGACTACAGTTGCGATAAACCTCGCATCCGCACTGATATATCAGGATTATAAGGTTCTGCTCGTTGACACCGACGTTGACTCATTTAGCATAATGGAGCATCTGGGAATCCAGGGAGTCGGCAACGGCTTCAAGGAGATAGTAACAGGAAAGGCAGAGATAGAGAACTCGCTTTTCGTATATCAGAACATAGACCTTGCGATAATACTCGGCTCTCCCGCTGATGAATCGATGACCTTCAAGCCAGAACAGCTTGTAAAGTTCTACTCGCAGCTTGTAAAGCAGCCTTACGATTTCATAATACTGGATACCAAGCCAGGAATGTTCCCAAGCGCAATAGCAAGATACCTTAACGATGTGATAATAGTCTCTACTCCAGACTCTCCATCAATCGCAAGCAGCGCAAAGCTTGCGGCCTACTGCGAGAAGCTCAAGGTATCGCGCAGGCTTGTCATTAACAGATCCGGGTACAGCAAATTTGAAATGAGCAAGGAGGATACCGAAAAGATGTTCGGCGATGTTGCATTCGTCTCTATACCTGAGGACAAGATAGTCCCTGAAAGCCTGTCAAAGCAAAAGCCTGTCTACCTGATAGACAGGGGCTCGCCATTCGCTGCTGCTATAGACCAGATTGCAAGAGTCTACGGCCTTAAGGCAGGCGACACGGATAACAGTGCTGGAAAGACCAAGAGAAGAGGCTTCTTCGAGAAGATCGCCTGGTGGGGCGCAAAAGACGGCAAATGAAAAGAAACAGGCTACTTTTACACAGTTTATATCTGTCCTGCAACTACTAATACTGTGAGCGGATAGAAAGAAAAAGTAAATAGCAGCAATAACTGCTATTAGGATATGCTTATCTTAATTGTCCTGTCCGTTTGACTTATTTCCTCCGCAGCAGCCACTGTTGTTATTTTGATCATCTCCGTTGCCTCCAGTTCCGTTCCAATGCTTGCTATGGCTGCTTGCTTCCACATCGCCATGAGAATCTCCGTTACTGTCGCAGTTATTGTGGTCTTTTCCAGAGCCATTATGATTCTGGTTCCACGGGAAGCCATTGAAGTTGTTATTGTAATACATATACCCTATTGAAGGACCGAACAATGTGAAGTCATTGCCCATGAAGCCCTTCCATGCGCCATTCCATACTGAGTAATTGCCTGCGTCGTTATTGTTATATGATGCACTGCTATTCCAGTAGCCCCAGCCCCATCCGTATGCATGGTGCTGAGTGTCGTTCTCAGTTATGTTGCACTGCTGCACTGTTGTTGTAGGTGCGGTAGTTGAAAGGGACGTGGATGAAGATGTCGATGTACTAGAAGATGTCGATGACGTTGAAATGGAAGTGGAAGTGGACGTGCTTGTTGAAGTGGAAGTGCTTGAAGAAGTTGACGAAGTGGAAGTAGATGTGCTTGTTGAAGTGGAAGTGCTTGAAGAAGTTGACGAAGTGGAAGTAGATGTGCTTGTTGAAGTGGAAGTGCTTGGAGCAGTTGAAGTAGATGCTATGCTTGTCGTGCTGGTAGTGGACGTCCCGCCATTTACAATACCTGCATGGACTACGAATGGCAACATAACCATTGCAAAAACTGCAAGGCTCAACACAATTCCAATCTTACTAATAGACATATCTGCACCTTTACTCGTACTAAATGGTACTGTCAAGATATTAAAACGTTGCTGTTATGCCGGAGTAGGCCAAACCACGAAAGGAAGATAGATAAACTATTTATTAGTTAGGTTCGGTATATAGCCATAACAGAATCTCACGATTATCATGTTTTCAATAGGCTTGGCGTTCATATTCATAGCAGGCATATCCTTCTTAGGGTTTGCCATAAATGCGCTTTTTGACAAGATAAAGATAACCAGCGTGCTTCCCTTAATGATAATAGGGCTGCTCATGGGTCCCGTATTTAACCTTGTAAATGTAGGGTCAAGCAGCATAATAACCGAACTGAACCCATACATAACGGCAATAGCAATAGCGTTCATCCTTTTTGAGATAGGGATGAACATGCGAATAAAGACCCTCAGCAAGGTCATATTGGCGTCAACCCAGTTCATCCTGCTCACGCAGATAATAATAGGGGCGGCAGTAGGCTTATTTGTATACTATATAATGGGATGGTCATGGCCAGTTGCACTCATATTCAGCTTTGCCATATCGGGACCAAGCTCAATAACGGCGCCTACGCTTGCGAAGAATATGAAAGCTCCTGAGAACCTGCGCACCTTCATAGTATACGAAGGGGTGTTCTCCGATATACTACAGCTTGTAGTGCCATTGGTGCTGATAAGCATATATGTGATTCCAAACGCTCAATCTGCAATAGCCGTTGCCATCGGCCCTACCATATTCTACCAGCTAATGGGGGCAGCATCCCTGGGAGTCGTTTCAGCTTTATTCTGGCTCTACATACTTAACAGATTCATGGAAGCCAGCAAGAACTACAGCTGGATGCTTACGATAGCCATGGTAATAGCAACGTATGGCATTTCTGCACAACTCGGACTTAATACCGCAATAGCAGTATTCGTATTCGGGATAATATTCGCCAACATCGGCTCCATAACCAAAGCCAAGGAGGGGGAGGAGGAGACCTTTGTCCAGAAGTACTTCTCTGTCAATGACTATGTGGACCATACGAGGGAGTATCAGCGTGAGATAGTCTTCTTCGTAAGCACCTTCTTCTTTGTCTATATAGGCCTGCTGTTCAACCTCTCACATGTGACATTCAACATAATAGGGCTGGGCATCGCAGTAACCGCGCTTGTAATCCTTGCAAGGATAATAGCCATGCCTGTGCTCTCTAAAGTATTCTCCAAAGATCCTGAGACCCAGAAGATAGAACGCGGCGTGGCATACTTCAATATTGCAAGAGGCCTGTCACCAGCCCTAATTGCCATATACATACTTACTTCAGGAGTATATGTGCAAGGTTTCACGGATTCCATCTTCATGGTAATACTGCTAACGAATTTGATATTCACAGCAGGAGTATTCATCTCATACAAGCCGATACTTGAGGTCCCTGCGGCTGAAAAAGCAGCTGCCAAATGAAATGCTTTTCCTGCAAGAGAAGGTGCAACCGATGCATGAAGTAAAAGGAGCTAAGATAGAGGCAGGAACCGGTGTATACGCGCCTGCAGAAGATACTCTTCTTGCCGCAGAGATGCTTCTGAGGAATATGCAGGGCGAGGAGCTAACCGTAGTGGAAATAGGCACCGGAACAGGAGCTCTGGGGATAATAGCTGCTATGGATAAACGAAGCTCTCA
Source organism: Microcaldota archaeon (assembly GCA_027365175.1). Classification (GTDB taxonomy): domain Archaea; phylum Micrarchaeota; class Micrarchaeia; order Micrarchaeales; family CABMGC01; genus JAKAUU01. The sequence goes on along the minus strand of DAHXNY010000003.1, from coordinate 13,661 downwards.
CGTCATAATGTCAGACATATCGGAAGAAGCCCTTGAATGTGCAAGGGAGAACGCAGGATTAAACTCCGTGGAAGATAAATGCGAATTCATCAAGAGCAATCTTTTCGACAGCATAGAAGGAGATTTCGACATAATAATATTCAATCCTCCTTATCTGCCGGACGACGATGAAGTAAGATCGGGAAAGAATTGGTGGAGCGGCGGACCCACAGGCATAGAATTGACAAAGCTCTTCATAGGGCAGGCTGCAGAGCATCTCAAGACTAACGGCACAATAATAACGGTCGAGAGCTCACTGGCAGACAGCAAGGCTCTGCATGATTTCATAGACGCGAATGGCTTCAGAATTGCGGATTCGGAAAAGGCCCACATCTTTTTCGAGGATATCGTCGCACTTGCGCTGAAGAAGAAAGGCTAATGTATCTTCAGGACCTTCTTGACCTTTGCCAGCGCATCTATCGCAGCATCAACATCCTCTCTCTTATTGTAGATGTAGAAGCTCATCCTTGAAACAGAATCCTCGTTAAGCACCTGGTTCACGAGAGGCATTGCACAATGGTGCCCTGCCCTTATGGCTATGTTCTCACTGTCGAATATCTGTGCGACATCATGAGGGTGCGCACCGCTCACCTTGAACGATACCGCTCCGCCTCTTCTGTCTATCTGGTCATCAAGAGGGCCGTAAACCATGACTCCGACCTCCCTGAGCCTCTTTATCGCATATGCTGTCAGCTCCTTCTCATGCTCCCTTACATTCTGCATGCCCATCCCGTTAAGGTACTCTATCGCAGCTCCGAACCCTATCCCTCCCTCTATGTTTGAGGTTCCAGATTCGAACTTCCACGGGAGCTCATTATATGTGCAAGAGTCAAAATCAACGCTCTTTATCATGTCCCCTCCTCCCAGAAGCGGCTCCATCTCTTCAAGAAGCTCCTCTTTGCCGTAAAGGACCCCTATTCCTGCAGGGCCGAGCATCTTGTGGCTTGAGAAGGCCATGAAGTCGCAGTCTATCCTCTTCACGTCAATTGGCATGTGCGGCACTGCCTGCGCCCCGTCTATTATCACCAGGGCCCCTGCGTCATGCGCCATCTTGGTCATCTTCTCCATCTCGGTTATAGTCCCAAGCACGTTGGACGCAGCGGTGAAAGAGACTATCTTGGGCTTCGCCTCAAGCTTCATCTCAAAATCCTCCATGTCTATGAGCCTTTTCTTCTCATCAAGGGCTATGTAATCAATTACTGTATTCTTCCTATCCTTAAGCATCTGCCATGGCACTATATTGCTGTGGTGCTCCATCTCCGTGAGCAGTATTCCGTCTCCGCCTCTGAGCTTCCTTCCCGCCCATGAGAGCGCAAGAAGATTTATCGATTCTGTCGTGTTCCTGGTATAGACTATGCTCCTGTAAGAGTCTGCGTTTATCAGCTTCGCGGCAAGCTCCTTGGAGCGTATGTATTCATCCGTGGCCCTTACCGATATCCTATAGATTCCACGGTGTATATTGGAGTTGTACTCGGTGTAGTATTCGTCTATCTTGTCTATTACCTGCTGCGGCTTCTGCGATGTGGAAGCACTGTCCAGATAGACGAATCTCTTGCCGTCTCTTTCCCGTGAGAGTATCGGAAAATCCCCTATTATCTTGTTAGAATCGAGCATTTACACACCATTCTCGTACCCTTCCTTCTCTATCTTCTGCACAAGCTCCTTTCCTCCCTCCATTATTACCTTTCCGTCCTTCATTATATGTATCTGGTCCGGTTCGAGGTACTGCAGTATCCTGCTGTAGTGCGTTATCAGGATAATTCCTGCGCCTGTCTCCTTCATGAACTTGCTTATGTTCTCCGCAACAATCTTCACAGCATCGATGTCAAGGCCGGAGTCAGGCTCGTCAAGTATCGCTATCCCTGGCTTGAGTATCTGCATCTGCAATATCTCCACCTTCTTCTTCTCCCCTCCAGAGAAGCCGGTGTTGAGAGATCTGCCCACAAGCTCCTCCTTTAGCTTCAGCCCGGACGAGCGTTCCTTAACCTCGTTCATGAACTCGCGAACGCTCTTCGTATCCCTCTTCATTGAGTTCCTTGCGGCATTCAGGAAGTTGAGTATTCCAAGCCCCTCTATCTCTACAGGCTCCTGGAACTGCAGGAAGAGCCCTAACTTCGCACGTTCATTCGCAGGCAGTTCATTTATCTCCTTCCCATCAACAAGGACCTTTCCGCTCTTTATCCTGTAATCAGGATGCCCCATTACGCCCTTCGCAAGGCTGGACTTCCCGCAGCCATTGGGCCCCATCAGCACGTGCAGCTCTCCGCTATTGACATTCAAATCCGTGCCGTTGACTACCTTCTTGCCGCCAATCTCTATACAAACATCTTTTATCTCAAGTCTCATACTCTCACCAATTCGCGTTCCATACGTTCTTCATGCTTATTCCTGGAATCTCTCCGAAAGATCCGCTCTCAGCCTTCTCAAGCAGCAGCGATGTAGCAAGCTCCCTTGCCAATGGATTTGTTATGCCTGAAAGGTATTTAGACATGAATGCTCCTACGAAGAGCCTCCTGCTTTCAACGCTGTCTATCCCCCTGGACATTATGTAGAACAGGGCATCCCTGTCTATGGGGGCTGTTGCAGCAGAGTGCGTTGCCGATACGCCGTCGCTGTAGTCTATTGCCATATCCGGCAGCGCATCTATATGCGCGGCTTCGCTCAGCAGTATCCCATGCTCTTCTATTCTTGAAATTGCCCCCTTTGCAAACTTCTCCACCTTCGCATAGCCCTTCAGCATGCACAGCGAGCTGCCGTCGAGCACCGCTCCGCTCTCAAGCCTTGCATATGTATTCGGCCTGGCATTTGTAATGAATGTATTAATATCAAATTTCTGGTCCGCTGCACCTACAACTATCTCCTTGGCATCTATCCTGCCTCCTTCTTCATTGGCATAGAATTCGCACTTCATCTTTGTAACCGATGAACCGCTATAGACGAAGTTCGCCTTCAGCTCCGCTCCCCCGTAGACCTCTGCCTTTGCAAAACCCATCATGCAGGAGCCGCTCGCCTTGTTGTTCACAAGGCTGAACTCCGCATGCGCATTGCTTGCTATGCTGAATTCATGGAGCGGTGCCACAAAATAGCTGTCCTGCTTTGCAGAGCAGTAGTATTCAAAGAGGTTCAGCTTGGACCCAGCTCCGCACCTGACAAGCACCTGGAAGGGCATGTGTCCGGAATTTATCGCCATGATCCCTATCTTGGCGTTTTCATTGTCTGGTATGTCTATGTTTATTATGCGCATGGAATTCGCATTTATGTAGGCGGATATTTTGTCTTCGCTCCCATCCGTGATCTTCCTTCCAATTATGTCATCGGGAAGCTCATCGGCAGAGAACACCTTTACGAATTTACCTGTATTCTTCACCTCGGTATCAGAGACTATGACATCAAACCTTGAATCGAGCTGCTTCTCAATCTCGGCAGCGCGCTCCATCACAGAAGAACCACGTGTGATACTCTTCGGATATTCGAGCTTTATGCTGTTCCTGCTGTAAAGCTCATTAACCTCGTCCGGCATCCTGGCGTAATAACTATGCGCATTTTTTGCAAACTCATTGTAATCCAGAAAAACACCTTCAGCCTACTCCCTTGCTCGTGTCCAACTTTATCAGTCTCTTCAGTTCAAGCGAGTACTCCATAGGGAGGACCTTTGTAAGATCGTCAAGGAAGCCGAGCACTATCATCGCTACTGCATCATCCTCGCTTATGCCCCTTGACATCAAGTAGAATATCTCATCATTGCTTATCTTGCCCACCTTTGCCTCATGGCTTATCATCGCGTCATTTCTCTCTATATTGTTGTAAGGGAAGGTATTTGTCTTTGCATCGGAATCAAGAAGCAGCGCATCGCATGAAACGTGTGACTTCACATTCGCAGCGCTCTTGGTAACGCGTATCTGCCCTCTGAAGGTGCTCACTCCGCTTCCCTTCGAAACGCTCTTCGATATTATCTTAGAGGTCGTATTGGGAGCTATGTGGATTATCTTGCCTCCCGAATCCTGTATCTGCCCCTCTCCTGCGATAGCTATGGAGAGTACTTCGCCCTTCGCTCCATCTCCGCGCAGGAATATCGACGGATACTTCATGTTCACCTTGCTCCCTATATTCGCGTCGATCCATTCCACTCTGGCATCCTTCTCAGCATGCGCTCTCTGCGTAACGAGGTTATAGACGTTCTTGGACCAGTTCTGTATTGTCACATACCTTATGTGCGCTCCTTCCATCGCAACCATCTCCACCACTGCGGAGTGCAGCGAGTCCACAGCATATACCGGGGCTGTACAGTTGTGCACAGCGACGTTCTCTGCAACATAACTTTCATTCTCCTCCACACTGAAATTATAAACAGGTACGTTAGTCACTTGCTCATGCTCTATGCTTTTTATCGGTACAAATGCATATTTATCGGTTATCTTTGCGTAGGAAACCAATTTCTGCTCTCCCAGCATGTTCAGCATCTGCAGATATTCGTACCTGCTTGTCCCTGCCTTTACAAGCGTCTTGAATCCTACCAAGGAGGCGAACTCCTGCAAATACTCTCCTCCTACATAAACAACATGCATGGTATGCCTGTTCCCAGGCCTCACTGCCTTATTAACAGAACCGAATATGTTGCATCTTAAGAGCATATCTCTAAGCTGTTCAGCCAGCCTCTCGGATATTGTATTCATGCGGAACATTCTCTTTGTGCCCCAGGAATACTGCTTATACATAAAGCTGCCATCTCCACGCCAGAAGCCCTTTATGATCTCAGCCTGTTTTACCGGATCCTCAAGCATTGCCCATTTCGGCAGGCTCTTAACTCCGGCTCCACGCCCGAACTGTTCAGTAAAGAACCTTGCAGCTATAGTGGAACACAGCATTATGCTTATGCCGTTCTTATCCTCCTTTTGGATTATCGGTTTCTTACCGAAGTATCTTTCAAGCAACGATGCCGTGTCCTGTACCAATTCCGTTTCATTCTTATTGAATGTAAAAGAGACATGATGCCCGCTCATCACGCTTCCTTCAGATAGATAGTAACCGACCAGTCTGAAGAAATCCTTGTCCGTGTGTAACTCCAGATCTGTCTTCACAGACCCACCACTCCTCTTAGCGATTATGGCAAAGGTCTTTCTTTCATTGGATACTACCTGCCTGTCTATGGGCATTGCCACATAATCATACTTTTTAAGATCCTTTGCCTGTATCCATTCTGTCTTCCAATCAGCATTCTTGTATTCGCTCTTCGCTCTCTTCGAAATAAGGAAAGGATGCTCATCAGTGGCTTTTATCTCACGTGTTGAATCTCCGAAATATCTTATAGTGTACATCTCTCCTGTATGCGGCCTTACCTGGGTGTGGTACACCCTCTTGCAGGTGCCATCGTGTGTAAGGACAGTATCTCCTACCTTTATGTCCTCTATCCTGGCAGGCCCATTGCTTGTAGTGATTCTGGTGCCTGCAACAAAACAGCCCTCTATGTACGTCACGTCTGCGCCTTCATCAGCTATTATCAAGGTGCGCTCGAACTGCCCCGATTTCTGCGCGTTTATCCTGAAATACGCGTTCAAAGGCATCGGCACCTTCACTCCTTTCGGCACGTATATGAATGTGCCCCCGGACCATGTCGCCGTGTTCAGCGCTGCAAACTTGTTGTCAGTAGGGGGTATTATGGTCCCGAAGTACTTCTGCATAAGCTCGGGGTACTTCTTTACCGCATTGTCCGTATCAGTAAATATTATGCCGAGCTTGTCAAGCTCCTCGTTTATGTGTGAGTAGACGACTCCGCTGTCGAACTGCGCCTCTGCCCCTGAAAAGAACCTCCTCTCAGCTTCAGGCACACCGAGCTTGTCGAACGTGTTCTTTATGTCCTCAGGGACGTCCTCCCACTTGTTGGACTCCTTGCCCTTCGGTTTTACATAGTAGTAGAAATCGCTGAAGTCTATCTTGCTCAAGTCCGCCCCCCACGTTGGCATGGGCTTGGACTCGAATATCTTATAACCAGTGAGCCTCTTCTGGAGCATCCACTCAGGCTCTCCCTTCAGCTCTGATATCTTACGAACCACGCTCTCGGATAAGCCCTTCTCAAAATCCTCGTACTGTACGTTCTTTTCGCTGAATCCGTAGGCTTCGTTATAATCAAGCTTCTCTACTATCTCTTCCAAACCTTCATTCGACATATTCAGCCCTTCGCAACATTGTCCGCATATGAGTACCTGCACTCCGTGTTAGTGAGCGCCCTGCATATTGTGCAGATGCACAGCTCAACATAGTGCTCCTTCTTCTCATGTATCATCTCTATGTAATAGTTGAACCTCTCATCCTTCATTATCGTCTCCTTTATCTCAGATATCCTTCTCGAGCTCTTGCCGTTCAGATACTTGCTCACAGCCGCCTGTGCGACTCCCAGCCTGTCAGCTATGTCCTGCTCCGTCATGTTATACCTTTTCTTAAGCACCGTGGCTATGAAGAGCCTTGCAGCAGGTATTATCTCTTTGTCTGCCTTCTCATAATCAACATGAATCCCTTCCATATAACTCAGTTATATTTATGGAAGACAAGGGTTTTTATATATGCCCTATCGGGCTTCGCTCTGAAGTACCATGCTCCATGCGGTATCCGTCCCTTCTCCGATAATCTTTGAATATCTGTATGCGTATTTTGTATCCTCTGGCCTGCACTCAAGGCCACTATTCGTACCTATTCTCTTCTTCCCAAGCAGGTCCTCTCCATGTATCTCTTTGCCCTGCTCTGTTTCATTCCTGCTGAGCCATCTCAGCTCCTGCATTACAAATCCGGAGCCAATCGGGGTAAGCAGCAGGTCTATCGAGTTTATGCCCTCTACGCTGCCTCTCCTAAGAAGCCGGTCGAGCCCCATGTCAAGCGCAGCTATGTAGCTGCTCCTATTTCTGCAGAAGTTCATTATCCTTCTGTAGTTGACATCAGGGCGTGGGCAGACAAGAATATCTGCACCGTATGCCTTTGCAATGCCCTCATCAACAAAGGCAACATCATGCTTGCCCTCAACGCACCTCCTGATAAACATGCTTCTATCGCGCCTGCCGGTCCCCTTGCATACTATGGCGATCTTTGAGAATCTAGGCGCGCACCCTGCAACGCTTCCTATGATGGCGAGCTGGTCAAAGCCGGCAACGCTCTCAACAGCGATGTTAGAACCGGAAAGGAAAGCCATCAAAAGCAGTTTACCCACTTCATCTGTGATCTCCATAGCCGAATGCACCCTTCTATCGGCGAAAAGAGCAGCATCTAAGCGAACCATGCCGATATCCAAGCGTTCCAACAACCCGCTCCGCACCGCTTCCATCCTCATTATCCTTTTCAAAGCCTCCATATGCGATATAACATACTTTTACCTTAATATATGTTTCTATACTTGAATAAAAGAAATTGGAAAATCAAGCATCTAATTATAGAACCGTTGATGTTCGTATGTATTTATATAATTTATCCGAGATTACCCATAGGATAGGTGATATTTATGCCAAAGAGAGAGCGAGATAACGACAGCATATGGGCAATAAGAAAGCTTATGTCAAAGCCCAATTATGCCGTGCTGAAACTGCTTTTAGTCAAATCTCCAAGGACGACAAGGGAGCTGTACGTTCTTCTTGGGAAGAAGTTTACAAGAAAGACGCTTATAATAACACTAAGGAGCCTGTCTATGGATCTCAATGTGCTGCAGCCTACGCACATAAGGACCGAAAGAGGATACGACCTCGGATACAATATAAACCCAAAACTCAAGGAGATGATAAAGTCCATAGAGAAGTTCGAGAAGGTAATCGAGTCCATAACGAACTCAAGGTCCTGATTTTATTTTTTAGCGTGAAATTATGGTAGTGCTAAAGCCAGTCGTGATAAACAAGCCCTATGCCCTCACGAGCATAGAGAAATCCACAAGGGATGTTACGACATTCAGGTTCGAATCCAAGGAGAAGACGAACGTCCACTTCATACCTGGCATGTTCGCAATGCTTACATATAAGGATCCTGAGACCGGAAAGTCGATAAGCAGGGCATTCTCGATAGCAAACGCACCTCCGTCAGATTACTTTGAGTTCTTCATAGCCATGATAAACGGACAATTGACATCAAAGCTTGCAAATGCAAAGGTTAACGACACATATTACATATCGGCTCCATACGGGCAGTTCCAGTTCGACATAAATGCAGGTACGAAGTTCCTCTTCCTCGCAGGAGGCACAGGTGTCGCCCCGTTCTTCTCGATGCTAAGGCAAGCAGAAGCTATGGGCAAGAAGCTTGACTGCTCAATGATATACAGCGTAAAGTACCCATATGACATAATAGAGAAGCAGGAGCTGGATAAATTCAGCGCTGACATGGAGCTAAAGGCCCTTGTAACTGTGACAAGGCCAGCCGAAGGCGATGGCTGGACCGGGCAGACCGGCAGGGTCAACGGCGAGATGATAAAGAAAGCAGTTCCCGATTTTATGGACCGCGTCGCGTACATCTGCGGGCCTCCGGAATTCGTAAAGGCGCTGAAGGACGACTTGGTGGCAATGGGGATGAATGACAGGGAGATAAGGGCAGAGATGTGGGGATGACAGCGAATAAAATGTGCCCGATCAAGTTTTGGCGACAGATGATGACAGAAAGACAAAAGGCACAATAATAACTGCTTAATCCTTGACGACCGAAATTCATATTAATCCTGGCTGATAAAAAGTACTGGTGGAAGAGTGGAAACGAAACAGTTAATGGGAAATAAAGAGAGTATTGGCAGGGTAGAAAGACTAAACAGTTATAATCTATCCAAAATAACAGCTAAATTTGGTCAAGAATATAATACGGTTCTGGATATGCCTGAACAAGTATTGTATATAAGATCAACTCTAGGGGAAAATGCAAACGGCATTTCAAAAGAACTAGAAACAGAATTCAAGAAACTAGTGACTTTAATCTTGATAGATCCTTCGAAACCCGTAGCACCATCCAGACCTGTGGACATGTACTGGCATCTATTTATGCTGGACACCGTAGAATATCGGAAGTTCTGCGATGAAGTAGTTGGGAGATTTTTAGATCACGCTCCATCTACAAAAGAGACTAAGCACGAAACTGATGCGATCGGTGCAGATACAATGCTCAGGTACCGAAGGATGTTCGGAGAGCCCAATAAAACCATCTGGGAAGCAGCGCAAGCAGACTGTTCAACACCTTCAAATTGTTCAACACCTGCAAACTGTTCAATACCGTCAAACTGTACTACTCCATCTAACTACAAACCCGATATTGAAATGTCGATGAGAAGATGACCGGCGCCCCAATACCGAATAAGATCGTTGGAAATATCCTGCTCTACAAAAATGCCGGTACTGTTCTGGATCTTGGAGCAGGCTGGGGCAGAAACGCACTTTTTCTTGCAGCCTCGGGTTTCAAGGTTACCTGTGTGGACAATAATGACAATCAAATAAACACCTTCAAACAAAAAGCCCTGGATCTAGGAATTGCAGCAAACATTGAGAAGGCGAATATAGAGGATTACGACATAACCTGGAGCTACGATGTCATAGTCTCAACCTCGGTTCTGCATTTCATCAAAAATCCCAAAAAGGTAATAGACAATATGAAAGAGCATACCAAAACAAGCGGACTGAATGTTATAAGTGTGTTTACAAAGGAAAATCCGGATAGGAATTTTGATTACCTATTCGAGAAAAACGAATTGAGAAATTACTATAAAGACTGGGAAATCCTGGTTTATAACGAGTACCTTTCTGATTTGGAACAGCATGACAATCTTGGACCTCACAGGCACTTCATCGCCGAGATCATAGCCCAAAAAATATAGACACCCTATATTTCTACGATGCCAGATAAACATCTGCTTATGGCTGTGCTACTTCCTGTTTGCATTGAGGAACCTGATGTTCATGTCTATTTTTTCCATGGTTTTATCAAGTGTTGGCTTGATATCCTTTCGGAAGTTTTCCTTCTTTGTAAAGAATTTTTGTATTTTGTCCTTAGTCACGGAATCGGATATGAAGGAAAGGTTTTCTATGTATCTGGAAGCCATGTGTCCGTTACCTATCTCAAATTTTTCCAGTATTACATGCCAGTTTTTCTTGGTCCAGTCAAATATCAATGATCTGCCAACCGGATTGCTGGAAACAAATTTTGGTATGACCCATTTATCTTGGTCACGCACATAGCTGCTCATACTGAAGTCCAGGGCATTTTTAAGTATGCTCTCATTTCTAAAGTCTCCAAGATCGTACATGTATTCTTTGTATTTCCTTGCAGGGTCCGTTTCCTTGACATATTTGCTCTTGAACCATTCATAGAGCTTTGCATTGCCGTTCCTTGCAACTATCCAGAGAACTGTGCTCCTAATACTAGGATCTATCTCAATTCCTCTATCCTTGAAATTATCGAATAGCTTCCCTGCCTTTGCTGCAGTATCCTTGTCTCCTGAGACTCCTGCCATGCCGATCGATACGGCCCGCATCTGGGTGTCTATGCTGCTCTCCCCATTCTTAGGAGTCCAGCCCAGCTTCTTCAGATGATACTGGGCATAATCTATGCACACTAAGTTTATCCTGCTCCTCAAAGGATGATTTTCCGGCAGCGTGTCATACATCCATCTAAGGTGTGCCATTATGGTGCTTGCCATTGGGTATTCGCATCTCTTCCTGAAAAGCTCTACAAATTCCAGATATTCTGCAATTTTTATGTTCCCTGCTCTTGCAAGTATGAACAGGTCGTTGACTATTCCCCATCCGTCATTCCAGCCAAGCCTTCCATCTTTGACCAAATGGCCCAGCTTCATCAGGTCTTTTTTATCATAGAATGTCCTGTAGAATCCCTTCTGCCCGTAATTCAGTTTCATCCAGCCGCCCACATTCTTTACCCTTCCGCTTCTTTTATCAAAAAGCATCCTGTAATTCTTTCCAGAACCAGAAGCATAAGTTATCGGTATCGGCCACACTGTCTTATCGCTATTCCGCAGCCTGCCAAATATAAACCTGGCCTGACTGATTCTAAAATCATCTTCAACTCTTATGTAAGGATACCCCTTCTGCGTTATCCACGCATTTGCAACCTTCTTCACCTGCAATTTGCTCCCTGCAACAGATTCTATCGCATTCCACAGGTCATCCCTTACTGTATTGGAATACATGTGCCTCTTCAGGTACGCATGAAGCCCCTTCCTAAAGGTCGCCTTACCAACATAATCTTCAATCATGCTGAGCACGCTTCCCCCCTTCCTGTAGCTCACATCGTCAAATGCCCTGTCCATATCCATAGGATCCTTTACCTCCGCCTCTATCGGATGTGTGCTCTTTACCTCATCCGCAGAAAACCCTATATCTATTGTCTTCAGCAGGAAAGCTATGTCCATATGGAATTCGGGGAACACTTCGGCGGTTGCCTTATATGCCATGAACTCTGCAAAGCTCTCATTCAACCATATGTCATTCCACCACTGCATGGTCACAAGGTCTCCAAACCACTGGTGCGCAAGCTCATGCGCTATCACCATTGCCGCATACTGCTTGTCCTGCACTGTGCTATTGTCCTTGACAAGAAGAGTGCTTTCCCTGAACGTTATGGCTCCCCAATTCTCCATAGCAGATGCTGCAAAATCAGGTATCGCTATAACATCCAGCTTTGGCAGCGGGTATCTTATCCCAAAATAATCTTCGTAAAACTTCAGCAGCTTAACCGTATATTCGAGTGGCAGTTTTAGATATTCCCTTTTGGATTGTGCTGCAAGGGCCCTTACCTCAATACCTCTGTATTTTTTACTCAGCATTGCGTGTTTCAGCACTCCCATATACAAAAGATAAGTCGACATTACCGGCGTTCTCATGAATTCCGAGACCCTCCTGTTTTTTGAGACAGCTGTGCTTTTTGCAGGCATGTTTGATACAAGGCTGTATTCCTTGTCTGCGCTCAATGTGAGCTCAAATGCCGCCTTCAGCTCAGGCTCGTCAAAGCACGGGAATGCCTGCCTGGCATAAAGCGACTCAAACTGTGTGGTAAGAATGTTTACCTTCCTCCCACCTTCTATGTACTCGCTTCTGTATAATCCTGCCATCCTTTCTCCGGCCTTGCCTTCAAACCTAATATATATGTCAACCTTTCCGATAACGCTTTTTTCAAGTACGAGCGTGAGCCTCTGTTTTTTGTCATCCGTTATAGGTTTTGCCCCTATCTTTGAATTCCTGCTTAAAACATAAGCCTCCTTTATCTTCAGCTTGTAGGAATTCATAACTATTCTATCGCTCTTCTCAGTCACCTTTGCAGATATGGACTCTTCCCCGGAGAAAGTGAACCTCTTCATGTCTGCGTCTACCCTGAGCTTATACAACTCAGGCACGACTGCTCTTCCCAACCTATAACTGCTTTGAACGCCCATAACAATACACTGTCCTTTCAATCCAATGAGGACAGTGCCTCAAGTATCTCCTCTTCATGCCCTTTCGGGTTCACCTTCTCAAAGACCTTTGCAACCTTGCCGGCCTTGTCTATTATGTAGGTGTTCCTCAGGGTACCCATTCCGAAGATCCCCCTGTCGCCATAAGCCCCATAGGCCTTTATCGCCTTTGACTCAGGGTCTGAAAGAAGCAGGAACTGCAGGTTGTACTTATTGCAGAACTTATCATGAGACTTGAGGTCATCCTTGCTCACCCCAACTATCACCGCCCCTTTCTTCTTTATGTCTGCAAGCTTCTTGTTGAATCCCTTTGCCTCTATTGTGCATCCAGGCGTATCATCCTTCGGATAAAAATAAAGCACCAGATACTTTCCCTTGAAATCCGCAAGGGCATGCTCTTTTCCGTCAGAGCCCATCAGCTTAAAGTCAGGAGCCTTTGAATTAGCTTCAACCATATTACCACACTAATAAATCTGCAATAGGATATAAATTGATTGCGCATATGCATTTTTACCTAAAAGACGCCTTCTGGATCCCGCATTCAATCTCAACTTCATCAAGGAATGTCTTTATCCTGTATATATGCGTTTCCTCAAAGAGCGGAACAAAGAAAGAGCGTGCAGCGTCCTCAGATTCCTTTATCCTCTTCACATCGCTTGGTTTTATCGCTTTATTCTCGCCTTTATTGCTGTGGATATACCCTACACGGAACCATAACTCGTCTATCTTATCCTCAGGGAGCTTCATTATCCTTCCTAGTATATCATTGTATTCTTTCTCAGTTATGGTCTCATGATACCAATTGCTCAGATAACTGTGATTATTATTGCGTTTGGATCTGACAACCGTGTAATCACTGAGTTTCGTTATGGTTACTGTCCCACGTCCTAGAACTGTGATCTTCATATACATGAGTCCTAGTACCATCATTTTCGTTTTTTATAGTAATGCGCTCTCTGTCACTATCAATACGGCCAGGCTGGCTTTTGTGCCAATCATCTACAGATACTCCATCTGTATTGCTGCCATCTATAAACCTACCAAAACTGTATTCTTTTCTTAAAAGGCTTGCGATACCAGCAGGTACTGTACTTTTATTTCGAAAAGATCTAGTTACCTCCATTCTATCCACCATTTACACATATATGCTGGCAGATATATATTTCTTTCTTTAACTCACCGCAACGAAAACTTATTAATCTTCAGTGAATCAAGT
>DAHXNY010000002.1 GCA_027365175.1 Microcaldota archaeon | reverse complement strand
TTGAAAGAAGGCGACGAACTAGACCTAGAACCTAAGACCAAGACTATAACGTTGACCTTCAAAAAGATATAGTGCACAAGAAATTATGCAGGAAGTATTATCTACGTCGTCAGGTGTCCAACTACTGAAGTTAGTTTATTTCAGTATATAATACTTTGTTTATTTATATAATACTTTAGTATATATAATAAACTTTAAGGAATCAAAGTTATAATACGACAAAAAGGCTCTGTAGAAATGCTAAGACTCTATTAGATTTTCAATCCTCGGATATTTCAGAAATATGAAATAAGTAGACTGTAGAGGGATTTTGAAGGAAGCATATATTGGATTCGTGATTAAGGATTTCTACAAAGCCTATTGAGGAAACATTTACTTTGTGGCATGGAAGTTCAAGAAAGATTATCGGGGAATTCCTTCTTCCGAAGAAAGCAACGGATGCTGGTGGAGTGCCTGAAAACTGCTTTGAAAGGGGTGTACGCTCTAAGCAAACGTGAATTCGCCATAGTAATGGCAATATTGAAGAGCGATGGCATAAGCGGCAGGTGGTGATCAATGGGTTTCTTTCTCTAAAGTAAGGCTATTGGGCATTGAGGAGGTACATGTGGTAGACTTTATTCACCTTATCAGGCTGCTACCGGCGCTGAAAAAGCGGCTTTTCCCCAGATACAGCCTGTAAATTCCAGGAAGTGCATCTTGCCTGTATAGTGCTTAGTTTTGTTGAGGGTAAAATTGGAAAGATTTAAATATCTTAGTTATTATACTATAGTTGGTTTCTTTAGCCCCTTTACGGGTAAAGCTTCATTTTGTAGGTTTTACGAGGGAGCAGATAAAGAATTATTGACAATTAGATATTACGCTTAGGTGAATATGATGGCAGAAAAACCACACATGAACTTGATTTTCATAGGTCACATAGACCACGGAAAGTCAACATCTGTAGGAAGACTTTTGTTTGATACAAAGGCAGTAACAGAGCAAGACATGAAGAAGCTCAAGGAAGAGGTAGCGAAGTATAACAGGCCTACCTTTGAGTTCGCTTTCGTCATGGATCAGCTCAAGGAAGAGAGGGAAAGAGGAATAACAATAGACATTATGCACAGGGAGTTCCAGACTCCGAAGTACTACTTCACGGTAATAGACGCCCCTGGGCACAAGGACTTCGTAAAGAACATGATTACAGGAGCAAGCCAGGCAGACGCAGCCGTTCTCGTAGTCTCATGCCCTGATGGCATACAGTCACAGACAAGGGAGCACGCATACCTTGCAAAGGTTCTCGGAATAAACCAGCTTATAGTAGGTCTGAACAAGATGGACGCTGCCGGATATGACAAGGCAAAGTACGAGGAAACAAAGGCAAAGGTCTCAGAACTGCTCAAGACAGTAGGATATGATGTAAACAAGATACCATTCATTCCTTATTCGGCACAGGCAGGAGACAACGTGAGCTCAAAATCAGAAAAGCTCTCATGGTTCTCAGGTCCTACGCTGCTTGAGGCTCTTGACATGCTTCAGGTTCCAAACAAGCCTGTTGACAAGGCGCTAAGGCTCCCTATACAGGACGTATACAGCATATCAGGTTTCGGAACCGTCCCTGTAGGCAGGGTAGAGACAGGCGTAATGAAGCCAGGAGATCAGATAATAATAATGCCGGCAGGTGTGAAGACGGATGTGAAGAGCATCGAGATGCACCAGCAGGCAATGCAGAAGGCAGAGCCTGGAGACAATATAGGATTCAACATAAAGGGCGTTGATAAGAAGGATATAAGGAGAGGGGACGTAGTAGGTCCAGCATCCAATCCTCCGACAGTGGTACAGGAGTTCACTGCGCAGATAGTGGTTATAAACCACCCTACTGCAATCGCAGCAGGATACACTCCGGTATTCCACATACACACTGCCCAGATAGCATGCACCTTCGTCGAACTGGTAGAGAAGAAGGATCCTAAGACAGGCCAGACGATGCAGAAGAACCCTGAGTTCCTCAAGAACGGCGACGTTGCCATAATAAGGGTCAAGCCCTCAAAGCCGATCTGCGCTGAGAAGTTCAGTGAATTCCCTCAGCTTGGCAGGTTTGCAATAAGGGACATGGGCCAGACGGTAGCAGCCGGAGTAATACTCGATGTAGTAAAGAAGCAGTGATTTGTTGCCAGTCGCAAGGATAAAAATAATAAGCAGGAACAAGAAGGATGCAGGAGTCATAGCCAAGCAGATAGTAGAGATAGCAAAGAACCTTGGAGTGAAATTCAAGGGTCCTGTGCCTCTCCCTACAAAAAGGCTTAAGATAGCTACAAGGAAGACGCCTTGCGGAGACGGCTCCCATACCTACGAGCATTGGGAGATGCGGATACACAACAGATTGGTCGAGATAGAGGGCAATGAACAGGCTCTGAGGCAGGTGATGAGAATACCTGTGCCGGATACCGTTCAGGTGCTTCTTAACCTATCTGCCTGATTTTATTTTCGTATGCGCCCTGGCCTCTTGTCAGGGTTCTCTTTTTATCCATTCCCTTACTGCCAAGTGCATAAATCGTAAATGCTTGTAAATCAGGCTATCTGAGTCATTCCTGATACCTAGATGCAGAGAGCGATGGATTTCCCGCTCACATTGTTAAGAGCATGATTCGCAGGAAGTTGTAGATTAATATTATAAATGAGGCCTGCCTAATCTTCTTGTCAATATAAGTTGAGAGCATGGAGGCAGTAAAAAATCACTTACTGACAGAGTCTACGCAGATATTCATATCGGAACGCCAGATAATGGCGTTTGATGCGAAGAGGGAGCTGCCTGATGGCTATAGGCAGGCTACGTCTAGAGAGGTTGCGTACAGGTACAGGCATGATGAAGGTTTCAGGTCTGCACTTTCAGATTATTGGATCTGGGTGGATCAGAGAGGCCTTAACAGCGTAGATTTCCACAGGATACATAATGATGGCACTCTGACAAGGACTGACGCCAGCACCTACCTTGAGCTGCCAATCGATAGCAGGGCGATACTCAGGCGCGGCGATGGATATGTTGCAATTACATGCAGCACAGACTTAAACGACGGCAGGCTCTTCCTTGATGCGCTCCGGGGGGCCATGCAGATTGCAAATGTAGCGTATGTGAAGGATAGCTTCTACAATGAATTCAGGGGAAGCCCCCACGACTCAAATAGATTCAAGCAGCACATGCGCGGAGCAGGACCCAAGGGGCAGTCATCTGATATCTGAGAGCGAAGATGCTATTATGGGCAGTATTAGCGTCGCATCTCCATCTATATTCACGTGCCTTGCTTTTTCCTTTATCTTTCCCCATGAGATTGCCTCCCTTGTCCTTGCTCCAGAAAGGCTTCCGTCGTACTCCTGGGCAGTGGTTATATATACAGTATAATCAAATCCTCCTCGGAACTGTGCCCACCATATGGCATGATGCTTGGATATGCCTCCGCCTATGCAGAGCGCTCCCGCCTTCTTTGCATCCCATATTGTATCGCTCATCAGCTGTTCGTCACCAAGCAGGTTTATCCTGAACTTCTTGTGCTCCTGGTAGAACTGCCATAGCTGATACCCCACGGAACCATCTGTTATCCCTGGTATTATCAGAGGTATGTTGTTCCTGTACGTCCAGTACAGAAGGGAGTTCTCCTTGTTAACGAACTTCCCGAGCTTCCAGTTGAATTCATGAGTGGTTATGTCACTTATCCCTTCGGCATTAAGCTCGTTTAGGAATTTTGCCATCTTCTCCTCTATCATAATGCCGTATGACTCGACAGGCACAAGGACATTGCCAAGCCTGTGTATGTCCAGCTTGTGCAGCATCGTATCATCCATCTCAAACGCTCCGTGATAGTAGTTGCCGAAAGCCCTTGCTATATCGTGGTCAAGAGTGCCGCACGTGCTTATCATCAGGTCGAACCACTTCCTTCTTGCAGCCTCTACTATTATGCCACGCAGTCCGGTAGCCATTATATCTGCAGGGAAGGACAGTATGTTTGTGGAACTCTCATCAGATATCATGTCACGCAGTATCTTTGCCCCTTCGCTGACCTTCTTTGCAGAGAAACCTCCCATGTCCCAAAGCTTGTCAACAAACCTCTTGGAATCTGTGTCTATGCTGAAATCCGTCACCTTCTCTGCCAGAAGGGCCTTTCTTGCCTCGTTTTTGCTTGCCATAATAACACTTTGTAAATGTCACATTAAATAACTGCTTTGCTCCTATTTCTTAGAAACGTAATCGAAATAGCTAAGCGCCTTGTCCTTTATGACCTGTCTTTCGGCCGTTAGGTTCTTATATAGCATGTCTCCTGATACGGAAGACAACTTGACTATGGAATCCCCTTCTATAACTACAGAACCGAATACGTGCGCCCTGTCTATTAATGCATTGCCCCTTATTGTAGCAGCTTCCCTGACATCGGAGTGAGATATGGTAACTTTGCTCGATGGAGCTCCGTGTCCTCCATAGATTCTTACGCTGTCCCGTATCTCCGAAGCGTATATCTCCACATTGCCTTCTATCTCTGCTGCTCCATGTATTCTTGAGCAGGTAACTTTCACATTTCCCGATACCAGCGCGTTATCCTCTACAGTGGACCACTTGTCTATGTATGCACCGTCATCAGCGTGCGCCGTTTTCTCTACAAACCCTCCTATGGTATCTGCGTATTTGTTTATATGGCGCTCAAAATGCCGCTGTGTCTCGTTTTCTGAGACGGTTACAAACATTATCGATGTGTCTATTCTTGCAATCTCGGATACGTTTTTTACGTTCCTGGAAGAGCTGCTGTTTCTAAGCACCTCCCTGAAAGAATCATCACTATTATACTCGTTCTGCATCTCTGTCTTGATTACTGACATTCTAACACCGTAATATTGCGAAATATAACCTGTCTGAATCCCCGATAAGATAATGGGCGAGAAGGTTTTTAATAATAGGCATTTTTACTTTCTGTCGCTTCTTGTCTCTCCGTCCATGCTTACATTAAGATAGGCGTAGTCTCCTGAAACTACTGAGTCTTTAACCAGAATATGCTTTTTATGGGAAGCGCCTACGGTAACCTCATCAAAGATCTCAGAATTGTTGATTGTTACTCTGCTGCCATCCTTAGCCATCACTACAGCATCACCATATACTCTTGCATCATTCAGCAGTCTTACGTCTCCCGTTACTGTAGCTTCCCCTTCAACCGTAGATCTTTTGTCTACGAATGCTTCAGAGCCTGCCGATGCCGTGCTCTCTACAAACCCTCCGGTAGCGCCGTTTGGGTTCGCATGCCTGAAGAAGTGCCGTTCATGGCCATCTCTGCCTGTTACTATTACCATCTGGATCAGCTCCGGTACGTCTTTCAGGTCAGAAACACTCTCCTTCCTTACAGTAGGGATCCTCCTTTCCTTACCTCCGTGCCCAGCATGCACATCCTTAAGCTTCCTCTCTTTTATCGCCATGTTATCCCCTTCCGATATATCTGGCCATTAGATGATGTGACGTCCTCCCACGAATGAATTCGTTGGTTTCCAATGGTGCTTTTTGATTGGTCATCTTGAAACACCGTGTATAGTTCCTCGTTCAGCGACATTCGCCTCCTGTAATTGAGGTCTTACAATATCTCCAGAGGCGTGACCTCCCCCTTGTCCAGAGGTAGTTGCCTTATGCAATATGTTTATCGATGCGTTTATATCCCTGTCCTTCGACATTCCACATCTTTGGCAATTATATGTCCTTTCCGAAAGCGGCATATTCTGTATATTGCCGCAATTACTGCATGTCTTTGTCGTGTCTTTGGGATTCACTCCAACTACTACGCAACCAGCGCTTTCAGCCTTGTATTGTAGCATCCTTGTAAAATTACCCCACGACTCCTCGCCTATGCTTCTTGCGAGGCGATGATTCTTCATCATGTTTTCAATCTTTAGTTCCTCGTATGCAATGAATGAGTATGAATGGACAAGATTGTATGAAAGTTTGTGAAGATGATCTTCTCTTATCCTTGCGATGTGTTCGTATTTCCTTGAGAAGTTCAATACTGCCTTCCTTCTTTTGTGAGAGCCTTTCTTTCTTCTTGATATTATCCGTTGCAGCCTTTTCATCTTTCGTTTTTCCTTTTTTTGGATATGTTTGTTTTGAAATATTGAAGCGTCGGATAGAGCTGCATACTTGTTTATGCCTAAGTCTATGCCTACGGCTTCCTTTCCGTTTGTGAATGGGATTATATCCTCTTTTTCAACTGCAATAGTGATGTGCCATTCTCCCGATTTGGTCTTCTTTATCGTGCATGTCTTTGCCTGTCCTTCAATCTCCCTGTGATCCACAAAATTGACACTGCCTATCTTTGAAAGAGATACTTTTTTCCTTCCGGCTTTAAACCCTCTGGATTGAGGATATGTGAGAGATGACACAAAATTCCTGTATCTCGGAAATCCTGCTTTTACCTTCTTTCCCGCCTTCTTTTCTTTGCATCTTCTGAAGAATGATTTATACGCATCCAATATTCTTTATGATACATTTTGAAGGACTTGGGAATGTAACTCTGCGAACTCTGGGCGTTCTTTTTTAAGCTGAGTCAGCCAGACATTCATTCGGTATCCTGTAAGCGTCTTTCCTGTTTCCTTGTAATATTTCTTAGACTGTTCTAAAAGACGATTGTAAAGTTCCTTAGAGAGATACATCTGCTTATTCAGTATCTCTTTCTGCTCTTTTGAAGGATATGCACGATATTCATATGCGCTTTTCAAGATGACCATGTCTATTACATTATTCAAATTTATATACATTGCAGTGGGCTTATATCCCACGGCTAAAGCACGTGGGTTTTACGCCCACATAGATAAAAATTAGTAGGTAATATGCCAATTACACTTCCGTAAATACCCGTTCATTTATTCTTTGACTGGGCAGTGGTTACTATAACATAATTGCCCGTTCCTTCTGCACGTACATTATAAGCTCCTCCTGAAATATCCCAGGCTGTCGTGCGGCTCACTAGCAGCGGCATTATCTTATTCTTATCCATCTCATACAGGCTGAATACGCCTTCAAGGTTCTTTGATCGGAGCTCCCCTCCGCTGCCGTATCCTGTTATTGTAAGCCCCGTGTCCTCCTGCTTGTTGAATGCCATATACACATTTTCCAATCCTTTTACATGGTATGTTACCTTGTCGAAAACATGCATTTTTTCTCTATACAGCATGCCGTTTTCCACGGGGAACTGCCCGAACCTTATTATGACATCATCTCCTTCTTTCTTGGCAGTGATGTCGAGCCCTATGCTTATCGGGAAACGCATCTCCTGGGCATGTCTGTTGCAGACATAATACTCGCTCAGTCTATCATGGCCAATAAAATCCATCTCTCCCTTCCCTTTCATCCCTTTTATCTGGTTTTCAACCTGTGGGACCTTGGTAAACGCGTCTTCAACTCCACGTCTGATGGCGCTCAGGAGCGATGTGCGCGGCTCTTTGTAGATCTCTGAATTATTGGAATATACCAACCCGCTCCAGCTGCTATTTCTTACTGCCATTGTATTCTGAACCCAGAGTGTCTGGTCACCGTTGCTGCTTATTATCCTTATATAAGTGCTAAGAGGTATGGCAAACTCATGCTTGTTAGGCAGGTAATCACCTTCCTTCCTCCCTTCTGCATGATAATAGGATGTGCCGTCGGCACTGTCCAGATAAATTGTACCAAAGACGTCGTTTGTTCTGCTGCCAGTTGTAGCAACTATCCCTGTAGGCTGGTACGGTCTTGCCATCGCTTCCGATACCACATGCGGCATCTCCCTTACATGCTCTACTGATCTGTATACAGACACACCTACATCCTTTGCGACAATGCCTCCTGCAACCAGCAATGAACCTAAAATAGCGCCTTCTATGCCGCGTGCAATAACTATCAGTGGCTTTGGATATTCTACCAGGTGTGCCTGACGCTGCTCTTCGGGTTTAGGCACAGTGCTCTCCGCATCCGTTCCGCGCAGGTTTATGCTGTGGACCAGACGGTCAAGATCGTCCACGCCATCTGCACGGCTCGCATTGCCAATATCGCGTCTTTGATTATACCTCATTACGGTCGCCTGAACTTATTCTTCCTTGCAGTATGCCAACAAAAAAACGTTAAGACTGTCAAGTACTGATAAAATAATTATTCTGTTATATATACCTTTTGCTTCAGAGGACAACTCCCCTTGCGAAGTATACCAAAACCTTTAAATATCTTGTTGTGCCTTTATTGATTGCTTATTTTGGGAAAGATTTAAAAGTATATCTCATATTTCGGGATTGTAACAACATTATGTTTAACAGGTGTTAAAAGTGGCAAAATCAAGTAAACCGACAAAAAAGAAACAGATCAGTATAAGCAGGCCTGCAACAGCGACTCGTCCAAGGACAGTAGAGCTGAGCGATTCTGTAGAGGTTAGCGTGCCCCCTGTCCAGGAAAGGAGAGACATGGGCAGCACTACGAAGAAGTGCCCCAGCTGCGGATCGTTGGAGATAATCTTTGACAATGAAAGGGGAGAGTACATCTGCAACAGCTGCGGATTGATTATAGAGGAGAATGTTACGGATACCGGACCGGAATGGAGGGCATTCGATGCGGATCAGAGGAATGCAAGGGCAAGGACCGGTGCGCCTATAAGGTACATGAAGCCGAACAAGGGCCTTGTTACCGAGATAGATATGTATAATAAGGATATACGAGGGACGAAACTCCCTTCAAAGAGGCAGGCCCAGCTTTACAGGATGAGGAAGTGGCACAAGAGGGCAAGCATAGCAAGCTCTAGCGAGAGGAACTACCTTGTAGCCCTTCCTGAGCTAAACAGGGTGGCAAGCTATCTGGGGCTCCCGGAGAACATAAGGGAGCAGGCAGCTCTGCTCTACAGGCAGTGCGTCAAGAACAACCTCATAAGAGGAAGACCTATAGAGACAGTGGTCAACGCTGCACTTTATGCGGTATGCAGGAGCGCAGGGATGCCAAGGACCCTTGACGAGATAGCAAGCATATCAGGTGCGCCTAAGAAGGAGATAGGAAGATCCTTCAGGGTGATAGCACATGAGCTTCATCTCAAGGTGCCTTTGACAGACCCGTCAAGCTACGTTCCGAGATATGTATCTGCACTCAAGCTTAGCGAAGAGGCCCAGGAGAAGGCAAACCAACTTCTGAAGCAGGCCATGAAGAAGGGCCTTGTCAGCGGAAGGAGCCCTACAGGAGTATCTGCGGCTGCTGTATATATAGCAGGCGCCCTTGTCGGAGAGAGAAGGACGCAGAAGGAGGTTGCAGATGTTGCAGGGGTCACGGAAGTAACAATAAGAAACAGGTACAGGGAGCTCAAGAAGGAGCTTGAAATAGATGTAAATCTGTGAAATTGCATGGATAGGATTATTTTTCTTTTCTTATCCTTTATTCTTTTTTATTCCGTTTATTCGGTTAGCGCATCCTCTCCCATCTATACCATGATGGCTGCAAACCAGAGCATAAAGAATGCGACAGCTTATCTGCAGACCGTTAATGAGAGCGGCTATCTATTCTTTTATCCTTCTAATCTCTCTGCTGCCTACTCATATCTCAACAGATCAGAGACTGCGTACTCGCATAAATCCCCTACACTTGCAATAGGGTACTCGGATAAGGCCATAGCCTTGGCAAAGAGCTCTTATTTGCAGATAAGTTATTATAGAACCGCTTCCATAATGGTGATGCTTATCTTCACAGCAGTTATCGGTTTACTCCTTTACAGGCTTATGAAGCCTGTAAAGATTACCGTGCCGAAGAGACGCAGGAGATGATCTTTTGGACAATAAGGAAAAGGCCCTTAAGGAGCACATAAGGCACAATGGAAAGATAGAGACGATGTCAAAGGTGAGGATAGACTGCGCCGATGACCTTTCCGTGTATTATACGCCAGGAGTGGCTTATGTCTCAGAGGCGATAAAGAGGGACATAGATACCGCTTATGATTACACATCAAAGTCAAACACGATAGCCATAGTCACAGACGGGACAAGAATACTTGGGCTCGGGGATATCGGACCGGAAGCAGGACTCCCGGTAATGGAGGGGAAGTCCCTTCTTTTCAAGAGATTCGGAGGTGTCGACGCTGTTCCCATCTGCCTTTCCACAAAGGATGAAAATGAGATAATCAATATAGTAAAAGCGATAGCCCCGACTTTCGGAGGCATAAACATCGAGGATATAAAATCGCCAAAATCTATAAGGATAGCAAACAGACTATCTACAGAGATAAACATACCTGTCTTCCACGATGACAGGCAGGGGACAGCAGTAGCTGCACTTGCAGCACTGATAAACGCGCTCAGGGTTGTGGGCAAGGGCAAAGGGGCAAAGGTAGCGATAAACGGCGCAGGAGCGGCAGGGATAGGCATTGCAGAACTGATCCATCATTATGGCATGCACAATATAGTGGTGCTCGATACCGAAGGTGCGATATACAAGGGAAGAAGGGAGAATATGAACGAGTTCAAGGAGCACCTTGCTGATATCACCAATAAAAAGCTTGAGAAAGGGACCCTTGCCGAAGTTGCAAAGGAAGCGGACGTACTTATAGGGGTTTCGGAGAGAGGAGCATTCACCACCGAGATGATAAAGAGCATGAACCAAAAGGCAGTGGTCTTCTCTCTCGCAAACCCGTTTCCCGAGATAGGATACGAAGAGGCGAAGAGCGCAGGAGCAGCTGTTGTCGCAACGGGAAGCAGCGAGTGGCCTAACCAGGTTAACAACGTGATAGCCTTTCCGGGAATAATGCGGGGCATGCTGGACGCACGCATAAAAAGGATAAACAACGATATGCTGGTAGGGGCCGCATTGTCAATAGCAAAGAGCACGGGAAGGATAACTGCAGAGCATATACTGCCGAGCATATCTGACAAGGGCTTTGAAACAAGGATAGCACCATCTGTTGCTGGAAAGGTGGCCGATGCAGCTGCAAGGACCGGAGAGGCAAGGATAATGATAACTGAGCAGCAGGCGAAGAAGAGGGCAAAGGAGTTGATACTCAGGTACAAGAAGGTTGAGAGATCTGCAGCAAAGTATCCTTATCCGGAGTCGACTGCCCCGCGGATCGAGTGAGCAATAATCTTTCCGTATATGTTGCCCGTCCATATCAGTACGATTATAAATGCAATTATCAATGCAGAATCAATGCAGATATCAATGCAGTTTGGCAAAGGGAGCAGGAGACCACGGTGTCACATAATGTTTAGCAAAACTCATTGCTTTTATCATCCATAATCCGCATGAACGATGGAAACGCCCATTCGGTGAAGGTTTAAATATCTTTTTATAACTTACTCTCCAATATATCTTGTTTCTCTTTGACGGAGCATTACCGCTCTGCAAAAGACGGCTTGATTGTTATGAGCAACATTAGTAACGACATTAGGATTGCAGTTGACACCGGAAAGGTCAGCCTCGGCTACAAGGAAGTGGTCAGGGCCATAGGGAACAATAGCGCAAAACTTGTCATAGTGGCACAGAAAGGAGAGAAGAACAGAGTAGCTGACATAGAGCACCTGTGCAAGGTCAGCGGAGTTAAGATGGTACCTTACGATGATAATTCTATGGAGCTCGGTGCAGTGTGCGGAAAACCATATTCTGTAATAAGCCTGGCGATCATAGAACAGGGTAACTCAAAGATACTAGAGTATTAGGTGAATATTTGCCAAAAGGAGAATTTGCTGCGAAGGAACTTATAAAAAAGAGGAAGAAGCACCGCATGCTTAACAAGTGGTGGAAGAGGAAGTACTTCAAGCTTAAGAAGAAGTTCGACCCTGTCGGGACTGTTCCGATGGCAAAGGGTCTTGTGCTTCAGAAGTTCGTGCTTCAGCAGAAGCAGCCCCACTCAGGTCTTATAAAATGCGTCAGAGTCCAGCTCGTAAAGAATGGAAAGGTAGTCGGAGCGTATGTGCCTTATGACGGAACGATAAACTTTATAGAGGAGCACGACGAAGTGACGATACAGGGCATGGGAGGCTCCCAGAGAGGGCAGATGGGAAGTATACCTGGACTAAAGTACAGAGTTATAGCGATAAACGGCGTTGATGCCTTCCAGATAGTAAAGGGCAAGAAGGAGAAGCCTAAGAGATGATTAATATGGCAGATACTGAAAATGCAAATGTTGTTGTGAATGCCGAAGCGCAGGAACAGAAGAAGGAGAGGAAGAACACTGCTCCAAAAACAGCGCCTAAGAAAAAATCAAGAAAGGAGGTAAGCGCGCAGGGTTTCAGCGACCAGCTTCTTTTCGGCAGATACAGTCTTAAGGACATCTCGATTGAGGATCTCAGCCTTGCGCCATACATCAACCTTAGACAGCACGCATATCCAAACATATTCGGCAGGAGAAAGGACCAGTCGTACTACAATTCACACATAAACATAGTGGAACGCCTTATCAACAAGCTCATGCGCGGAGGAACCGGAAAGAAGGTAATGGGAAAGGTGATAAGGACAGAAGGCAGACTGCAGGGCAGAAAGCTCAAGACAACCCACATAGTGGAGGATGCGTTCAGTGCAATCAATGACAAGACCGGCAGGAACCCTGTGCAGGTGTTCGTCGAATCGCTTGAAAACGCAGCGCCTATAGAGGACGTTACACGAGTCAGGTACGGAGGGATAAGCTACAACGTAGCCGTAGGGATAAGCTCAAAGCGCAGACTTGACGTGGCGCTTAGGAACATAGCACTGGCAGCGCTGATAGGAGGCTTCAACAAGAAAAGGACCGTATCAGATTCCCTTGCAAACGAGATAATGCTTGCTGCTACAAACAGCCAGGATAGCTACGCCGTAAAGAAGAGGCAGGAAGTCGAAAGAATAGCGAAGAGAGCTAGATAATCATGGTTAGGAAAGAATTCGTAGCTGAGGAAGTAGCAAAGATAATGGGCAATGTCAAGAATGTGAGGAACGTTGCAATAATAGCACATGTGCACCACGGAAAGACAACGCTTACAGACTCTCTGCTCGCAAGGGCAGGAATAATCTCCAAGACAGTTGCCGGAGATGCCCTTTACACCAACTACGAGGAGATAGAGAAGGACAGAAGGATGACTATAAAATCGGCTAACATCTCGCTGGCATTCAACTACAAGGATGAAGATTACATAATCAATCTCATAGATACTCCTGGGCACGTGGACTTTGGCGGACATGTTACAAGGTCTATGCGTGCAGTGGACGGAGTTGTTCTTGTAGTGGATCCTGTAGAAGGAATAATGCCTCAGACAGAGACTGTATTGAGGCAGGCGCTTCAGGAAAAGGCCAGGCCGGTTCTCTTTGTAAACAAGGTAGACAGGCTGCTTAACGAACTGAAGCTTACACAGGAGCAGACCTTTGAGAGACTGCTCAAGCTGATAAATGATATAAACAATCTCATTATAAGGTATGCTCCTGAGGAGTTCGCAAAGAGCTGGCTCATAAACGTAGAGAACAATGCAGTGTGCTTCGGCTCCGCTTATGAGAAGTGGGCCATATCTGCGCATATCATGAAGAAGTACAATGTGACGTTCAAGCAGATTTTCGATTATACGGAGAAGAAGGACGAGGAGTCTTTGAGGAGAGTGGCACCCATAGACGAAGCGACGCTCTCCATGGTGATAGAGCACCTTCCCAATCCGGAGGAAGCACAGGGTTACAGAATACCTTGGCTGTGGCACGGCAACATAGAAAGCCCGGAGGGCAAGGCAATGCAGACAGTCAACAAGGAGGCGCCTGCAACTGCGGTGATATTCGGGGTTACCAGCGATCCACACAGCGGAGAGGTGGCAATAGGCAGAGTCTTCTCAGGAACGATAAAGAAGGGCACAGAGTTGTTCGTATCCGGAAACCCGAACAAGCAGAGAGTGCAGCAGGTAAACCTATTCATGGGGCCCGAACGGGTAATAGTGGATATTGTATCTGCAGGAAACATAGCGGGAATAGTGGGTCTCAACAACATAGCCATAGGAGATACCTGCTCTGAGGTGGAGATGGATCCTTTCGAACAGATAAAGCACTATTCGCAGCCGGTGGTAACAAAGGCGATAGAGGCAAAGGATTCGCGCGATATGACAAAGCTGATAAGTGCACTCAGGGATCTTACTAAGAGTGACCAGACGATACTTGTAGAATTGAATCAGGAGACCGGGGAGCACCTGGTAAGCGGTATGGGAGAGCTACACTTAGAGGTCATAGAGACCAAGCTGAGGAACGAGTACAAGATACCGATAACGACAAGCGAACCTATAGTAGTATACAGAGAGACGATTGAGAGGAGCGTTGATAATGTTGAGGGTAAATCGCCAAACAAGCACACGCGTTTCATGATCAATATTGCACCGCTAGAGCCTGAGGTAGTCAAGCTTATAGAGGAGGGAACACTCAAGTCGGGAAAACCGAAGGGCAAGTCACACTGGGATGTGCTCATAGAAGCAGGCATGTCAAGAGAGGAGGCAAGGGGAGTGGTGGACATCTCAAACAGGAGCGTGCTCATAGACGCGACCCATGGGGTGCAGTACCTGAACGAGGTAATGGAGCTCCTTATAGAAGGATTCGAAGAGGCAGTGGCAGATGGCCCATTGGCAAGGGAGAAGTGCTCAGGCATAAAGGTCTCCATAACGGATGCAACGATTCACGAGGATCCTGTACACAGGGGCCCTGCGCAGGTAATACCTGCAATGAGAAGGCCCATATATGCAGGACTGCTTACTGCAGGAGTGGTCCTTCTTGAACCAAAGCAGAAGTTCACGATAAACATACCTGCAGACTACATGTCAAATATAATATCCTTCCTGCAGAGCAGGAGAGGGCAGATACTGGACATACAGCAGGAGAATGAGCAGGTCACCATAACTGCAAAGATGCCTGTGTCAGAGGTAATAAAGGGCTTCTCTAATGAGATAAGAGGCATAACAAGCGGAAAGGCAATATGGTATCCGGAGTACTTCGGATACGAGAAACTTCCTAAGGATCTTCAGGCTACAGTAGTCAGGGACATAAGGGTAAGAAAGGGACAGCCTCCTGAGCCGCCTGCGGCATCGCAGTTCCTTGACTGACGAGTTTATATATATTTAGATGCAAGTTATTCTTGCTTTTTGTTTGGACATTATTGATTCTTAAGGCCACGCGTGTGCGCCAATGAGACGAGGTGTGAAAATGGCAAAATCGTATGTGAAGTTCGAAGTATCTAAGGAGGTAGCAAACAAGGCTCTCGAAGCAATAAGAGTAGCAAGGCAGGGAGGCAGCGTTAGAAAGGGAGTTAACGAGGTCACCAAGAGCATAGAGAGAAACATGTCCTCTCTTGTCATAATAGCAGAGGATGTAGAGCCTGAAGAGGTAGTTATGCACATCCCGACGCTTTGCGAACAGAGGAAGATAGCTTATGTTTATGTGCCTACAAAGCTGGCATTGGGACAGGCCCTTGGAATAAATGTACCTTGCACCGCAGCAGCAATAGAGAAGGCTGCAGGAGCGGAAGGCATAATCAAGGAAGTGGTCTCAAAGATAAGCGGAAAGGAGGCACCTTCAGAGAAGAAGGAGGCAGAGCCTAAGGCAGAGAAGAAAGCTCCTGAGAAGAAGCCGAAGGAGGAAGCTGGAAAGAAAGAGTGAGTATAAATGGCTGAATCACCTGTGAATGAACAACAGACTGCAAAGGAGCAGACCGCAAAGGTACAGACTCCTGATCCAAAGACGCAGAGCAGAGGCGCAGAGGAAGGGAAGAAGTTCGAAGGTTATCTTGCAGAGGTTGTTGAGGTAAATCCAAACAGGACGGGCATATACGGCGAGATAAAGCAGGCCATGTGCAGGGTTTTGGAAGGAAGAGATACCGGCAGGGTCATAAGGAGAAACGTTTCAGGCAGGATAAAGGTAGGGGATAAGATAAGGCTTCCTGACACGACAAGGGAGGACAAGCCTATAAGGGCAAGGTAATCACTATGAAATGCTCATACTGCACTGTCGATATGGAAAAAGGCACCGGCTTCATGTACGTTAGGAAGAACGGCGCGATAAAGTACTACTGCAGCAAAAGATGCTACAGGCTCAACACCATACACGACAGGAAGCCAAACAAGAAGGAGATTGCAGGGAAGCTTGCAAAGTACGCTGCAAAGTAATCTGCAGGGCGATTCTCTCATTTTTTATATATAGATGATATATTAGTAGCGTAAGCTTTTTTGCAGGTATAGAAATGGCATCAGGAGAAAAGCGCATGATAGTACTGAGATTCGGCGAGCTTTGGCTGCGCGGAAAGAACCGCAGCGATTACATAAACATCCTTCTCAGTAACATAGATATGAAGCTCTCGGGGCTGAAGTACAGGGTGGAGAAGCATTATGACAAGATAATCATAAGGCCTTCCAATAGCTCTTTCAAGGAGGTCCTGCGCAGGATAGGCTTCCTTTTTGGCGTCAGTGCATATGAGGTGGCATATGAGACAGAGCCCAAGCTCCCATTAATAGTAAATGACGCGTGCAGGATCATGAAGAGCGCAGAGGGAACAGGGGCATTCAGGATAAACGCGCATAGGGCATACAAGCAGCATAAATTCAATAGCGAGGACATAGTAAGGAAGCTTGCAGCTGCGGCTGAGAAGAAGGGAATACCGCTCTCTCCGAAGGAGTATTCGCGTGAGGTATATATCAGCGTCGCAAAGGACTTTGCATACATCTCTGTACAGAGGTTCAAAGGACTGGGCGGTCTTCCGGTAGGCAGCAGCGGAAGGTGCATTGTCCTATTCTCAGGAGGGATAGACTCTCCGGTAGCGGCGTGGCTGGCGATGAAACGCGGCATGGAACCTGTATATGTGCATATGCACGCGTTCCCTAACGCCTCCGGAGTGCTTGAATCGAAGATAGCCAATCTGATAGGCATGCTCTCTGATTACCATGAGGCATATCGTGTTTACTACATACCTACGCACAGGTTCCAGGTTGCAGCGCTTAAGACCGGCAGATACGAACTCGTAATGCTGAAGAGATTCATGCTGAAGTGTGCGGAACAGCTTCTTGATAGGGAGAAGAGCAGAGTCATAGTTACGGGAGAGAGCATCGGACAGGTTGCATCGCAGACTCAGAACAATCTCTTCTCCGAGGAGCAGGAGATAAGCGCTTCTCTCATAAGGCCTCTCGCCTGCTTTGATAAATCCGAGATAATAGAGATAGCGAAGAGGATAGGCACATTCGATGAATCGGTGAAGCCATACCGTGATGTATGCTCCATATCTGCAAAGCACCCTGTAATAAACTCCAATCCGAAGACCGTGCTTAGGATAGAAAAGGAGATAAAGCTGGATTCACTGGCAGCTGCAGCCGTAAAATCTGCAGAGATTGCTGATGGCAGCATTTCTTAATCCCGAGAGTATTCTTTATATACTTATTCGCTAATCTTCAATCATGGACTTGCTCACAAAGGCAGTAGTAGTAGCTGTAGTAATAGCTGTTGTGATAGTTTCGGCATACTACCTTCTCAGGCAGTCCTCTGTCAGCCAGGTAACCAAGGCACAGGCGACATCTCTGATCCTTGATTATCTTAAGAACAATTATCCCGGAGCAACGGTAAACATAACAAACGCTTCTTCTTCAGTATATGCCGGTAGCTGGTACATACTTGCATCGGTCATATCAAACTCGACCTCGCCCTGCCCATCATACAGCGTTCTCTCATTCGATTATCCACAGTACGGCTTTGTAAGCAGGGTGGAGAACAACTATACGGGAAACTGCATAGTCAACGGGTTTGCCAACAACCACAGCAGTTATATCGTTGCGTCGTATCCTGTTGCGATAGCCTTATCCCACGAACTGAATATATCATCTGTAAACGCATACATACAAAGGGCAGGATATGCAAACGTCTCCGTTCATGCAACATACTATAATGCCATAAATTATAGCAGCACGATATACCAAAAGGCATGGCTTGTCGATTACACATCAAGCAAGCTGAATTACTCTGTGCAGGTGCTTCTTTCACAGGTCGGAGGAAATTCGCTTGCAGTAAGGAATGTCAGCTGATCAGATCTTCTTTGCAAGTGTTGCAAGTTCCGCATTTTTTCCTATCTCTATGTAGCCGTTTCTTTTGAAGAACTCTATCGCCCGTTTGTTGCTCCTCTTTACCTCTGCGATAAGCTCCTTTATGTCCAGTTCCTTCGCTTTTTCCTCAGCGCTCTGGAGCAGCACATCGCTTATGCCGGTGCCCATCCCGTCTGATCTGGTTATTATGCCGACTACTGCCTTTTCCTTGTTCACTCTTACTATCTCTACCTCGCACATCAGCTCCTCTCCGGACCTGAAGATGAGATCTATGACGCTTCCTTCCTTGCATCCTTCAAGCTTCGCTGTGAAAAGGCCTTCCAGCTCCTTCTCACTCGGCAGCTTCTCATACCACATCGCCTCCGGGCTCTCTGCGAACACATCCCTTATGAACGATGCAAAGCTGTCCTTGCTCGCTTCTGAGAGCGGCATTACCTCCGGATACCTATTTCTATTCCCTTTCCCTTCCACGCAATCATATGTTTATATACTTATCATATAAAGCAATATTATTACGTTTTTATGTAGCATTAGGGTAAGCCTCTACAATTCATTATGGTGCAGATATGACTATGACAAAGCTTGCGGCGAAGAAGATCCTTAAGGAGTCAGGAGCAAAGCGCGTAAGCGATTCTGCAGCAATAGAGCTGTGCAAGATAGTCAATAAGTTCAGCTATGGCGTAGCTGCAAAAGCGGTAAAGCTTGCAGCGCATGCAAAAAGGGAGACTGTGAAGAAAGAGGATATAACACTTGCAAAGTAATCAGCATATAGCAAAGCGTGCTTCTCCCTTGCGGTAAAATTAACCCTGCAGCAGAGCTTTTCCTCAGAGCGCAATCCCTGCAAGTACATGGAGTATCACCATAGTGCCTACCGCAGGAAGTCCGAACAGTGCAGTTGCTATTATTATAGGCCATGTGAAAGGTATGCCGATGTTGAATAGCGCATTAAGGATGAATATCGCAATGAATCCCATTATGCTGTTTACGATTACTCCAAGCACATATTTGAGTACGAATTTCCCAAGCTTGAAGAGTATGAAAAGCACTATGAGTATTATCACTATTGGAAGTGCTATGCTTACCAGTCCGCTTAGGGTAAGTGCAGGTGATACCATCCTATCACATTTATATATCACAAAATCATATTAAAATATAGTGGTGTGCGGGTGGCTTACGGTCTATATGACTGAGGAAGCTCCCTCCATGCAGAGTATGTGTGGCTTAAGGCCTTATTCGGAACAGAAACGAGACCACTGCGGCGCATAAAAGCGATGACAAGACGAGCGCGCCGGTGTGGGTGAAACGCGCCGATGTGCATACCGTGAGCATGCAAGGCAGAATGCCGCTTAGTCGAATGTCACCTAAAACAGAAGAGGGGCTACGGCACACCACTGCTTATCTTTAGCTTGTCATTCTTTCTGAAGAGAGAGGATTTTAGCTGGTTAAAGGCCGCATTTAGATTATCTGTCAAGAAAGATATCCATAAATGCGTAATTGCAATAGGCTTGAGGTGGTGGATGATGAAGGTATTATAGTATTTAGTATTATGCCACCACTATTACCGCCTCCTGCAGTTGTTGTTGCCACGGTCGTAGTGGTTGTGGAAGTCGTCGTCGTAACTGGTGCCGAATGGTTATTGTAGCAATATCTTGCTTTCTATGTGTTGTGATTATTTTTAGCATTTCTGCTATCTTTTTCTGCACAATATAGTGAGCTCCTGCCTGTTGCTCGGAAGGACAGCTATTCTCTCTATCTCAAGCTTACCCTCTAATTCCCTCCGTATGGCAGATATGTGCTTAGGTATGTTCTTTGTTACGGATTTCATAGTCATTATGCATATGCCGTTTTCCTTAAGCAGGCTTAGGTATTTTGTAACAGCTGTTGCGGATTCTGCCGGGCTTATGTTCATATCGTCTGCTATGAGGGCTGCCTTTGTATCCCTGAGCTTTGAGTACGCCTCCTGGAAACCCATTCTGTAATGCATTATGGTGCCTTTTCTTGGTTTGGCATTATCCGAATGCGCCTCTACAGACACCCCAGCAGCGCTTATCTTCCCGGTATCAAGCTTGGCATTGTCTATTGCAATTACTGAAAACCCCCTCTTTGCAAGGAAGCAGCTCCATCCTCCCGGTGCCGCACCGAGATCTATTGCTATACCCCGTCTTGCCTTTATGCCAAACCTGTCAAAAGCTTCCTCTATCTTCATCTCTGCCCTGCTTATGCCGCTCCTTGAGTGATTATAATGCCTTATCGGGTTGAGCAGCTCCCTCTTCCCCGAAGCATATCTTGTTATCCCTGAATAGCACGTCCAGTTGAAGAGAACGGCATAGATGAGAACTTCAGGCTTCTCCATGCTCACACCGAATCCATCCTTCTCAAGCCTGTTGCCGAAAAGCACCTCCAGATCCTTGCCTGAATAACCATGTTTGCTGTTCACGTCGTATATGTCTATCATTATGCTCTTACCGTCTGCCTTTTCCGCTTGCTCTTTTATTGAAGAGTAGATGCTCTCTGCATAATCCTCTTTGTCTATGCTGCAGCTATCTGACAGCTCGAATGCCCCATATATGAAGACGTTTTCCTTGGAATTCAGACTGCTGAGAAGGCCGGGTTTCGCCTCTATTATCAGGTTGTCCCAAAGGCTCTCGATAGGCTTGAAGCTGCAGATGCCTCTTAGTTCCTGGTATGAGCTCTTCCAGAACTTCCTTGATAGATGCAGAAAGTAGAGCATGAAAACCTATAGAGATTCAGCGCAAGGTTCTTAAACTCTTTTTCCTTATCAATATCAGTACATGGAGCCGCTTTTGCAGGGCTCTAGCTTGGTTTAGATTAATGAGTTATTGATGGTGTATTGATGAGTAAGAGTGCCATTGAGGAGATGCAGGGCGCAGAGATAGAAGCGGCAAAGATAATAGCTGAGGCTCAGTCTAAGGGAGTTGAGACTGTTGAGAGGGCAAGGGAGAAGGCCGCGGGGATAATTGAAGAGGCAAGGACAAATGCGGAAGCCGAGCAGAAGAAGAGGATAAGCCAGGCTTATGCTGAAGGGGAGAAGGCTGTGGAAAAGGGCTCGGCATCGGCAAAGAAGGAAGCCGACAGGATAAGGAAGAGGACGCTTAATGACTCGGAATTGAATAAGCTCGTCAAGAGGCTTGTGGAGAAGATAATTGGTGCATAGATTGTTAAGTACGGAACCGATGCAGAAGGTCAGGATAATTGCGCTGGACAAGGATATGCATAACATTGTTTCTGCCCTGCAGTCCATAGGCATAATGGATCTCAGGAAGAGCAGGATAAATATAGAGGATAGCAAGCCGTCTGACCAGGCGTCGGAGCTCTCTGAGCTGCTCATAAGGTTTGATGGTGCGCTCCACCTGCTTGAGAAGCACGAGGTAAAGAAGCAGAAGCACATGGAGCTTGAGAAACTTATAAAGGAGGCAAGAGCGGAGAAGGCAGTACAGAAGGTATACGACCTTGGGAATGAGATGCAGCTTATCCAGGAAGACAATGCGCTTCTTGATTATTCTATCGATTCTTCTGAAAAGCTAAAGGGAACAGGGATAAATTATGACAGGTTGCAGAGCGAGAGGTTTGGATATTTCGCATTCTATACCGACGGCAAAGGCTATTCGCAGCTGTCTAGGAGACTTAAGGGCTCGAAAGATTATTCTATTGAGACAAGGAAGAACGGAAAGCACATATCGGGAGTGATAGTATATGCAAAGCCGGGCAATGTAGCAGATATCGCAAAGGATGCCGGAGTTACGGAGATCGACCTGCACTCCAGATACATGCATGGGGTTCCGGAGGAAACGCTGCTGTCGTCAAGGAAGAAGAGGGCACAGAACGACAAGCGCATTTCTGAGATAAACAAGGAATTGCATGAGATAAGCAGCGCAAAGTATTCGCAGCTTGCTTCCATGACAGAGATGCTCGACATAGAGCTGCAGAAGGCAAACGTGAGCGCGATATTCAAGAAAATTGACAAGACCTTCCTCATAGAGGGCTGGATAGCGAAGAAGAGATACCATGAGCTCGATAGGATTATAGGCGGTGCTGCAGAAGGCAGGTTCTACATAGAGCACGTATACGATGACGAACTTGCACCCACGCAGATTAACAGACCTAAGTTCCTACAGCCTTTCGATTATCTCATGAATTTCTATTCCACACCGAGAAGCGATGAGATAGACCCTACGTGGATATTCATAATATCATTTCCGATATTCTACGGCCTGATGGTATCCGATGTAGGCTATGGAATACTCTCCCTGATAGTCGTAAGCTTGATAATAATGAAGACTGATTCTGATGGACTACTGAACAACGTCGCAAGGATATGGAGGCTCACTTCCATAGCGGTGATATTCTTCGGGATACTGTCTAACCAATACTTCGGCTTCCAGCTGAACCAGTACATAGGGCTTGGCTTTATACCAACATTCAACTGGCTAAAGAACATCACCACAATTCTCGTTATAACAATACTGTTAGGGATAGCGCAGGTGGTTACAGGGCTTGCGATAGGCGCTATCAATCAGCGCAGGCACGGACATAACAAGCATGCGCTCGCAAAGCTTTCTTCTGCAGGAGCAATAATACTCGGGGCCATAGCTGTCAGCGCTGTCTTCTTCGGCCAGTTTAATGCCACGGTAGGGGCAGCTACAGGCATCGCAGCAATACTGCTGATACTTGCAACGATAGGGTTGAGCAGGGAGGAGGCTCCGGAGATAACCAATCTTATAACGCATCCTCTGAGCTATGCGAGGATCATGGGCTTCGGATTGGGCTCCGTAATAATAGCCCTGCTGATAGACCAGGCGTTCACTCCGAACCTTGGAATGGGCATTCCACTGTTCATTGTATATATTATAATATTTATCCTGCTACACTTCTTCAACATGGTTCTCGCCATATTCGAAGGAATGGTGCAGGGAGTGAGGCTCAACTTCGTTGAATTCTTCTCCAAGTTCTATACTGGAAGTGGAATCCGCTTCAAACCCTTCAGCTACAAAAGAGTTTATACTAAAGAATAATAAGAATAATAACGTGATTTGAATGGCTATAACTTTGGAAACAGCAATAGCTGCAATAGGAGCAGGAATAGCTATAGCAGGAGGTGCTATAGGAACAGGATCGGCGCAGGCCGCAATAGGAAGCGCAGGCCTGGGGATGATAGCAGAGAAGCCTGAGAGCATGGGTACAGTGCTGCTCTTCCTGGTAATACCTGAAACACTCCTGATATTCGGTTTCGTAGTTGCAATACTGATAATGCTGACCGCCGGAATAATATAGTGTTCCCATGACCCTTGACAAGATAAGAGGCAGCATCATAAAGGATGCTGAGAAGAAAGCGGCAGAGATAGAGAGCGAAGCTTCAGAGAATGCAAAAAAGATGACAGAGGAGGCAAGGAAGGAAGCGGCTGCTATGGAGAAGAAGGCCGATGAGGAAGCCAAGGTTGAGATGAATAGGGTAGAGATGGAGAAGAAATCCGACCTTGACAACATGACAACCGCGCTGATGAATGCCGCGGAGGCAGGAGCGGTTTCCAGTGCGATGGAAAAGGTGATGCCGAAACTCTCCAGGATGCTTTCAGAACAGAACCTTGACAAGATGCTGAAATCAGCGATAAAGGAGATGGAGAAGACGACAGATGAGATAATAGTGACTGTCAATAAGAAGGCTGCAGCTTCGCTTAAGGGCTATGAGGTCAAGCATATGGATGGAGAGGGCTTCGTCATAGAGTCGAAAGACGGAAGGATAAGGCTTGATGCAACGCCTGCAAAGATAGTAGAGGAGAACAGCGATCTCATACGGGCCGAGATATCTGCCTTCATGTTTGGAAATAAGCACGGCAGGGATAAAGGAGAGGCGAGACCCGCAGCTGCAGATAAGCACAAAGCAGCGAAGCATACTGTGAGTAAGAAAGGGAGAAAAAGGTGATCTAATAAAGGCTAGGACTTTGTATGGATACTCTAACGCTAGAGTAAAGGCTATGGAGTCCTTCCTGATAGACGGCAGGCAGATGGAGGAGATAATGAAGGCCAAGGATACAGGGGCGATAATAGCCCTTCTTTACCAGACAGACTACAGGCAGGATCTTGAGGAGTTTGGCGGAACCAGCATAAAGGAGGAACTGATAGACTTTGCGCTGAGCAAGAACCTTGCGCGAAGGCTGGGAAAGCTTGTGGATATCTCTCCGACAACTGACAGGAAGCTCATGAGGAGCATAGTGGGCAAGTGGGACCTTTCAAACATAAAGCTTGCCATAGAGGCCAAGGGAAGAAAGGACTCTTATGAATCAATCTCGAAGTATGTGATTGATGAAGGGAGGTACAACAGGCAGGTTATCAAGGAGGCTATGTCCGAAGAGAGCGTTGATGCGCTGATCTCTAAACTTATGGTCAACTCCCCTTACACTGCAATACTCAGATCTGCAGCCGAAGAGTACAAGAAGAGGAAGATGACCGTTGATGCTGTCAACGCGATAGATATGGGTTATTATTCGGTTCTTGGGAGCACTGTTTCAAAGCTTCGTACCGTACACCCACAGTCGTCCAGAATGCTGAAGATAAGCATAGATGTGAGAAACCTCATGCTCCTGATAAAGGCAAAGAGAGTAGGTATGAAGTTTACAGAGATAGAACCTCTGATCGCAGAGCATGGAACCATTGCAAAAGAGGAGCTCTCAAAGATGTATGAAGGTTCCAAGGATCTTGAATCCTTTGTAGAAAGCATAAAGATTGCTGACATGCAGAATGCACTTGACATATACAGGAAGAGCAAGAACAAGGAGCTGCTCTCATTCGAGATAGCGCTTAGGAACTCTATGCTGAAGGACAGCGTAAGGCTGCTCGGGCACAGCGTGCTCTCGTTCGGTTCCATACTCGCATACCTTTACTTCAAGGAGATAGAGGTGGATACGCTCAGGGTGATGATACACGGAAGCATGTACGGACTTAGCAACGAGGAGAAAGAGAGGCTGATGGTTTGGAGGAAAAATTAGATAGTTACAAAATAGTAATGATAGGCAATGGGCTCATGTCCCTGGGCTTCAAGCTTGGCGGCATAGCCAGCTCATACGAAGTTTATGACCAGGCTACGGCAGAGGCTGCACTCAAGAACGTTCTTGACGATAAAGAGACGGGCATAGTGATAATAACCTCGGGAGTAAAGAAGCTTGTCAAGGACAGGAAGCTGCAGGAAGCCATTTCCAGCAGCATACTGCCGCTCTTTGTGGAGATACCCGAAGAGAAGGAGCCTGTAGAGGAAGAGGATACGCTGCGCAGCCTGATTATGCGCGCGATCGGTATAGATATTACAAAAAACGCTTAACGTGATTTAGATGGGAATTATCGAAAAGGTTTCAGGACCGCTAGTAGTTGCAAAGGATATGCTTGGAAGCAGCATGTATGACGTGGTGAAGGTAGGAAAGGACGGGCTCGTAGGAGAGATCATACAGCTGAGAAAGGACAGGGCGATCATACAGGTGTATGAGGACACTACAGGGATAGGGCCGGGAGAGAGCGTAGAGTCTACAAAGCTGCCTCTTTCCGTGGAGCTCGGTCCTGGAATACTTAGCAACATATATGACGGCATACAGCGCCCTCTTGAGGTTCTAAGGTCAAAGAGCGGAGTCTTCATAGAGAAGGGAATAGTTGCCGATCCTGTGGACAAGAAGAAGAAATGGAAGTTCGTTGCCGATAAGGGAGTGCATGCAGGATCGTCTGTGAGTGAAGGGCAGATACTAGGATACGTGCAGGAGACCGAGCTGATAAAGCACTATATAATGGTGCCTTATGGAGTCAGCGGAAAGATAAAGAGCATAAAGCAGGGAAGCTTTGCAGTAGAGGATACGATAGCTGTAGTTGAGAGCAAGGGCAAGAGCCATGAGATAACTATGCTTCAGAGAAGGTCTGTAAGAAAGCCTTCGAAATACAAGAACAGGTTCAGGTCTGATGAACCCCTAGTAACAGGGCAGAGGGTAATAGATACGCTGTTCCCCATAGCAAAGGGAGGCACTGCCGCAGTTCCAGGTCCGTTCGGAGCAGGAAAGACGGTAATACAGCACCAGCTCGCAAAGTATGCTGACAGCGACATTGTAGTCTATGTTGGTTGCGGGGAGAGGGGAAACGAGATGACTGAGATTCTGACGGAGTTTCCTGAGCTGAAGGATCCCAGAAGCGGAAGGCCGCTTATGGAAAGGACTGTGCTTATAGCAAATACAAGCAATATGCCCGTAGCTGCAAGAGAGGCGAGCATTTATACAGGAATAACCATCGCCGAATATTTCAGGGACATGGGATACAGCGTTGCAATCATGGCAGACTCTACATCGAGATGGGCTGAAGCTATGCGAGAGATATCCGCAAGGCTTGAAGAGATGCCCGGAGAGGAGGGTTATCCTGCATATCTGCCGAAGAGGCTTGCCGAATATTATGAGAGGGGAGGAAAGGTTGAAACACTCTCCGGAAAGATAGGTTCGGTGACGCTGGTAGGTGCGGTCTCCCCTCCTGGAGGGGACCTCTCGGAGCCTGTATCTCAGGGAACGCTAAGGGTGGTCAAGGCCTTCTGGTCGCTTGACGCCTCGCTTGCAAACTCAAGGCACTTCCCTTCGATAAACTGGCTGTCTAGCTACTCTCTGTACATAGACTCGCTTGAGAGCTGGTATGAGAAGAACCTTGGCAAGGAGTTCCTCTCGATGAGAAAGGAGTGCATGCAGATACTGCAGAGAGAGGCAGAGCTCAAGGACATAGTCCAACTCGTCGGTGCAGAAGCGCTTCCTGACCATGAAAGGCTTGTGCTTGAGGTGGGAAAGATGATAAGGGAGAGCTTCCTGAGGCAGAGTGCTTTCGACGAGGTTGATGCGTACACGAGCCTCAAGAAACAGGAGTTCATGCTGAGGGCGATGCTGCGCTTCTCAAAGAAGGCGGAGGATTCCCTTAAGGAAGGTGTTCCTCTCGACAATATAACAAAGATGAAGATAATAGACCAGATTGCAAGGCTGAAAGAGGTTAAGGAGCATGAGGTCGAGAAGACGGAGAAGAAGATTGCTGAGGAGATGGACAAGGAGTTCAGCGATACCTCCAAGGCATACATGGAAGCGGAGGAAAAGTGATGATATGAAATTCGAGATAGATTTTAAGACGATAGAAAGCGTTGCAGGACCTTTGGTAGTTGTAGGAAAGCAAGGCAACGCCAAGTATAACGAGATAGTCAAGATACGTCTGCATGATGGCGAACAGAGGCTTGGGCAGGTGCTTGAGACTACTGACAAGAGTGCAGTGGTGCAGGTCTTCGGGCCTACAAGCGGCATAAACGTCGATAATACGTCCGTATCATTTCTGGGAGAGACCTTCATGATAGGCGTTGGAGAGAGCATGCTCGGAAGGATCTTCGACGGACAGGGAAGGCCAAAGGATGGCGGGCCTGCAATAGCGTATGACCAGAGGAGGGACATAAATGGATATCCAATAAATCCTGCCGCAAGGGCCATGCCCAGCGATTTCATAGAGACAGGCATATCATCGATAGATGGACTTGACACTCTGGTAAGAGGACAGAAGCTTCCCATCTTTTCATCTTCAGGCCTTCCGCACAACCAACTTACAGCGCAGATAATGAGACAGGCTACAGTGAAGAACCAGAGCGAGGGTTTTGCAGCCGTATTCGCAGGCATCGGAATAACCTATGACGATGCCCAGTACTTCATAAACGAGTTCAGGAAGACGGGTTCTTTCAAGAGGACTGTGGCGTTCATGAACCTTGCGGACGACCCAAGCATAGAGAGAATTCTCACCCCGAGGCTTGCACTCACCACGGCAGAGTATCTGGCATATGACCAGGGCATGCACGTATTGGTAATACTCAATGACATGACAAACTATGCAGAGGCTCTGAGAGAGCTCTCAAGCGCAAGGGAGGAGGTCCCTGGGAGGAG
The DNA here is from genome assembly GCA_027365175.1 of Microcaldota archaeon. Classification (GTDB taxonomy): domain Archaea; phylum Micrarchaeota; class Micrarchaeia; order Micrarchaeales; family CABMGC01; genus JAKAUU01. The sequence goes on along the minus strand of DAHXNY010000002.1, from coordinate 61,999 downwards.
AGGATACCCGGGATACATGTACACGGACCTTGCAAGCATATACGAAAGGGCAGGAGTCGTGAAAGGCAGGAAGGGAAGCATAACGCAGCTCAACGTGGTGACGATGCCTAGCGATGACGTTACGCACCCGATACCAGACCTTACGGGATACATCACCGAAGGGCAGATCTACATGAGCAGGGAGCTGACCAACAAAGGCATCTATCCGCCTGTGCAGCCTCTGGGATCGCTGTCGAGGCTTATGGGAAACGGGATAGGACAGGGGAAGACGAGAGAGGATCACAAGAATGTCTCCGACCAGCTATACGGAGCTTATGCAAAGGCTCAGGATGCAAAAAGCCTGAGCGCAATAGTAGGGGCTGAGGCACTCTCAGAAAGCGACAGGATGTACCTTAAGTTCGGAGATGATTTCGAGAATAACTTCATAAGGCAGGGAACCTACGAGAGAAGGACGATAGAGGATACGCTTGCGATAGGATGGAACCTGCTCTCAGAGCTGCCAGAGAGGGAGCTGACGAGGATAAAATCCGAGTTCATTGCAAAGTACTACAAAAAGGATAAGGGCAAGTAGCATGGCAACGATGATAAACCCGACAAGGATGAATCTGATAAACCTCAAGAAGAGGACCGTTATTGCTAGGAAGGGCCACTCTATTCTGAAAAGGAAGAGGGAGGTGCTGGTGATAGAGTTCCTGAAGCTTCTCAAGGAATCCAAGGAGTCAAGGAGCGCACTCAATGAGATAATAAAGAACTCTTACAGGACCGTTGCCATAGCTTCCGCTTACGTTGGAAACTTCGAACTTGAGGAGGTCGCCATGCATATAGACCCGCAGAGCGGGATAAGTATAAAGATAAAGAATATCATGGGCGTGCGCATACCAGGAATAAACAGGCTTGTTCAGGCAGAGCAGACAAACCCAATGCTATTGGGCACAGGCCTTGCGGCAGATGACATAAACGAATCCTTCAGGAAGGCCGTTGACTCTGTGGTAGAGGTTGCGCAGAGGGAGCAGAGCCTTAGAAGGATAGCTATCGAGATAGACAAGACGAAGAGAAGGGTGAATGCACTTGATTACAGGGTCATACCAAACATGCTTGCGCAGACGAGGTACATAAGGATGCGCCTTGAAGAGATTGACAGGGATACCTTCTCTGCCCTGAAGCACGTGAAGAAGAAGCTTGCAAGGAACAATAGCAGCGGTAATGCCGAATGAGCAATGCGTGCCTTTACAGCGGAGGGAAGGACTCTACTCTTGCACTGCACAAAGCAGTAAGGTCCGGAAAGAAGATAGACCTTCTCATAACGATGCGACCCGAGAACCAGTACAGCTATATGTTCCATTATCCCAATACTGCTTACACCTCACTGCAGGCCGAAGCCCTTGGAATAAGGCAGGTCTTTGCAGATACCAAAGGTGAGAAGGAGCTTGAGCTCGCTGACCTGGAACGGGTTCTTAAGGAGAATGATGTGAGGCTTCTTGTTACCGGTGCAACATACAGCTCGTATCAGGCAGACAGGATAAACAACATATGCAAGACCCTTGGAATAGAGTCTATTGCGCCTCTGTGGCACATAGAGCCCATTGAGGAACTGAATGAACTTGCGTCTGATTTCAATGCAATAATAACATCCGTCTCTGCAGAGGGCTTTGACAGAACTTTTCTGGGTGCAAGGATAGACAATGAGATAATAAAGAGGCTGCAGGAGCTAAACAGGAGATACAAGGTGAATATGCTATTCGAGGGAGGAGAGGCTGAAAGCTTCGTGCTTGACGCACCCATGTTCAGGAAAAGGATAATCATTGAGAAGGCAAAGACAGAGTGGAACGGGAGCACTGGAAGATACATGATAGAGCAGGCGCACCTTGAAGAAAAAGAGTAGCATGCTTCAGCCGGCAACTTTTATTATTTATCATGATATGATGTATCCATGGGCATTTTCTCAGAAGCTAGCAACTACGCAGGAAATCCTGTAGAGGAACAGGACAAGGCTGCAAAGGAGCTTATGGCAAAAGGAAGGAGGGTCATAAAGCTGAGCAGAGGCGATCCTGCAGTATATTTCAAGACTCCGAAGTACATTATTGATGCTTACATAAAAGCGCTCAGGGAAGGCAAGTCGCAGTATGAGTATTTCTATGGAGCACAGGAGCTCCGCGAGGCCATCGCACAGAGGTACAGGAGAATGTATAATCTGGACCTTAATGTTGAAGAAGACATAATAGTGACAAACGGCGTTAGCGAGTCCCTCATATTCCTCAACAGCGTGCTTATGGATAAGGGAGACAAGGCAGTATTGTTCAGGCCTTATTACACGCTTTATAAGAGTCTTCTTGAGGTAAATCACGGTCGTGCAATTTATGGCAACTATGATGAGAAGGATGGATGGGCGATAGACCTTGACCATCTGAGGAAGTCGCTACGTGGTTCGAAAAGGATAAAGTATATGCTTGTAACCAACCCGAACAACCCTACAGGCACCGTGCTTGGCAGGAAGATAATGGAAGAGATAGTGAGCATAGCTAATGACAATGATATCATACTCGTAAGCGACGAGATTTACGATGAGATACTATTTAACGGAGCGGAGTTCAAAAGCCTTGCCCAGATGGCAAAAGGCACAAAGCACGTAATACTTAACGGGGCTTCTAAGAACTTTGATGCCCCTGGCTTCAGAATAGGGTATATGATAGTACCTGGGGATGACAGGATATCAAAGGAGTTCAAAGAGCGTGTTGTCAGGTATGCGCAGATGCGCTTATCCGTGAATATGCCTGCACAGTACGCAATTGCAGAAGGGATGCGGAATGTTAGAGAGCATAAGAAGGCCATCAATTATATGGTTAGGGAGATAGCTGACAGGACAAACTTTGCATACAAACTGATAAATGAGAGCAGGTACATGGATGCGGTAAGGCCAAATGGCGCTTTCTATGTGCTCCCAAGACTGAATATAAAGAATATAAAGATTAAGGATGATACTGAATTCGCAAAACGGCTTCTTCTTGAGGCCGGCGTACAGGTTACAAGAGGCTCAGGATTCGGAAGCGATAATCATATAAGGATAGTAACGCTTCCTGATAAGGGAATAATAAGAGAAGCGATGGAAAGAATAGATGGTTTCTGCAGGAAACACAAGTAAGGGGGTATTGTCTAGTGGTAGTACGACGCATTTACACTGCGTAAGCAGGAGTTCAATTCTCCTTACCCCCAACTTCTCAGTCTCTCCGAAGGCAAAATGCCATCAGGTTAGACTCCCTTGAATAGTCATACATAATATTACAGATAATGAAGGGCATCAGTTAGTCAGAGAAACGATACGGGCAACTAGCAGTATCCCATATTAAAGTTGTGTTTTCTCGGACCGTCTTTTTTTGGCGTACAGTATATCCAGGAATTTCTTCTGCCCCTGCTCCAGATCCGGTTATATTATTCCTAATAGACGCAGTAAAGCAAATGCTATACCCAGTATGAAAGCTGCTGCCCCTATGATCACAAAAAGAGTAGCCAGTGAGCCACTTTGTGTCATAGCTGCAAGTGCCACTATCAGCCCGCTTATTATGAGTATTATCGTAGCCCTGTCATTTTCTGAGAATTTATTGCTTTTTGCCATACTCATATCTCCCAACCAAACCTTTAAATCTTATCCTAAGCCGGCCCATGCCCTTTTCATACTTTAATTCGACAGCTTTAGCGTCAGAGAGTATCTGTGCATTCTCAGCATCAGGGGAGTTCATGCCTACTCTTTTATTCACCTTGAGGAACTGAGATGCAATGCGAGGTAATTTAAACTCTATAGTTATAAAATATAATCAACTAATGTGATATACATGAAAGGAAAAGTAAAGATGTTCAATTCTGAAAGAGGATTTGGATTCATAACGGGAGAGGATGGAAAGGATACGTATTTCCACAAGACTGCAGTAGAAGGAGCTCTTCCTGCAGTAGGCGACTCGGTAGAATACGAGGTTGAAGCAGGAGAACGCGGAACTCGCGCAAAGAACGTAAAGAAGGCATAAAGCTTACCTTTAATGGTAATGGCGAGTCTGCTGGCGCAAATGATATGCTTACGTTTAGGTTCCTTGATAAAGGTGGCTGCGATCGTTTAAATGCATGTCCTGTATGACCGGCAGGCTTCCTGTGCCCCAGTATTAACAATGTGAGCGGGAAATCTCACACTCTTTAGAGGTGGGAGGATGTACTGCAATGCGTTTGGTTTTTATAGTTGCCTTGTGTACTTTAGCCATGGATAAGCCGGATATAATCAAGCGTACTGCAGATTATGTAAAAGAGACCATGTACGGGGAAGGTACGGGGCATGATTGGTGGCATGTCTATAGAGTATGGAACATGGCAAAAAAGATAGCCAAAACCGAGAAGAATGTGGAGGTGGAGGTTGTAGAGCTTGGAGCACTCCTGCATGATATAAAGGACTGGAAGTTCAGCGATGGAGATATGACAGCGGGGGAGAAGGCCGCGAGGGAATGGCTTGAGAGCATAAATGCCAATCCGAAGACGGTAGATAATGTATGTTATATAGTAAGGAATGTATCCTTCAAGGGAGCGGGAGTAAAGGACAGGATGAAAACGCTTGAGGGCAGGATAGTGCAGGATGCTGACAGGATTGACGCGATTGGTGCAATAGGCATAGCCCGATGTTTTGCATATGGAGGTTACAAGGGAAGGCAGATATATGATCCTGGAATCAAGCCTGCCTTACACAAGACGTTTGCCGCTTATAAGTCATCCGAAGGAACTTCGGTGAACCATTTCCATGAGAAGCTATTGCTCCTCAAGAAGCGGATGCACACAAAGGAGGGAAAGCATATTGCCGGTGAAAGGAGCAGATTCATGCATGAGTATCTTGACAGGTTTATGAAAGAGTGGGAAGGCAGAAAATGATTAGTATACTATTAGCGGGACCCGCATCTCATCTTCTGACATGCCAGAGTGATGTCCGACCAGGGACCATTTATGCTTTGATGGCGCGACGGGATAGTTGTATTCAAATGTCCCATGCCCTTTCATGATTGCAACATGGGTTCCGAACCTGGTCCTTATGCTCTCTTTTACGTTCGTACCTCCGAAGATGCCTGTCTTTATGGCATCGTCTGATCTAATCAGCATGGAGTATTTACCGTATTTGTTGTTGAAGTAGCGCTCGAATCTGTCCTCCTTTCCACTCTCAACATGGAAATACCTTATCCTCGGGTCGCCATAAGGGGGCATTATCAGGTAATCCATCATTTTGTCATCATGGTTTACAGATATCTTGGTGGATGCATCTATAGCGCCATGATCCGCAGTTATCACCAGATTGTAGTCGCTTCTTATCAGTGCAGGAAGCAGTATCTTCTCGAAGTCATGGAAGAACGCCTTTACCGAATGGGCCGCCTCCTCTGTCGATAATCCATACCTGTGCTGCGCATGGTCTATTACATCAGTATATGCATATATGAAATCGTGGTTGTCCTGAAGCACAGCCCTTCTTAATCCTACAAGCATGTCCAGATGATTTGCATGATAGCTCATGTCGGTATTCTTTAGAATATGATCATATGGTCTTGTTACGACTTCCTGATACTGAAGGAGCGTCTTTTTCCTTTCTGATATCCGCGTAAGCATCCTGGGCTCAGGCAATATGGTATTTATTCCGACACTGCTCAATCTGAAGTTTTTTGATAATATTAATGAGTCTCTGAATGGCAGTATTATCCCGCCTATCTCCTTCACATATACCTGCCATGCGATTATACCATGTTCTGCAGGAGTCATTCCGCTCTCTATGGATGATAGGACTACGGATGTTGTTGATGGGAATACAGTGGATATGCTGCTTAATTCAGGATATCCTGGAAGATTCGGAACAACCTTTGTAAGGAAGTTATATCCAAGCCCGTCTATAAGCAGGAATATCTTTTTGCCCTTCTCGCCTGTTCTTCTATTGTTGCCATAGGCTATCTCTTTCATTATCTGCATGTTGCTGTTTTTATAATCAGGGAGGGCAAAGCCTTCATCCTTGAACTGGCTGAGTATAGGTCGCATACTATTTTTATTTTAGTAACATGTTTATTAAACATATGCCATTCTTCTATTGGAGATATTGCATTTTGGGGAATTCTTGTGGCAGTTAGCATAATAGAGTTGTTTCCGAGCGTATTTGCATTCTTAATCTTCTACATACTCTGGCTCGTGTGGTTCTTCTTCGAGATGATATTTAGCTGGACAACCCCGTTCATAAGAAGCAAGGGAAAGATAGTTTTTGAAGACATGGGCTCTACGGTTTTGATAATCGTGAGCAGTTTGGCCTGCTTTGTTTTTGTAATTTACATATCTGTAAACGAGATATCGTTGCTTAGCCCATGGTTCACTTACTTGGGACTTGCAATCTTTTTATCAGGGATGCTCTTTAGATTCTGGGCAATCCTTGTACTTGGAAGATATTTCTCTCCGATAGTTGGATTGTACAAGAACCACACGGTTATAACTAGCGGGCCTTACAGACTTGTCAGGCACCCTTCGTATACAGGCGCGTTGGTAATGCTGTTTGGATATGCGGTGATACTTCGTTCATGGATTGGGGCCGTAGTCATGCTTGCAGTTATGCTGCCAGTCTATCTGTACAGGATAAGGGTGGAGGAAGACGTGCTTAAAAAGAGATTCTCAAATGAATATCTTAAATATGCAAAAGGCAAGAAAAAGATAATGCCCTTTATAATATGAATTATCTATTGGACGGTTCCTTAAGAGTTTATAATTCATGCCAGGCGTTATTGGCGTGGCCGGTTCCAAGAGATTATAACTTGTCCAGTGGCAGATTTTACCATCGGGGTTTAAGGAGCATTGCAGGGCTGCTTCGAGATTGTCATGTGGTCTTCGCAAAACAGCATGTATTCAGAGATGTATGGCGTAGGTATTCTTGTACTGCTTCTTGCCGTTCTTGACCCCGGCGAGAGTATATGACATTTTTGGGTATAGTTTATAGTATGCGACAAACTCTGTAGCAAGCCTCTTGCTGCTTAGGTATACGTTTATGCCGCCGTCCTTCGACTCCATCTTTGATATGAACTCGTTGTTCCTCTCAAAGAGGGCCTTTACATGCCTTATTACCTTCTCTATCCTGCTCTTGTCCCCTCTTAACTGCAATACGGCTTCGTAGTACTCACATTTTACCTTGTAGCACCTGTCGCATAGGGTCTTGTTGTACTTGAGCTTTATCTTCCTGTCAACTGTGAGCTTGCCCTCTGGACCTTCAACTGACACCTTTACTATCGCATCCTTTGCATCATAATCCACAAGGTGCACATGGTTCTTCTTGAAGCTCTGCTGCAGAGCCTCTTCAAGATTAGTCCTGTTCTCAGCTATGAATCTTCCCTTCACCCTTATTCTATGGCACTCCTTGCATTTCTGTATCTCCACCTTGTCTATGAGCTCTTCCGAGAATTTCTCTCCTGCACATATCTCGCAGAAGTTGCCGTAGAATTTGACCTCTGCCTCAGACCTGTTGCATGTTGGGCAGTATCTGGGCATCTAATCACTTCGAGTAGTGCTTGGATATTATAGAGCCGTATGTGGGTCTTGTCAGGAACGCCCCAAGGAGCGCGCCTATTATAGTCGATTCAGAGAAGCCTATGACAGATATTAGGGATGTTGAGAAGAACAGGGGCAGCATCGCTATGACCAGAAGGCCGGCGTCTGCCCAGACTATATAGAATGCATCGCCAAGCCTTGCCTTTATCATATGAGGGTCAGATCCGTGCGCTACAAGCAGCTCATCCGTTATTATTATCTGCGCGTCTACTCCAGTACCTATGACTGCTATTATTCCTGCAACTGCTGCAAGGTCTATAGTCCCTACAAGCCCTATTATTGAGAGTATTATGAATAATTCTGCAAATGTTGTAAGCAGTATCGGAGCTATGAGGAATAAACGTTTGTACCTGAATACTATTATTGCGCTTATCGCGAGTACTGCTATGACGAGTGCAATCAGGCTTACGCTCTCGAACTGCGAGCCTATTGTAGGAGGTGTCACTGTAGGGGTTCCCACTATTACAAGCACAGGAAGCGCGCCTCCCTGCAATATGCTTGTTATCGTCTTTGACTGGTTCTCGGCGTATGCTATCTTTCCAGGCAGGGGAAGTGTGCTTGGAGCTGCACCGGAAATTATGTAGCCCTGGCTTATATTCCCATTAGTCACTCCTGGATTCAGTATGGGCGCAGATAGAAGGCCGACAGCTGGCCAGCTGTTTACTATATATTCGGTGCTGGTTATGTTTGCCTGCACCACTCCCAATGAAGGAGTAAGATTCTGCGGAGTGTGGAATGATAGCGTGTAATTAAGCGAATCTGCTGTCTGGACTATAGAATTTGGAGTATTGTATGCAAGAAGGACGGTGTCGTGAGTGGCTCTGCTTGAATTCAGGAAGGCATATATCGGGGAATAGTTCTGTCCCGGAGCATATGTCTTTATCAGTATTGAATTGCTGTCAAGCAGCAGTGTATTCTGCAGTACGCTCAGCTCTGAAGACTTGGAGAGCGATAGATTGCCCCGTATGGTAGATGCGTTGAGCAGCATTATTGCGGATGTAGGCCTGTCTAGGAAGAAGTATATCGGCTTGTTTGCATGTCCGAATGCGGCTTTGGCAAACTTCTGAGCCGCGTTCGTATTTATGTAGAAGTTTACCTGCCATGTGGCATTTCCTCCTGAGACTATCGGCTGGGCAGCGCCAACGCTTCCTGCCAGTATGGATGAGCCATTTATTGCTTCCTTGCCATTTATGACACCCTGGAAGATTCCCTGTGAATTTATTATGTTTATAGTATTGTTTATCTCTGAAGGAGAGACGGTAGGTATCTCTACCTGAACCTGTGAATCGCCTATGCCTGTTACCTGTATCTGCTTAAGGCCGAAGGTAGAGAGTCTTTGCTGCAGAATGCCAGTTATGTTTGCCATCTCTGCCGGGTTAACAGGATGCTGAAGAGTTATCGGTATCTGCGTACCGCCTGCGAACTCTATTCCCAGATGCAGCCCGTAGTGATAATCGAATATTGCAAGTATGACCACTATCGCTATCAGCGAGAGTATCCTGAAATCCTTAAGGTATTTTTTTGCTGCCATCACATTCTCCTCTTACTTTTAGCGTACATGAGTATCATGACTGCATTTCCGAACCATGTCGTGAATATGTCGCCTATCAATCCGAAGAGGACGACGCCTGCTATCTCATAGTATGTTGGCACATAGGCTATCAGCGATACTGCAAAGAGCACAGCGAATGAGAGTATTGCCGCGCTTGTCATAGTCATTCCTGTCCTGAATGCAGAGTATGCGCGGTCCTCAGGAGTGCCCTCGCTCCTCTTAAGTATCCTTATACCTGCAAGGACGTCGGTGTCTATTGAATAACCTAAAAGCATTAGAAGCCCTGCAATGCTGGTCACTCCCAAAGGTATCTTGAATATCGCCATTGCGCCAAGTGCGACTATTATGTCGTTTGCCGCACCGAAGACTATTGCAAATGATGGAACTATGCTCCTGAATAATATAAGCACCACTATCGAAATCAGTATGAATGCGATTATTATTATCTGCTCGATTGTGCCAAGGAAGTATTTGCCCTGTATGGCAGACACCTGCTCGTATGAGTAGGAGGTGAACGGCAGTATGGAATGCATTTTGCTTATTACCTGATGCTGGTATACTTTGCTTGCGTTCGAATACGCAGACTGCGCAACGGAGAGCATCTCGCTTGGATTGCTGCTGTTGTAGCTCTCAGTCCCTATGAAAGGCCTGAGTTCCTGCAGCTCTGAAGAAAGGCTTGCGGACATTCCCTTTAGGTTGGCGGCAAGCGCAGCCGAAGTCTTGTTCTGGAGGGCGTGAAGCGTGGCGTTTGATGGATTGTGCTGCAGGCCTATGGAGTAGTTTGTGTAATTGACATAATAGGAAGTATAGTTTGAGTTGTATGAATAGAAATTTATAAGATAGTCCTCGGCGTTTGAGAGACTGGTGTTTGCAGCTATGGTTATGCCGACGGTCCCATGGCTCGTGACTATTGAAGGGGCAGGAGTGTTTAGCCTGGAGCTTACCAGGGCAGCAATCTGCGAAGCGCTAAGGGTCGTATTTGTCTGCATAAGCATGCTTATGCCGCCGCCAAGGGAGGAATCGAGCACTATGCCCTGGGAGAGATAGATCGAAACCAGCATCATAGCTACTGGTATCAGAATGAAGAACTTAACGTTCTTGTTATTGTATATGTTAGGCATCTTTATTTGCATCTAAATCAGCAACGAAGATATGGTTCAACCGTACTTCTTCATAAGTTTGTGGTGCAGCGACTCTACAAGCCCTGATATTATGAACATCACGGCGAAGAGCAGTACAGCTATCCCTAAGAAGATATTTACCGTGAGACCGAGCGCATTGTAGTATAATAGGGCAACCCCTATTATAAAGGCATATATGCCCCAGTAGATCTTCTTGAAGGCATGCCATGCATGCTGCCTCTCCCTGTAGTGGAGCATGCGCTCCATGATGAGCTTCGGGTCTACTACGACAACTCTCTTTTCACTAAGACTCTCCTTTGGCATCTTTACCACAGAATACTTATTTCATGTATATTTTTAATATGTTCGCAGCTTTTTAATAGTATCATTAGCAATTGAGATAACTGCTTTTTGGATGATTTTATGCTTATAGGGCTTATAGGGGCACCGAACAAGGGAAAATCGACTATGTTCTCAGCCCTGACCATGAATGAGGTACAGATAGCAGATTATGCCTTTACCACCATAAAGCCCAACCTTGGAGTTGCGCATGTCTCGAAGGAGTGCGTTGAGCTGGAGCTGGGGGTCAAGTGCAGGCCGAGGAACTCCACCTGCACGAATGGGATACGTAAGATACCTGTGAATGTGGTTGATGTTGCGGGCCTTGTCCCTGGAGCCCATCTTGGAAAGGGAATGGGCAACCAGTTCCTGAATGACCTTGCAGGCGCAGATGCGCTCATACAGGTTGTTGACTGCAGCGGAGAGACCGACATGCACGGAGAGAGGGTCGAATGGGCCGATCCGGCAGAAGAGGTTATCATGGTGAGGAAGGAGCTTGTCGAGTGGATTGCAGGGATAATAGCAAGGCACATGCAGCAGCTTTCAAGGAATGACGAGGCAGTAAGCGGGTTGCATATGCTCCTGTCAGGATTCAGGGCCACGCAGGAGCAGGTAAGGCATGCCATCTCGGCAGAGTATCTTACATCCAATAGGATAAACTGGAGTGCGGATGAGTGTGCAAGATTCGCATCAAGATTCCTTGAGGACAGCAAGCCAATAGTCATAGCTGCAAACAAGACGGACAAGTCTGACGCAAAGAAGCTTGAGTGGCTGAAGAGCAGGCTCAGAGGCTATGAGGTTATAGGATGCTCAGGTGCGATGGAACTTGCGATAAAGAAGGCTGAAGCTGCAGGACTCGTAAGATATACCGGAGGCAGCATACACACGATAGGAAAACCGACTCGTGAGCAGGAGCAGGGAATACAGATTATGAACGAATACCTTGAGAGGCATAACGGAACCGGAGTTAATGATATTCTGTCAAAGGTCGTCTTCCAGATCCTCCATAAGATAGTAGTATATCCGGTAGAGGATGAGAACAAGTTCACCGACCACTTTGGGAATGTGCTTCCTGATTCGGTACTCATGGATAATGGTTCTACCGCATTGCAGCTCGCAGAGAGGATACATACGGATATAGCGAAGGGCATGAAGTACGGCATAGATGCAAAGAAAAAGCTTCGCGTACCAAAGGATTATATCCTGAAGGACAACGATGTTATAAAGATATTCTCTACAGGTGCCATGAAATGAATGAGTATGTATCGGTCGTAATACCTACGCTTAATGAGGAGAAGAACATAGCCAAGGTCATACATGGCATCAGGAAGAATCTCAGGAGCAGCAGGTACGAGATACTTGTTGTTGACGGCCACTCTTCGGACAATACAGTAAGCATAGCGAAGAAGCTGGGGGCAAGAGTGATATACGATAATAAGGGGAAGGGCTCTGCTTTGAGGAAGGGATTCGGAGCGGCCAGGGGCAGCATAATAGTCTCTATGGATGCGGATCTATCTAACGAGCCTAAGGAGCTCAACCTTCTTGTTGAGAGCATAAGAATAGGCTATGATGTCTGCATGGGATCGCGCTTCATGGTTGGCGGAGGTAGCGAGGATATCTCTGGGATAAGGGTGTTTGGGAACAAGTTCTTCGTCTCCATCGTCAATCTTTTCTTCGGTTCGAAATACAGTGACATGTGCTACGGATACAGGAGCTTCAGGAAGAGCATAATAAACAGGCTTGCCCTAAAGGAGGATGGCTTCGGCATAGAGACCGAGATAAACATAAACGCTATGAAAGCCCGCCTTAAAGTCATAGAGATACCGAGTACGGAAAAGAAACGGGAGGCTGGAGAGGCAAAGCTCCGCACATTCAGCGACGGATACATGATACTGAAGACGATAGTGAAGAACATATTCTGACAGTATTGGCTCTTGTACAGGCAGTCTGCCTATCCTATAAATCTCAGCCTGCTCCTCCCGCAGCTATCGTGCTGAATATGTTTCCTACCACCAGACCTACTACGAAGTATACTATAAGCCCCATCAGTATGAACAGAGGCAGGTATCGCATACCGCGTATCATCCTTCCTGAAGATATGGCAGAGACTATGAAGGCGCACATTCCTGTTATGAGGATGATTGATGCGAGTGCGAAGTCCTGATATCCGGCAAGGGTTATCTGCGGAGTGCTGAATTTGAGGAAGGATATGCCTGTTGAAGGAACGCTCGAGAGCGAATTCAGGGATATCTTGGACCATATGGTAAGCGTTATGCCTATCATCTGGCTCGTCATTGCAAAGAGCACAGGAGCTGCTGCAAGGGCAGCAAACGCTATGAATATCATATACATGAACAGCTGTCCAGATACCTCCTTCTGTATGATGTGCTCGTTTCTCAAGTCTTTTGATATCTGCTTAAGAAGATCGGTCATTCCTCCTCCATACCTCTCTGCCTCAAGTACCATACGTATGGTTCTCTTCAGTTCCTGGGACCTGTACCTTGAAGTGAGCTGCGTTAGTACGCGTTCCATTGATTCTCCGGAATAGAGCTGCTTGCCCATCAGTTTTATGTCATCGTTGAATTTCTTGAATTCCGGCCTTTCCACAATGGTCATTGCGTTGGTTAGGGCAAGACCTGACCTTACGTTTGCAGCAGTCAGGTCTAGATAGAGTGGAAGTATGTTCTCTACAAAGCTCTTCCTCTGCTCAATCCTGAACTCTATGGCTGCATATATGATGAGTATTATCATCCCTGATGACATGACTCCTCCGACGAATGCAAGGACAGGATTGAACTGCAGGTATATCGCCAGAACAAATGCCACCGCTATTAGAGATACCATGGATCCGAGTATTGCAATCTCTATTATCATGTTTGCAGTCATCTTTATGCCTGCGAGGTCAAGCTCCTCTGACACGAACTGGGAAACCCCTCTTCCAAGCAATCTCTCGAATACTACCGTTGCCATAAAACCCCTATGTAGCGTATACAGGTCTTGCAGACCTTATCATGTTCAGGAATATGAACTGAAGGATCACTATTCCTACGAAAACCATTGCGAGCGTCGTGTTATTTATAGTCACTATGCTTATGAATGTGGTCATTATAGTAGCTACTGCTATGCCCATGCTAGGAAATATTATTCCGAAAAGCATGTAGAACATGGCCAGGGCATTTAACCTCTGTCCGTATCTCCTTAGCTCTATCACCCTTTCCTGGCTTACCTCGTCTATAGCCTCCTGGAGCGCTCCTATGACGTCAGCCCCTGCCTTTATGCTTGTGCTGGACTGGAGCATTATCCTGTTGAATGTAGGTGATTTTGTTTTTAAACATACGCTGTCTATCGCATTCTCTATGGGCGTGCCTAGCTGCACAGTCTCTACTATCTTTCCGAATTCCCTGCTTGCTGTACCATATCCTGTGCTTACTGTGACTATTGCATTGTACAGAGGCATTCCTGACCTCATTGCTATTATCATATCCCTTGCTGCAAAGAGCACGTCTTTTTCTATCTCCTTTCCTGAATTCCTTGCCTTCTTTACAGGGTACAGTATAAGATTATTGAATATGACCATATATCCTGCAATCGCTCCGACTAATCCCAGCAGTATTCCTATAAGCGGGCTGACGGTTACTGCAGTATCAAACAGAGTTAGCTCGTAAAACAGGATAGGTATCACTATCGCCATGGCAACCGCTATGCCTATGGAAACATACATTATCTTCTGTATGAATGCATACGGTGTTCCCTTGATATTCTGCTCGCGCATTGAGAGCTCCAAGTCCTTCTGCTTGTTTATTATCTTTTTTATCCTTGTATCGAGGAACTTCGGCGCTGGCTTTTGCGGCTTTTGGGGCCCGTCCTGCTGGTTGAATATCTGGTATGTGGGAGTTCCCTCAGGCTGAGGCTTTGCAGCAGCAGGTTTAGGTTTACTTTTGAAGAAGCCCTGCTGCGGCCGCTGAGGCTGTTTTGCATTTTGAGCAGCAGGCTTGGCGGTTGGCTGCTGAACTGCCGGCTGCGCTGGCGGAACCTGCTGAGACCCAGGCTGCTGCACGACGAAAGGCTGCTCCTGCCGGTTAGGCTGTGCCTCTGCCTGCTGCGGCTGTTTTATCGGTGCACCGTATATAGGCTTAGGTCTTGTCTTGAAGAAGAGTATCCTCTTGGGCTTTGTGAATCCTATAATCTGCCTGAGCTCAGGCTGCTTTATCTCTTTCTTTTTGCCCATGCTCATCTTGCAACACCCTTTTTGCCGAGTTTCTCCATTACCTCAGCCAGCCTGAGGGTCCTCATATCCCTAAGCCTCTGTTCAAACACATTGGTCGTCTTTTGCTCTGCCATTGAGTACTCGTATAGCGCATTTATCTCGTTTATTATTATATTCATGTGCGCCTTGTCAAATGCTCTTCTGTCTATCCCTGTACTTATCTTGGTAAGCTCTTCTATCTGATCGTGAAGCGGCAGGCCCACCAGTACTGATTTGAAGGTCTTTGTACGCATTTGGGAGACCTGAGTTGGTGAAACCTGTTTTTGCTGAACATTCTTCTGCTCTTTCTTAACTGTGAGCGGCTTTGGCTGGGCAGGCATCTGTACCTGTACGGCAGGGCTTGGCTGCTGCTTTGGCATATTTGGAACAGGTTTTGTTTCATGAACTGGCGGGATCTTGACCTCTTTTGGCTTAATATTGAAGTTTATTTTTGGAAGCTCTAACTTGGAGACATAGCCCATTGCGCTCTTCAGTTCCTCTGTTGCAGCGGACAACTCCTTTGCCGCAGTTGTCTGCGATGTAGGTTTAGGTTTTTGCTGAACCTGATCTGCCTGCTGCAGCTGTTCCTGTGGTTTTGACTGGACAGGAAGTTGAACCTTCAGTTGGGGCTGCAATACGCTTATTTCAGGTTTTGCGGTTTGCTGCTGGGATAAAAATGAGCTTGTCAGGGATCTGATGAGCTTCTCTGCTTCTGCGTCGTTCTGCTGCCTTGTAAACTCTTTGAACTTTATCTCGTTGTTTATAGCCTTTAGTGCATCTATGGTGAATTCCCCTTCTTCAGAAGAGCCAGCCTCAAGCTGTTTTATGACCTCTACCGCTCCCTCATAATCCATGATAGATTTAGCGCATTATGTTATTATAAATATATGTGGAAGATGTTGAGGATTTTGGCATTAAGGTATAACATAGTTAGATATCCTTAAACTTCCTGTGAACGTATTGTTGTAAAGATGACCGTTGTTGCCATCTCCGCTGTAATCATTTGCATTGCCATTAAGCGGCCACCATCCTACAAGGCCACGCATCTGCACAGGTACGCCGCCTATACCTTCATCATAAAGCAATTTTATCTGGTTTGAGCTTAGTGATGCGTTGTATAATTGCACATCTGCAATCGAGCCGTTGAACCACTCTGCACTGCCGTAGCCCGAATATCCAGGGGTTATTGCGCCTATTACAAAGTTGGAAGGAACGTAGTTTATGCCGCTTGAGACATACTGGTTGCCTATCAGCTGGCCGTTTGCATACCAGTATTTGTAGCTTCCGCTCATCTCGACAGCAACGAACTCCCACTGTCCAAAATTCCCGTTTGGTATCGGGAAGCTGGTGCCAGTCCATTCGTTATAGGTATCCCACTCAAGGCAGAGCCCGGCATAATATGACGGGGCGCACGCATGAGGTTGGTTGTTATAGTTCAGTTTCATCCCATACTGGTCTTCCTTGTCAACTACGTCGTGATAAGGGGCCCCGTTTACCAATACCCATGCAGTTATAGTTATGTTTTTTCCGATTATGTTAAGATAGCTGGTGTAATTATCAGAACCGTTTACAAAGACAAAATCTCCAGCGCCTTTGGATTTCATAATATATCTTGGTAATTCGTTGTAACAGGTGCCGACAAGACTTGCCATGCTCGGATTGCCAGCGCCATATGGACGGTAAACGCTGCATGCACCAGGCTCTGCTCTTGGCGCAGACGCTATGCTTAGTATTCCCAGTACTGCAAGAACCAGTATTACGACTGCTATTATCAGCGTTGTCCAGCCATATGAGAGCAGATACTCCATCGCTGCCTGGGTTTTTTTATTTGCATCTGTTCTTGAAGAATTAATTTTCTTATTGACCTTCACTGATGCCATCCCAACCACTTACACTATTGGATACCAGAAAGTAATATATATGTTAAGATAGTGCATCAGAAACCAAGTCTCTCTTTTATGAATATCACAGTTATCCTTCCCGGGATGCCCTTCTCTATCATAAGGATCTGGTTAACAGAACTTGGTATGCCATATGCTTTCATCATGCGCTCGGTTTCCATAGGAAGGGAGTGTTCATATATCCTCTTTATCCCAAGTTCAACATTCTTGACTATCTTCTGCGTGCCTACTGCAAGTATTACCTTCTTTGCAGTGAATGAGTAGGATGGTAGCTGGCTTCCGCTTGCAGAGGCTATAAGCAGCAGTCCGTCCTCCGTGACCGCGTGCACACTGCCAACTGCATAATCAGGGCTTGGCAGAGCCCTTCTCAACTCTGCTCTTTTTGCAGAATCGTTTTCCTTTGAAACCTCTTTGTTCAGGGACACAAAGCTTCCGCTTTCATTTATAGCGTCGTGCGCCCCTATCTGCTTCAACGTAGTCGATGACACTTCCATTACCGTAGATCCCTCTCCTATCATTGACAAAAGCTTTTCCTTTGCTTCATTGCCGTTCTCTGCGACTATTACCTCTATGTTCTTTGATTTGAGCGCTTTTGCTGTCTTCTCCAATGTCTCTTCGTCCGCAAGTCTTTCCCAGTCCATACTCTCACATCATTATTTATCGTACTGATAGAAGCCTTCTCCAGACTTCCTTCCGAGCTTACCTTCAGACACCAGTTTCACCAGCATTTCTGTAGGCTTGAACTTCTCATCCTTCGTTTCGTTGTAGATGGAATCCATTATGTCCTTGCATACGTCAAGTCCTATATAGTCTGCAAGCTCCAAGGGGCCCATAGGGTGGTTGAGCCCAAGCTTTATTATCGTGTCTATGCCTTCCTTTGTCGACACTCCCTTCTCAAGCAATATTATGGCCTCGTTAAGCATAGGCATGAGTACGCTGTTTGCCACAAAACCTGGATAATCTTTCACTGTTACAGGGATCTTCCCGCATTTGCTTATCAGCTGCATTGCGATTTGTTCCGTGTTTTTCGAGGTGCCGCTTCCTATTATAACCTCTACAGGCTTCATCACAGGCACAGGATTGAAAAAATGCAAGCCTATGAACCTGCTCTTGTCGCTTACCGCTTCTGATAGCTTGCCTATTGGTATGGAAGAGGTATTGCAGTTGCGTGGAACATTGAATTTGACAGTAATCCTTTTGACCTTTCCTTTACTTTTCCAAACAGCACGTTCACGGCAGGCATAAACCTGAACGTTGAATCCAGTTCTTGCTTTGGATTTTGCAAAGGTCTTTCTGTGGAACTCCATGAATTTGGTGCAGGGGTCCCTTTCATCCCACAGGAGATTGAACTCGCCGGCAGCCTTCATGGAAAAGTCAGCGAGGAGTTTATGTTTCCTGCCAGTAATATCATCAGTTTGCAGAAGAATAGCGCGTCGCATACTGCTAACCACATATATATGCTCCAGAAGATATATGATACTAACTACTCGACAATTCCTCCCACCCGTAAACGGTGTGGGCTTCCTTGTCGAGATTAGGTGATGCTTATGGACCTAAGAAAATCTTATGCGGTGATGATGAATGACCTTAACGAGGTATTCAGCAGCAAGGCCATATACATGCCTATGATTGCTGTTCCTGTCTTCTTCGCGCTGCTCTTTCCGCTGCTGACCTTCTACATAAGCACCTATAACTTAAGCGGAATAGCCACGCGTATAATAGGCACTGCTGAACAGATATCCAGCACTAAGGTCAACGGTGCTGTCTTCATGTCATACTTTGCAGTCTACATTCTTGGTCCGACCTTCATGACAATGCCTATCTTCACAGCTTCGGTCATTGCTGCTGACAGCTTTGCTGGAGAGAAGGAGAGAAGAACCTCTGAAGCATTGCTGTCAACGCCTGTGAAGACCTCTGAATTGCTGGTGGGCAAGATATTTGCATCGTTGCTGCCAACTGTTTTGCTGACTCTGGTTGTATTCGCAGTATACGGATCTACTATCAACTATCTTGCATTCAGGACCTTCAACACCTACATACTCCCGACAACATCATGGATACTGATAATACTGCTCTCCCCGTTCCTGTCACTTGCAGCCATAGGAGTAGTCGTCTTGGTGTCATCGCATGTGAGCGGGATAAAGGAGGCACAGCAGATAAGCTCACTGCTTGTGCTGCCAGTTATGGTACTGCCTTTTGCATCGATATTCGGGATATTCGACCTTACCCCGTCGTTCTTTTACGGAGTACTCGCGTTCCTGATACTGTTTGATGCAGTTATAATATACATAGGGATAAAGAGCTTCAGGAAAGAGAATATCTTATGATTCATTTTCCGCTCCCGAACCATCTTATTAGCAGCTCTATGAACTCTTCCTGCCACTCGGGCCTTGAGAACTGATGGTCTGATCCTTTTACAACAACATGTTCAAGAGAATTAGGTTTTGCAGCCTTTGTTATCAATTCAATTATATAATGTGGAATTACCTGGTCGTGCTCGGCCTCTATAAGTAGTATCCTTTTGCCAAATCCAGATATGGAATTCAGTGCAAGGTTGTCTCTGGGCCTGGCATGCTCATTTGCAAGGTGCATCGACTGCCTATGCTCCTTAGCCTTGCCTTTGTGTTCGTCTTCGTATATCGCAGGGACACGCAGCACAATTGAGTTCATATCTCTTTTTGAAGGCAGTATCGCAGCGAGATACCCGCCATAGCTTGTGCCTACTACGCTTATGGCGTTGTTGTCGACACCTTCCTGTGATGCAAGAAAGTCGTACGCTGCTACAGAGGCTTCGATGTTCTCCTTTAATGTAACTGACTCCATGCTTCCTGAGCTGTGCCCGTGCCCTATGAGATCAAAGGTAAGACAAAAATAGCCAAGCTTCACAAGGGATTCTGCCCTTGGCCTGTATCCTGATTCATTGCTCGACCACCCGTGTATGAACAGAACTGCAGGGCAAGGCTTTCCCATATGCTCAGGAGTAAACAGTGTGCCGCTTATAGCTGCTTCTTTCCCTACTGAAAAACCAATCCTTCTTGAAAGCATAGTTAACACGACGTAGTTATTGCATCTATCTTATCAGGATAAGTCCAATAAACTTATTGGTATGCATAGACGATTGAATTTAATGCTCTCTTACTAACTAGTATCCTAGCTCCATAAGATCATTTCAGGCAAAAAATCCGAAGCGATTTTTCCCGTGCATTCGAACTCTTGTTTTGTCGTAGTATTTTTCAAAATGGGTCCGCGGAGAGTCGGACTCCGGTCTCTACCGTGTGAAGGTAGCGTCTTACCGTTGGACTACGAACCCGTATAGCTATGTCAATCTGACGATAGAAACCTATTTAAACCTAACACTATAATAAAATAGCGCTATCTGTAGTTTCTTCTACAGGTGGTTGTGAAAATTCCTAATGGGAATTAGATGTAGTCTTGAGCAATGCAAAGGAAGAAGCTCGCGATACAATTGCAAAAATAATTAAGTAATAACTCCAGTCGATGCTGCTGGAGGACACTGCTATCAGATTTCGACAGCCATGCAAGTCAGCTTACAGACTTCTGTGAGCGGCGTACGGCTCAGTAACGCGTGGTCAATCTACCGTAGAGAAGGGGATAACCTTGGGAAACTGAGGCTAATACCATATAGGATAGGAATTCTGGAATGAGTCCTAACTGAAAAGGTTGCGAATTGGAGCATTACCGCTCTACGATGAGACTGCGTCGGATCAGGCAGATGGCGGGGTAACGGCCCACCATACCTTTGACCCGTAGGGGATATGAGAGTAAGAGCCCCGAGAAGGGCACTGAGACAATGGCCCTAGCGCTACGGCGTGCAGCAGGCGCGCAATCTCCACAATGCGCGGAAGCGTGATGGGGGGAGTCTGAGTGATTCACTTCGGTGGATCTTTTGCCAAGTTTAGCAAGCTTGGAGAATAAGTGCTGGGTAAGACCGGTGGCAGCCGCCACGGTAATACCGGCGGCACAAGTGGTGTTCACTATTATTGGGCTTAAAGAGTCCGTAGCCGGCTAAAACCGTCTTGTGTGAAATATTGGCGCATGACGCCAATACGTGCATAAGATACCTTTTGGCTAGGGAGCGGGAGAGGTCAGGAGTATTCATGGGGTAAGAGTAAAATCCCGTAATCCTATGAAGACTACCGGTGGCGAAGGCGCCTGACCAGAACGTATCCGACGGTGAGTGACGAAGGCTAGGAGAACGAATCGGATTAGATACCCGAGTAGCCCTAGCAGTAAATGATGCAGACTTTGGTGTTGCAACTGCCACGTGTGGTTGCAGTACCGTAGGGTAACTGTTAAGTCTGCCGCCTGGGGAGTACGGCCGCAAGGTTGAAACTTAAAGCAATTGGCGGGGGAGCACAACAAGGGGTGGATGCTACGGTTTAATTGAATTCAACGTCGGAAACATTACCTGGAGCGACGGCAGAATGAAGGTCAGGCTAAAGACCTTACTAGACAAGCCGAGAGGTGGTGCATGGCGATCGTCAGTTCGTGGTGTGAACTATCCGGTTAAGTCCGGTAACGAACGAGACCCTCATTTACAGTTGCCACTGGATTAGCGATAATTCAAGCACTCTGTCAAGACCGCCTTCGTTTAAGAAGGAGGAAGGAGAGGGCAACGGTACGTCAGTATGCCCCGAATCTCCAGGGCTACACGCGGCATACATAGGCTGGCACAATGGGCTGCAACTCAGAGATGAGGAGCCAATCCCTAAAACCAGTCCCGGTCCGGATTGAGGGCTGAAACTCGCCCTCATGAAGTTGGAATCCCTAGTAATCGCTTGTCACTAACGAGCGGTGAATTTGTCCCCGCTCCTTGCACACACCGCCCGCCAAGTCATCCAAGTAGGGCCTTAGTGAGGCAGCATCTTTAAGATGCTTTCGAATTAAGGTTCTGTGAGGGGGGCTAAGGCGTAACAAGGTATCCGTAGGGGAACCTGCGGATAGATCACCTCAAAACAAAAAACCATTAGTGTGCGTAGAAAGCTGTTCGCGATTCTTCAACATACTCAAGACTACATTTCACATTTTTCTTTTTCATTGATGCATAGCTTCAGCTATGCAACATATTTGTTCATTTTATCTTCTGCAAGGATTAGTGCTGGATTGCAGGAATGGCATGCATTAAGATTATCTTTTCCTGCTTCTTAAATAGAAGAACAGTATAATTATTACAATCGCTGCTACTACTAGGACTTCCAAAATAATAACACTGTTCTGCTGCCATACATAGAGATATGGCATGCACGCTTATTTAATAAAACAACTGCTACTTAGAATTATGAAGATAAAATTAGGGCCTAGCGCTTATTACATTGCAGGGCTGATGTCAAAGACAAAGGAGGAGAACAATGCCATAGGGATAAAAACAGGCATGCATGAGCTTGAGGAGCGCTTTGTTGAAATAGCTCTTAAGGATTTCAAGATAGATTCCAGGAAGATACTGGTGGAAGATGGGGAGAATTATGTGCATGTACGCTTCTACCATTCACAGATTGCAAAGCAGCTAAAGTCCATAATAAAGAGCTCTCCAAAAATATTCACCAAAAGGGATGTCAAGTCTGCAAGTTATCTTGCAGGCATGTTTGACGCAGCAGGGCATATAGGAAGAAATGTCTTCAAGATAAACGGGTTGAGAACCGAGGATGTATTTATACTTCAGAATCTTGGAATACATACTAAGGGAGGAACGATACTCAACATAGACAGCTTCATGGAGCTTGTAAAGGGCAGGAGCGTACTCTTAAGTCGATATTCTGTGTAAGGCTCTTTCCTTTAGCTTCGTTTTCCGTCTAATCGGCAGACCTCGTTTAACAACGTGAGCGGGAAATCCCACACCCTCTTTAGAGGGCTCCCTTTAGGGGTGGGATGAAAGCGAACCGCAGTAAGGCGTATAAACATGAATGATAATATAAAAAATATGGATTCCACAAGAGCGTATAAATTCAGGCTCTATCCTGATTCTAAACGTCAGTCAGAAATAGACGAAAGGCTGATTCTTGCACAGCAATTCTATAACAAGATTCTTGAGAAGTCAATAGCATCCTATACGAATGGAAAGACAAGGGTTTCAATGGCTCAGTTCAATAGGTTTGTGAAGGAGATAATTCAAGAAGACAAAAAGTTCCTAAAACTCTATTCACAGACAAGATGCGAGATAGAATTCAGGCTCCTGAAGGCATACCAAAACTTCTTCAGGAGAATAAAAGAAAGAAACAAGAAGGCAGGATTTCCAAGATTCAAGTCAATGGACAGATATTACAGCATAGTCTACCCTCAAGACAACGGCGCATTCTCAATAAAGAAGGACGGGCTAAGGGTCTCAAGGATAGGCACTATGAAGATAGAATTGCACAGGCAAACCGAAGGAAGGATAAAGACCCTTACAATAAAAAAGGAGGTAGGGAAGTATTATGCGATATTTACGACGATAAAAGAGATAAACCCTCCAAAGATAAAAGACATGGACCCAGTCGGGATAGACATGGGTCTAAAGACATTCGCAGTCCTATCCGACGGAACAAAGATAACAAAACCTAACTTCAGGAAGAATGCAGAGAAGCATATCGCAAAATGGCAAAGAAAAGTTGCAAGAAGAAACAAAGGCTCAAAGAGAAGGCAAATCGCAAAGGACAGGATGAACAAGGAATATGAAGTCGCAAACAACCAGACAAGTGACTATCTTCATAAGATAACAAACCAACTCGTAAATTCAGGATACACCTCATTCACAATCGAGAAACTCAACATTCAAAACATGGTAAAAACCATCGGCTTGCAAAGTCAATAAATTGTGCTTCATGGAACAAGTTTTTCCAAATGCTTTCATACAAGGCTGAAAGTGCTGGTATGAAAGTGACAGAAGTAGACCCAAGAAACACATCCAAGGAGTGCAGCAACTGTGGCAACATCCAAAGTATGCCACTATCAAAACGAATCTACTTCTGCGAAGGATGCGGCCTGCAAGAAGACAGGGACATCAACGCATCAATAAACATACTCAAAAGAGCTTTGCACTCTGTGAGTGCAGATTTTGACAGAGAAGCTGTCAAATCTACTGCAGGACTTGCGGGAAGTCACGTTCAGGGAGATTTTGTAAGACCTCAACAGGAGGCAGGAGTCGAGGAACTGAAAACATACTCTGCATCAAAGGAGTGGAATCCATGACGCAGAGGAAGCCCATACCCTTCAGGGGTGGGAGGATGTCACGACAATTATTTCAGACTCTTGACGATTTCTCCTGCCAGGTGCCTTGAGACGTTTATAGCGCGCTCGTTCTTCCTTAGGCCTAGCTCGGATATCCTTTCTGATATCTCTGAATTTTGCGCGACCACTACCGTAAGTACATTAGGGGCAAGCTTCCTGACTATCAATAAGGCATATACCGTGAGTGAATTCTCATCAAGGTCTATTATTATGGATCTTGCCTTGTTCATCTGGAACTTCCTCATATCAGGCTCAGATGTCGGGTCTGCGACATAAGCGCGCATGCCCTCTTCCACATATCGGTCAACGGTAGTCTTGTCCGCAGTCACTATTATGAATGATTCCTTGTTTGCCCTAAGTTTGTCAGCTATGTCCTGGTTTATGAAGTCTGTGCCTATAAGGACATGGTGATTACTAAGCGCCCTGCGCTCTATCCCGGATATTCTGCCAGAAAGTTTCTCTACATTTTTGCTCATAAAATCACCCGATATGGCAGTTACTGCACCAAGGAATGCACTGATGCCTGCCAATACCAGAATAATCGTGAATATCATGCCGGTTTGGGTTACAGGATATATGTCCCCATAACCTACAGTAGATATTGTTATTATAGTGAAGTAAAGTGCAGTAAGAGGATTTGTTATAGGTACGTTGAAGTTGGTTGGCCCGAGTACGTATGCGAAGATTGTGCCTAGGAGAACCACTATGGCAAGGACCGTGACATATATCATTATTATTGGGCCTATCCTCATGCTACCATTTGTTTAGTGAGTCATATATTATTTTATAAGTATCGCTGCAATATACCGTATGTTCTGGGATTACTAAGAATATATAGATGGTAGTATGAAGTTGACAACGCATCAGAAGGCTGCAGCAGTTGTAGTTATAATAGCAATAGGACTGGTAGTTGCTTATCTTAGCATAGGCAGCGCGACGAACACACTTAATCTGACGTCGCAGGACAATGTACCTGTGCCTGCATACATGATAAACAGGCTGGTGGTTCCTGACAATGTAAGCTCCACAGTAGGAGTAGGTCTTGGAAAACCTCTTCAGCAGGTAAACGGAACCAACCTGACATACGATGGAAAACCAGAGATCCTTTACATAGGCGCAGAGTACTGCCCGTTCTGTGCGGCTGAGAGATGGCCCATGATAATAGCGCTGATGAGATTCGGCAGCTTCTCAGGTTTGGAGTACATGACGTCAAGCGCTACGGATTATTCTCCGAATACGCCTACATTCACCTTCGCTCATGCAACATATACTAGCAAGTATATCTCTTTTGTCAGCGTAGAGACCTTGGGAAACAAGCCTGTCAACGGCAGTTACCCAACGCTTCAGGCTCCGAATGCCTCTGAGAATGCGCTGTTGAACAAGTATGATGGTCCAACAGCGTCGTGCTCGACTGGCGGGTGTATACCGTTCATCGATTTCGCAAATAAGGCAGTCGATGTTGGTGCAACATATGACCCATACTCTGTTCTTGACAGCTACAGCTGGAACACGATATCCAATAATCTTTACAACACCTCTTCCCTGCAGTCCAGTTCGATAATAGGCCAGGCAAATATCTTTACTGCTGAGATATGCAATATAGACAATAACACTCCTCAGAGCGTTTGCGGCCAGCAGTACATAAAGAAGATTGAGAGCAGCGTAGGCTGATATGATGCAGAACAGGAACAAGAATGGCAAGCTTTACGCTGTGATGCTACTTCTGGTAATGATAGGCATAGTAGACACTGCATACCTTACATATGCGCATTATACTGGCACCCCTGTTGCATGCCCAGAGTCAGGTATCGTAAACTGCGCAAAGGTGCTCAGCAGCCCCTATTCCGCCGTATTCGGCATACCTCTTGGCTTTATAGGGTTCATCTTCTTTGCGATAGAGCTCTTTGCAATTGACAGGACGAGCTATGAGAATCTTGTCTTCCTTAATATAATAGGAATTGCAACAGTATTCTATCTGCTCTTTGTAGAGTATACCTTAAAGGCGATATGCCTGTACTGTACCGTTGTGCATATCCTGGTCGTTCTGCTTCTGATCCTTTCTGTTTATGGATACCTTCAGGAGAAGAAGCAGAAATAAGATAGGATTGCTTACGCCTAATTTGGTATTTTGAAAATAAAGCGTTTAGAGGGTGGGGAAGGATAAATAGGATATGCTCTAAACGCCGGAATAACCTTCCATATTAATCTTTATAAAGATTTGGCAATGTTGCTTAAACCTAGATAAAAAGCATTTATTTTATACGTCGGAATTTGAGTTTAGAGCAATTCGGTTTTGATTTTGGGTCATTCTGGACATTCTGCATCTGGCACGTTTTGCGTCTCTTTGCAGATATATTATTATGTTTTGCAGCAGTTAGATAGATGTTGCTTAGAAATAGTGGTAGGATATGCCTAAATTAATGGAGATATACTCTATAGACGAAGGGGAGGAGCTGGTGAGGGCGGCAAGGAAGGCAGTGATAGAATTTGTAAGCAGTGCAAAGTTTGATAGGACGGCTGTTGCAAGGCATACGAGAAAGTTTGCCGATAAGCATGGTGTATTTGTAAGGGCAGAGCATTGGCCTACCAGGACTCCGAGAGGGAGCATGGGCTTTGTGCACCCTAGAACTGGGATTGGAAGCGCTCTGATTGAAGCTGCAGTAGGAGCTGCTGAGGACAAGGACTTTGTGCCGATATCGCATAGGGAGATAGAGCATGTTGTTGTCGAAGTAGACGTTCTTTCTGATCCTGTAGAGCTGAAAGGCAGTGCAGCTTCAAGACTCAGGCAGGTAAAATCGGGCAGGGATGGAATAATTGCAACTTATGGTTTTCATACTGGGATAGTGCTCCCCATAGAAGCATCGGAGAATGATTGGAAGAAGGAGGAGATACTTATGCATGCGTGCATGAAAGCAGGACTGGGCGCAGATTCGTGGAAGAGGGATGACGTCAAGATACATAAGTTCACCTCGCAGGTCTTCAGGGAGCTCTCTCCGGATGGACCTATAGAGGAGATTGTATTTGGCTGAGAGACGGTTTATACTGCTAGTGGACATGGATTACTTCTATGCTGCATGCGAGGAACTTAGAAGGGATGATATAAAGGATAAACCGGTGATTGTCGGGGCTGATCCTAAGAATGGGAAGGGGCGTGGAGTGGTGATGACATGCAACTACAATGCCAGAAAATATGGCATACATAGCGCCATGCCGATATCAATCGCATACAGGATAAAACCTGATGCTGTATTTCTGCCGATGGATTATCCTTATTATGAAGAGGTATCTGGAAAAGTGATGCAGATACTAAAGGGGTTTGCAGATGATTTTGAACAGGTGAGCATAGACGAGGCTTATCTAGATATCAGCAGTAAAGTTGAGTCGTTTGAAGCTGCAGAAAGGTATGCGAAGGAGATAAAGGAGAGTGTGAAGAGAGAGGTTCTTCTGAACTGCTCCGTAGGGATAAGCTTCAACAAACTGCTTGCGAAGATGGCATCTGACGCTGCCAAGCCGAATGGAATAAAGACGGTGAAGGAAAATGAAGTGCATAAATTCCTCGACAATATGCCTGTTGGAAAGCTCTATTCCGTAGGGGAGAAGACGGAGGAGAGGCTTGTGTCAATGGGATATGACACTGTAGGCAAGCTCTCAAAAGCGAACAAGATGGAGCTCATGACAGAATTCGGAAGCGTAGGCCTTGAGCTGCACAATTATGCCAACGGAATGGATGAAAGCCCATTGCAGCACGAGACGCAGGCGAAATCTATTGGAAGGGAGATGACCTTTGAAGCTGACACCTATGACAGGGAGGAGATAGAGAAGGGCATGAAGAGGCTGTCTGACGAGGTTGCTATGGAGGTCAACAAGGCGGGATTCATCTTCCGCAATGTCACTATTAAGCTAAGATACGGAGATTTCTCTGAAAAGCTTAAAGGTAGGGCAGTAAAGCCTTCTTCAAGCGCCGAGGAGATTTATGAGACTGCAGTTAAGCTTTACCTGGCGAATGTTGAGAAGGGCAGGAAGCTCAGGAAGATAGGGGTAAGGGTATCCGGACTGATGAAGTACGGGAAGCAGAGCAGACTCAGCTGATTTTTAAATTGAGCAGGTATAATTGGTATGCTGTTATGGGAAAGATAAAGGACATAATAAAGCTTACACGGATAGAGCACAGCCTTATGCTGATAATAGCAGTAGTGGCTGCTGAAATGATAGCTCTGGGTCTTCCGGGAATCAAGGATCTGATACTGAGTATAATAACTCCGGTATTCGTAAGCATGGGTGCGTTTGCCATAAATGATTACTTTGACCTTGAGACGGATAGGATAAACAGGAAGAATAATCCCCTGCTGAAAGGAAGCCTTAAACCAAAGGATGCGCTTTACATAACTGCGATATCGATGATAATAGGCATAGCCGCGAGTGCCATGATAAATGTTTACTGCCTTGCAATAGCGATAATATTTGCTGCCCTTTCAATTGTATACAGCTACAGGATGAAGGACATGCTGCTGCTTGGAAATGCATATATCGCAGCCTCTATGGCGATAGTCTTCATATTCGGCGCTTATGTGGTGTCAAGCAGCATCAGGCCTGCAGTATTGCTGATAATGGCGATGATATTCCTGAGCGGGCTGGCGCGTGAGATAAACGGCACAGTAAGGGATATGGAAGGTGATGTGAAAGCGAGAAAGGTAAGGACGTTGCCGGTGGTTATAGGCAGGAGAGCGGCTGCAGCAGCGGCGTTTATCCTGTATATGATAGCAATAGGCATAACGCTCTATCTCTTCCTCGATATGCAGCCTTTCATGTATAACATATACTACGGGGCGCTGATAGTCATCTCGGATATACTTGTGTTCAATTCAGGCGTAGTCTTCCTTCTTGGCGATAAGAAAGGCTACAGAAGGGCAAGGAATACCTCTTTGGCAGGGATGGGTCTTGCGCTTATCGCAATACTCATTGCTTCTTTGGCGTATATTTGAGGAGTTTTCTGAGAGCCTGCACCTCTTCCTCTACCCATGATGAGTCCTGTCTTTCATTCCTCTCGACTATGTTGCGGTATAGCTTCCTGGAGTCCCCTTCGAAACTGTCACCGGGAGCCCTTGGAAGTATATGTATGTGCAAATGGTCTATCTCCCTTCCAGAGTGTTCGCCTATCTGTATTGCCACATTATAGGATATGCTCTCTCCGCAGTATCGCCTTAGTGCGATAGGCAGAACTTTGTCTTTTAACTGCCTGAGGCTCTCCCATTCCTCAGCGTCAAGAGCTATAATGTCCTCCACGTGTCTTTTTGGTATTATGAGCATGTGGCCCCTCACTATAGGATACTTATCGTATACTAGCATGAAGTGTGCATTTTCATAGAATATAGTAGGCAGAAGTGCGTCTCTTTTGCAGAATACGTCCACTATAAACTCACCTAATCTCGACAAGGAAGCCCACGCCGTTTACGGGTGGGAGGAATTGTCGAGTAGTTATTATCATATATCTTCTGGAGCATATATATGTGGTTAGCAGTATGCGACGCGCTATTCTTCTGCAAACTGATGATATTACTGGCAGGAAACATAAACTCCTCGCTGACTTTTCCATGAAGGCTGCCGGCGAGTTCAATCTCCTGTGGGATGAAAGGGACCCCTGCACCAAATTCATGGAGTTCCACAGAAAGACCTTTGCAAAATCCAAAGCAAGAACTGGATTCAACGTTCAGGTTTATGCCTGCCGTGAACGTGCTGTTTGGAAAAGTAAAGGAAAGGTCAAAAGGATTACTGTCAAATTCAATGTTCCACGCAACTGCAAGACCTTTTCCAAGACTATGCCATTCATTGAACTGGGGATTTATCCATGAAAACGCATTGCAGTCCCCATTGCCCAAAATCGCAATTTCCAGAGATATTCTGACTTGATTAAAGCTGGATGGACATGCAAGACCTATGGGCTGACTCCTAAATTGGAGATTGTCGCATATCTCTCTAAAGATGAGACCGTACTGCCTTTGAAGAAGAATGTTCTTGGAATTGATGTTAATAGCAAGCGCTTTGCAGTTTCCATCATCTCTCCTGAAGGGAAGATTCTGCATCAGGATTATTTCGGTAAGGATATTTGGGTTAAAAGAAAGAAGATATTTGAGAGGAAGTCCCTGCTCCAAAGTTATGCTGATACCGGAAGTTCCTATGCAAACAAGGCATTGAACAGGACTAAACGAAATGAACATAATTTTGTCAAGAACCGAA
Source organism: Microcaldota archaeon (assembly GCA_027365175.1). Taxonomy (GTDB): domain Archaea; phylum Micrarchaeota; class Micrarchaeia; order Micrarchaeales; family CABMGC01; genus JAKAUU01. The sequence goes on along the minus strand of DAHXNY010000002.1, from coordinate 31,795 downwards.
TAGGAGAAATCGTAAGGAGCATTACCGACCTTGCCTTGAGATACGATGCTGATATTTCCATTGAGAACCTTAAACGGTTCAGTCCTAAAGGAAAGCGATTTAATCGTGAAGTCATGAGGATTCCTTTCTTTACTTTTAAGAGTAACCTTATGCAAAGGTGTTTTGACAAGGATATTACGCTGAATGTAGTTGATGCGTGGCATACATCGAAGTTCTGCAACCACTGCGGTGCTGTTGGTAAGGGACATGACGGTAGAAATTATGCCCTGTTCAGATGCAAGGAATGCGGAGTTGTCGTGAACTCCGATAGAAAGGCGAGTATGAATATTGCCATCAAATCCCTGTTGGAGCGGAAGCATATTGCTAACCATAAAAACTTCCAGATTTCCAATAGGCGAGTCACCGTAAACGGGCTTATCCGTCCAGATGCGGTTGCTGAACCAATTGTTGCTGTGCGACATATTTCATCAACTTATGGAAAGCCCACGACCTTCAGTCGTGGGTAGTTTACCTTGTCTTTCTTTTGGCTGATGCTCTCTTAGCTAGCTTCGGGGCTTGGACATCGGACCATACTTGCTTTGGGCGCCTCTTTATCTCATTCTTCAGCAGTATGATGAAGATCAGTATCAGCATTATGAATATTAGCGTCAGCATGCCGAATATCTCATTCAACTGATTCTGTATGCCTGCGTAGCCCTGTGGATAAACTGAGGTGTAGTTAGCGAAATTGGAGCTTATCTGCTTGTTTGCATTTGAGAGTCCTGACGATAGGAGTGCTGCGGAGTACGCACTTACAAAGTAGCTTGATTGCATGGAGGAGTTATGCGTCTGGTTTGCCTGGTTTAGGAAGAATGCCGATTGTACATCAAACTCCTTTGCCCAGATGCCGTACTGCTGGTTTGTCGCAGTGCTGTATGCTGCCTGTGCAGAGCTCCTGTTGGCTACAAGGTTTGACCCGAATATGTTTGAGTATACGGAGCCGTATATCGAGACGTAGTAATTGCCGTTCTTGAATGCTTGTGCAGCAATGCCGAGATATGTGTTTGGCATTGATCTTGAAGTTGCGTTTGAGAGGTAATTATCCGCTATGTCCCTTATGCTGCTATCGTATGTAACGTTCGCGCCTCCCATTGTGTATGCAGTATTATACATTGTGGAAGCCGCCTTGCACCATGCATACGCTGTTCCTACGTTCCTTAATGCGAGGGTTACTCCGTCGCTTGATGTTGACGAGTTTAACTCTGATACCGATTCATTTAATGTCTGGTTTGCAAGAGCCTGTCTGAATTCCCCTCCTATTACATACTCATAATTAAGGGTAGTAAGTTGCGGGGCAGAGAGCGAATTGCAGTAGTCCTGCACCCTGCTAATGGTAGATGATGCGTTCTGCAGCGATGCGTTGTTCATGCTTGCAATAGTATATGCGTCTATGTATTCATTGAATGCAAGATCGGAAGCGGTGTAGAGGTAGCCCTTTGCGCCTATGGCTGAGTATGCTCCAAGTACAGATAGCATCTGCTGCTTCAGAGAAGAGAAGTTGCCGCCCATGGAGTTTATCTCAGCTGTGGTCATGTTAGTCGTCATGTTCTCAAGGGAGTAGAAGTAGGATATGTTGCATGCGTTGCACGTCTGGTTTGCGCTTGGAAGCGTTGTTATAGAGTAGTTCTGGCTGTAATTGAAGTGCATCTGCTGGGGAGCCTTGTTTCCGAAAGCGTATGGCAATGCCTCTGATGCATCCTTTACCTCTACAATACCTATGCCAAGGTTCTGCTGGGCTGCATAGTAGAACATGCTCTCTATAGATGAATTGGGTGCGTAGGGGACTATCAGGAAGGATTTGCCTGCTGCCTTTGCAGCCGCAGCCTTGTCGAATATGCCTCCTATCAGCCCTGCGGTCCCGTTAGGGGATATTGTCCCTGTAGCAGCAAGATTCTGGATTATAGGCTTGTGCTCAAGCCCGGATATGGCAAGGATGGTGAATGATAGCCCTGCGCTTGGTCCTGATACAGGACTGTTATTGTCATTTATGTAATATGAGAAGTTGTATGCGCTTTCATTGACTCCTAGATAGTTTGCGGCATATGCAGCTCCTGTCTCCGCAGATTGCAGAGTGTCCTGTGCGACACTTGATGGCCCCGATACTGTAACGGCCCCTGTGCCGCTTGTCACATTTAAGCGTATGTTTGTAAGCTGTCCCGATGTTGCACTTACCACTGCAGGATCATAGATCTGGGTGCTGTAAGCGTTTGCAAGCCCTGCAAGCATGAATCCTAACACTACCAATGATAATAGAGTTGTCTTTTGCATAGTATTCCCGTAATTAAAATTTGTCATAATATGTTTTTATACCTTTTATCAGAATTCGTTTATCGTTCTCTGGCCGTTTGCCTTCTGCTGCACCGAATCCTTGAATAGTTCCACAATGCCGAACACCCCGTCATATCCGGGGGTTACTTTTATCCTCTCTTCCCTTACACGCTCTATCGCCTTCCCAACCTCCCTGTCCGCAGCTGCAAGGTCCTCTGGCTTTGCGTTTATCAGTGCATTCATCTCGTTTCCGAATTTATTTATCATCTTGCCGTATGTTGCTGCTACCTGCGCTGTCCCCTGGCCCTTTCCTGCAACCTGCGATATTATCTCTATAAGAGGCACCGCGTGCACATACGATGGAGCATTCTTAGGGGCGTACCCTTCCTCCCTGTCCGCAAGCTCATCGACCCTGTGCATGACACCTATGGTAAGCTTCCTCCTGCATACAGGGCATATCCCGTTGTATCTCTTTGACTGCTCAGGGCTAAGAGATACCTTGCAATTCCTATGCCCGTCAAAATGGTATTTGCCCTCTTCAGGATAGAACTCCACGGTCATCCGTATATTTTTGTTGTTGGTTATTGCATTGGCAAGTTCCTTGTATGACGGCTCCTTCAGATCAAATACAGTGGCTTCTCGCGCCAGTTTCGGAAGCGAATGGGCATCGCTGTTAGACAGCATTGCATATTTGTCTAGCTTTGACACTCTCCAGTTCATCGGCGGATCGCTTGACAGGCCTGTCTCATATCCAGATATATGCTTTGCTGCGCTGCCATATGCGTCTTCCATTGAGTTGAAACCTGACATTGCTCCGAGCGCGCCGAACCACGGCGTCCATATGTGAGCTGGAAAGAGTATCGCTTCCTGACACGCGTCCTTTATCTCATTCGCAAGCTCCTCTGCAGGCATCATCAGTATAGGTCTCCCATCGATTCCTAAATTGCCATGCTTTGACAGAGAGCGGTTTATGTTTTCAGCATCTGCAATGCTTGGTGCAATGATGCATGTATGCACCTTCTTTGCGCCTTTGCCATCAGGATTAGAGATTGTACAGACCTCTGAGCTTAGGACGAAGCTCACTTTTCCCTTGTTGGCATGGTACACTCCTGCAGGGCCTTCCTTCAGGGAGGATTTGAGCTCATCCATCCATTTCGGATGCGTGAAGTCACCTGTGCCTATTATGTTTATTCCCTTCTCCTCTGCTGCAGTTTCTATATTCTCTACAGTGAGCTTGTCGCTGCAGGCAGCAGCATACCTTGAGTGTATGTGAAGATCAGCTATGTAATCCATGATTACACTTATTTTTTATATCCGAATTTCCTGAGCAGCTCCCTCCTCTCCCGTATGTCCTGCTCAGTCTCAACTCCTACAGTTTCACTTCCGTCCATTATCCCTATTATTGATGCTCCCTGTTCCGTCCTTACAACCAGAACCTGTACGGGATTTGCAGTTGCGCAGTAGATGTTAGAAACCTCACTCACTGACTTTATGGCATTTACGACATTTATAGGAAATGCGCCCTTGAACATTATCATGAAGGAGTGGCCGGCCCTTACCTTCATCATGTTCTTTGTTGCAAGAGATATCAGCTGCTCGTCGTTTCCTTCTTTTCTTACGAGCTTCTTTCCGCTCGCCTCTGCGAATGCTATTCCGAATTTCGCAGATGGGACACAGCCAGCCATGGCCTCATAAAGGTCCTCTGCTGTCTTGATGAAACCAGCATGGCCTATGATTATCTGGGTCTCCTCGTCCTTCTCTATGCCTACGGCTTCTATCTCCATTGACTACACAAACGAAAACCTGCATGGACAGGAAAAGCTTGCGCTCTTCACTTGTTCATCAGTATCTCTATCGAGCTTACCTTTGACTTGGTGCCGTCCTCGTTGGATAGCTCTTCCGAATTTATTATTATATCCTTCACGGCAAGATCGGTAAGGAACCTGTTCCTCGATATCTCAGCAACGTCGACTGCGCGTGAGATCGCATTGCCTCTTGCTCTTATCTTCACGTTCTTCGCACCGTTGTTGAACTGTGTTACCACTGCCAGAACATAGTTCATCGTAGGCTTCTTGCCTATTAAGACTACATTCTCCTGTGCCATATCTCCAATTGTTTCTGTGCTCTCTACCATTGTCTCACCTTAAGCAAAACTAACTGATTGCTATCATATTGCCTGACAAGATATTTAAGCTTAATACCAATGATGCAGCCTGTGCAATACGATGTTTTTGAATCTAAAACCTGCTGGCAAGTGTATATGCGTGTATCTGCCGAAGAGAATAGGTATAAATATTTAATCCTAATGATAAATGAGTAGAAAAAGCTGGTGTGTTCCATGGTAAAATATGTAATTGCAGAGCAACTAGTCGGTAAACAGGTCGTTACTAACGACGGATTTGACCTCGGAAAGTTCGAGGATGCAGAGCTAAATGAGACAAGCGGCAAGCTCAGCGTAATGGTGATAGAGCCTAACGTAGATAGCGAATATGTCAACAAGCTCAACATAAAGAGCGGCAAGCTGCATGTCCCGTACTCGAATGTCGTTGCTGTTAACGATCTTATCGTAGTTGACAGGAAGGGTCTCTGAAAGGTGATCTTATTATTATAGCCGGCGGAGACGAAGCCGGTAGGGGCGCGGTACTCGGCCCCTTAGTTGTTGGACTGGTTAGTGTAAAGAAGAGCAAAGAAGCAAAGTTCAGCAAGATAGGGGTCAGGGACTCCAAGATGCTCACCCCTAAGAAGAGGGAGTTCCTCTTTGATGAAATAACATCCATAGCTGATGAGGTCAGGAGCTATAGCATAAGCAGCGAGGAGATAGACCAGGCGATAACGAGCAATATATCTATAAACCAGCTTGAGGCCCTTAACTTCGCAAGGCTTATAGACTCGCTCAAGACAGAGCCGAACAAGGTCTTCCTCGACTCTCCGGATGTAATCTCTGAGAGGTTTGGGATGCGCGTAAGCCTCTTCTCGGCAAGGAATATGCATGTGAAGGGGGTTGCAGGTAAGAAACAGGTGAATGGGATGGCGGCAAGCGGCTCTAAGAGGATATCTGTGATAGCGGAGCACAAGGCAGACGCAACTTACCCGGTAGTCTCGAGCGCCAGCATAATTGCAAAGGTCATACGCGACAGGGAGATAGAGAGGATAACAGATTATCTTGGAGTGGACATAGGGAGCGGCTATCCTTCAGATTCGAAGACCATAGATGCGATAAAGGATAATCTTGCAAACGAGAAGTTTGCAAAGTTCATAAGGCAGAGATGGAAGACCATGCAGATAATAAGGCAGGCAAAGATGAACGACTTCGTTTAATCCTTACCATAGACCTTAGGCTATTTTTATATATCACAGGTTTACAGATATTCCTAGTGCTTTAGTGAACAAAACGCAGTCTAAACAGTTAGGATTCGCAGTAGAGCTTGCCAGGGAAGCCGGGGAGATAATGAAGCATAGCGTGAGGAAAGACCTGGCAATAGAGATGAAGGAGGATAAGACCGTAGTGACTGATGTTGACAAAAGGATAAACAGCATGGTAATAGATGCGGTACGGAAGGAGTATCCTAAGCACGACATACTTGCAGAAGAATACAGCCCTAAATCAAAGAACAGCGGATATACATGGGTGTGTGACCCTGTTGATGGCACAATGGTCTTCTCGAAAGGAATACCCATGTCTGTCTTCTCAATAGCACTTGTTGAAAATGGCAGGAGCTCCATCGGGGTAATCTATGACCCTTTCCATGATAAGATGTTTACAGGAGTGGCCGGCTTCGGAGCAAAACTGAACAATGACAAGATATCAGTATCCAATGAGTACTCGTTCCAAGGCGCAGTTATAGGCATGGCAGCGTGGAAGAGCGCGCAGCGTGACATAATAGAATCTTATAGCGCATTTATAGACAGGGGGGCGAGCGTGCTTATGCTCGGTTCGATAGCACAGATGGGAGCGCTGGTGGCTTCCGGAGAGCTCTCTGCAAGCTTGCATCCGGCTAGAATGCCTTACGACACTGCAGCTGCAAAGGTCATAGTTACTGAAGCAGGCGGCAGGGTTACAAGCCTTTCAGGCACCAGCCAGGCCTATGACAGGCCCATAGAGGGGGCCATACTCTCAAATAAGTTCCTTCATGACAAATTAGTTGACATCGTAAGGACGATATCCGAGCCTGATTTCACCTACAGCGAGTAATGCACCTTTATCATCTTTGCAGTCTCGTCAGGTGCAATACCTGTATTGTCTATCTCATACGATTGCACAAAGCTTATCCTTGAAAAGACATCGTTTGAAGCTACAAAGTTATTGAATAGGCCAATGTCTGTGAGTTTGCCGAACTCTTTCCTCGATGGTTCGGAAAGCCTTGATTCAAGATGCTTCCTGTCGCATAGAAGATGCACGAAATGGACATCGCCGCCATGCTTCTCTACCGCTTCTACAATATCCTTGATGAATTTGTCATCGTTGCCTTTTATGTATACGGAGGTCATTATCAGGCCTTGCACGTTGCCTTCCGCAGCCGCCTCTATCAGCCCCAGCCTGTATTTATCCAGTAATTCCCAGAACTTTGCATCACTCCTGTCCAGTACAGACTCTATGAAATCGATTGCAAGATGGTTGTGAAACAGTTTGTATCCGGTAATCCTGGATAGCTCCTTTGACACAGTAAGCTTACCTGCAGCAGGCGGCCCGTAAATCACAATGAGTTTCATTTAATTCCTAGATATTATGCAGACAAATAATAAATAGATTTATAATGCAAAATCACAACTTTTATAAATGAGAGGCGTCACGCATTAATTGATGAACATGGAGAAAATGGCAAATTCAGCAAAAACTAACGGCAACAGCACAAAGGTGCATATCTCAGACCAGATGGATTTTGCATCTGGGATGCAGTTGGCAAACCGAGAAGGCTTCAAACTGGCAGGATTGGATAGCGTCATATCAAGATATATGCGTGACTCTGATTTCAGGAAAGAACTTGACGAATCAAAAGGTTGGGTGGCGGTAGATTACAACAGCACATTAAAGGATGGGAATTGTGAATTGTTTGAAAATGGATCGTTCAAGCTTGTAAGAGACGATGCTTATGATGGGCTTCCTCCGAAAAAGAGAGGCCGCGTTTATAATAATGGGCATGGGCATGTAATAGTGTGCAGTTCTGATTTTACTGGAGAAAGCAGAAGGTTGGAAATAAGCACTAACCATGAATCTCCATTGTATTCGCCCTTACCAATGCGCTTTGCGTATATAGAAGACAGTTCGAAAATATTGAAGATGGCTGGAAGGAGGTAGTTGCCTTTGGCTGCCATTACTTCGTATTAACAGTCCGGTCTGTCAAAATTCATTTTGTTGAAAAATTCTACGATCCTATGATCGGTGAGTATGTGTCTTCGCTCAATCTCCCGTTTCAGTATTATGCCTTTTAGAGTAGTGCATCTTGAAAGGGCAACGTAGAGCTGCCCATTTGCGAACGTGCCGCCGCTTATGTCAATTATCACATCCTTGAATGTCTTTCCCTGGCTTTTGTGTATTGTGACGGCCCAGGCAGGCATTATCGGATATTGGGTGAAGCTGCCGACGCGTTTTGGCAGCAGCTTATGCGTCTTCTGGTCGTAGGAAAACTTGAACATGTCCCAGGTGTTCCTGTTTACCTCCGCCTCCAAGCCGTCGTTCAATTTGACGGTTATAACGTCATCCTCGGTTATTTCCCGGTTTATCTCAGTGACTATGCCTATGCTTCCGTTTACCCACCTCTCCAGTTTGTCGTTATTCAGCATCATTACCTGCATGCCTATTTTTACTCTTAAGGTCTCATCGGCAGGCATGGTCTTTTTGTCGAAGTCTCCCTCTAAAGCCGCCAGATAGATATGCTCTTCGGCCTTTAATCTGGTTAGGGCTTGATCGTTTATCATGTCTGCGACCTTGTTTGTAGCTGTAAGAGTGATATAAGTCTTTGACTGGTCTGGGATAAAATCAGTTTTTAACCTGAGATTCAATACTGCCAACTGCTCTTCCGTTATGTTATTGTCGCGTATCGCATTCAGTAATCCGATGAAATATTCGTCGGTCTGCCTCCGGTGTTTTTTTAATTCTATGAGCTGTGCGTCCATGACTCTGAAGGAATTTGAATCGAAGAAGTACTGGCTTTTGTAAGGGCCATTGAACATCCCCTCCTCATCCTTCGTCACTATCGGAGGAAGCTGGTAAAGGTCACCTACAAGTATCATCTGCGCTCCGCCGAACGGAAGTGTGGGATTTTTGCCGTTTTTCCTCATGAAAGCATCTATGCAATCGATCAGGTCGGCCCTCACCATGGATATTTCGTCGATTACGATCGTATCTATGTTAAGGTATATCTGTCCTTGAGGCAAAGGAATCTTACGCACGGTATCGACAGTTATGTCTGGTTTGAACCTGAAGAACGAGTGTATTGTTTGCCCTTTGACATTCAGCGCTGCAACGCCAGTGGGCGCCAGAATCGTGACGTTCTTTTTTGTGACTGACCTGAAATACTCCAGAAGCGTCGATTTGCCGGTGCCTGCCCTGCCGGTTATCAGCAGATTGTTATTGGTGCTTTCCATTAGATTAAGCACATGCTTGAATTGCTCGTCTACCTCTATCTGCACTCCGTTTATAAGCCTGACTCCCAGATTACCTTGCATAGGAGAATACTGCAGTGAAATAATATAAAGAGCTTATCCGATACTCTGAAGAGCATGGGGAGGATAGGTTACATAGAGCTGAATCAACGCTGTTGCATACGTGGCAGTGAAATCACAACGAATAGGAAAATGCATATGCAGAGCCTGGTTTTTCCTCTAGACCAGAAACTGGGTTTTTGATGCAGTAAGTGCTTTGTTAAATTCCCTTGCGAGTTCCATCAATTTCCTGCCTTTTTCCGTTGTCTTGTATGCTATTATCCTTCGACCTGACTTGGATCTGGTTATAACTTCCCTAATAGCATCTGCAGCGACAAGTTCCTCAAGTCTTTTGGAGACTGTAGCTGAACTTAGACGCCTGCGCTTTATCACTATGGTTGTGAAATCTTTAAAGGACATTGGCGTGCGACCGTTAGCCATTTGTAGTATTTCCGTAATCCCTCTTCTTTGTACCGTTATTGTCGCCTATGCATTTCAAGCATAATTCTATATCTCCCCCCCCAAACCTTAATATAGCTTTAGATTTCAGCAGGTCCTGGGAAAGCTGGCAGCTGCATACAATCACACACGCCGCAGCGCTAACCTCAGGTATTTTATTCCTTAATTCCTCTTTTTTATGTTTATGATCTTCTGGCAAGGCGACCTGTGAGCGCAGCGTATCTGCCCTAGGAGTCTCCGCATTACCTATTTACGAGGACAGAAAAGGGATAGGGAAAGCCCAAGATTCAGCATGATGTTAAGGTATTTAATTTGCAAAGTTCCTAATATAGAAGTAGAAGATAACTCAAAAAAGCCATCAGTATTGGCGATGGATAAAATGGCAAGAGAACAAAAAGTATTTGGATATGAATTATTGCTTGATTGTTATGACTGTAAGCCAGAGGTCTGCGGAGAACTAGAACACTGCTATAGCTACCTGGATAAGCTGGTTGATTTTATAGGCATGAAGAAGCAGGCACCGCCATTTATATTTAGAACAGATAGGAGGTCATTCCCTGATAAGGCAGGATTGAGTGGATGGGTGCCGCTGGCTGACTCTTCGATAGTGATCCATACGCTAACCAAGAAGAACTACATAAGCATAGATATATACAGCTGCAAAGCTTACAGCCAGGAAAAAGCAGTAGAATTTACCAGAAGGTATTTTGAGCCGCAGAGAATAGAGAAGCAGTTCGTCCTGCGTGGCAAACATTATTTTGATTCTTATAATAAAAAATGACTTATTTTACATCAATTTATGCCATTACCAGATTAAGCGGTGAAGCGTCTAAGAATTGGTGATGTCATCAGGATAATCTGCACGGATAGCGGGAATGGATATTCAGGCGAAATCGGTGGAAATGAGGGGTATAATATAACCCCAGAAAAAGAATGGGGAGTACGTGATTTGAACACGTGTCGCCACCTCCCGAAGGTGGAAGCCTACCAAGCTAGCAGAACTCCCCGTTAAAGAATTTCAGCTCCTTTCTTTGTGATTAATACGTCATCCTCTATCCTGATTCCACCGAAGCCTTTTATGTATATTCCCGGTTCATCGGTGATTACCATTCCTGCCTTTGCTTTTATATTGCCGTATGCAGGGGAGAATCCTGGGCCATCGTGCACCTCTATTCCTAAGGAATGCCCTAATGAGTGTATGAACTTCCCATTGTATATTCCTTTGTGCTTTTTGTTTATATGGTTCGCTGCAATCATATGTATACTGCTTAAGGATTTTCCCTCTTTTATCGCCTTTAGCGCAAGGTCATGGGCTTCCTTGACCGTATCATACATCTCCTTCTTTTTCCTGTAGTCTTCAGTATTCTTCTTGCCGAATATGAATGATCTTGTTACGTCTGAGCAGTATCTGTTTATCTTTGCTCCCGCGTCTATCAATATTATGTCCCCTTTCTTAAGCTTGGTATTATCCGGGGAATGGTGCGGAAGCGCAGCGTTTTTCCCGAAGCATACTATCGTATCGAAAGACGGCCCTTCTGACCCAAGGTTTCTGGATATTTCATCGAATTTTCTTGCAAGTTCTGCCTCAGTTATGCCTGCTTTGAAGTTTTTCTGGATAAGCCTGTGTGCGGCCTTTGTCACCTTTGCAGCCTTCCTTATGTTTTCTATCTCTCCCTTGTCTTTTATCATTCTGGCATCTGTCAACGACTCCGATATATCAATTATCCTCTTTGGCTTGTATGTTTTTGAGATGCGCTTGCAGTAATTTAATGGCAGGAATTCGCCGTTTATTCCTACGGCCTTGCCCTTTATTTCTTTTGATAAGAGGCTTCTTGCTTCGCCGTCGTTGCCGAACTTTACCACCTCTATCCCAGGAAACTTCTGCCTGACTGCATCCTGGTATTCTAATGCATATGTGAACAGATACGCCTTGTTTTTCTTCACTAACAGTATATTGTTCTCGAAAAGGCTGCTCCTGAATCCGGTAAAGTAGTAGAAGTTAGGATCCTGTGATCCTGTGTTCATTATTATGATTGCGTCTATGCGCTTTTCGTTTGAAAAGAATCTTTTGTACCTGTTAGATATGGAATTCATTTTGCACATCTCGCTATCTCTGTTATTATCTTGTCTTTATCTACAAATATGTTTGTATAATTATTGCCTTTCACTATGTCACTGAGGACTGCCCATCTCCATGAGGAATTCTCAATGTTAATTCTGACATTGCTTGTTCTTGAACTGAAGAAGAACATGTGGTTCTGCCATTTCTTGCGCCTCTTTGCATCAAACATCCATACCCGTATAGGCTTCCTTACCTGTCTCAGCTCTTCCTTTGTTATCCCTGTCTCCTCTTCAACTTCCCTGTATGCAGTTTTCGCATAGCTTTCATGGCCTTTTTTGCTCCCTGTTACAAAGGACCATATGCCAGGATTAAATATGAATGGGAGGTTCCTCCTTTTCAACAGGAGAACATGCTTTTTGTGCAGTATTACCACTACTACACCATCTGCCTTTACCGCTTTATATTCCTTCATAGCGATATATCCGCAAGGAGTATAATAAGCTCTCGGTTTTTCCATGGAAATAGTACGAAGCGGCGTCGTGTACAGGAACATGAAGAGCTCCGCTTTCCTCAAGGATTATTACAGGTCAAGAGTACTAAACATGATAGAAGGCAATGAGGTTTACGGATCATCTCCGCCCGATATATTCATAGGCAGGGCAGGATATCCGAATGTCTACATAGGGCCGCTTGTCCCTCCGACTATTGGGGATACGTCCATTATGGGGATTCCGGAGAAGTGGGTCGGCAAGAGCATTGCAGAGATAGTGGAGTTCAGATCGATGCTGGTAAGGGGAATGCACCGCACCAATGTCAACAATGCAGATAATGGAAGGGTAGAGGAAATGATAAAGGAGCTTGCCATTTCTGACAGGTATGAGCTTGTGAGACAGGAGTTTTCCAAAAGGCCCGACATGCGCATAAGATTCGATGAGAATACACAGCCCTTCGGGCCGAGCGCAGTGATTAAGAGAATGGAGCTTGAAGGAGGCAAGGTCAACCAGACACTTGAGAAGGCTTATTCGGACACGGATATGACTGCAAGCACTGCGATGGTTGAGCTTTATTCAAAAGGAATAGAGGTTTCAAGGATACAGAAGATGGTCTCAGCAGGCACGGTGGGAGTCGGCAAGAACCGCAGGCTTGTCCCGACAAGATGGAGCATAACTGCAGTGGATGATACGCTTGGAAAGAATAACCTGAAGACAGTGAAGGATAGCGAAGAGTTTGAGGAGGTGCTCGTGTACCAGAATGATGCACTTGACAACAGGTGGCTGATAATGATGTTCCCCGGCTCGTGGGAGTATGAGCTTGTTGAGGCATGGTACCCTAATACCACATGGAACAGGGAGAGCAGCAATATACAGATATTCTCATCCTATGAGCCTTACAAAGGAAGGAGCAAATATGCAGAGATAGGGGGCTGCTATTATGCTGCAAGGCTCGCTTCTTCAGAGTTGCTGCTCAAGATGGACAGGCAGGCCAAGGTCGCCATCCTTAGAGAGGCGCACTCCGGATACATCATGCCTGTTGGAGTATGGAACGTTAGAGAGCATGTCAGAGAGGCATTGAGAAAGGAGCCGCTGCACTTCGACAGCGTTGGAAGCGCCATAGAATTTATAGGAAAGAGGATGGCCATACCGATACCTACATGGATGGAGAACAGCAATGTCCTCAGGCAGGTAACGCGGCAGAGAAGATTGGCCTGAATCTGCTGCGTTGTCTGAAACTGTTTTCTAGCGTATGTACGTTGCACTGCCTTCTGTCCCTTCATCGTTTGAGACTTTAACTTTCGGAGGCGGCTTCAGCTTCCAGTTTGCAGGAAGTTTTATCTCTCCGTTCTTCTTTTCAAATTTGGCTATCTCGCCTTTCAGCACCTCCAGCATCATTTTTGCAACAAGCGGAGAGGTCACCACTGCGCGGTGCTTATGGGTAACTGAGAGAAACGCTTCGCCGTTTGGAAGCACATCGTTGCGTGGAGAGGTCTGCCTGAAGTCCATGGTAGCCTCATTTCCATCTACCCACAGCGTAAAACCATTTGCATAGAATGCTTCGTTAGCATGATCCAGTTCGTTGTTTATCTTCTTTTCTTCGGCCATGAAACCATCATGGTCTTATTGTTTGTAAAGCCTTAAATACCGGTTCACCGCAGGGCCTGCAGGAAGAGTTTAATAATCAGAAAAGGCTGCATATGTATGATACTGTGGAGACACACCGGAAAAAGGTCAGGAGACTGACTGACGGCATACTTGAGTTCGATTCAAAAAACATATGCGGCCACGTTAAGTTAAGGGAATTGGGAAGCGTGATGAGGAGAGAGGATAATGATACTGCCATGGCAGTATATAAGCAGGCGAGCAGGCGCATCGTATTCAGCTCTTTAACCTGTCTGGGCTCGGTGTTTGCCGGAGTTGTGGTAGAAGGAACGGGATTGAGCTCATTGATTAAGGATCCTGCTGATTTTGCAGGACTGGTTCTTGTTTCTGCAGGAATAGGATTGACTATCTTGGGAGTGAATATCAGGCAGGATGGTTTAAAGATGAGGGAGAACTTGGATATGGTAATTAAGGAAGCCCGCAGGCAGCATGAAGAATTTAAGAAGGGATTGTAAACCTGTCAGCTTCTGCGTAATTAATGCGCTTTCAATTCTATGCCTTCCAGATCCATTATCTTTGCGGAGTTGAAATCGAATACCTTATTCCTTAACAGAGGCATGTGCTCCTCTGAGCCTCGGCTTATGTCCGTGCCTGTTATCGCCCTGTTGAACGCCGGGAGTATGACAAGTTTTATCTTTTTATTATATCCTGGATATTCCTCCTTTGCACGTGGTCCAGGCTTTGCAATGAACCAGACCTTGCGTTCAGCTCCGTTTATGCTCGCAGCGAAGTGCCCATGGCCAACTGCAAGGTAGTTTTTCTCCATGGACTCTCTTGAAGGCAGAGCATTGCCATGCATTAATGCCACCTTGTCAAGCAATATCTCATTCTCAAGTGCTTTCCTAATGCCCACGTTCCTAAGAATCTCTTCAAGATGCGCGTCATGGTTTCCCCTTATGAACCTGCATTCTATGCCTGACAATTTTGCAAAGAACCTCAGCATCGAGTCCCGTTCGGTTTTTGTCATGTACATTATGCGCTCCTTAAAATCCCCCATGAAGATTATCCCTTTTGCCCCGCTCTTCCTGTATGCATTTAATAGGTCGTCTGCAAGGAGGTCAACCGCATTGGAGAGGTGTATTCCGGATTCGCTCAGCCTTGTCTCTAACCCTATGTGCAGGTCGGATACCGCAAGCTGCTTTTCCTTCCTGATGAACAGAGCTGGTTCGCCGTTTATAAAAGAGATGTCCATATTATACTGATTATAAACTTTCCACTTAATAAGTATTATTTAGTTAGTATAAGGAATTTGGATGGCACTCTCTGGGATACGCATATTCAGGATATTCGGGATAGACGTAACACTGCATTGGACCTTCATACTTATGCTGCTTGCGATCCTTCTTCTTGGAAGCGAGTTCCTCTTCATGCTCTTTGTGCTTTTGTTTGCATGCGTGCTTATCCATGAGTTTTCACACTCTGTAACAGCGCTTAGGAACAGGATAAAGGTCAGGGAGATAATCCTGCTCCCGATAGGAGGAGCCTCCATAATAGACGAACTGAATATAGATCCGAGGGTAGAGTTCAACATATCGGTAGTAGGGCCGATATCAAGCCTTTTGCTTGGCGGGATATTCGGCATACTTGTAGTCTTCTCTCCTCCTGGAATAATAACGGAGATATTGCAATTCATGTTCATAATAAACATCTTCCTTGGGGTGTCTAACCTTATCCCGGCTTTCCCTATGGATGGTGGAAGGGTGCTTGAGAGCTACCTTCAGGAGAGGATGGATGCCTATGATGCAACCATGCTCACAGTAAAGGTGAGCATGTATATGCTTGGTCTTATACTCATAGGCGCCATAGCATTCATGGGTTTCCAGGTTTACAGCCAGAACTTCAATCAGGGCATTGTTGACTATGCTGCCTTTGAATTCGTATACACGCTGATAATAGTCTTCTTCCTGTATGGAGGAGCGAAGCAGGAGGAGGAGACTGCGGTAATGAGAAAGAGGACGGACGGGCTGAAGCTTTCGGATATGGTTAGCAAGGATTACTTCCTAGTGGATTCGGATATAAGCATGAAGGGGCTTTATAGCAAAGTGAAGAGATCAAAGAAGCACAGGATATTCACAAGGACGAGAGAATCTTACTACTATGTGGATCTTTCAAGAATAAGGAAGGTCCAGAAGGCACATCCGGTTGGGATAAAGGATCTTCTGGTGCCTTTGCCAAACATAGATTATATGACAGGCGTAATAGACGCGCTTAACAAAGTGAATAGCGGCCCGGGGATTGCCGCAGTTACTAAGAATGGGAAGCTTATGGGGATGGTAACGGTCCAGAGCATAAGTGCGTATATATCATTGCACATGGCAAGCAAGTGAATTGCATAGTTTCCCGGATCCGTCAGAGCAGCAGCCTTGTTTTAGGGTTTATTGATATCCCGGATACCTTCCTTATTATCGTGATTGAGCGCTTATTGTTTTTATCCAGCTTTATTAGCAGGCATTTTCCCTGATCCAGGCCCTGTATATTTTCGACATACTCCTGCCCAAGATTATAATTTGAGATTATCTTTTCTGCGCTCTTCTTTACCTGTATCCTGAATATGAAGATTGATGCTGAGTTTGAGACTATTCCATCGCTCATGTCCTCAAGGAGCTGTGACGCCAGGAGCAGTCCGACGCCGTATTTCCTGCCCTCCCTTACTATAATCTCAAGGTCTTCATTGTTGTCCATGAGCTTCCAGCTCTCATCAAGAAGGATAAACGTATTGTCTTTCCTGCCGATGTTGCCGCGCATCTTTGTTGCCACAGATTTGAGTATCTCTGAAGCGCACGCCACCTTCTCATTTTCCTTCAGGTTCTTTAGCATGAAGTACGAACTTCTTGAGAGTCCGGCACTTCCGGATTTATCCGCACCGTTGTGGAAGTCTGCACCTATAAGGCTTGCAGCTTCCCGGTATTCGCCTGTGAAATCCACTATTATGACATTTGCGCCCATTATGAAGCTGAGGCGCATCAGGAGGCTTTTCATAAGGAAGGTCTTGCCGCTGCCTGTCATCCCGACTATGAATACGTGAGGGTTGAATAAAGAGGCAAAGTCAAGGAATACAGGCAGGTTCATCTTGCCAGAATTGCCTATGAATATGCCATTATGGACAGTTTCCATTATCTCTAATGCATTGGGTTCCTCTGTGTAAGGAATATCCAGCAGCTTGGAGACGGTACTTGATGAGTATACGGTTTTGCCCTTCATGCGATCACATTATGTTTGCAAGCAGCTCCTCTCCTGAGAGTATCCTGTAATCGAGGCCCAGGTTGGTGCAGAAGGCATTTGCAATCCTCACTATGCTCCTTGGAGGTTCGCTCTCTGCTTCCATCCTTTCCATGGAGTTTTTAATCGCCTTTACCTTTATCGATATCTCAAGGGATCTTCCGCCACCGGTTATGTTTGCCATTTCCTTCTCTATCACCTCTATCTCCTTCTTTACCTGGTTTATCTTGTTGTACATCTTCGGCTCTATTCTTGAAAGGGCGATCTCCTTTACGCGCTTCTTCGTTTCTAGTGATTCGATTAGGCGAACCCTGTCCACCTCCCTCATTGATATTGAGAACTCAAAGGGATCCTTTATGTTGTTTATAATAGGCTCGAATGAACTTTTGTCTACGTGCTTGTTTACAATGAATTCTGCAATCGATATTCCAGTATATGAATCGCCATTGCGTATGACTGCGGAGGAGAGGTTCCTGCCAAGCTTATATCCATTCCTTATGATTATTACTCTTGACCTTTTGATCAGCATGTTGTTTATCATGTGCCCAGAGTTAAGATAGACTGCTGATAACAGGAGCAGTATCGCACTGATCAAGGCATAGCTGCTGTTTGCGATTGCGGAAGCTATCAGCACCAGGACTGCCGCGGAGTAGAATGCATATGAGTATAGCCTGTTTAACCTGTTTATCTCCTCCATTCACATAACCCTGAAAAGATCAAAGAACGCCTCTGAACCGAGCATAGCTGACAGCTCCCTTACTGAGATTATCGTCAGAATAAGGCTGAATCCTGGAAGTATGAACGTGTATACGATGAAGTAAGCTATGCTTGATACCAGCCAGTTTACTATTCCTGAGAAGTAATCGGATATGCCAGATATGCCATTAGTTATGGTCCCGAGGAATGAAAGTGCCCGTCCGTAATCTGACTGGTTCTTTATTTCAGGTATGCCGGTAAGGGTATTCTTGAAGCCTGACGCGCTTGAGGTAAGACTGACTAGGCTACTGTTGCTCAGTGTCTGCGAATATGAGTTAGCGATCATCGCATTCATCACGTATGACAATGGAAGTACTACGTAGAGCCCTATAGCGAGAGCTATTAGGAATCCGCCGAGCTTCCTTGTGGGGTAGAAGGACCTCAGTATCAGGCCCGCTGGCAGTATTAAGGTAGTTGCAGTGAGCGATATGAATATCAGTATAGAGGACTGCACAAGCACTCCAGTAAGTATAGTGGTCAGTATTCTTACGAAGTACATTATCTGGGATATCAGAGGGTTGACTACCGAACCCAGGGATATGCTGACGACAACCAGATTGATGCTTATAGAGCCTATAACTCCAAGGATAGTATTTAAGCCCAGCAGGTCGACCATCAGAGTTGTGACGGATGAGAGGATGGATTGGTGGAATGTGCCTGCGTATGTGTAACCGCTGCCTGCAAGATAATCATATGCAAGGCAGAGAGCCGCGTTGCCGGACATGTACGACTGGCAGGTTATGCTCGTTGAATTGTAGAGTGTTATCTGGTTTATCATGCTGTTGACAATCCCGTTCTGAGAGAAGAGAAGGAGCATGCTCCCTACCAGAACGCCGTTTATAACCGATTGATATATCTCCTCTTTGCCGAATTCCTTTAGGGATCTCTTGTTTGCAGCATACCCTATCCCCAGCGATATCCCAGCTACCGATAGCATTATCCCTATCACGTAAACGGCTATGCTGAAGCCATAAGCACCAAACGGCAGCATGTCCATAGGCTTCACGTCGCATTAGCTATTGTCAGGTTGCTCAGTAGATGCGTTGAAGCAAGAGCAAAACCATTGGATGCAAAGGATAGTACGGCGACGATTATCGCGCCGATTATTATGTCTATTGCGGTCGTATGGAAACTGGCACGCTGGTATGAAGGGAAGAGCTGCCCTAGCGCGTAGAAGATTCCCGCTATTATGAACAGAAGCGCACTGAGCAGAGGCCCTACATGCATCAGCAGCGTCTGCACATAGGAGAGTGTTCCTATTATGTCGAATGTGAACGCGGCCGCGTAGGTATACTTCACAGTGGCAAGGAATGCCATCAGTCCTATCAAGGGAATCTTCGTGCAGACACTCCGCACCGTGCCTTTTATCCTGATTTCTCTTATTATACTCATATACTCACTCTTTTACTTTAGTAAAAGAATGTATACTTGTTAGATATATAAGCTTTTCGGTTAGCAGGCATCTGCTGCTTTACAGGATGCCGTTTTCAAATGGCAGAGTTTGTCAGGCAGGTAACCGGAACGATAGTTATTTAACTGAGATTAAGCATCTTGCTGTCATCCAGTTAATCTTTCTGCATTGTGGAATATGCACTTGCTATGCAGCATTTAATGGCACACGCAAGTAAGTGTATGGCCCATGCGGTATTAAGGTGTTTTTCATATGGATAAACGGATAATAGTATGGGTAGGCGCCCTTCTCCATGACGGACATGGGAAATTCCTCTTCCTGAAGAGAGTTAAGAGCAGTTCATGGGCGGGAGGAAAATGGCAGCTCCCAGGTGGAAAGATGGAGTGGGGAGAGGAGGTAATGGATACTTTGAACAGGGAGATTGACGAGGAGACAGGAGGAAAGATTATAGATCCGGCTTTCGTGGGAGTTTATACCGTGCAGATGAGTGCGAAGGGCAGTGACTTCCACGCAGTGATGCTCGTTTATAAAGGGGATTATTCCGGAAAAAGCATAAATATGAGCAAAGACCATGATGATTATGCATGGATGCGCTTGGAGGAAGCCGTCGATGCAGATGTTATAGAAGGCCTTGGAGATTTCATAAGGTTTCATGTTGAGTGAGCTTATGGCAGTTTCTGCAAAAAACAAGGTAATAATGGTAACAGGCTATTCAGGGAGCGGCAAGACCGAACTCTCTTCCATGCTTAGGGATGCGTTTAAAGGCCGGGTGCTCAGCATAGGGCAGGAGATGCGCTCTTTTGCAAAGGACAATGGATTTGATGGCATTTCTGATTTCATCAGGCATGAAGGAGCAATAGAGTGCTTTGAGGCTGCAAGACCCGTTATCCTTAGGGCAGCAGACACTCTTTACAAGTCAGGCAGCGTAATAGTAGATGGTTTATACGAGTACAAGCTTGCAGAGTGGATGATTACAGGCTTTGGCGGCAGAAACTGCGTCATAGTAAATGTATTTGCAGACAGGTCAAAGAGAATAGCAAGAGTGACTAATAGGATAGGAGGAGGCATAGTTAACGGAACCAGAGAGGCAGAAAGGAAGGACTCCGTAAAACTTATCGTTGGAGTGAATGACGTAATAGATAAATCTGACTTTACAGTAGATAACAACACCGATGTGAAAGAAGAACTTAGGTCGAAAAGCCGCCGTGTTGCCTGGTGTGTTTCGAATGACCAATGAGCATCTGGGTTTTGAGGCAAGGCGTAAGCTTGCACATGTACTTCTGACATTCTGGCCGATTCTTTTCGTATTTCTGGGCCTTTCCAGGCTCACAGAACTGGCTATTTACGTAATATATCTTGTATTCATGCTCTCTTCCGAGTTTTTAAGAATACGCTATGGATACAATACCCCCACGGCAATCCTGTTAAGGAGCTTCTCAAGAAGCACCGTGAATGGCACCTTCAAAGAGAGATGGAAGAGGATGCGCGTCCCGTATTGGATAATCGGCAGCTTATTTGCAATTGCATTCTTCGGGCCCCAGATAGTAATAGCTTCTACAGTCTGCCTTACGTTTGGAGACTCTGTCAGCGGCATGACAAAGGCATTGCTTCGGAGGAGAAGGTCGTTTATAGGGATATGCATGGGGATTTTAGTCAGTATGATTCTCACATATGCACTCACAGGAGCTGCTTTGATAGCCATACTCTCTTCCGTAATAGGCATGATCGGTGATGCAGGCAATCTGGTGAATGATAATCTTTCAATACCCGTACTCGCCGCGTTGGGAGCTTACCTCGGTTCGGTCATATAGCTCATTTCTGCTTTGTCCTGAGTATCTCGCTTGCGGTATTCTCAACCTGTATCCTTGCTGAATCCTGCTTTCTTCTGAAATCAGGCAGTACGGCGTTTGCAAATCTCAGGTGCAAAGTCGAATCGTATATGTCTACCATAAAAGCGTAATATGTCTCAGCAGCTTTGGGGTTGTTGTTCAGCAGAGAGTCTATTGCCTCTCTTTTTAGCTCCCCAACGACATCCATCAGCCCGAGCGTGTATGCCTTCTCGTCAACGCCGAGCTCCTTCATGCCAAGTATCTTCTTCTTGGCGATTATGCCATCCAGTATCCTTGCTTCCACATACTCCTGATGAGCCTGCAATGAATTATACTCGAATCCGCTCTCCACATCCGTCAGTCTGTTTCTTATGGCTTCCATGTCTGACAGGAGCTTCTTTGCCTTGGCGTTGTCCTTCGCATGCATTGCGACTATGGCCTTTCCTGCATTGCGTATAAGCTCCCTTGAGAGAGATAGGACCTGCTCCCTCTGCTCCTCCAGATCCTGTATCTTCTTTTCAACCTGCTTTATGTCGTTTATCATACCTTCACCTTAGCTTCATTGATCGTGCATGCCAGAATAGGTACTGCTGGGCGTATCCTTCCATTCCAGGCCATCTTTCAGACGCAAACTGGTGCAGCTCCCTTATTTTCTTCTTCTTGCCATTGAAATATACCGTCTCTAGAACCCTCTTGACCCACGTGTCTATGGGGAAGGCCTCCATCTTGTTGTATGCGAAGAGCATTATGCAGTCTGCAACCTTGTCCCCCACTCCATCTATCTCCATTATAGCTTCCTTTGCATCTTCATAATCCTTCCTGTAGAGCGACTGCAGGTCAAGATTCTCAGTGCAGAAATCTGCAGCGTGCTTTATGTACTTCGCACGGAAGCCCGCACCATGTCTCATCAGCTCCTCTATGCTTGCACCCTTAATCTGTTCTGCAGAAGGGAAGAGCTTCTTTCCGCTTCCCTCAATGCCGGTGCCATACGTATTTATCAGCATGCGCACGGAGCCGCGTATCCTCTTCATGTTGTTGAATTGCGAGAGTATGAAGCATAATGTTGTTTCCCACGGATCGTTCTGCGTTACACGCATGCCGTTGTATGCAGATATTGCACTCCTCATGAATTCGTCTGTGCATATCTTCCTGTATATCGATGGCATGTTGTCCTTTATGCGGAACCGCCTCTCTATCTCTTCCTTTGCACTCCCTGGATTATAATCGCCCTGCCATGAATACTCCAGCCGCTTGCCTTTCAGAGTGGCTTTCATCACTCCTCTGGAAGTTGCGTATGATAATGCAAAGGATTTGCCGCTGTGTGCATATTCGGCGTGGAAGGCGAGAGGTTGCCCGCTCTCTATGCTGTTCCTTATGTCAAACGGCCCTTTTATGATCAGGCTATCTCTTCCCATTTTACGCGCCTCTGCCCTGCAGTATTTCTGTCCCTTATCGTAACTGTGTTGTCCTCAAGGCTCTGGAAATCGATAGTGATTGCATTTGCAACCCCTATCTCGTCGCTCTTTGCATAGCGCTTGCCTATGCTGGCCGAATCGGAATAGTTGCATTTCAGGCCCTTCTCCTTCAGATGTTCGCTTATCTTCATTGCCATGGCCACCAGCTTCTCTTCCTTCTGAAGAGGGAATATCGAATAATCGTAAGGTGCCATGCTCTTTTCCAGTTTAAGCCACTTCCATCCTCTTTCCTTATCGTCCACCGTCTTCTTGTCTAGAATCGCAAGAAGTATGCGGTCAAGGCCTATGCTAAGCTCGGCAACGCTCGGAAGCACCTTCTCCTCGTTGTTCATTATTGCAAGATCCTGTCCAGATAGCTTTGAATGCGACTGCAGGTCGAATGTTCCCCTGTCTGCTATGCCCGTAACCTCTATCGTTCCGTACGAGGTTTCAATTTCAATGTCAAGGTTGCACCTTGAATAATGCGGCAGCTCCTCCTTCTCTATCTCCCTGAACCAGTACTCCTCTGTCTCAAAGCCTATGCTCTTCATGAATTCATAGTCCTTGTATATTAGGAATGCAAAGTACCCGTTAGGCACCTTCTTCGAGTCTATCAATTCATTTATGCTGATCTGCTTGGGATCCTTTCCACTCTCCGCAAAGCGTATCTTTGTCTCGAATAGCTTATGGCTCTTGGAGTACTCCCCAAGGGGAGTATTGTTGAAATCTGTCTTCGGATCGTAGAAGAGCTCAGCTTCCATCTGCGTGAATTCGCGCATCCGCACAAGCTGCTGCCTTGGCGATATCTCGTTCCTGTATGCCTTTCCCGACTGGCATACGCCACATGGAAGCTTCAGTGAATTCAGCCTGTACAGCTCCTTGAAGTCCATGAATATGCCCTGTGCGGTTTCAGGCCTTAGATACATAGGTTCTGCAGTCCCCTGGCCGGCATAGGTCTTGAACATCAGATTGAAGTACTCTACAGCGCCTGTAAGTTCGGTGCCGCATTTCTCGCACTTGAGCTTGCTCTTCTTTATCTCGGCTGCCATGCTCTTTGTGTCCATCTTCCTAAGTGCAGTTATAGCTGCCTTGTCATCTTTCTTCGAATAGAAGCTTTCGAGAATCTTGTCAGCCCTGTTGCCTGCATGGCAGGAGCTGCAGACTATTATCGGATCGGTAAATGTTGAGAGATGGCCGCTTGCCTTGAATACAGGTTCGGGGGCGAGTGTAGTTACTTCTATCTCTATGAATCCGGGGTGCTCCGGCACTGCCTTCCTCCATGCCCTTTCTATGTTCCTCTTTATGGCAAGGCCTATCGGCCCATAATCGTAGAAGCCCGCAGGTTCGCCGTATATTCCGAATGCCTTGTAGAATATAGATCTCCTTTTTACTATGTCCTCTGCCCTTATCTCGCTCTTTTCCATGTGAATGCCTCAGTAGTTACTGAAGGATTTCTCAGTATGAGTGTGTTGGCAAGATATAAAATATATCTGCATTGGCTCGAGTTTTAGCAACTAGGCATGCGGTTAATTAGAATTCAGGTATTTGTTGAAAGCAGTACTTTCTAAACATGTACCGAGAGTAATGTCTATATGCTTGTGTATCCATATTGTACGTGGGGATAGAATGAAGGTATTTAAAAAACTGGAGAATTTTGCAGATAGAAGTTTTGTAGATAGACTGGGTTTGTTTAGACAAGCTATGCGGGAACGGTTGAAGGTAGAAATCTTGAATTTCTTAAGGATGTAATAAAAGATGTGAAACGGAGAGGACATATGGATAATTTCGATGTTGCTGCTGAGTATTCTGAGAAATTTATCAGGCTTTTTGAACATAAAAGGGATCCTGCAAGTAAAAAGGTTGCTTTGTCCAGATTTTTAAACAGACTGGATCCTAATCTTCAAAGTAAATAGATTATTTATTCTTTACCTTGTATGTTAGTTAGCTGTATTTTGCATTAGGTGATTCTGTAAGCGAGAGTATAAAGGAAAAGAGGAAGCGTTTGCTGGAAAACGCGAAGATTAACGTCAGCGAAGCCTATTCTAAGATGGACCATTCGCTTATACAGGCATTTTCCACATTTACCGAGAACGAACGCATGATAAACCTGATGAATGAGAAGCTTGAGGAGTGGTACAGCATGTACTTCCCTGAACTCAAGACAGGGAGCCCGAGAAGCTATGCAATGTTTGTAGTGGAATTTGGAAGGGACAAGAAATCTGCAACTGCAGCAGACCTTGACAAGATATTCAGCGATAATGCAGAGGTTATAGCGAAAAACGCACAGAACAGCATGGGAGCAGACCCTGAGGAAAAGGAGTACGCACTCCTGAAGAGCATAGCCGAGCATGAGATACAGATGATAGAGCTCAATGAGAAGATTCTCGAATACATAAAGGAGAGTGCAGAGAGACTTATGCCGAATGTCACCGCGCTTATAGATTACAAGATTGCAGCTGAGCTGCTTGCCAAGGCAGGTTCGGTGGAGAAGCTTGCACTTATGCCTGCGAGCACAATACAGCTCCTTGGGGCGGAAAAGGCGCTGTTCAAGCACCTTAAGTTCGGTTCAAAGCCCCCTAAATACGGCGCGTTGTTCAAGATGCAGGACATAGCCAATGCAGGAAGGGAGGACAGAGGCAGGATTGCAAGAGTATACGCAACGAAGCTTGCGATTGCAGCGAGGGCAGATGCCTTTTCAAAGAATTACATAGCTGACAGGCTGAAGGAGGATCTGAAGAGATCCTTGAATAGGAACAGGAATCACAGTAAGAAGAATGAGGGTTAAGTCTTTTCTTTCTGGATGATTGGACAAAAAAGTTTTAATGGCATTGCGGCAAGAATTTGATCTGTATGCAGGATAAAGAGTTTGACAGGCTTCTGAAAATAACAAGGCTTAGGGTCAGCGATGAGGAGCGCGTGCAGATAAAGAGGGATTTCGAACAGGTAATGGCTTATTTTGACGAGATCTCTTCCGTAGAAGCGAGCGGAGAGCCGGCGTACCATCCTGTAGATGTTCCTGGAAGGCTAAGGGATGATACTGTAAAGCCATTTGCAGATGCGGAGAGCCTGAAGAAGAGGTCTAAGACCAGCAACGGTTACATCGTAGGGCCAAAATTGTAAGGAAGGATCAGATGACCAGCTATATAGAAGAATTCAACGGTATTGAGAAGCCGAAGGATTATTACGATGATCTTTTTGTACAGCTGGAGAAGCTGAATGATGAATATCATGCATTCAATGTGATTAACAAGGATGCAGATTGCGGCTTTCTCTTCGGCACCAAGGCCAACATCTGCGTGAAGGGCTTTGAGACAGATGCAGGTTCCAAGATGCTTAAAGGATATGCGCCGAGTTTCAATGCCACTGCGGTTGAGCGCATGCTCTCAGATAAAAGGTTTGCGTTTGCAGGGGTCACAGGAATGGACGAGTTCGGCTTCGGCACCTTCGGCACCAACACAGAGGTGCCTGCAAGAAACGCATTTGACAAGGAGTATGCTGCAGGAGGATCGAGCAGCGGTGCTGCAGTTGCAGCAGCTCTCATGAAGTACCATGTCTCTATAGCGGAATCTACCGGAGGGAGCATAGCTACTCCTGCCGCTCTTAACGGCGTTGTCGGTTTTACCCCGACATACGGCTCGGTATCGAGATACGGGCTTATAGATTATGCGAACTCTCTTGACAAGATAGGAGTCATGGCGAGGAGCAGCGAGGATGCGCGGATTGTTTTTGACAGGATAAGAGGAAGGGATGAGTATGACACTACATGCGCTGTGGAGAAGATAACCTCAGAGCGCAGGAAGAAGATATTCGTGATCAATGGGATGCTTGAAAAGGCGGATGCGAGTATAAAAACGTCCTTTGAGAAGCTGCTTAACAGACTTGGAAATGCATATGAGATAGAGCACGTTGATTCATCGATGATGGAGATGGCGATTGCCCCTTATTACATAATCGCGATGGCAGAGGCATCGACAAACCTTGCGAAGTACACAGGATACAAGTATGGGCTGATGGCAGAGGACTTTTACAAGCAGTACAATGAATTCTTCACCGACGTTAGGGAGAACTTCGGCATGGAGGCAAAGAGGAGGATACTCCTTGGCACCTTCATAAGGAGTGCGAGCGTCAAGGATAAATATTATACGAAAGCGCTTGTGATACGGAGTATGCTGATAAGGGAGATGGACAGAATGCTGAAAGAGGGTTATATCCTCTCTCCGACACTCCCGATAAAAGCGCCGAGGATAGCGGATGTGAGGAAGCTCTCGCCTGTTGAGAGCTACTCGATGGACCTGTTTACGATACCACCTAACCTTGGCGGCTTCCCCCACATCTCCTTCCCTTACGACTATGTTGACGGTATGCCGCTTGGCGCACAGTTGGTTACAGGGCATGGAAATGACTATGCCATCCTTGATTTTGTAAAGAGTTGGGAGGAAGGATTTGAATACAGGTACAAGACCAACCTGGGAGAGCTATGAAGATAGGATTAGAGGTGCATGTTGCACTTCCTACAAGATCGAAGCTGTTCTGTTCATGCAGCACGGAAGCAGCTGAGCCGAACTCGTCCATATGCCCGATATGCATGGGTTTCCCGGGATCAAAGCCGATGCTGAACAGGGGAGCGGTCGAAGCGGCCATGGGAATAGCTAATGCCCTTCACTGCCCTATAAACAGAGGGATATCCTTTGTAAGGAAGGTATACTTCTACCCTGACCTTCCGAAATCCTACCAGATAACGCAGATGGAAGGCGCTGTCGGAAGCAATGGCTATCTTGCAATAGGTGAAAAGCGGATCAGGATAAGAAGGGTGCAGATAGAGGAGGATCCTGCACAGATAATAAGGGATGGGGCACTTACGCTTATAGACTTCAACAGGTCAGGTACGCCGCTGGTCGAGATTGTCACTGAACCTGATATTAGCAGCGAAGAGGAGATGCGCAGCTTCATAAGCAGCCTGAGAAGCATGCTCTACTACCTAGGAGTGGACATAAACAAGGAGATAAAGGCGGATGTCAACATATCGATGGCTGAGACAAGGGTTGAGGTAAAGAATGTGACTGGAATAAAGAACATGATAGAGACATTGAGGTTTGAGATAGAGAGGCAAACGGAACTGATAAGGGCCGGGGAGGAGATAGCAAGGGAGACTAGGGGCTACAACGAGAAGTCCAAATCCACGCAGACGCTAAGGGAGAAGGAGAGCGATGAGGAGTACGGCTATGTCTTTGAACCGGACCTTACTGTCTTTGACATTGCAGAATTGAAGTTCAATGAGCCGGTGTATGCAAACGATGTTGCTGTTGGGCTTGCAAATGGCACAGATGTCAGCCCAAGGACCGTGTCTGAGATAATAATGCTTGACAGAGACTCCTTGAGGCAGATAGAAAGATTAAGAGGCAGGCACAGCCTGAGGAGCATCATACATGGGATAGAGCGCTACAAAAAGTACGGAAGAGCGGGGAGAGTTGCAGATAAGGTGCTTGATAATATAGTATTATTGATAGAGGAGGGCAAGGAGGTGCCCAAAGAGGCGATAGTGGACCTTGAATCGGGAAAGGAGGCCAGGGTGGAGTATTCGCAGCTGTCAGATGAGCAGCTTGATGAGCTTATAAACAAGTATCTGGAGGAGAATCCGGCACTTGTGCGCGAGTATGTGAAACAGCCAAAGACCATTAACCTTATAATAGAGAATATAGCGAGGGGAAATGGACTGCACCCCAAGGAGGTAGCAAGGAAGCTCATGCCGATACTCGCCAAGGTTGCTGAAGGAAAATAGTGATGTTCCGTCTGCTAATCCTGCAGATATATAAAAAAGATTTTAATAATGTAGTATGCTTTAAATAGGTTTATACGCACAATACCAACCAATAAAAGCCCGGTGAAATTGGATGAGTGGAGAAAACAATAACTCGGTAATAATGGAGACCGTAGATCAGAATCTTGTAATAAACATAAACAACAAGAGACCAGAGCAGAAAGGAGACGCTGCTGAGGACCTTGCAAACCCTGTATTAGCGCCTTATCA
This sequence comes from Microcaldota archaeon, assembly GCA_027365175.1. Classification (GTDB taxonomy): domain Archaea; phylum Micrarchaeota; class Micrarchaeia; order Micrarchaeales; family CABMGC01; genus JAKAUU01. Next base: position 3,472 of record DAHXNY010000002.1, on the reverse strand, counting down.
CAGGACCCTGGAGTACATAGAGAGGATGCCTGTGCTTGAGAGGACGAAGACAGTATGCCCTGAGTGCAAGCTCATAGTAGACGGCATAATATACCGTGACGGGGACAATGTCATGATAAGGAAGACCTGCGAAGAGCACGGCATGACAGTGGAGAAGTACTGGGAAGACTATGACATGTACATGAAGATGCGCGATTACAATTACTATGGCAGAGGATTCGACAACCCTAACTACATAAACAAGGGGGAGAACTGCCCTTATGACTGCGGAATATGCGAGAGGCACAAGTCACACACCGGCCTTGCAAACGTAGTCATAACGAACAGGTGCCACCTGAGCTGCTGGTACTGCTTCTTCTATGCAAAAGAGGGAGAGGCGATATACGAGCCTACAAGAGACGAGATAGGCCATCTCTTCCATGTGCTCAGGACGCAGAAGCCGATACCTGCAAACGCACTCCAGATAACAGGAGGCGAGCCGCTCATGCGCTCAGACATACTTGAGATAGTGGGAATGGCAAAGAAGGCGGGCTTCGACCAGATACAGCTCAACACTACAGGAATAATACTGGGAGAGAATCCTGAACTTGCAATAAAGCTGAAGCATGCAGGGGTAAGCTGCTTATACATGAGCTTTGACGGAGTTTCAAAGAGGGCTAATCCAAAGAACCACTGGGAGGTTCCTAAGACCCTAGAGGCATGCAGAAAGGCAAACCTTGGAGTGGTTCTTGTACCTACAGTGATAAGAGGAGTCAACGACCATGAAATGGGCAAGATGATAAACTTCGCACTGAACAACACAGATGTGGTAAAAGCAGTCAACTTCCAGCCGGTCTCACTGGTAGGAAGAATGCCTTCAAGATTGAGGGAGAAGCAGAGAATATCCATACCTGGAGCCATAAAGCTCATAGAGGAACAGACCGATGGTGTCATAATGAAGGAGGATTGGTTCTCCGTTCCTTATGTAGGGGGCATAAACAGGTTCATAGAGGCCTTGTCTGGTGAATACAAGTACGACCTCTCCATACACTTTGCATGCGGAGCCGGTTCGTACATCTTCCAGGATCCTGATGGAAAGATAGTACCTATAACAAGGTTCGTCAACGTAGAGGGTCTGTTCGAGCACCTGCAGAACGCCATAAACGAGATGGAAGGAAGGTCGAAGCTTGAAAGGAGAATTGTTGCAACGAGGGCATTGTTGCAGTTAAGGAAGTTTATAGATAAGGAAAAACAGCCAAAGTCAGTAAACTTCTCAAAGATGTTCATGAGCCTGCTCATGAAGAGGGACTTTGCAACGATGGGCAGATTCCAGCTCAAGTCATTGTTCCTTGGAATGATGCACTTCCAGGACGAATACACTTATGACATAAAGAGGGTAGAGAAGTGCGACATACACTACTCGATGCCTGATGGAAGGGTTCTTCCATTCTGCACCTTCAATGTCTTCCCTGAGATATACAGGGACAAACTGCAGAGGCAGTATGCAATACCTTCAAAGCAGTGGCAGGAGATGCACCATGACTGGACTTACGCGTCTGACAAGTACAAGCGTGATGTAAAGGCTCTTGAGTCCTCAGATGTCTACAAGAAGGCATACGAGAACATGGGCGACTACTTCATGCTTCCTGTAAACAGGGAGCTTGCGCTGGTAAACAAGTCGGCTAAGAGCAGCGCTGCGAAGCCAGTGTATGCGATGCAGATGGAAGCAGGGGCTGGTTCTGGAAAAGAGGTTGTTCACGAAGAGCACCCTCATGGCGAACAGCATGGCCATGAACACGAAGCAGAGAAGGAAGGCAGTTCCTGTGCATGCGGCGGCAATTGCGGCTGTGGGGGCAACTGCTAACCCCGTTTAACGTGTGATTATCAGAGGTAGCTCACGATGGACCGTAGAGACATAAGAGAGGAGAGCGGATTCGCCAAGGACCTTAAGAATACTGGCAAGGACGAATACATAGACTATACCATAACAGAGAATGGCAAGTCCTACAGGATACCTTACAAGATGGTAAGGGAGATGGTCATAACTGGCGTTGACAAGCAGGAGCTGAAGGACATACCGCATTCGGCAAGGATACAGTACAGGCTTCTGCTGCTGGATTCCGTACTCAAGGCGAAGATAGAGTTCATCAGGGGCAAGGTAACTATAACGTACAATCCTACCGGAGCTGCAAATTCAAAGGACAAGATAAGCAAGGAGGAGATAATCATGTTCTTTGCAGAGCAGGGAGTCCACATAGATCCTAAGAACATAGCTGAAAGAGAGGTGGATTACATAGATGAGATTTACAAGCCTCAGTTTGACCCTGCACAGATAAGGGAGCATGCGCCTTACGGCTATACCAGAGAGGAATGGAAGAAGATGAAGCCTCATTACACCGAAAAGATGCTTGAGGGGGAGAGGAAGAAGCAGGAGAAGTTCCACGAATGGCAGCAGAGCTACATAAAGAGATATCCTGATATAGCCAAGGAGTATGGAATAAGTGTAGAAGAGACCAAGAAAAAAGGAATATTTGCAAAGATAGCTGGCAAGGACAAGAAGGAGAAGGGCTTCTGGTTCCACGGAGTCTGATTCTGTATCGGTTCAGGTTAGTATTTCATACTTGGTAGATTGGGTAATATTCGTCAAATGTCCAATATTTTGTGGATCTGCGTAGATTTAAATATCTGAAAAGGCGGATTTTACAATAGAATAATTATGACCTTCATTATGAACACTGCAGACGCAGTATCGGAAAAGGAAGACGTGATAAATGAACTTCTCTACCCGTTTACTCCGGGTAAGTTCGGCCTTAAATGGGCCACACATAGCAGAAAGGCCACAGTGGACTCAATACGTGAGAGTTACGAGTACCTTATTTCCATAGGTGTGAGAAAACAGAAGATTGCCGTCCAATCAGCGTTATTGGCATTCAGTGCAGCAACATTAGAGTCCAACTATTCTTTCCTTAAGGATGAGATAGGACTTAGTGCAGAGAAGATTGCAACCTGTGCCACACTTCTTGGCAGGAAACAGGAAAGAATACGTGCAAACTGGATGTTCTTAAGGGATGAGATGGGACTTAGTGCGGAGAAGATTGCAACCAATGCTGCACTTCTTGGCAGTAATCAGGAAAGAATACGTGCAAACGGGATGTTCTTAAGGGATGAGATGGGACTTAGTGCGGAGAAGATTGCAACCAATGCTGCACTTCTTGGCATGAATCCGGAAACAATACGTGCAAACGGGATGTTCTTAAGGGATGAGATGGGACTTAGTGCGGAGAAGATTGCAAATCAGGCGCAGCTTCTTGGCATGAAGCAGGAAACAATACGTGCAAACGGGATGTTCTTAAGGGATGAGATGGGACTTAGTGCGGAGAAGATTGCAACCTGTGCCACACTTCTTGGCAGGAAACAGGCCGATTCGTTTGATCCCTTCATCATTCGAAATGAGTTCTGGAGACAAAGGGCGATCATTGCCTGGGAAAAGTAC
>DAHXNY010000029.1 GCA_027365175.1 Microcaldota archaeon | reverse complement strand
GGAAACGATTGTCTTTTCTCCGGGTGGAACCTGCCTTTTCGGATTTCTGAAAAAATTGATGACAAAAACCGGGATGACGGTGAGTATCCCTCCTGCAGGTCCCAAAAGATAGACTGAACCTGCAAGGATTCCCAAAGAAATCAGGATAAAAGGCATTCCTTCCTTTGCAATGGGTTTGGAAAAATGATCCGGAGAGACCTTCATTTAGTTTTTGGCCTGATCGACCAGACGGCTTTTGCCGATCCACGGCATCATGGAGCGGATCTCATTACCGACCTTTTCAATGGGATGGTTCTGTCCGGCCCTTTCAAGAGCCTGAAATACCGGTCTTCCAGCTTTATTCTCAAGGATAAACTCCTTGGCAAGCTGTCCGGACTGGATTTCATGGAGTATTTTTTTCATTTCGGCTTTTGTCTCAGCGGTAATGATTCTCGGCCCTCTTGTCAGATCACCATATTCTGCCGTGTTGCTGATCGAGTAGCGCATATTGGAAATTCCGCCT
>DAHXNY010000028.1 GCA_027365175.1 Microcaldota archaeon | reverse complement strand
AAGAGGTATCCGAGTCAGGATTCTGGGACGGTTTTGAAAACTTCCCTCCGGCACCCGAAGATGCGCGTATCGCTGAAATAGCAAACAAGCAGAAGGTAAGGATAAAAATTGTGGGCTGTGGAGGTGGAGGTTGTAACACGGTTGAACGCCTAAACCTTACCGGTGTTAAAGGAGCAGAGCTCATTGCGGTTAACACAGATGCCAAGCACCTTCTCAGTCTTGGCACACGCAGGAAGATGTTGATTGGAAGGAATCTCATGGGCGGTGACGGAACTGGCGCAGAACCAAAAATAGGAGAGAACTGCGCACTTGAAGACATTATTCCTATACAGAAACTTACGTACGGAACCGATATCACTTTCATAACATGCGGTCTCGGAGGGGGCACTGGAACAGGTGCGTCCCCCGTAATAGCCAAATCAGCAAAGGATGCAGGCTCAACGGTGATTTCCATAGTAACGCTGCCATTCAAATCAGAAGGGGATATAAGAACGGAGAACGCTCTGA
>DAHXNY010000027.1 GCA_027365175.1 Microcaldota archaeon | reverse complement strand
TGTCGTGTCTCGTGTGTCGTGTCTCGTGTCTCGTGTCGTGTCGTGTCTCGTGTGTCGTGTCTCGTGTCGTGTCTCGTGTACGCATGTCTCGTGTCTCGTGTTTTAAATGTCTCGTGTCTGTGCGCGTATCTTTTCTTAAAAACCACACATTATTCTCTGGATCGTCCGCTACGCATGATTCTCTGTATCGTCTGATGCGCATGATTCTCTGGATCGTCTGCTACGCATGATTCAGCATGCGCACCGGATCGTCTGCTACGCATGATTCAGCATGCGCACCGGATCGTCTGCTGCGCATGATTCTCTGTATCGTCCGCTACGCATGATTCAGCATGCGCACCGGATCGTCCGCATATTGATGCGCATGATTCACAAAAAACAGAAAACAGAAAACAGAAAACAGGAAAACACAACACAACAATTCAAATCAAAGATGTCTCGTATTATTGCTTTCTACGCCCCCGAGAGTGAACACGGATGGATGTCTAACTTTAGCAAGCACCCCATCG
>DAHXNY010000026.1 GCA_027365175.1 Microcaldota archaeon | reverse complement strand
AAAAGATTGCTCTATCCAATAGGATAAAGATCAAGAATACCTACGTTTCACTTTACGATACCTACCACCCATATTCTGCGACAAGGCTATGTTGTCAGCATTCCGATAAATTTATAAAGCAGATTAACGTTAATATAATCACGTAGTAAAGCATGGCTCAAAAAGCACAGCTGATCCTACAGAGGAAAAATAGAATGAACGGAGAATTTGGAGGAGACTCCAGACCAGAAAGAGAAGGAAGAAGAGGAGACGGACCAGGAATTAAACCTAACTATTTCCTGCCAAAGCCAGTGAAGGTCGGTGACGAACTTGATCTCACAATTGAGGCTGTTGCTTCGAAAGGAGACGGAATAGCAAAGAAGGACGGATACGTAATCTTTGTCGCAGGCGCGAAGCAGGGAGACTCAGTAAAGGTTAAAATTACCGAAGTAAGGGCAAGATTTGCAATAGCTGAAATGGTTGCATAATTAGTAACCTGCCTTTAAGGTAAGTTAAGTTTTAATATTTGTT
>DAHXNY010000025.1 GCA_027365175.1 Microcaldota archaeon | reverse complement strand
AGAGATCAAGAGGCTCCATGCTGACTTAAAAAAAGAACAACAAACAGTCAGCGGAATGAAGTCTGAGATCAAGAAAGATATCTCGGAGAGGTCTGCAGGAATCAAGGATATTATGAAAAATGAAAAGGATTACAAATCAGACCTGGCAGCTCTCAAAAAAGCATCCACACCGGTGACGACTACTTCAAGTTCGACATCGACCTCCTCCAAGACAGCGAGCGGGACTAATTCTTCCAGCTCGACTTCCACCACTCCGGTGACGACCGCTTCAAGCTCGACACCGACCTCCTCCAAGACAGCGAGCGGCACTGATCCTTCCAGCTCGACTTCCACCACACCGGTGACGACTGCTTCAAGTTCGACATCGACCTCCTCCAAGACAGCGAGCGGCACTAATCCTTCCAGCTCGACTTCCGCCACACCGGTAACAACTTCTTCAAGTAATCCGGCGGCCAGCGCAATTGAAACAGACATAAAGAACGATAAGAAGTCCATCCACACTCTTGTCGCCGAGATTTCCAAGGAGCATCAAA
>DAHXNY010000024.1 GCA_027365175.1 Microcaldota archaeon | reverse complement strand
GCTGATAATGCTGTGTTTACTGTTACCAGATCTGTCCCTGTGTAGACTGTTTCTGGGGTTGACGCAGAATCTGTTTCCTTTACGCAGTAGTATGTGTTTGCTGTTGGTGATGCTGAATATGTCAGTGAAGTTGCCCCTGATATTGCAGAGTCGGATGTGCAGGTTGCAGAGGTTCCTGAATACCACTGGTATGTGTATGGGCCGGTTCCTGTTGTTGGTGCTGATATTGAAAGTGTTATTGACTGCCCTGAGTCTATTGTTGGGCTGGTAGGGGTTGGGGCTGCAGAAGCGGCAAGGGTTGGGTTTACCGTTACCACATCGTTTGAAGACAGTTGGGTTACTGGAGTTGATGCACTGTCCGTCACTCCTATGCAGTAGGAGTTTGTTGTTGTCGGACTGACTGACAGGCTGTTTGATGTTCCTGTTATTCCTGAATATGTTGCAAGGACGTTTGCACTATCTTCAGCACAGGTGTTTCCACTTGGTCCTGTGTACCATTTAGCAGTATATGTCGCTGTCCCTCCTGTCCAGCTTCCTGTAAGTGTTATTGACTGCCCTGAGTCTATTGTTGGACTTGTCGGAGATATTGTTGG
>DAHXNY010000023.1 GCA_027365175.1 Microcaldota archaeon | reverse complement strand
GGACTCCCCGGAGACCGCCCGGGAGGGGCTCATGAACTCCTACTCTTTTTCCGAGATTCAGGCCCGCGCCATTCTCGACATGCGACTGCAGCGTCTCACCGCACTCGAACGTGACAAGATCGAGGCCGAATATGAAGAGGTTCGCAAGATCATTCTTGAACTCGAAAGGATTCTTGGTTCCCGGGATGTTCTGATGGGCGTCGTGAGAGAGGAGTTTGTCGAACTCCGTGAAAAATTCGGGGATGACAGACGGACCAGGATTGTTCCGGATGAAGGCGAGATCGACTTTGAGTCGCTCATTCCTGATGATCCCTGTTATGTCAATCTTACATTCCAGGGATATATCAAGCGGCTTTCAAAAGATGCCTATCCGACCCAGAACAGGGGAGGAAAGGGACGAATCGGAGTCACCCTCAAGGATGACGATGCCGTGATTGCGACACTTGCTCCAACCATGCACGAGACGATTCTCTTCTTCACCGATATCGGGAAGGTCTACCGTCTTAAGGTCCACGAGATTCCGGAAGGACAGAGGGCGACCAGGGGAAAGAGCATTCGTTCCCTTCTCGCGCTTGCCCCTGAAGAGAAAGTGACCCAGCTTC
>DAHXNY010000022.1 GCA_027365175.1 Microcaldota archaeon | reverse complement strand
AGCACCTGGACAGGAGGCACTCCAACCTATGGCGCATCCCTTTATTCATCCTCTACCTCAACCTGCAATCAACAGAGTACGCTTGTTCAGCAGGATATAGGTCTTATAACAAATTCAGTAACCTTCTCCACAGTAACACCTTCATCAAATACATATTACTGTACATATGTGACAGACAATACTCCAAACACATATTCCCTATCAGGTACGAAGACCACGAACATCTACCAACCACAAGGGATAGCTATTTCTCCCTCAGGCACATATGCATATGCGCCAAGCCTAGGCAACAACAACGTAATAATCATCGATACTGCCACAAATACGGCAGTAGGAACAATAAACTCTGGATTCAACCAACCCGTTGGAATATCTATCTCCCCTTCAGGAACCTATGCGTATGTAGCAAACCGCGCCAGCAACAATGTAGTGATTATCAATACAGCTACCAACACGGTAGTAAACGCTATAACTGCAGGATTTAATTCACCGCAAGGCGTGGCAATAGCCCCTTCAGGTACATATGCCTATGTGACAAACGGCGACTACCCAAATTACAACGTAGTAATAATAAACACAGCCACCAACACGGTGGTAAACTC
>DAHXNY010000021.1 GCA_027365175.1 Microcaldota archaeon | reverse complement strand
ATCGCGGGTGGCGTCTCTGTCTCACTAGAGTCAAGCTCAACAGGGTCTTCTTTCCCCGCTGCCTGTCCCAAGCCCGTTCCCTTGGCTGTAGGTTCGCGCTGCCCACGTAGGGACAGTGGGAATCTCGTTGCTCCATTCATGCGCGTCACTAATTAGATGACGAGGCATTTGGCTACCTTAAGAGAGTCATAGTTACTCCCGCCGTTTACATGTGCGTACTAAATATTACTTCCTTAACGTCCCAAGCACTGGGCAGAATTCACTTTCCATCAACCGGAAAGCTATGTTTTTATTAAACTGTCAGATTCCCCGTGTAAGCCCAGTTCTAGCATGCTAGAGCCAACAATTCTCCCAAAGTTACTCGTCCATTTTGCCGATTTCCCTTACGTGGCTTCTCTCGCACACCGGGCTACTCACCCACAAGTCCTGCTGCGGTTCGGTACGACTCGCCCCTGTCTTTTCACCAGGCTGGCCCTCTGCTTCGCCGCGCCACGCTCCACAGATCTTCCGCCGGACAAATTTACATCCGGACCCATCCAGCCGTCGTCCTGATATCGCTATCCCGGGGCAATCATGTGAATCTGCGCACATCTCCCTTTTGCATAGGATC
>DAHXNY010000020.1 GCA_027365175.1 Microcaldota archaeon | reverse complement strand
CCCCCGGTGCCCCGAATGCGCGCGGCACGCTCGTCAAAGGATTGTCAGAACCCAACAGCGCCGGCCGACCTCCGGTAAACGGAACCCAAGAGTTCGGCCATACCCCTCCCAAGAGACCTGCGGCGTATGGCCCCAGGTCAATCCCGTACTGTGACACGAACTTCGTATAGCGATCCCAGTAGCTCGGACCGTCCGGAGGAGGAGGCGGAGGCGTGATGACTATTGTTGGCAGTCTCTTCGGTGGATTACTTTGCGGCAGATATGCATATCCAAGACCCCTCAATGTGAAATTGAGCCGCAAGGCGAATCCAATCTCTTGGTTCGCAGAAGCCGCTTATTCAGAAGAGTAAATCTCCATTCCGCTGCTTGATGGTTAAACCATCTGGATCCTAAAAAGAGGTTCTCGGCATCTGGTTGAACTGGAAGATCGAGCCTGCGCCTTCCAAAATAAATTCCATCCCAGACGACATCCACTAGAGCGCCCGGACTCCTATCTTCCAGCTCTCTGAACTGTCGTGCGCCCACCTTATTGAGCGTGATCACGAATTCCCATTTCGTCGCATTTCCCGGCACTTTCGTAAGAATGATGCTCTTAACGTTGGTTGAACAC
>DAHXNY010000001.1 GCA_027365175.1 Microcaldota archaeon | reverse complement strand
ATAAGGTTAAAGGAATTTAGGAAAATTATTGATGGTAAAGTTGAGTTTTTACCTTTTAGTTCACACAGAGGAGATCTTTTACTTAATAAATACCTAAATAGCTTACCGAAGAAAAAAGCGATTATGATAGCGTCCAAAGCATTACGCTGAGTTTACATAGCTAGTATGTTGTTGAACCATGTGCGTACCCCCTTTGGTGAATCAACCTCTTTGTCTATGTGCTTCACCTGAGTTTCTTTCAGGTACGGACCCTTGTCTAAATACACGCACCTCACAGGCATGGTGCCTTTCTTACCTGCTTATTAACGTTGTGAGAAACTGGGAAGTTCAACCCCTGATATAAGAGCCCCGAGAGGGATTTGAACCCTCGGCTTCCAGTTTACGAAACTGGCACTCTCCCACTGAGTTACCGGGGCAAGGCTTGTTTTCAATAAGCAGTTTGGTAGCGATATTAATAAATATTGAAGATATTAGGGTATATTGGTTTAATGGCAGATGATGATACTATAAGTTATCATGATTCAGAGGATTCCTCTTCTAATCAAGGCAGCTCTCAGGATTCCGGGCAGGGTTCTTCGCAGAAAGCAGGGCAATCAGCCCCGCAGGGGGGAGGAGTGGGAGGATCGGCTTCGCAGGGCAGCGGCCCTTCGCAGAGCTCTTCTGGAGATGCATCATCTTCACAGAATACTTCATCATCCGGAAGCCCGTCACAGGGTTCTTCTTCCGGAAGGGCTTCAGGATCTTCTTCCAGTACCTCATCTGCGAATGGCTCTTCTTCAGGAAGTGGCTATGGGCAGGGTGAACCTACGGAGGAGGAAGGGGGAGTGGTTGCAGATAAGCCGGTTCCTGACGAGTCCAACCTGGTGAAGCCGAAGGCTTCTGAAGCCGTATCCGAAGCTGCTGAGAGCGCCTACGGCAGGGCCGTGGAGCTCGGTGAGAAAGGCGCAGAGAAGGCATCTAATATGAAGATAGTTGCAGCAGCGGCCATAATCATAGTAATAATAGTAGCAGCATTCCTGTTCTTCAGGGGCAATATAAACACGAATAACAGCACAATAACTTATACCACTACGGTTAAACAGAATTACCAGCTGAGTTCGTGCGGAGTGATAAGCTCCCCTGGAAGCTACACCGTGCAGTCCAGCATACTTACAAAGATATCGAGCGGCGCATGCATAGTTGTTAAGAGCGGAAATGTGAAGCTCACGGGCAGCAATGTACAGCTTACAGGCAGCGGACCGTTTGTAAACAAACCTCCATTCACATATGGAATACTTGTGGAGAATGCGACAAACATATCCATACAGGGCTTCAATGTGACAAGGTTCTCCTACGGAATATACTTGGAGAACGCATCCCATGTCTCTTTGAAGAATTCAGTTGTTGGGAACTCAACAATGTCGGACATATCCATATCCAATGCACCGTTTACCGCTGTTTCCAATGATATTGTTTTTGGTGCTTCCGACCCGTCAGGAGCGATACTCATAGGCACCGGAAGCAACGGAACTGCAATTACCAACAGCATAATAGAGTTCAACGCCTACTATGGGACAGCCACATACTCCACCAATACGGTCTTTTATGGAGATACCTTCCTTGGAAACCAGGTGGACATGTACTGCGGAGCAGGAGCCCCTGCATACAAATCCTCAGGAAGCTATTCCAATTCCGTTTGCAGCGTAAACAAGCAGTGCAACTTCGCCACATGCACAAGGTCCAATTATGATTATTCCCTGGCATCGTACAATCTCAGCAGCCAGGTCTCTACATGCGGCGCCCTGGCCTCTCCCGGAACATATACGCTTGATTCAAATCTGGATCTTGCCCATTACATAAATGTTTCAAGAGGCGGAGGAGCATGCCTCACCGTTACCTCTCCCGGAGTGAAGCTCAACTGCAACGGGAAGAGCATAATAAACTCATACTACGGGGTTTATGGAAGCAAGATCTTCAACTTCAGCATACAGGACTGCAGCTTCTCAAATGATACTTATGGGGCTTACTTCAATGACAGCGCACTCCTTAAGTTCAGGAATGTCAGCTACACCAGTGGCACATACGGAATATACCTGAACAACGACTCATTCGCAAACATAACCGATTCCCGCTATACAAACAATGTATATGGGCTGTACCTGGGAAACAGCTCGGCAAGCGTTTCCGGGATAGTGGCAGAGGACAACACCTACGGATTTGCTACAAATGGGAGCGCAACAGGCACACTCTACAACGGAACGGTACTGAGGAACAAGGTAGACCTCTACTGCGGCGCCAACTCCTACAACAAGACAGGGATAACGGCTTCAGGTGTCTCCTGCAGCACTTCTGACTGCAACTGGGCAGCAGGCCTGTGCACGACAAAGGTTCTTCCGCCTCTTGCGGCTTACCCTATAAACAGCTGCACGACACTGAGCGTACCGGGGAATTACTCGCTTAACACCAATCTTATACCTAAAACTACCTGCATGACCTTTGCAGCAAGCAATGTGAAGCTCAATTGCAACGGACACCTGCTCAACTATGACGGTTCATCGCAGACAGCAAGCGCGTTTTATGCAAGCGGCGTGTCGAATATAACCCTTATCGGATGCAATACGGACAACTTCCCGTACGGCTTCTCAGCATACAATTCATCAAGGATAGTGGTAGGCAGCTCAACCTTCTCTCAAGCGCATACGGCAGTCAACCTTTACAACGTCACCTCTTCCGTATTCCGCGACATATCCAATTACAATTACTCCGATTATGGGATACATGCTGACAGGCTGATGCAGTCCTTTGTGTTAAACAACCTTGCATACAGCTTGTCCAACAATGCAACAGGATTTGCGCTGATTGGCAATTCGACAAGGAACACCTTCATGAATAACACGGCTTCGAACAACAAGAATACAGGATTCGTCTTTGACAGCTCGGACAACAACCTTGTTGCAAACAACACGGCGAGCTCTAATGCGAATGATTATGCATGCAATTCCGCATCGTCAGGCATATATGCGGAGCTGAATGGAATCAACCACGGCCTCACAAAGACAGGATGCACATGGCTTGTCGATCTGCCTCCGAGCGCACTTGCGCCATCCTGCACTGCGATAAACACGGTTAACGGCTACCACATATCATACGATATGCTCTACACCTATGGAACCACGTGCTTCAGCATATACAACAGCAACAAGACAACCCTGACAGACGGCTCATATGTAAACTGCGAAGGACACACAATATATGCGCTGCATGGAGGCATATTTGCAGACATATACAATACTAGCAGCATAAAGATAGAGAACTGCTACCTGAAGAACTTCACCCAGGCCGTGGTCTCTTCAGCAAAGGCCACAAGCGTACTGAACTCGACGATAGCCAATTCCGTAAATGGCATTGTGCTGAACGGCGCTAATGGCTTGACCATAAATGATGTCAGCATATTCAACGCTACTGATTATGGGATATACCTGAACAGCTCCTCCAATGATGCGATATCGAATCTCAATATAAGGAATTCGACTACAGGCATGCACTTCAACGCCACCTTCTCAACACTTGGCGGAAGCAGCGTGTACGGAAGCGCATTCGGCATCTACTGCCCTGATTCTGCATCAAACGGCAACAGGGACATGGGAAGCAACTCCTGCAGCACGACCAACTGCTCATGGCTGACCTCAACGGCATGCAAGGCGTAAGGAATATAGCTTTTGCCCTTTATTGTTAATCATGCCGCAGATAACCAATAGCGATATTATAAAGGCCCTGAGCGGCTGCGTTGACCCTGAGATAGGGATAAACATAATAGACTTGGGGCTGGTCCACTGGATAAGGATAGATTCAGCGAATAATGTAGATATAAGGATGACCATGACAAGCCCGATGTGCCCTGTTACAAGCGTGATACTTGCAGATGCAGAGCTAAGGGTAGATAAGATACCCGGAGTGGGCAATGTCAATATAGAGCTTGTCTGGGAGCCTGCATGGAGCCCAGAGATGATAAGTGAGGAGGCAAGGCTCAACCTGCAGGTTTGATTATAAGATCGTCTAATTCTGACTATCTTATTCCGACTATTTTATTCTGACTATCTTATTGCCTGATCAGCCGTATAGAGCGCTCTCGTCTGGTCTTTCGTATTTGCAGATCTCGCTCTCGGTGAACCATACCTTTATCTCCTGCTCGGCTATGGTGCTGTCCTCCGATACGTGGACTATGTTGCGCACCGATCTCTGCTTCTTGTCAGCTAAGGAGTAAGTGTCATTTGAATATCTGCCTCTTATTGAATAAGGATCGGCCTTCCTTGGCTCGGTTGCGCCTGCAATCTTCCTTGCTACATCGGCGCAGGCATTTCCTTCAAGCACCATTGCCACTATAGGGCTTCTGGTAAGCTCGTTTACAAGGAAGGACCTGACGCGCAGGCCTATCTCCCTTTCGGATTCCTTTACCTCTATTCCTTTGTCAATATATGACTGCTTTGTCTTCTTTCCAACTGAGACAAGCCAGGATTCATCATCGGTATAGTGCTTTGAGACCTGGTCATTCCCTGCCTTAAGCATCTTGAGCGCAGTGACCTTCAGGCCTGCCTCTTCAAACTGTGCTATTACCCTCCCTATAAGAGCCCTTTCAACTCCGTCAGGTTTTATCAGTACTAATGCCCTTTCCATTTTATCACGTATCTGGTATAGCAGTTATTGCGTACAGCTATTTATATTATTTCTTTTTCACCGGTTGAAGCCTTTACGGCAAAAAACAGTGTCTGGACATATATGCCTGGAAAAGCATAAGGTTCCCTGTTGATAACATAGTCTTAACCGAAACAGAAGCTTTTATTTTATTGTTAGAGCTGCTGCCTGTTGTTCGTAGCCCATAATTTGTGCTGGAGTCCGATGAAAAGGTTTTAATATATAGTCTGTATACAGTATGTAGATAGTATGAAGACAATAATGATAGAGGACAGAGTCTACGATAAGCTTAAATCTCTTAAGGGGCTCAGGAGCTTCAGCAAGCTTCTTGACTCTCTTGTTGAGGAATCAAAAGGCAGGAGAAAAGCGGATCTTGGCAGACATTTCGGATCCCTTAAGAAAAAAGAGGCTGAAAAATGGGAATATGTCATAAGGGAATCTCAGAAGAGTTTTAAGGTAAGAATGTGAAGATACTACTTGATTCGTCGGCCATCATAGCTTATCTGAAAGGGGATGATAAGGTGAAGGATGAGATTGATGCTGCTGACGGGGTATACTGCAGTTCGCTGTGTGCATTCGGGGTTCTCTTGGGGGAGTCCTATGCAAAGCTGAAAGGGTTTGGAAAGGAGAGCGCTGCCTCTTCCTTTCTGGAAGATATTGCCGTAATCCCTTTTGTAGAGGAGGATGCACGGATAGCTGCAGAGGCGCAGGCGCTTTTGATATCTAAAGGAATATCTGCAAACGGTTTTGATGTACTTATAGCTGCAAGTGCGAGCAGGAATGGCCTTGCAATAGTTACGAAGGATCGTGATTACTTCAGAATAGGCAAACTGCTGGAGGTAAGCGTAAGGATAGTATAGGTAAGGATAGTATAGATTTGCATCCGATTAATATTTATTGTTGAATGCATCATCCTGTTTGGATCCTGAAAGATATGCGCAATAGTTGATTCTTATGATAAGGCAACCGATAATAACAGTGATGGGCCATGTAGACCATGGGAAGACCACACTGCTTGACAGGATAAGGAATACGAGGATGGCTGGAAAGGAGGCTGGAGGGATAACGCAGCACATAGGCGCAAGCGAGGTTCCCGCGGATGTGATAAGGGAGATCTGCAAGGGGATGCTGAGCAGGATGAATGCAAACATAGTCATACCAGGCCTTCTGTTCATAGATACGCCTGGGCACGAGGCGTTTACCAATCTGAGGAAGAGAGGAGGGGCTGTTTCTGACCTTGCGATAGTGGTAGTTGACGTTACAAAGAACTTTGAGCCGCAGACCTATGAGACGATAGACATACTCAAAGGGTACAAGGTCCCTTTCATAGTAGCGGCAAACAAGATAGATTTGATAACAGGATGGCAGAAGACAGGGAAGCAGTCCTTCCTTGAAGCTCTTGCAGAGCAGCAGCAGAATGTTGTGGAGATGCTGGAGGCAAAGATCTACGAGCTCGTAGGCTCGCTGAGCGAGACGGGATTCAGCAGCGAACGCTTTGACAGGGTGAAGGACCCCACTAGAGAGATATCGATAATACCAATCAGCGCCAAGACCGGGGAGGGGATGGCGGAGCTGCTTATGTACACCGCAGGGCTGGCGCAGAGATTCCTCGGCAAGAACCTTGAGATAGACATAAACGAGCCTGGAAGGGGCAGCATAATAGAGAAGAAGGAGGAGCGCGGGCTCGGCACGACCCTTGATGTGATACTTTATGATGGAACGCTGAAGGTGAATGACACCGTGGCATTCGCCACGCCTTCAGGTATAAAGCAGGGAAGGATAAGGGCTATGCTCAAGCCAAAGGCGCTGAGCGAGATGCGCGACAGCTCTTCAAAGTTCTTCTATATAGATATGGCAAGCGCCGCATGCGGAATCAAGATAAGCGGCGCGGGCTTCGAGGATGCCCTGTCCGGGTCTGAGATAGTGTCTACCGGAGCAGCAGACTACCAGAGCGAGCTCGCTAAGGAGATTGCAGAGATATTCGAGGTTGATAAGGCAGGGATAATACTCAAGGCGGACACCATAGGGAGCTTGGAGGCGCTCTCAAGGCTCCTCAAGTCGATAAACGTGAACATAGGCAAGAAGGATATAGGTAATGTGACAAAGCGTGATGTGCTTGACGCTTTTGCTATGCGCGGCGTTGAGCCGATGGGTGCTGTGGTTCTCGCATTCAATGTCAATATAGAGCAGGAAGCCACCATGGAGAGCGAGGCCACAAGGATAACGGTGATAAGGGACGAGATAATATACAAGCTGATAGACGATTACAAGGTATGGGTCGATAATGAGAAGGCCGTTGAGAAGGAGGGATATGAGAAGCATGTGACCTTCCCGGGAATGGCCAGGGTGCTTCCGAACTCATGCTTCAGGATAAGCCATCCTGCGGTCTTCGGAGTGGAGGTTATGGCCGGAAGGATAAAGCCCTCTTACCTCCTGATGAAGGATAACGGGGATGTGATAGGAAGGATAAGGGAGGTGCAGGACAACGGGATAAACAAGGCGCAGGTGGTGAAGGGGGAGAGCGTAGCGATCTCCATAGAGGACATAACCTTCGGCAGGCAGATAAAGGACAATGACATACTCTATACCTTCATGAATGATGAGAGCATAAGCGTCCTCAGGTTCAAGAAGCCCGAACTGCTCAGTGAGGAGGAGCGCGTGCTTCTTGACAGGATCTATGACATAGAGAGGGCGAAGTGAGCCATGGAGATACTTGTCGATGGGAAGCAGGTAAAGCTCAGGTACATGAAGAAGCCGCATATAAGGAATGCTTATCTCAGATTCAAGGGAGACATGCTTGTCGTGACTGCAAGGGATGAGAGGAAGGCCGAGCAGATAATAAGGGAGAACAGGGCGTGGATAGAGAAGCATTATAGGAGCATAAGGGAGTCAAAGAGATTGTTCGATTCCAACTCCATACTCTTCAGCGGGAAGAGGTCCATAGCGCTGCTTGACAGGGCCGCAAGGAACTCGGTAGAGGCAAATGCCGATGTGATAATATTCAGGTCTAAGAGCGAGGATTCTGCCGAGAGGCTTCTTGACAGGTGGCTCTCTGAGAGAAGCATAAGCATGGTCTCCGGCATTGTTGTTTCAAAAGCAGGGGAGAAGGGCATGGAGTTCAGCAGCATAGGCATATGCAGGGGCAGCAGATGGGGCAGCTGCTCCTCCAAGAAGGAGCTCAAGTTCAACAGGTACATCTGCATGATACCTATCGATATTGCAGAGTATGTTGTTGCCCATGAGCTGGCGCATACACGCCAGCTGAACCACTCGCATGCTTTCTGGGAGGAGGTAAAGAGGATGTGCCCCGAGTATAGAACGCTGAGGAAGGAGCTTAGGAATTATGACAGTTACAGGCGTGCAGTATTCAGGAAGCTCGAGTAATAGAGCAGGGCCGCGATGGTCTTCGTATCCACTATCTGTCCATCTTTGACCATGCCGATTGCCTTCCTTACCGTCATCGGATGAAGGCTTATCACCTCGTCCTTGTCCGGTCTTGCCGCTCCCTTTTTGAGCCCGGTTGCAAGATAGAAGTACATCATCTCGTCCATGAGTCCTGGGGCAGGATATCCCTTGAAGAGGAATTTTATGCTCTTTGCAGTATAGCCTGTCTCCTCCTTGAGCTCCCTTGCGGCTGTACTCTTCGGAGGCTCTCCCTTGTCCACAGTGCCTGCTGGAAGTTCGTATATATACCTGTCGACAGGATACCTCCACTGCCTCTCCATGAGTATCTTGCCGTCATTAAGGATAGGTATTATCAGTACCGTGTCGCTCTTGGTTATTATCTCGTACTTCCTGCGTATGCCCTTTACCCTGTAGAGCGCCTCCCTTACTGAGAAGTTCTTTGTGCTAAGTAGCCTTGGCATCCTACCCCTTCTTTTTCTGGGACTGATCCAGCCCGTCCGTGTATATCGCATAGGTCAGCTTGTGCCTTGAGACGCTGTGCGTTATGACCCTTCCTTTCCCGCTCATGGTCGCAAGGAAGAGGCCCACTCCCCCGAACATTGCAGTCCTAATGTTGTCTACAAACTTTATCTTGTAGCTTACCCCTGCATCAAAGGCCGCAAGATGCCCCGGGTCTATCTCCATGTTGAATGTACCGTCAAGCTTGTATTCTATTATGTCCCCGACAACGTGTATCGCTACGACTCCGGGGCCGGTGAATTTCTGGAAGAGCAGGCCCTCTTTTCCGAAGAATGCTGCGCCAAGGTTTACTGCAGCCATAGATATCTTCACATTCTCATCCGCGGCGAGGAATGCATAGTGCTCTGCTACAAACTCCTCTCCTGGCCCAAGCTTAACCGCATATATCTTCCCGGGATAGATTCCTGAAAGCGTGACGGTAGCATTATCCTCCTTTGCGCTGAACTCGGTAAGCATCGCAGTGGCGCCTGTCCAGTGCCTCTCAAGAGCGCTGACTACTCCTCCTGCGAGCTTGGGCTCCATGACCGCATTGTCTGATTTGCTTACGAAGTTTCCAGAATCACCGTAGAACTTCTCCCCCTTGTTTAACTTCACCTTAAGGTACTGCATGTTGCTTCCGATTATCTCATAGTTCATATTATCCACCAAATATCTTCTTTATAGCAGAATTGAGCTCGGAACCGTCTACGTTAAGCCTGTACTTTGCCATTATCCTGTTCCTCGTCTCGTCAGCATTCGCCCCTTTGTTATCCTTCACTAATTTTTCTACAGCATGACCGCTTATCCTGCCAAGGTTCTTTTCCTTTATGCACCTGCTTACCTCCGCCCTGGACTTTGGAACCAGCTTCAGCAGCTCCTCTATGCCCAGCTTTGTAATCCGCTCTTCTGCATAGCTCTCGAATATCGACTTCAGTGCCTCGTTGCTTATCTCATCCACACCTATCCCCTTCCTTCTGAGTTCCGTGAACTTCTCCAGAAGAGTCGATGCTATTATGCCCGGCTGCACCTTTGTGTTTTCCCTAAGATAGGTGTATAGCTGGTAGTTGTAGGACCAGAGCATCTGCTCTGCCAGCTGCTTGTTCCCTATATCCTTTTCAAGGTCCTCCCTTATCTCCTCGGGGCTCAGTTTGTTCTTGACCATCCTCCCGTATGCATCCTTGTCTGGATTTATTGGAAGTATATCCGTTTCAGGATACATCCTTGATCCTCCGGGCAGAGGGCGCATGAATCGTGTAGTGTCAGAGTTCGGCTCTGCGGCTCTTGTCTCAGGAGGAACCCCTTGCAGGGAGAGCTCAGCGCGGAGCAGGGCGTACTCCATTGCCTTCTCTGCCGTCTGCTTATCCGCTGCTATAAGTATGAACGAATCATTATCAGAGAGCTTAAGCTCCTTTCCAAGCTCCTTCATCTCCTTTTCAGATATGCTGTATTTCTCCATGCTCTCGTCGCTGTGTATTATTCCCTTCACTCCTCCCTTCTTCGCATAATCGCTTATCTCCGTACCCAGGCGCTTCCCTTCGTTTATCTCTCTTCCCATCATGCCTTTGAACTTCGAAAGCCTTGCGCCTATGACAACGCCGTTATGCTTTATGCCGTTGGAGATTATCTGTGATTTGGTATTTGCGAATATCCTGGTAAGGTCCTCTGCCCTTCCTACCGATGCCCCGCGGCCCTTAAGCTCCTCGGCTATCTCTACAAGGTTTACCTGCCTCTCAACCTCTTTTTCTATTATCGCATCCATCCTGTCAAGCTCCTGCAGACCCTTTATCTCGACTCTTGTGCCCTTCCTTATCGAGACATTCACGTCCTGCCTGATCGAGCCTATTCCTCGCTGTACCTTTCCGCTCAGCCTCAGCAGCAGCCCTATCTGCATGGCTATCTCCTTTGCCTCCTTCGGATTTGCTATAGTGGGGGCAGTGTCTATCTCTATCAGAGGTATGCCGAGCCTGTCCGTCCTGTATACTGCAAGCTCTCCCTTCGCGTCTTCTATTCCGCTCGATTCCTCCTCAAGGAATATGGAGGGTATCTCTATCGAATTCTTCCCGAATCCCAGTCTTCCTCCGTATCCTATCATCATGCTCCTTTGGAAGGAGCTTGGATTGCTTCCGTCCACTACCTCCTTCCTCATCGGCTCTATCTCATCAGGCACATTGGTATCCAGATAGGCAGCTATCCTCAAGGCAGTTTCGAGGGCTTCCTGGCTTGCACCATGCGGCGGCTCCTCGTCTATGTCCACAAGGCATGTTGTCCTCCTGAAGACGCGGTACTTGAATTCACGCTTCCTGCCGCTTTCGAAACTCGTAGACCTGTCGACATGGCCGGTCTCCCCTGCGACTGCGCGCTGGTACCTCTCTACGTTCAGGATAGGCTCTTCGGTTTCAGGAAAGGTACCGCACCTGCAGAAGAGTTTTGTTGAGGTATCTAGCCTTTGGTGTATCTCAAGTCCGCACTTGAATCCCAATTCTTTGTAGTTAAATGCCATCATATATCACTTGTCCAATCCGCTTCCGTCCTTGCAGTTATCTCTCCTGCAATGCTCTTTGCCAGAAGCTTTTCAGCTTCCTCTCTGTTGTTTGCAAGAAGGAAGCTCAGCTTCACATAAGCGGTCTCAGGGAGCATGTCCTCGCAGTATACTATGCCCAATGCTGCCAGCTCTCTCGCAGTGCTGTACACTCTTGGATTGACTCTCCCGTAGAGGCACTGTGATGTCATGCCTATGACCATTCCGGAATCTACCGCCTTTTTCAGGGAGTCCTTCCAGTTGTATCCGGAGTGTTTGGTATTGATAGGCATGTGGCCCAGTCCCGTGCCCGCAAGTATTACCCCCTTGTAGCCTTTTGAGATAAGGAATTCAAGAATGTCAGGAGAAGAGTCGGGGTGTATGTATAGGAGCTCCACCTTGGGTTCGAATGCGGTCTTTGCAACTGCCTTGCCCTTGGATTCCTCCTGCTTCTTGTATGCCGATACGTACTTTATCTCGCCCTTTCTTGACACGTACGCTATTGCACTGTTGTTGATAGCCTTGAATGCATCCCTTCTTGAGGTATGCATCTTCCTTGCCTTTGTCCCTCTTATCAATACGCATTCGTTGTCAGAAGAGTCTGCATGCATGCATACCACAACTTCCGCTATGTCGCTGTGCCCTGCCGCGTATGCGGCGCATATGAGGTTCATGAATGCGTCGCTCGATCCTCGGTCGCTGCTCCTCTGCGCCCCGGTAAGCACCACAGGGGCATTCAGGTTATGAAGCATGAAGCTGAGTGCCGATGCAGTATAGTGCATCGTGTCCGTACCGTGCGTTATGATTACGCCTTTGGAGCCGTTATTCACAGCTTCAGCAGCCTCTTCTGCTATTTTCTTCCATTCCTCATGAGTCATGTCCTCGCTGAATACGCTCATTATCTGCTTTACGTCCAACTCCACTATTCCACTTAGCTCAGGCACCTCTGCAAGAAGCTCCTCTGCTTTTGTAAGCGCCTTTACCCCTCCGGATACATAATCAAGCTTGCTCCCTATGGTACCTCCCGTATACAGTAGTGTCACCTTCGGCAGGCCTTTCTGCTGTTTTGCAGAAGGTTTCCTCTCTGGTGCAGCAGCAGGCTTTCCCGATACTTTTTTGATCTTGGTATTCTTTGCGTACCTTATGCCGATGTTGTAGCCGTCATCTCTCTTTATTATCAGTATGTCGCTCTCTCCGACGTCGGGTCTTGGCATCAGCATTCCTTCGTTTGTGCCTTTTGCGTCCGTTATGGATATTCTGTCCCCTATCTTTATACTGTGTTTTTTGAACTCCTCAGACAGCTTCTTTGAGTACATGATAAGCAAACCCGCGGATTTCCTCCGCATTAACAGATAATTATCTTACGCTTGCCCTATTTAAATTTGCACTATGTTGGGGAAAATGCTGCCTACCGCCCCTATCTTAATCCGACTACAATACCATGGACTTTGGCCCGGTTTAAGAACTTTTGTGCGAGGGGCACATAACATTTAAGAATCAGAAAATGGATAAATAAAACATGGAGAAAAAACAAATCCCTAGAACGTTATATGAAAAAATGGATGACGCACTTCTGAATAGCGCAACAAAGGCAGTAATGGCATGGAACTGGACTACTGGAGGAACCAAGGCAAGCCTGGCAAATTCTTTGATCTGGGCAGGAGATGCAGTATTAGTAGCAGTTTTGGGATACTTTTCATACAAATATGATATACCTGTGCCCCCTGTAATTGGAGCAGTAGTCTGTTCGGCAGGTTGTTTTATCGCCGTTAAGAGGAATAACAAATATGAAAAATTAGAGGCAGATGCGGCCAGTAAGGGTGCGATTGATTATGAAGTAGAGAATTTCAAGGACAGATGCAAATTTAATAGCCAGGGGTTTCTTGGGGCTGGGGTTGTGACAGGAGGCATGGGGTTAACTCTAGCGTATCATTTGGGAGATGTATCCATGCCATGTGCGTGTAGTTTTAGCGATGCTTTACTTGCAGGTTCACAATATGTGATGCGTACAGAGTATATGCCTCCGAAAAAGAATGCTTTTGCAAGAGGATGGGAAAAGGTTAAGGAGTTTGCAAGGGATTTGCCGCCAGTACTGCAGCCGGTAACTGCCAGCGTTGCGCTGAGAGGCGCATTTAGAGGGTAATCTCTTATCCGTTTTCAAGAGCAAATGTTTGTAGAATTAGTTTAATCTTGACTATGGGATTTTAGTTATTTTGAAGTTTACTTAATATAAAGTTGTTCTTTTTTACCCGACTCCCGAGGAGCAAGTTTAATAAATCAGTATTGATTCGTTAACTTATCTGTTGGTGAATGTCATGTTGACTAAGATAAACAACGCATTGGAAGTGAGAGATGCCATGAAGGCGGCGAGAGAGGGAGTGCCAGGAGCTTATGAAGAAGCAAGGCTCAAGGTAATACTCGCCAGGTACCAGCTGGCCAGCAGCGAACCGGATTGCTCTGCTGACGTTATAGGAGAACGTGTAATGTGTGTCAGATACGAGACATATCTGAAGGCAGCGTATCCCAATGCAAGCTGGAGTTCTGTAAAGGAGGCAGCAGAGAGTATGGCGACAGTAGATTATAATTATAGCAATTATAATTCTCCAAAATACCTTGAAGCCGTAAAATCAATAAGACGCATGATCGACGAGCATAAGACAAATTCCAAGCTCGCCTCTTCTTTAAGGAAGTGATGGCAGATATAAGCCGTTAGTTTCGGATCCCTAAAAATAATAAGACAATTAACAGGTAGTTTTATAGTGAATAAATTTCTTGCAAGGTTGGAAATGTCCAAAGAGGTTGGGAGAGCTTTCAGTATAGCGAGAGACGGAGTTGACGGATACCATGACGAGGCAGAAGTAGCGGCATCGATAGTAGGGCGGGCTCTTGGTGATAAATGGCTGAGTTACTCCTCCTGCTGCAGGGATGCGCATATGAAGTCTGCGAAATACAGGGTGCATCTGAAGGCAGCATATCCCAATGCAAGCGAATTGGCGATAGAGCAGGCAGCTATGGACATAGCCTGGACTGATTCGCGTACTGTTGATCCGGAGACGCACGGACAGAACCTGAAGAATGCAAGAAGGTCTATAGAGAAGATGATTACAGAGAATAAGAGAGGCGATAATCCTCTTTTCTGGATGAGAAGATAGCCTCAGCTGCATTTTTCGGCAAGAAGGCATACTGAAGAATTTCCTGTTATCCTAACGTCGATTTCTGATCCCAGTTCTTCGTTTCCCTTAACTGCTATGTTCCTGTAGAGTCCATCCCTGCCTATATTGGATTTTGAATTAGATTCTGTAATGCATATTCTTTCCTTTGAGCCTACTGCCAGGGCAAGGTCTTCATACTGTATTGCCTTTGCTAGCCTTGCCATCCTTATAGACCTCCCTTTTATTGTTGCGTTTGAGAGCCTGCCGCTCTTCTTTGCCGCCGCATTAGGCCTTTCCCAGAACTTGGACACGTTGGTCACGGACGGCCTGATTCCCTTCAACAGAGCTATGGATTGTTCAAAATCCTCTTCCGACTCTGTAGGATAGCCTACTATCATGTCTGTTGCGATGCTTATTCCAGGGATCTTCTCCCTCATCTCCCTGACGTATGCGGTGAATTCATCCGCAGAATAATTCCTCTTCATCTCTTTCAGGACAGAATCGCTTCCGGACTGTACCGGGAGATGGAGGAACTTGTATACCTTGGCGCTCTTGTAGCACTCTATGAGCCTGTCGATATATTTGTGCAGGTGCTCGGGGTTAAGCATCCCTATCCTTATCCTGAAATTCCCGTTTATATCTGCCGCCTTTGAGACAAGGTATGCGATATCCGTCTTCTTGTCAGCGCCGTATGCGCCGGTATCCTGGGATGCGAGTTCTATCTCCTTAGCGCCGTTTGAAACCGCATTTGATACTGCTTTTAGTATCAGCTCTTCTGAAAAGCTGTTTAGAGGCCCGCGGGCAAACTTTGTCTCGCAGAAAGAGCATGATGATAGGCAGCCGTCGCTTATCGGTATTCTGGCTATCACTCCCATCGGATTAAATATGAATTTGGATCTGTCTATCCTCTTGTATGCATGCATGCCGGTATCCGGATTGCCGTTGAGCATCTTTGGGAGCATCTCAGGCACATTGTTTATGGATATGATCCTTGCCTTTGGCGCAGCCTTCCTTATCCTGTCAGGATTGGCAGAGGCCATGCACCCGGTCACTATCAATCTGTCTCCCTTCCCACTCATCTTCTGTATCCTGTCTAGTATCTTCTGCTCCGTAGGCTTCTTGACAGTGCAGGTATTGATTATCACATAGTCAGCATTCGCTTCTTTGGAATAGGTTCCGCGCTCCGTATGCACCCCTGATTGCCTTAATATACCCTCAATCATGTCGCTGTCTGCCTGGTTAAGGGTGCACCCGTAGGTCTCTATCAAAGCATGTTCCAAAGTAACCGCCTGCGCATAAGATTATATATCTTATTATATATGCTTAACTTATAATTTGATTCCTATAGTATGAATCGGATTTATTAGTGATAATATGTTGTGCGCAAGGTGCGGCAAGACTATATACAAGTACAGGACATGCAACTACTGCAAGAGAAAGATATGCGAGAGCTGCGTTAAGAGCTCAAGAAAGATGTCCAAGACTATGAAGCTTGTAATATGCAAGGATTGCTGGTCAAAGATGCCGTCAAGGAAGATCTTCAAGAGTGCAAGGAAGGAATCATGATAGGGACAGCAAGGCAAGCATGAGCCTCTCCCCGTCTATATCAAACTCCTTGGCTACAAAGCGGTTTAGCAGTTCCTGTTCGTTCATACCTGAGTGCTTCTTGGCACTTTCGAAGTCCGTTCCTCCTCTCCTGAGTGATTTTGCTGCAACTATCTTCAGTATTCTGTCCTTATTCTTTTCCACTATATTCGCCGTATCGCTTCCGGTATCATAGAATACCTCCACTTTCTGCGTCTTCTTAAGCCCAAGATCCTTTCTTAGCAGCTGTACTCGTCTTTCGAACTCGCGTACAAGCGCTTCTTCCTTAAGTTCCTCGCTTATTTTCGGATCCACATATGCCACTCCGTACTTGAACTGAACGTGGTTATCTTCTGCTGCCTTTTCCACTGCTATGAAGTGCTGCGGGCCTATCTTGAAGGTTCCTTTTGATGTATGCAGATCGTATGTTCCTGATTTTGCTATCGAATCCTCTATTGCAAGAGGGTCTGCGCTCTTTATAGCTTCTGCCACTGCAGATGCATTTTCCCTGAAGTCCGGGCCGAGCTTTCCGAATACCGGCCTTATCTCTGTACCGGATTTTGCCATGTCCTTTATGACCAGTTCCTTGGCGTTAGCATATTCTTCTATTATGTAGCTGTACTTGGCAAGTATCGGCTTGGCGTCCTCGTTTGCCGTCTCTATTGTTGCAGAGCGTACGGGCCATCTCAGCCTCACTCCGAATTTGTCCCTGCTGTTTAGCGTTGCAGTTATGGCAGACATTACTACATCGAATTCCGCTTCTATCTGCTTGTTTATAAGATTCTTGCTGGCTTTTGGCCAGTTGTTCAGGAATATGGACTCGCCGTTGTACCTCTCCCTGTACACCTTCTCTGTGGAAAATGGTATTATCGGAGAGAGCATTATGATGAGGTTGTAGAAGATGTAATTCACTACGTTTATCACCTTCCTTGCATCTGCCTTGCCAGAGTAGAGTATCTTCTTCTTCGCAGTCTTCAAGTAGAACCTGCTGAAATCCTCAACCATGAACCCGGTAAGCATGCCTGCTGCTTTGTACAGCGCGTAATTGTCGAATGCCTCTGTAACATCGACTATCAGGCTGCTGAATCTTGAGAGTATGAACTGCTCTTCAGGATCAAGTCCTTTTGCAGAAGGCGCTTTTGCAGACTCAGGATGGTATCCTATAGCCTCTTCGTAATCCTCAAGCAGTTTCTTAACGTTGTATATTAGCAGCATATTCTTGTCTGCGTCGCGTATCTCGGAGTATGAGAGATTCCTGTTCAGAATTGGCATGTGATTCATTGACCATAGCCTGAATGCGTCCGCAGTAGACTCCTTTATCATATCTCTCAGAGGGGCGAAGTTACCGAAGCTCTTTGACATCTTCCTGCCGTCGGATCCTGCCATTATTCCGTGCACGACTATGCTTTTTATGGGGCTGATGCCGTATGCCATTGTCCCGCACTTCAGCAGGGCCTGGAACCATCCGCGTATCTGCTCGACGTATTCAAGTATGAAGTCTACCTTCTTCAGCTCTTGGAACTGCTGCTCCGTGAGGCTTGCTCTGAAGGTTATTCCGGAATCAAACCATACGTCGAAGACATCCGGGATCCTCTTCATCTCGGATGCGCAGTCGCATTTAATCTTGATCTGGTCTATGTAAGGCCGGTGAAAATCCTGAAGCGACTCTGCAGCATGCCTGTCAAGAGCCTTTTCCACAAGCTCTGCATGCGATCCTATTACCGTGCGTCTGGAGCAGTTGGCACACTCCCATACAGGTATGGGTATTCCCCAGTATCTCTGCCTTGAGATGCACCAGTCCGGGGAGTTTTCCAGTATGCTGCTCTGCCATGCCTTCACCTCTTCAGGATACCAGTTTATCTTCCCGTTCATCCTTATGAGTTTTGGTTTTATTTTCTGTATGTTGAGGAACCATTGGCCAGTGGCCATGAATATGAGCTTTGAGTGGCAGCGCCAGCAGTGAGGATAGCTGTGTGTAAGGATGCCGCTGTGAAGAAGCACTCCGCGCTGTTCAAGATCCTTCAGCACAACCGGATTGGCTTCTGCAGGCACTTTTAGTCCTTTGTATTCTCCGGCTTCATCATTGTATGTTGCATCAGAATCCAGAGGGGAGAGTATGGGAAGGTGGTTTTTCATCCCTAGCGCGTAGTCTTCCATCCCGTGGCCTGGGGCAACGTGGAGCAGACCGGTTCCCTCTTCCATAGTTACGAACTCTTCCGACGCTATGACCTTATGATACTTCCTTATTTCCTTCTGCTTCGGCACCTTGTCCTCTATAGGGCTCGTATATCTTGTCCCTAGGAGCTCACTTCCGTAGAACTCCCCTTCTATTATGAGATTCTCCCCTGTTATCTCTGCAAACTTGTCAGCTCTCTTCTTTGCCATTACCAGGCGTTTGCTTCCGGCTTTTGCTATTACGTATATCTCCTTCGGATTTACGGCTATTGCGACGTTTGCAGGGAGGGTCCATGGAGTAGTGGTCCATACTGCGAGGTATGCATCCTTTCCCATGTCCACCTTTGAATCCTTCGTACCTCCTATTATCTTAAATGCGACGAATAATGATGGGTCTTTTTCATCGCTGTACTCTACCTCCATGCTTCCCTGTGATAACGGAGTTTCGCAGTGTGGGCAGTATACCAGTGTCCTTTTGCCCTTGTACAGGAAGCGCCTCTGATCCATCAGCTTGAGCATCTGCCAAGCTGCTTCTATGTACTCTCTTTTATAAGGCAGGTACGGATTCTTGAAATCTAAGGAGATTCCAAATCTGTCATAATCGGCATCCATTCTTCCCATGTACATGTCTACGTACTTCCTGCACTCCTGTACGAATCTCTCTATCCCTATCTTCTCCTCTATCTCCTTCTTCGATTTTATGCCCATGTCCTTCTCTATCTTGTTCTCTATAGGAAGGCCATGCAGGTCATAGCCAGGCCTGTCTATCACATTGAAACCGCGATACCTCTTGTACCTGACAATGGCGTCCTTCATGCCCTTAGTCCATATATGGCCAGGGTGAAGGTCTCCGGTCACGTATGGAGGGCCGTCTAAGAAGTAGAAGGTCTTGCCGTTAAGGTTCTTGGCCTTTACCGCTTCGGTTATGCGTTTGCTCTGCCAGTATGCAAGCACCTCCTCTTCATTATGTATTATGTCGACCATGAGAAACACTGTCTAGTATAGGACTATTAATTAGAAATCTAGCATATTTAATAAATTGTGTACAAACTGAATTATTATATGCTTTCTTTTGAAGACTTTACTGTTGGTAGTGTATGAGATCTGCTGATGCGACAACGATTGTGCGTGTGCTTCTGATAATATTGGTAGCATACCTTATAATATACAAGTTCAATCCGTTTGTTATAGCAGTGCTGATTGCAATAGCGATACTTCTTGATGCGGTTGACGGGTTCTTCGCACTGCACGAGGCTTCCAGGGGCAGGATAACCTTCTACAAGTATGTCTCTGCGCTACGTGGGAATGAAAGGGCAAAGAAAGAGGTAGCTGCGGTCAAGAAGACCCTGAAGAAGAAGGCAAAATTCGGGGCAAGGATGGATGTCGCAGGAGACCGTGCAGTCGAATACATATTATGGATAACCTTCGTCTATACCGGCGTGGTGCCGATATTCGTGCTCTTCCTGATAGTTATAAGGCACTCGTTCGTTGACGCGGTGATGGCTGCGAAAGGAACCTCGTCAAAGATGAAGACTAGATTTGCAAGGGTGGTCTACTCTTCAAACATAGGAAGGGGATTCGTGAATGTCGTTAAGTTCATTACATTTGCATACCTGCCGTTCGTGTACATAAGCGGCTATCCGATAATAATAGGGTATGTGCTTGTGACCATACTTGTAGGATACATACTGCTTAGGGGAGCTGCTGAACTGTATGAAAGTTTTGCGTGAGATTTATGCGTACATATCCTGAAATAAGCGTCATCATACCTGCAATGAACGAGGAGAAGTACATAAGCTTCCCGCTGAAAGGCTTCAGGGACCAATCCTTCAGGAATTTTGAGATAATCGTGGTTGATGGGGGGAGCAAGGATGATACCGTTAAGATATCCAAGAAATACGGGGCGAGGGTGCTTGTTGAAAGGAAGAGAGGCATCTCTCCTGCCAGGAACAGAGGGGCAGAGGCTGCAAAGGGAGAGATTCTCGTATTCCTGGATGCAGATACGAAACCTTCCAGGAACCTTCTCGCAGTTTACAGGAAGGTCTTTGCTGACAAGGGTGTGATAGCTGCGACAGGCCCGATTCTTCCGCTTGAGAAGGCAGGATTCAGGATAAGGAGCGGTTACCAATTCGTGTCGGTATTTTTTGTAAAGAACAGCATAAGGGTAGGCAGGCCGTCCATAGTAGGTTCGAACTTTGCTGTGAGGAAAAGCGTCTTCATGAAGCAGGGAGGTTTTGATGAGAATCTGATAACCTATGAGGACTGGGACCTTTCCGGAAGGCTGAAGAAGAGCGGCAAGATAGTGTATGCGGATGAAGCGGTAGTATATACCAGTGTGCGCAGGATAAAGGCATGGGGGGTGGGTGGTTTCTTCATCTTCCACGTGTCAAATATGTTCAGGTATCATCTGCTGAGAAAGCCAAAGGACCACTATAAGGAGATAAGGTAGCTAATCGGACTGTTTTAACTTTTGGGCCGCTTTGGCTGGTTTAAGAAGGATGGCAGTTTTGATAAAACTTTAAAAGTCTTCTTATCCAATAAAGATATGCGTTTTTGATTCTTATAATATGGTCTTTACTATGGAGTATACAAAATTCGAGAAGGCAAGCATAATAGGGGCACGTGCCCTTCAGCTGGCATACGGAGCGCCTCCGCTGATAAAGGTGCCTGCGCATGTCTACGACCCTCTTGAACTTGCTGAGATAGAGTATGATGAGAAGGTTATACCGATAGTAGTGATAAGAAGGAGAGCAGGATCATCATGAAACATACGGAATACGATATAATAGTGGCAGGAGCAGGAATAGCAGGAGCACTTGCAGCAGCAGCTGCTGCAAGAGGAGGGGCAACGGTAGTGATGCTGGACAGGAACCCTGATACGACAGTTGGAAAGAAGACGAATTGGGGATGGATCTGTGGAGACGCGGTTGCAAAGACGCATATTGATTTTATACACAAGAAGATAGGGCTTCAGCTTACTGAGCCTGAGCTCGACCTTAAGGTTGACGGAGTTCTTGTCTTCAGCCCTGATCTTGAGAGGAAGTTCCAGTTCGAGGGGGCAGGATACAGCCTTGACAGGCCAAAGCTTGCCAAGAAGCTGGTCAACTATGCTGTTAAGGAAGGCGCGGAATACGTGCCCCTGCATGAAGTGGAAGGGCCTATAGTAGAGGACGGAAAGCTGGTAGGAGTCTTCGGAAGGGACCATGAGGGAGAGCAGTTCAGGATAAAGAGCAAGCTTGTAATAGACTGCTTGGGAGTTGCAAGCACAATAAGGAGGAAGCTTCCAAAGAACGATTACATAGAGAACATGGTCAGCACCGACGACATAGAGTCTACGGGAAGATACATCTACAAATTCAGCCCTGAAGGCTCGGATGAACGCTATTATGATCCTAAGAATGCACTTATACACCTGAACCAGCAGCTCGCACCTGGAGGCTATGGCTGGGTCTTCCCTAAGACAGGAAAGAGGATAAACGTAGGCCTTGGAGTAGAGAAGAAGAGCCTTGAGGTAAGGAACGAGAGGCTAAGCAGGAAGGATACGCTCCATATGCTCATAGATGATTATGTTAAATGGAATCCTACGATAAAGGATACGGTGATAGACGAGACTGACAACAACGGGAAAGGATACTGGTCTGTTACGGTAAGAAGGCAGTTTGACAGCCTTGTCTACCAGAATTACCTTGGCGCAGGGGACACAATGGCAATGCCTAACCCTATAAGCGCAGGAGGCATCGGGCCTGCCATGGTTGCTGGAGTTCTTGCGGGAGAGGTAGCTGCAGAGGCCATAGCAGCGAAGGACACAAGCATTGATTTCTTGTGGAAGTACAATCTCATGTTCAACGAGTCGTATGGAAACAAGACCGCGGGCCTTGAAGCCTTCCGCGTCTATCTGCAGTCGCTCAACAATGACCTGATAAACTATGGAATGCACCACTTCCTTACAGAGGAAGAGGCTGTTGACATAAGCTACGGCAACATACCGAAGATAACCATAGCAAGCACCTTCCACAAGGTGCTGCACGGAATAGCAAACATCGACGCTTTCAAGAACCTGCTCTTCACGGTCAAGAAGATGCAGAAGATGAACGAGATATACCAGAGCTATCCTAAAACAGTAAATGAATTCGGTGCATGGAAGCACATGGTCAACACTGAAATGAATGAGGTAAAGGAGAAGTTCCACCCTAACCCTATATAATGTGCATTTGAAGCCGTTTAATAGTGTTATTAGTTGAACTCTGCGTTAGCATTTTCTGAGGACAAGAAAGGGATAATGTTTGCTCATAGCTGTCTATATCCGAATTTCTTGTCGTAGTCTTTGTGAGCCGTTAGGTCAAGTACAAATGCTATTATCTCAATCTCTGTTTCATCGTTTGCTAGCGTGTAGAGCATTCGCCAAAAATGAGACAGTTCCACGTGAAATAAATTAGTTACGCCGTACTTTAAGTATGCTTTCCTGATTCTTTAGAAAATACTACTCTTGCATTTTTCATACGTCAATGCCCTTCGCTATCGCTTGCCTGAGATTCGCATTTGGATTATGGATCCGCGTTATGCCCTTCAGGGTAACAACTATCTTGCCGCTGTTTTCAAGGTATTCAAGAATTACCTTCGGCGTATAGTGGTTAACCTGCTTTGGCAAGTTTCTCTTGATTTCAGGTACTGTTATTATGGAATTCTTTGCGTTCTTTATAAAATTCTCTACCATAATCACAGTGTTTAGAGTAGGAGAATGTTTTATTTCCTGTACAGCTATTGCCTTTGACATCATCTCCTTTGTAAATAATCCATGAACGGCCATTACCATATTTGTAGTAATGCTGTCAATCTCATATGATCAGCTCTTCGGACTTGCCTCCGCATACTTTAAACTTCTTGGACTCATTTTTCTTCTCTCCTGATATGACCACTTCGTATTTTTTAGCTAATAGCATGCCTGTAAATGTCACGCGTCCTTCGTTGTCTGAAACGCATTCCGCTACCCTCTCCCCGAGATACAGCAAGTAAGTGTTTGCACCTATGAGTGGGCCTTTTTCCTTACTTTTTATTGTAAATACGGTATCGGAGAGCTTTGTATTCTTAACAACGTTTGTCTCTTCTTTGTAAGCCTTATTGTCTGTTACTTCGGGCACTTCGACGAAGACGGAGTTTTCAGGGACCTTCCTGTTCTCATCCATGCCGATGTAGCTTACAGCGCAGACCCTCTGTCCCAAAACCTTCATCTTCTTCACGATCTCAATATCTTCTGCTTCGTTGAATATGAGATCGTTTGCGGCGTACTTTGCCACATCTGCGCTCTGCCTGAAGTACATCTTGAATTGCAAGAGCCTGCGTATCCTCGGGCTGATATCGGTAGCGTTATGCGTTATAAGAAATAATCCTATCCCCTTTTTCCTGAAATTCTGAACCCTGTTCTCAAGGTCCTGGTTTGCAGCCGATTCCGCGTCATTGCTGAATACCACCTGCGCCTCCTCGAGGCATATCAGCATGCGCAGCTTGCTATCCCCGTATATATCGAATGATTCTGCAAAGCCGTATATCTGGTTCAGGATAAGAGCGTAGAAGAATGGCTTCATGTTGTTGCTCACATTTGAAAGGTCGAAGACCGCTCCCCTCTCTATTATCGACCTGAAGTCTATCCCGTTATTGTATGCAAACTCTGGCCTTGATATTATGAGGCGCAGGTTCTGAAGCGCCGCCTTGATGTTTTCTCCGTGCTTCGTATACTTTATCGAGGTGTTTGTCACCTTCGCATGCTGCTCTATCACCGCAAGTTCTATGTTCGAGTATACCGTATTCGGATCAGGATCCTTGGTATCCTTGTACGACTTGTTGAATGCCGAAAGAAGCACCTTCTCTATTGAATTTCTGTAAGGGCCGGCGTTTGAAGCAGAAGCTATAAGCATGCTTAGGTCTTCGTAGAATCTTTCCGCATTTATGGTGCTGCTGCATCTGAAAAAGTTTATCGGCTTCTGCGAATCGTATATCCTTATCACTTCAAGCCCGTTTGAATGGCCGAAGCCGTCCCATTCGTCATTCGGAGATATGATGACTGTCTTAGTATCGCCTTCCTTTGCGATCTGGCCTATTATGCTCTTTGCAGAAAGAGTCTTTCCCGAACCAGGAAGACCAGAGACTATGGCGCCTAGATTCAGGGATTCTTTCATTATGCACAGCTCTTCATCTGTGCTCTTTATTCCGTTTTGCACATAACTGCCTATGACTATTCCCTTTTCAGAGGCATTGAATGATGTCTTTATAGCAGGAAGCTTCCTTATTCTGTCAGAGAAAGAGAGAAGCCTGCTGCATCTTTCTATGGAAAATGGTATGCAGTTGACCTTTTCTATATCGGCATAAAGTTCGGGTATGGATTTCGCAGTTATCTCAGACTCTTCAAGTATCAGAAGCTTGCTTTTAAGGTATCTCTCGGCCTCCTCTGTCCCCGCAGATAGCTCTACCAGCATATAAAATCTGTAGGATGTCCCGTTGCTCATTATTATGTCATTAAGCATGTTGAGCGCAGAGCCGAGGACTCTTTTTTTATCTGAATCGTGGTAGATCTCCACCTGTGCGGAATAGTCCCTGTTCTCCAGTATGGGCCTTGCGTTCTTTGTCGCCCTTACCTCCATCTCGCTTATATCCCTCTCTATCTCCTTCTTTATCCTGGTCGTGCTTCTGATATCCGAAGGGCAGAACGCAGTTATAATCTTTGCACCGGTGCCCTTTAGTATGGAATACATGTCTGAGAGCTTGGGCTCCTGCACGCTGCCCTCTTTTTTATACAAAAGCGTATTGTCTTCGAATAGATACGTGGCGAATACCTTGAATCTCTTTGCGCTTTCTTCTGTCCAAGCATCATCTGCTTCATTCGTAGATATGCCGAAGTTGTGCATTGCCGTTCTTACGGTTGGAGAGTCGGTTATTATCGATGTCGATCCTGCGGATGTGTCATGCAGCACCATGAACTTTGAGTTGAGGAATGAGTTCAGCAGTAATAGAGTGTCTGCGCTTGAAGGGATAGCGTTTATTCTTATGAAGTGCAGTTCTGCCATTCGTTCACCTAATTATTGAGAGCAATACAATTACGGAGAGGAGGTTAGGTGGCAGTAGCACCAGGTATATTCTGGCCCTGCCTGGAATTCCTTTTCTTGCCAATGCTATTGAGATCATAGCCGCGATTGATGCCGCAATGATGGCATATTCCCCTATGCCAATAGACAAGGCTATTGAGAGAATGGCGATCTGGACATTGAGGTATGCCAATGTAAGTGATATATGCCTTTCATATCCGGAACCATTTCTGTAGCGGATGTACTTCATTGAGCCACCATATACACTGCAGAAGAGAGAATTATGATTGCAGAGAATATCATAATCTGCTTCATCAGAAGTTTTTGTCCAGGTGCAGTACCATGACCGTTATTTGAGAATACAATTATTATGGATAAGATAGAGACAATGACTGCCGAGGACTCTATTATGTATCTGAATAAGGACAGGAGGTCGTTCATCGTCACACCATGCCAAGATTGTATCCTGCAGCCAGTATGAGAAGAATGCCTGAGAGTTCTTCCCTGCCGAGTATTTTATTGAGGAAAGACGCTTTATCCGGGAAGGCAAGCTCCAGTTTTTTATGGCCTTTTATGCGTTCAGGCACCGTGTTGCACCTGTGAAGGTCTATTATTCCGAATCTTTTAGATGCAATATCCAATACATCGCTTTCCGATAGTTTTTTTGAAAATATGCCATCTGTTATGAGCCTGTCGGTGACAATGCTTGAGAATGCTGCCTTGCGCGGCTCTGTTGAGTTAGTTACATAGTTGTTGAACCTATTCATCTCAAGGTAGACATAGCGGTAAAATGAATGGGCTTTTTCAGGTTCCACGGATAGGTCCTTTATGTTTGCCACTTCGCTCGGGCTTATTGGCCCCTCAGGTTCGATCTCTCCTTTTGTTATCGGAGTGTCGAGATCGATGGGCGTCTTGTGCTTCAGCAGATTAATTGACTTGAGCAGGGCAAATATGATTACGCCTGCTATTAAAGGGTAGAATTCCGACAGGAAAGGAATTATTAACTGCGTCATATCTTCACGATGTTCAGTTTATTTCCCTTTGAAGGGAGTATCCTGTATCCGAGATCCGGCAGCTCGTTGAGTGCCGATTGGACCTCAAGCTTGTCAAGGCCGGTGTATTCCATGATCTCCTGCACGGTAGCTCCTCTGCCTGATCTTGCAATTATCAGTTCCGGTGCAATTTGGTATAATTTATTTCGGAGCTTTGCATAGCCGTTCTCCAGTTCAAGATTCTTCTTTCTGAGCTCTATTATCCGCTTGGCGAGCAGAATGTCTGAATACTCGTTAGAGTTCATCTCCTTTATCGCATTTGAGTAGTGGTTTAACTGGTTCTTTATCAGGGACTCTGATAAATGGGCATATACCTCAGACAGCCTTATCTCGTATTTCCATCTGCAATTGGAAAGCAGTTCGAAAAGCTTCAGAAGAGCCTCTCTCTTAGGATTTTCCAGTACAGCATTTGACAGAAGCTCTATGGAGATGCGGTTTTCGTCAAGGTTGAATATGAATTTTCTGTCCTGCTCTTCGGAAGTGACGCAGACATTCTGCCCTTCTGCTGCCAGCTTGTAGGTTTTTACTTCTGAAAGATACTCCCTTATCTGGCCTGCATCTGCGGTCATGTCCGCATTTACAGACATGACATAGCTTATCGCGTACTTATTCTGTTTTTTCATTGTTGGCACCCATTGCTATGCTGCTTACCGCACCTGCAAACGCATCTGCTATGTCGCTGTCGCTTATCCTTAGCCTGCGCAGCTCTGAAAGTACGGCCCTCCTGTCTGCGCCTCCCAGTATCAGTTTGTAGATCAGCTCGCTTAACCTCACCTCTGAAGAGGAATTTACGTATGCGAGCAGTGCGGCTCCTTCCTCAGGGCCGCAGAGCCGCAAGACGATGCTGTGAAGTTTGTCCGTGTCTACCTCCATCTCCATCTAATCATCCTTTATTTATCTGAGTATAATATCATATACTATAATATATAAACATTTCTTTTGTGTTAAGAATTTATTGCGTTAAGCGGTTTGGATCCGGAGTTAAACCGCCCTCATCTGAATAATGAGGCGTGAATTGAGGAGATGCCCCTGTAGAGCAAGCTTTTTATTCCTTAAATCACAGTAACTTTTGGCGATCAGGGACATGCTACATCTAAAATCACTCACTATACACAGGTTCAAGTCATTCAGGCACGCAGAGCTTCTTTTCAACGATGGGTTTACCTGCATAGTGGGGCGCAACGGCTCAGGGAAGTCAACAATATTCGATGCGCTTACATTCGGCCTCGGAGTTACTTCTAAGAAGAGACTAAGAGTAAACAGCATGAAGGAGCTCCTGTCAGACTCACTGAAGGAGAAGAAGGGCCTACACACCGCTTATGTCAAGCTCACCTTTACAGGAGATGAGAATGTAGAGGTAGCAAGGTACATACGCTCTGATGGAAAGCATGCATACAGGGTTAACGGCAAGAGGATGAGGAAAGGGGACGTGATGGAGCTTCTTGCGAAGCATGGGATAAAATCCGATTACACGAATACGATGCTGCAGGGGGAGATAAACCGTGTTATAGACATGAACCCCAAGGAGAGGAGGGAGCTCATAGACATCGCTTCGGGCATAAAGGAATTTGACATCAAGAAGGATGAGAGCCTTAAGGAGCTTGACAAGGTAGACCAGAAGATATCTGAGGCAAGGGTCTCTCTGAATGAGAGGACAGGTTTCCTGAGGGAGCTTAGTAAGGAGAAGGAGGTTGCCGAGTCCTACCTTAATTACAATAAGAGGCTCAGATCGTTAAGATACAGCCTGCTTTCCATGAAGAAAGACGCATTGCAGATGTCTTATGATGATGCAGGCAAAAAGATTACAGTTATAGAGCAGAAGAAGAGCGGGCTTAAGCAGAAGTATGAAGAGATGGGCAAGAGGATAGAGCTGCTCAATGATGAGAGGCAGAAGCTCATATCGGAAATGAATGAGCGCACGGCTTCTTCTGGAGAGAGGAGCAAGAAACTGGAGATATCTGCGGCAGAACTGGCAAACGTGAAGGCAGAGCTTTCAAACAGGGAACAGCAGATTGTCCAGTGCAATTCGGATATAGCTGCCCTTGAAGCTGAGCGGAAAGGGATATCTGAGAAGATGACCGCCAATTCAAAGGAGATAGAAGGGCTCAGGCAGGAGGAAGGCAGATATGCAAAGGTTGTCTCTGAACTCGATTACCTTGGAATTGCAGATGAGAAGGCTGACGAGATACGCCTGATAAACCAGAGGATACTCGAGCTGAGCGGCAGGCTGATGGAGGAGCAGGAGCATATCTCCAGGACAGGTGCAGATAAATCGGCGATGCTCGACAGGAAGGAATTCTACAAGAAGCAGGCGGATGAGGTGTCGAAGGGCACCGTGAGCCTCGTCTCTGAGATGAATGACCTTGGCAAGCGCGTTCCCGAGATAGAGGCACAGCTGAAGGAGATAGACATAGAGCTGAAAAAGCTGGAATCAGAATCGAAAGGCCTTTCTGCAACCATAGAGAGGGCTGACGAGAAGCTCATAGAGCTCAGGGAGCAGAGATCTTATGCGAGGCAGAGGAACAGCCAGCTTGAGACCAAGCTTGCATCTGCCTTCAAGGAGAAGGATGGTTTCTATGGAAAGGCAGCTTCGCTATGCACTTATGAGCTTGAGCACTCTGCTGCGATAGAGGCTGCTGCAGGAGCGAGGATGGAGTACTTTGTCGTGGATGATATTGACGTTGCCAACAGCATAATAGAATACATAAAGAGGAATGGGTTGGGCAGGGCTACCTTCATACCGCTGAAGGAGATAAAGACGGTCGCACAGAAGGATGATGATGGGATGGAGAAGCTCGTCGACCTGGTAAAATTCGACAGGAAGTTCGGCAGGGCTTTCGAATACATATTTGAGGATACCTTCCTTGCCGAGAGCGTCGCACAGATAAAGAAGAAGGGCGTAGGCAGGCACAGGTATGTGACAATTGATGGAGAGCTCGTAGAGCGCTCGGGCATAATAAGCGGAGGCTCAGGATATGGAAAGGTATCAGTAAGGACAATAGATATGAGCATAGAGAGGTTTGAAGCCGAGAAGAGAGCAGCGCGTGAGGCGACTGACGCCATTGGAGGAAAGCTGTTTGATGCAAGGAAGGAGAAGATGCTTCTGGAGAGCGAGCTCAGGTCGATAAACGATAGGACGGGCAGATTGTCCTCTGAGATAGCGATAGCTGAAAAGAAGCTCAATGATTCGGTAGCTGCTGCGAAGGAGATAGAGGTCAAGTCGGTGGATATGGAGAAGAGCATTCAGGAGATGGATAAGGCAAAGCTTGAGACAGCTATGGAGATAGAGAGGCTGAAGGGCAGGCTGACCGCAGCGGAGAAGGGAAAGAAGGGCAAGGGAGCGATGGAAGAGGAGAGAAAGAGGCTGAATGACGCCCGCTCCGGCCTTGACAAGACAAGGATAAGGATTGCAGAGCTTTCCAAAGAGAATGAGATGATCGGAGAGAGGGATAACGGGATAACCTCATCCATAAAGAAGAGGAACAGTGAGATAGAGAGGAGCAGGAAGGAGATAAAGGAACTTGCGTTGAGGAAGCAGGTTCTTGAGGATTCAAGGAAGAAGATAGAGGAGGAGATAAAGAACAGCAGCAGCGTTACTTCAAAGGCTTATGAGAGGATGCAGAAGATGGAGGCGGAGCTCCAGAATATGGGCATTGAGAATGGCAGGACCTCTGCAGAGCTTTCCGGTGCGGAGAGGGAGCTCAATGAACTTAATATCGTAAGAGGCCAGACTGAGACAAGATTGAGCGACATAAAGGCAGAGTTTGCTTCCTATGATGGAGAGATAGAGACCGTAAATGGAAGGTTGGAGGATATGGAGGCTGAGGCAAACCTTCTTGGCCTTAAGATAAAGGATCTTGGAAATGTCAACCTTAAGGCTCCTGAGATATACGTGCTTAAGAAGAAGGAGGTTAACGAGGCCGATGCGAAGGTGCTCACTCTTGAAGCTGAGAAGGAAGCCGTTCTTAACATGATAAACGAGATAGAATCGAAGAAGCTGCAGATATTCATGGATACCTTCAACGATGTGAGCAAGAATTTCACGAAGCTGCACAAGAACATATCCGAGATAAAGGATGCGACCCTGAAGCTGAGCGACATGTCAAACCCATTACAGAGCGGGCTTGAGATCTCCATAAAGGAGGCAGGCGCATCAAGGTCCGTGATACAGCTGTCTGGAGGGGAGAAGGCCTTTGCAGTGCTGGTATTGATTTTTGCGATATTCACCAGGAATCCTTCAGGGATATACGTATTTGACGAGGTCGACTCTGCCCTTGACAAGGACAACTCAAGGCTGCTATCCAAATTGATAAAGGGCATGTCGAAGGATGCGCAGTTTGTGGTGGTGAGCCACAATGATTCCCTGGTCGTGGAGGCGGATGCCGCAGTAGGTGTAATAAAGGAGTCTGCGGAATCGAATGTAGTGGGAGTCGAGATAGCGGAATTGACGAGAGGCAGATGAGTATTTTGAATAAGGAAAAGGAGAGGCATGATTATGTCAGCTGGCTGCTTTACGCACTGTTAGTAGTTGCAGTAGTTGCTTATGCATTTACAAGCAGTGTGTTCGTAGGCATAGGGGCATTTGCATTAGTTGTCATAATACTGATGTACGAATTCAGGCAGAGCGTTAAGGAGGAGGGAGCGAAGGGCACCGTAGTCGATGTGGCAAAGGCCCTTGCAGTGGTAGCTGTAATATGGCTGGTGTTGATAATAGTGCTTGGCACTACGCAGCCGGTAAACGTTGTGGCGAGCTGCAGCATGCTTCCTGTATTGAATAGGGGAGACCTGGTCTTCCTCCATGGGATAAGCAATATGTCATCCTTCCTTCAGAGCAACCATATACCCGTGATCAATGTTACCCGAAGCCAATTCAACAGCATGGAAGCAAACATTAACAGCGAGTTCCTTGCGTACTTCGCGTATGCAAAGGCGTATCCCTCCGATATAGCATATATGGGAAACTTCAGCAATTCCACTTACGGCATAGGGCTCTACAACACCCACTGCATAGATTACTACTCCAGCCTGTCTGAACCTACTGCATACGCAAGATGTGCGGTTCCTGCAGGCTATCAGGGCAGGAATCTGATAAGATACAATTATTCCATAGGCAAGGTGGTTATAAACGGCGTTACGGAACAGGCAGTATATACCTCTTCTATAACGATAGCCAACCATACTGTGATAGAGAATTACTCCAACCCTATAATCATCTACCAGACCACGCCTTCGGACTACTTCAGCGGAGACATAATACACAGGGTCGTTGCCGCGCTGGATGTCAATGGTTCCTATTACATACTTACAAAAGGGGACAACAACCCGGGCCTTGATATGGAATTCGGCAATTATCCTATAAACCAGAGCAGTGTAATAGGGTACAATATAGCCACAGTGCCTCTTATAGGCTATCTGAAGCTAATAATAAGCGGGCAGCTCGGGGCTGTTGCAGGATGCAACCAGACGATGCTGAGATGAGCGCATGGAGATAATCTTTGATAAAGGGAAGATATGGGCAAAGACAGAACACGGAGAGGCAGAGTTGGACTATAGGATAAAGGACAATCATATGATAATATACCATACGGGAACTCCTGAAGAGGATAGGGGAAAGGGCATAGCTGAGGAGCTTACTGACAGGGCTTTCGAGTTCGCCAAGAAGAATGGATTGAAGATAATACCAGCATGCCCTTACACGCAGTATTACATAAAGAAGAAAAAGATAACGGAATACTGAGTTTTGAAAGGCAGATTACTCTTCAAATATCGGTCTTAGGGCTTTGAGCAGCTTGGGATCCAGCTCATTCTTCTGTCGCAGATATGCCTGCCTTGCAACATAGAATCTTGATGTAGGTATCATTACCGCATCGTTTTTTGAATCTGTTCCGTCTGCTGTTTTCTCCATCCGCACGCTTCTCTCATCCTGCATGTATACCATTACAGGCGCCTCTGCCATCGGCTGTCTTACCCCGCTCATGCTAGTTATGCCCCCATGTTTAGGCGTCTTCCATATGTCCACAGCTATCGGACCGCTTCCCTGATGGAAGTATACTCTCCTGTTGAATGGCATGCTGTCAAGCTCTTCCGTCCATTGCATAGATACGAAACGGAGCTTTTTCCTTTTGCTTTTATCGTCTACGTCTATCGCGTAATAACCGTTCAGATTTGTGCCTATCGCCCCAGTCCAGAACCATATGTACCTGTTTTGTCCGTAGAAATCGGTGCTTTCCAGAGACCTTAAGAAATGCTCATTGTCAAGCTGCTCCACAAGCCTTTCCGGAGTTATCAGTCTTGCCCTGTTTTTCTCTGCAAGCATATATGAACTGAAGTAGTTTGAGGGCTTTTCTACTACTGTCGGCGCAGCTGCCTTACTCTCATCTTCCTTGTTTACTATCATAAAATCCGCATGTCTACTTTGAAATTGCCTCATATATAAAGAATACAGACCCTTCTGATATAGATTTATAAAGTCCAATTGGTAGACTTATGAATATGCACAGATTGGCCAGCTACATACTGCTTGCATCTGCCATAAGCTCCGTCTTCCTATTTGCAAGTGCGAATGCATATTTCAACATGACATATCTCAATACAACAGTCATACTTTACAAGAATACCAGCGCCCACGTGGTAGAGTCGTTCACGATCTTCATATCGAATTCCTCGATTTCGCAGTATAACCAGGACAGGAGAGCGATAAACCTGACACTCAGCGAATGGCAGCATGCGTTGAGCAACGATTACCTGATGGAGCATATAATAAATCCCAGGGGTAGCGTGCGGGATGTCACCTTCCTTCCTGGCCCGATAGGCTATACAAACAATTACGGAGGAACTGCTATAATAACGCTCGATTACTGGGTGAATAACGTAACAGATGTGCAGAACGTAGCACCCAGGGAGTTCGAGTATACCTTCAATGATTCTGTGCTTAATTTCCAGCACACCTCAAGCGGAGAGGATCTGCCGCCCAACACAAGGTTCAATATAATAATTCCCAAGGGAACAGATGCCATATCGGTATATCCGTCTCCCGATTTCCCCAATCCGAGCTTCACAGGAAATTACACAGGGCATGCGCTCTTCTCATGGTTTGAGAGCGAGCCTTTGAACAAGTTTACCTTTGCGTATACACAGCAACAGTCGATGCAGGCAGAGGTGCTGGCATATTTCAGCGGGATTTACTACGGATACACCATGGAGATATATCTGGCGATAGTTGCCGTTGCGGCTGCTGTCGGAATTTACGCATATAGGAAGCTGGTATAAGGTGTGTTTTTGCATAATTATGAGGTTAAGGTACTTCGCTTATTGGTAAGGACAAATAGCACATCACTTGCAGGACTTGAGAAGCACACGGAGCTTAGCAGGGATCAGGTTCTGTGGGCCCTTCACGGACTTGAAGATAAAGGTTTTGTAAAATTGCATTACAAGGAAGAGCGCAGGATAATCCTTACTGCAGAGGGTAAGAGGTATGCCGGGGATGGACTTCCGGAAAGCAGATTATTGCAGCGGATAGGCAAATCTGAAGTGAAGACCGCATCGCTAAGTAGCAGTGACGATAAGATAGGGCTGCAGTGGCTCATGAGAAAGAGGCTTGCGCATGTAGATAATGGCGCTTTGAAGATAACAAGCGCAGGAGAGGCTGCCTTGAAGAAGGAATTCCCTGAAGAGCGCCTGTTAAGGGCAATAGAAGCCGGAGGAGATCACAATAAACTCGCATCCGAATACATAGAGGAATTGGATACGCTGAAGAGAAGAGGGCTCTTGGATATCGAGAATGTAAATGAGTTTGAAAAGGCAGAGATAACGCAGAGCGGCAAAGAGGCTGCCAGGCATTCAGAGAAAAGCAAGGACGAGATAGGAAGCATAGACCGTGAGATGATTGCCAAGGTGAGCTGGAAGGGCAAGAAGTTCGCCGAATATGACGTGTCTGCCAGGGTGGAGCGTGAATTTGCTGCAAAAAGGCACGTGTTAAAACAGACGATTGACAGGATAAAGGATGTCTATATGTCGATGGGCTTCAAGGAGATATCCGGGCCAACTATTGATTCTGCATTCTGGGTATTCGACTCCCTTTTCGTCCCACAGGACCATCCTGCAAGGGATAAGCAGGATACCTTCTTCCTGGAAAACCCGAAGGATTTGGAGATAGATGAGAAGAGTTATGCCAAAAGAATAAAGGAGGAGCATGAAAGGTCATGGAAATACGAGTGGGACATCGATAAGGCAAGGCAGAGCGTCCTTAGAACCCATACGACGAGCGTATCTGCAAGATTCGTTCAGGAAGCAGTTGCAAAGATAGTTGCGGAAGAGAGCGAGGAGGTGCTTCCGTTAAAAGCCTTCTCCCTTGGTAGGCTGTTCAGGAATGAGAATATCGATTACAGGCATCTTGCGGATTTCTACCAGCATGACGGCGTAATAATAGGCAAGGATCTGACCATGGCAAATCTTTTTGATACTCTGATAAAGATATATGCAAGACTCGGGATAAAGATAAAGTTCAAGCCTTCATACTTCCCATTCGTAGAGCCGGCTGCTGAGTTCTATGGCTACTCGGATGTGACTGATGAATGGGTAGAGCTGGGAGGTTCCGGGATAATGAGGAGCGAGGTGACAGGGATCTCCAGGAGCAAGATAAGCGTGCTTGCATGGGGAGCTGGAGTGGAACGCGTACTGCTCATGAGCAAGGACAACGGAATACGGTCCATAGCAGAGCTCTACAATAATGGAATAGGTTTTGCAAGGAATATGAGGTCTGTGTGAATGCCGGTTGTCAAGATAAACAAAAATTACTTCAATTCGCTCTTAAAGTTGAAGATGAGCGATGAGCAGCTGAAAGACCAGATATCGAAGCTTGGGCTTGAAATAGAGAGCATGACCAAGGATGAGATTGAGATAGAGCTGAGCGCTTCGAGGCCAGACCTTCTCGATCCGGTAGGAATTGCAAGGGCGTTGCGTTACTTCATGCATAAGAGCAATAAGTTCCACTATGAACTTGATGGGAAGAAGCCGGAAATGGCGATAAATGTCTCGAACAGCGTAAAGAATGTAAGGCCTTTTATTGCAGGTATGGTGGTCAAAGGAGTCAAGCTTGATGACACTTCTCTGCAACAGCTGATGTCGTTCACTGACAAGTTCTGCGATACTTTCGGGAGGAAGAGGAAGAAGATCGCAGTAGGAATGCACAATCTCAGTTCCATAGAATCCATGGATCTGTCGTACACGCTTGCCAAGGATGAGAGGTTCGTTGCGCTTGATTCAAAAGAGCAGGAAGGCTTCAGCAGCATACTTAAGACAAACAAAAAAGGGATTGATTACGGCAGCACTATAGACAATGGCAGAGCGGGCTATCCCGTGCTCAAGGATTCCAAGGGAGTTCTTGCGCTTATACCGATAATAAACTCGGAGAGGACTAAGGTGACAGAGTCCACAAAGAACCTCTTCGTTGACGTGACTGGAAATTCGGAGTATGCGATAGGCAAGAGCATTGACATGCTTGCAGCGATGTTCATAGACATGGGCGCAGCTGTCTATCCGGTGGTCACCGTTTATGGAAGCTCTAAGAAGATTT
Organism: Microcaldota archaeon; assembly: GCA_027365175.1. Classification (GTDB taxonomy): domain Archaea; phylum Micrarchaeota; class Micrarchaeia; order Micrarchaeales; family CABMGC01; genus JAKAUU01. The sequence goes on along the minus strand of DAHXNY010000001.1, from coordinate 216,725 downwards.
ACCCTATGATGGATTCTGGTTATATCTCGATAGCTCTTGAAGATATATGGAAGAGCCTCGGTGTCAAATTCGACTACAGGGCGGCGATATCACTTGCAAACAAGATGGGTTACGAGGCTGCATCTGTAGGCAAGAGGATAAGGTTTAGTTTACCGGAATATAGAATAGATATAATCAACGAGCAGGACATAATAGAAGATATCGCGATTGCATACGGCTATGACTACATACAGCCCATAGGGCTGCCTAGCTACAATGCGGGATCTCTTGAGAGTACGACGCTAAAGAACAGGAATCTGGAGGGAATAATGGCAGGCATGGGGTTCACGCAGGTCATGAATTCCTATCTGACAAATCCCGCTGCAAATTATGAAAAGATGGAAACGGACAGGGTAAAGGATGAAGCTGTGACGATTGCAAACTCAGTCAATTCATCCATATCTATGCTTAGGACATGGCTTCTCCCCTCTCTCATGGGCAATCTGTCAAAGTCCCAGCATGAGAAGATGCCGCACAGATTATTTGAACTAGATATGGCATTTTCCGTAAATGCCGGAAAGAGAGCGTCTGAGGAGTACCGCATTGCAGCAGTAGTATCGGATCCTAAAGCCAATCTTAATGATATGAAGGCTGTTTTGGAGGAGCTCATGTACCTGAATAGGGTAAAATACACCGTAGCCAAATCCTCACACAGCAGTTTTATAGAAGGCAGATGCGGAGAGATAAAGGTTGACGGCAGGAGCGTGGGATTCTTCGGTGAGATACACCCTAAGGTGCTGAACAACTTTTCCATAGACGAGCCCGTATCCGCGTTTGAGATAAACCTGCAGGAGCTTGGAATCTATTGATTCTTTCCCCTCTCCTTTATGAAATCCGCTTCGCCAGATTCTAAGTTGAAGTGCTTCTCCATGAAGGCCAGTGTCTCATCCTTGCCGTATGATTCCTCTCCGCTTTCCATCATCAGCTTCAGCAGCGGCATGTAGCCGTTGACTATCTCCTTCTTGTTCACGTGGAATACCTGGGAGAGCTTGCCAGCTATCTCCTTGATGTGCTGGCGCTCGGCTTTTGTCGTGCTGAGGTACCTTATTACGCTTGGGAACAGGTATGGGTTTATCGTGCTTATGTATCCTGTATTCTGGAGGCTTACGCCGCCTGACATAAGGTCGTTTGCATATCTTAGATATCCATAGTAATTTGTGCGTGTTGCGTTGTTGTTGAACCTGCTTGCAAGAGCAAGAACAGAATATGCGTTTGCGACATCCTTCTTTGACAGATATCTTACGGGTATGTTCTGGTCCACCCATTTCAGCAGCATGTCCTTGTCTATTCCTGAAGCAAGTGCTACGTTTCTCGACGCAAGCCTCTTTGAAGTGAATATTTTGTCCAGCACTGCGAAGGTCTCCACCTTCCTGTCCCTCATTCCAAGATGATCCAGCAGTTCAGGGCTGGCCCCCACCATGGCCTCAAGGTCGTTTAGTGCTGCTCTTACGTCGCCGTTTGCCCTGTTTGCTATTATATCCACCGTGGCCTTGTCCATGGATATGCCTTCCTTTGCCAGTATGTTGTTCATCAGTGAGACGACTTCGTTTGCGCTTGGCTTCTTGAACTCTACCCTCTCCACGTATTCCCTTAGGAAGACAAGGCTCCTGCTCCAGTAGTCATTCGCAGTTAATATGACGGGACTTTTTGATTCCTTGAAGAGCTTTGTCAGAATCCCTTCTAGTCCTTTGTCAAACCTTGCAGATATCTCGTCTATCTCATCGAATATTACTATGATCTTGCTGCCGAAGAGATTCCTGGATGTTGTTGCTGGAAGGAGCCTTTTCTGCAGAGTTTCGGCGTCCCTGTAGTCGCTTGCGTCGAATTCTATTATCTCAAAGCCGTTAGAATATGCAAATGCGTGCGCTGCTGCCGTCTTTCCTGTCCCTGTTGAGCCGTATATCAATAGCGGCCTCTGCTTCTTGCCTGATTGGATCTCTGCACCGTAATTTATTAGCCTGTCAATCTGGTTCCTATTACCGATAATCATGTTGAGCGTAATCGGAGCGTATTTCTCGCAGAATGAGGGCATGGTATTAATTTATCTGTAAGGAATATAATAGTTCTCAATTAATTCTAAGTGCTATGCTCCGATCGTCTAGTCCGGTCAAGGACGCAGGCCTCTCACGCCTGTAACCCGGGTTCAAATCCCGGCCGGAGCACCTTTGCGCAGGGGTTATATATAGAGACCACATTTTGCACCCCCTTTTTGTCGTCGAAGCTAAAATCTGTCGTCGTAAAATTCGGTACTTTTTATAGCCCAGATTCTAACAATATCTTAGCCTCGCCACCGCCAGATAGACGTCCTTAGAAAGAGAGATTTTTGCACGACTAACAGATACCAATCATTTTAATGCAGAGAGATATCCCAGCTTTTCTTCAGATGAATATGTACATTTGAAACCCGCCCTTTCAAAGAAGTTCAACATCAACGTGTGTCCTTTATGATATTCTAATTGTACAGCATACACTTCCTTTAGATCTTTCACATCATTAAATATCTGATACTCTGCACCTTCGCAATCACTCTTAATCATTATGTTTTTTAGGTTTTTTAGCTCCAATCTCAACGTTGTTGCTTTAATAGAACCTGCTTCGCCCCCCCCCACTAATACTTTGTTAGTTCCTGTTACTGCATTTGTTGAATTACTAACATAAACTTCTTCATTGAAAATTGGTGTGTTCTTTAGTTTTATCTTAGACGCTATTGGCTTTGGTAGAGCCCGTATGTTATTTGATAGGATCTCAAAGGTCTTCGGATTTGGTTCATATGCTATTATTTTGTCTATATTAGGATTCATTGCAAAATAGACAGCAGTGTCTCCTATAAAAGCACCAATATCTATCAAAGTAGTATGTGGTTTGGCATGAGACCATAGCCAATAATATGGCTGATTGAAGAATATCTCATTCAGATGGGAATAAAACTTTATTTTTCGACGAGCGGTTAATAATGTATTAATTGCTAGTCTTGGATTTCGCATTACCAGTAACATGTCTTCTAACATTTTCATCACACTTTCATTAACTTCTTTAGCGTTTTCTTCTTTAAAACTATCGGCTTTCCTAGTTTTATCTTCTTTTTTAGCCTAAACAGATGCATTTCGAGAAACAGAAATGCAGTACAGGATAAAGATAAAGGAATTCTCGTTCGGAGACGACTACGCGCACGTGCATAGGGAAGTAAACGTTCCAAACAACCTCTCAATAGAACAGGTTGTACAGATCCTGAAGTCGCATTCTGCTTCGAAAATCTTCGCAGAAATGCCGAACTTCATAAAAAGATATCCAAGGAAACACTTTTGGGGAGGGCAGTATAGCAACAGTAGTGTTGGTCCTGTCGGTGAAAATATAATAAAGAACTACATAAGGCGACAGGATGTCTCATACGAACCATTCATGAAACATGAAGAAGACCACCAGATGAAACTGCAATTCAACTGATTCGGGCGGGTGAGATACCGCTAGCTTGCTGCGGAGGAACCCGCCCGTGCTGAGGGTTTATAAGGGGCGAAGCCCCTTATCTCGTTAGGTTGGGAATAATTTATAAATAATGATTCTGCTATAGATAGCGGGTGCGTTTGATGGACAATGTTGCAGCAACGAGCAAAATGGTAAGGCTTTACATAGCTACTGGGTTTTTGTACTTCGTAATAGGGACAATACTCCTCGCCATCAGCCTGTCAGGCGCGGTCACCATAAGCAAAGACCCAATATTCATGCTTTTGCTGTATGGTTTTGTTACGCAGTTGATTTTTGGAGTTTCTTACATATTTGTGCCTGGAGTTTCACGTCATAGCGGAACAAGCTACAAGGCTATAGTAGTAGAGTACATTCTCCTGAATTCTGGAGTAATTGCATTTGAGGGTGTCGCACTAACTGGCCAGAAAGACGTCGCAATCCTCATCATAGGTCTAGTAGCATTAATCGTGGCAGTTCTGCTGCACGCAATTAATATATGGCGCACGATAATCGGCAGGAAAAGCATGAACAAGCCATAGCATTTTGGGTATTTGCTCAATAACCTGTGGAGTCTAGTAAAATCTCAGCAGAGATAAACTTTTGAGAAGTCAGGGCATCTAATCCTACGGCACCAGGTAAATACATGGAGATAGACAAAGAAATCCTATCTCAGTAGTTCCGCATAGACATTGAAATACATATCTATGGCCGCTATTTCGAATAGAAATTATCCCAACATGATAATAAATTCATAGAGGAGGGATGGGATATTCCTGCAAAAGACATGATTTCTGAGTAACTGCACATACTTTACACTACCATCAAAGACGGCCTGTTCCTGTTAGTATAAGTTTTTACCCCAATCCCATTATACGAAGTAAATTACCACGCAATTCCATGGAACTTACAACAATTCTTATTAGAATGGACCTCAACGTGTCTAGTCGAACATAGGACTCTGAACGTACCTCTATCCAGATGTTATACATAAGAACGGAGATGATATAGAAAAACAGCCGTATTACCTTGTTCTTTGTTGTCGTCTTTATCTCCATTTTGTTTACGTCCCTGAATCCAGTTTCTATTCCCCATCTCAGTCGATAGGTATCTTTTATCCATGACGGTTCTTCATCCATATCTGATAAGAGGTAAAAATCTCTGTGTTTTTTATCCCTGAACCTATACACGAACATCTTTTTACATATGGAGTTGTATGTGCCTTTCTCGTACAGAGAAGAGTACAGATACGCCTTATTGTATTCGACGTCTTTTATCCTGAGATTCTTCGATGTTCTCATGCGCGTTATGAGGTGAATATCTCTTCCTACTATCCAGTTCAACAAATCTGAGTCTCTAAAACCTGCATCTATGAGGATCATATTTATTCTGTATAACTTCACTAGTTCCTCCAATACTTCTATCGTATGCTCAGCAACTTTGTTGTCGTATAACGGTATCAAGTCCACAACATATTCCTTGTTGCGGACAATTATCTTTACAGCAAGAAAACTGAACGCATAACTTGATCCGTTTTTGGGCTTTGTGCCTATTACACCATCAGTATCTTTGTCACCATAAAAAATCTCCACATGTTCATCAATTGCGACAGTTGCGTAACCTCTGAATATTGGTCTTGTTTCTCTCACATATCTCCTAAGTTCATCAACAGTAAGAGACCGTTCAAGTCTTTCGAATATTGTATCTCCATTTGGAGCGTTTGCAGTATATTCGATGCTCTTATTCTGAAGACTTGCACCGACAACCACACCCACTACAATCACACGGTATACTTCTCAAAATACCACTACAACAATAACGTCTAACAACCAGACAAGCAACAACGGACGGTGGGGCGTATTTTCTAATTTTATAGCTTTGATAGAAAACTTTTTCACAAATATTTTTGGTAATTCGGCTAACCAAAACACAACCACTCTCCAGACAACTATACCATACACATTAAACTCTACTACTTCTACAAATTATACAACAATACAATCTCCAAATTGCACGTCTGTAGTGAACATAGGTACTTATGGTAGTGGCAGTACTGATGGAAATTGTTCTGGATTTGTAGTAAACATAGGTACTTACGGAACTTATGTAAACTATCAAAATGCATGTCCTTCTGTTGTTAATATTGGAACTTATGGAACTTATTACAACAATGTAACTGGATGTTCTCCATTAGTTAATGTGGGGTCGGATGCAAAGTACTATAACGTAAATACGGGTAGCATACTATCAACTTCTATTTCGACTACAACAATTTTACAACATTATACAACCACCATCCAACCAACTACTACAATTTACAATTCTGGTTCAGTTTCTTGCAGTAGTTTTCAGTTAACTGAAAGTTCGGCAAGCTCTAGTACGAGTGGTTCTTGCACGTGGTCTGGAGGATATTTGACTGTATCTGACAATGAAGGTCAATTTACTAATCTCATTGTGGATGTATACAATAGCACCCCTTCAAATAATGCCTATTATCTCAACCAAAGCGTATCTGATACCCCGTCTTGTCTTACAGATACGAAATCCTATTACTTCCCAGTAGGTACGTATACTACTTACATTAAAACAGGCTCAAATGGAGCTTCGTGCCCTAACAGTTATGCATATCTAAGTCTAACTGGTTGAAGGTAAAAAAGGTGGAACTATTGAAATCTTATAAGCTACCTACTGATCTGGTAAAGTAATCAGTGTAAACTTTCTCTTTCTGAATACGGCGATCTGGCGGTGGCGAGGCTAAGATATTGTTAGAATCTGGGCTATAAAAAGTACCGAATTTTACGACGACAGATTTTAGCTTCGACGACAAAAAGGGGGTGCAAAATGTGGTCTCTATATATAACCCCAGCACCTTTGCGCAGAAAAAGAGTCAGTCCCTTCTTTTCAGAGCCTTTAAATATTGTTGCTATGCGAGAGGAACTTAATACGATATATGCCGTATAAAACTGTGATTTGTGGTTACTTTTAAAAATCATAAAACTCACTATGCATACGTGAAGAGATGGAGATTTCAAAAAAACTGAAAAGCGAATACATGAAGAACAGGCACCTTGTACCTGAGGTGCGCAAGTTCGCAGCTTCAGGCGCTTTTATAGGCGTATCTGTAGCTGGTGTCGGAGGAGTTGCAGCAGGCATGCACGGAGCAGGTTTTGGAGAGATTACTGCATATTTGTGTTCTGCGGCTTTGATCGGTGCTGTCGGATTAGGGATTGTGGCTTTCAAGGAACTGAAGAGAAAGGAGTAAGTGGAAGTAGTCGGGGAGATGCATGTCACACAGTCTGTAGACGTGTTTTGCATATTTGCCATGCATTGACAGGTTTGGCAGGAGGCATAGGAAGTGTTAAATATCTAGCAGTGCATATAGTAGTTGAAAGAATTTCTGGTACAGATAGGTCATCTTATCCTGAAAAGATTAAGGTAAACATGGCGGCAATCTAAATATATGAAATTACTTTTTGAGATTTTAGCCGTTTTGCAGATTTTATAACAATCGGTCATTTTGCCAGAAGTTCTTTTGACATTGAAGGTATGCAGGGTTTTGAAAAGATATAAAAACCTTGAGTTATACATACACTTACAGAATTTTATTCAAAGCACAGCGATGGCTTTATACGGGTCTATTTATGAAGACGCATCTTGAGAACAAGCTAATTGCCATAGTAAGAGTTAGAGGAACCTATGGAGTAAGGCACGATATAAAGGAGACCATGAAGAGGATGAACCTGAACAGGGTCAACAGCATGGTGCTGCTTTACGGCAACAAGGCCAATATAGGCATGATCAACAAATGCAGCGACTTCGTGACTTATGGCGAGGTTGATAATGAGACACTGGAGCTCATAGCAAAGAGGAAGGAGCTCAAGGTTGAGAAGGCAGATATTGAAGGCATCTCGGCAGGCAAGAAGAGCCCTAAGGAGGTAATCCCAATGCCTATAAGGATGCATCCGCCAAGAAAGGGATACGAGGGCATTAAGCAGAACTACAAGGCAGGAGGAGCTCTTGGATACAGAGGCAAGGAGATAAACTCACTGATAAAGAGAATGGCATAAGGTTATTTTTATGGTATTAAGAGTGAAGAAAAAGAGCAGGAAGTTCCTGGGAAGCAGAAGCTGGGGCGTGGGCAACATAAAGAATGCCAGAGGCGCAGGAGACCGTGGAGGGACAGGAAGAGGAGGCAAGAAGGGAAAATGGACGCACACGGTAGTTTACGATAAGGAGTCAATAAAGAAGGTAGGCTTCAGCCCATGGAGGAAGAAGAACTATTCCGAGATAAACCTTGAGGACATCTCAAAGAACATGGACAAGCTCAAGAAGGGCAATGAGATAATGCTAAGGAATTACAAGGTGCTCAGCATGGGAGAGATAAGCGTGCCTGTAAAGATATCTGCAAAGTCATTTTCAAAGAAGGCTGAGGAGAAGATAAAGGCAGCAGGAGGAGAAGCAGTAAAGCTTTAGTGTATACATGGAGAAATTAAGGATTGCGTTTTATACTGACACCTATCTTCCTAACGTTGATGGTGTCGTTACTTCGATAATAAATTTCAGGAAGGAGCTGGAGAAAAGGGGACATACGGTTTATGTGTTTGCCAGCGCAAGCCCTAAGAACAAGTCAACCTATTCCAATAACAAGACCTTCCTGTATACGGGGCTTAACTTCAAGCCCTATCCGCAGTACAGCATTGCGATATTCCCTTACAATTCGGCAATGAAGCTAAGGTCCCTGGGAGTCGATCTTATACATGCGCAGACTCCGTTTGCAATGGGCTTCTCAGGGTTAATGGCAGGGAGGATATCACAGTACCCGGTATTGGGGTCCTTCCATACATTTGTTAACAACAGGCATATAGTAGAGCATTATTATCCGAAGAGCAGGCCGCTCAGGAAGTTTGCAAGCGCTTACATGAAGAAATACCTGCGCTTCTTCTACAGGAGATGCGATGGCGTCATAGCCCCTTCGGTGACGGTGGAGAGGATGCTCTGCAAGAGCGGGATAAAGGACGTGCAGGTGGTGCCAAACAGCATAGACATATCAAAATTCAACAATAAGGTAAGCGGCGATAAAATAAGGAAGAGATACGGGATAAAGGACAGAGACAAGGTAGTGCTTTACGTAGGAAGGCTCTCTGCGGAGAAGAGGATAGAGACCATGCTGAAGGCTGCGAAGCTGCTTATGGATAAGGATGATAAGGTGAAGGTCATGATTGCAGGGAAGGGTCCTTCCGATGCATATTACAAGGAAATTGCGCATAAGCTCGGCGTAGCTGAGAGGGTGCGCTTTATAGGCTTTGTTGACCAGAAGACGCTTCCGGAGGTATATGCGTCTTCTGACGTGGTCTGCATGCCTTCGACCTTTGAGACCCAGGGAATCGTCTCCATTGAGGCGATGGCCTGCGGAAAACCAGTAGTCGGCGCAGATTATCTCTCGACAAGGGAGCTTATAAAGAACGGTTTCAATGGAGAAAAGTTCCGCGCAGGGGATTACAGGCACTGCGCTAAAAAAATAGATAAGGTTTTAAATGATACTAAACCTTATATTAAAAATGCCCTTAGTACAGGGCGCAGTTTCTCTTCGGAGAAGATGACAGACAAACTGATAGATGTTTACAAGCTACTTTTGTCAAAGCAGGCGATAGACTGAGCGAAATAGAGAACGGAAACAACAAGGCAGCTGCAGAAGCGGCGCCTACCCATCATAAGAGTGAGAAGCAAGATAGGCTAGAGGAGATTAGGAAGCAGATAGAGGAGGAGCGGAAGAAGGGGGCTTCCATAGCGAATATGATAAGGGCTACGAAGCGCAGGCTCCTTTACAAGCTTGACGAAAAGGCAGCAGTATCCAAGCTGGCTCAGATCAGCCATGAGAAGACAAAGGACATAAGATACCTGAGGAAGAGGAAGAATGAGATTGACTTCAGGATATCTACGGAGGCATTCACGCTCGATGCTGAAAGAGATCTTGTAAGGAAGAGAAATGCTATTGAGAAGGAGCTCAATGAAGCGACAAAGAGCTACAGATTGAAGAAGAAGGTAGAGTTCATAGACAAAAGAATAGAAGAAATGAATAAACAGATAGAGACGATGGTCGAACAGCTTAAGGAATCCAACAAAAAACTCGATGATCATTACAACGAGATGAGAAGGATAAGCGGCAGCGAAAGGAGAAGAAGGGAGCCTCAGCATGGGGAGGGAAGGCACCAGCAGAAGCCGCAGGAGATAAGCATTGCCGACATCGCCATAATAAACAAGGAAGAAAGCAAGAAAGAAGAAGATAATTCGGTGATGAATTGAAGATTACATTCCTAGGCGCTGCCGGCGAAGTCGGCAGAAGCTGTATAATGGTAGAAGAAGACGGTACGAAAGTTCTTCTTGACTCAGGCATAAAGCTTGGCAAGAAGATAGAATATCCAGAATTGGATAAGGAGACATTGAAGGATGTTGATGGGATAGTGTTGAGCCATGCTCACCTTGACCACAGCGGATACCTTCCTCACATATACTCCATAGGTTATGACAAGTATGCATATGCTACAAAGCCTACGTTTGAACTCACGAACGTGCTTATTAGCGACTATATGCGCATCTCCAATCCTGAGGAGATAACCAAACAGGGCCTGTCTTCAATGCAGAAGAAGCACAAGACAGTTGAGTACGGGGAGGAGTTCAAGATAAAGAACCTCAGGTTCAGAATGCTCAAAGCAGGGCATATTCTGGGCAGCGGGATGATAGAGGTAGCATCGGACAGGGAGAGGCTCCTGTATACTGGAGATTTCAACCTTGCTACAAGCAAGCTGCTTGAGCCTGCATCGAACCAGGGCCTTAAGATAGAAAATCTGGTTACCGAGAGCACGTATAGCGGCAAGGATGATGTCTTTAAGCCTGAGAAGGCGACAATGGACCTCATGGTAAACAGCTTGAACGATACGATAACCAGAGGAGGGAAGGCAGTGGTGCCTAGTTTTGCCGTAGGCAGGGCTCAGGAGATACTCCTTCTGCTGGATGATTATATGAAGTCAGGGAGGCTGCAGAAGGTCCCTATACACATAGACGGGATGATAGGGAAGGCTATGCGCATCCACAGGCACAACGTAATATACTGCAGGGATGAGCTGCAGAAGAGGATCCTGATGAATGACGACGATCCGTTCAAGAGCACCAACTTCAATGTAATAAAGACAAGAGGGGAGCGCAAGAACATAATAAACAGCAGCGAGTCAAGCATAATAGTAACGACAAGCGGCATGCTCACTGGAGGCCCGGTAGTAAACTATCTGCAATCCCTTGCAAAGGATGCTAAGAACAAGCTAATCCTTGTAGGATACCAGGCTGTCGGAACCCCTGGAAGGGAGCTCTTTGACGGGAAGAAAGAGATACAGATAGAGGATAAGACGATAAAGGTAGGTTTAGAGGTAAATACCTTCCATATCTCGGCGCATGCAGACAGGCCGCATCTGGTCAACTTTGTAAAGTCCCTAAAGGGCTTGAAGAATGTCTATGCGGTGCACGGGGAGAAGGCCAAAGCTGAGGAATTTGTAGACTACATAAACCAGGACCACAAGCACAACGCAGTTGCGCCTGAGCTTGGATCGTCTTACAATACCTGATTTACCCGTATTTGCTCTTCAGATGCCTCCTGTAGAGAATGAATCCTATTATCAGTACTAACAGTATCGCTACCAGGATGAGAAGGTTGACTGACTGAGGCAGTGGCGGCTGGATTCCCTGCGGCACCGTTATTGTCGGCGCTATTGGGATTGAGCTTCCTGATGAATTAGGATTTACAGCCCCTGCGGTCCCAAGCACGTAAATAAAGTCCATATATAGTATTTTAATTGATTACCATTAAATATGTTACATTAACATGAGACTCCAAAGCGCATTCGAATATCTTATGGTATGGGGCTGGGCAGTCCTGATAATAGCAGTGGTGCTCGTCATGCTCTTTGACGAAGGATTGCTAAATCCTTTGAACTTTTACCCAACGTTATCAGGAGGCGCCTGCCACGTTATAAGGCCGTACGGTCCTCTTACGACGCAGTTCATAAGCCTTGCAGGCACTTGCAACAACGCCCTTCCGAAAAGCGTTGCATATCTGCCTTGTGGGTGGCCCAACCTTAACATATGCAACCCTAATTACATGGTTGCAAATCTGAATAATTCTATAAATCCATTGACTATCTCAGCTTGGTTCTGGGAACCGCCGAATATAGTTTACAACGGTCAGGTCGTCGGTTATGGAGGAGTTATAGTAGGGTTTAACGGCACTTATCCGCAGCTTGCAGTAGGTTACAAAGCAGGGACTGCGCCTGCAGGCAAGCTCTGCGGCGGGACTCCCAGTGATATGTACTGCAGTGCGCATAATGCGACTCCGGGAGGATGGAATTATGGAGTCGTTACTATGAGCAATTCCGTGATAGATGTCTATCTGAATGGGAAGTTGGTGGCTTCCGGCCCTGGAGCCGCATTGACTGGAGACAATACAGCATATGTTGGGGTGAATGCTTCCAGATGCCACTGCTGGGAGAACTCTGCAGGTCAGTACACAGCTTATTACAATAGCGGATATACGGCAGATGTGCAGATATACAATGCAACTCTCTCTTACGGGGATGTAAACGCGCTTTTTGCAGAAGGAATCAACGGCGCCCCGATAAACCTAAACAATCTTGTTGCATGGTGGCAGCTCAACGGCGATTACAGCGATTATAGCGGGAATGGATACAACGGAAATGCAATAGACGTGCCCTCCAGCTCGTCATGGGAGAGCACATACGTTGGTAAAAACTGACCAGGCGCTTAAAAGAAGAGATTCACTTTTTGCCAGGTTTGAAGATAAGATATAAATACCATAATATTCATTTTATTTTCTGGTCAATATGGGAATAAAGACAAATAAGGCGACTAGGAATTATGAAAGTGTGCTCTGGATAGGAGCTCCTGCTTTTATTAGCAGTGATACGGAATTAAATGCCTCCTTTAAAGGCGCATATAGGGGAGCGGACGTTGCTTCAAACAACATATCGGATAGGAAAAAGACTGACAGCAGGTTCTCAGAGGATAACGACGGAGAGCCGTTGTTTATCTGATCAGCCCTCTATGACGAACTTTTTATAATCCGGGCACTCTGGGAAGTTTCCAGAGTGCTCTTCGTATTTTTCTATGTGCATCACTGAAGGCCCGTTTTTCATATCGACACGTATCTCCTTCTCGAATTTATCCATCGGTTCCTTTTCTGCTATGGCGATTATCCTGACGCTTCCGTCTTCCATGTTCCTGACGCTGCCCGTTATGTTGTTCCTGAAAGCGGCTTTCTTTACAAACCATCTGTAACCTACGCCCTGCACGTTGCCATGGACTATGAACAGTACCTTCATATACTCGATATGCTTTTTGATCAATATTATATAATATTTATCTTTTTCAAATAAAAGTTGGAAGATTACAAATATATGTTAGAAAAAAGCAAACATTTATATATTACATGCCCGTAATACATTCATGAGCTCTGGAGATAAGATTATTATAAGGACAGTGAGCAGGCCTTCCGGAAAGGATGCGGAGGAACTTGTGGATTGGTTCTGCAGGGTCTTCGGCCTGTCTGGAGAGAAGGGAGATATAGAACCTGTGATGCTGAAGGAGATAATCAAGACAAGCGTCAATGGAGAGGGAACGACAAGCAAGGTTTTGAATGAGAAGCTCGAACTCCCAAGAAGCACCGTAATATACCATCTCAACAGGTTCATATATTCGGGGCTTGTGGTGCGCAGAGGCAGAAGGTATTATCTGCGTTCTGAAGATATGGAGAGCACGCTTGAGGAGCTGCAGAGCGAGATAGACAGAGAATTTGGCCGCATGATGGAGTTCGCACAGAGGATGGATAGTTTATTTGAAGGTAATTTAGATGCAAGAAGCAGAGGATGGAGAGAAAGAAGAAAGGGCAGAGCCTGAGAAGAAGGAAAAGACAGAGGAAGATTCGCCTGAGAAGGAGATAGCCGACCTTAAGGACAGAATGCTCAGGCTTGCTGCCGAATTCGACAACTACAAAAAGCGCGTTGCAAAGGATCTGAATGCATCCTCTGACAAGGGAAAGGCTGAGATAATTGCGAAGCTGCTCCCTGTTATAGACGAGTTCGAGCTCGCAATAAGCAATATGGATATTAAGCAGGAGCATGCGAAGGGCATCAGCCTCATATACTCGAACTTCATCAGCACGCTTAAATCCGCAGGACTTAGGGCACTTGAAGTATCAGGAAGGTATGATCCGTATAAGCAGGAGATACTCCTTGCGGAAGAGAGCAATGAGGAAGACGGCACTATACTCGAGGTAGTAAGGAAGGGTTATGCATTCAATGAGATAATGCTTAGGCCAGCATCTGTGATAGTGGCGAAGAAGAGACATGCTGAACAAACAAAAAACGAAGAAGAAGAAGAAGACAAAGATGAAAAGAAGAAAGATGGTGAATGATATGAAAATTATTGGAATAGACCTTGGAACGAGCAACAGTGCAGCGGCAGTACTTGAAGGAGGAAGGCCGGTCCTCATACCAAGCGCGGAAGGAACCTCGCTTTATGGAAAATCCTTCCCAAGCTATGTTGCGTTTACGAAAGACGGGCAGAGGCTTGTAGGCGAACCGGCAAGGAGGCAGGCTGTCGCAAACCCTGAAGGAACCATAGCCGCATTCAAGAGGAAGATGGGCACTGATTTCAAATATGATATATTCGGGAAGAAGTACTCGCCGCAGGAATTGTCGGCTGCGATATTGCAGAAGATAAAGAAGGATGCTGAAGCCTTCCTTGGAGAGGAGGTTACAAAGGCGGTGATAACGGTGCCTGCATACTTTGACGATAACCAGAGGCAGGCTACAAAGGATGCCGGAGAGATTGCAGGCCTTGAAGTGATAAGGCTTGTCAACGAGCCAACCGCAGCCTCTCTTGCATACGGGATAGACAAGGGGACCAAAGAGGCCAAGGTACTCGTATACGACTTCGGAGGGGGAACTCTCGACGTAACCATAATGGAATTCGGAGGGGGCGTCTTTGAGGTCAAGTCTACAAGCGGAGATACCCAGCTTGGAGGAACGGATATGGATAATGCCATAGTGGAATTCCTCCTTGCTGAGATAAAGAAGAGCACAGGAACGGATGTTTCCAAGGACAAGCAGGCGGTGCAGAGAGTGAGAGAGGCAGGAGAGCGTGCAAAGATAGAGCTTTCTACCACGGTTTCCACTGACATAAACCTGCCTTTCCTCGCAATGGGAGCGAACAACTCGCCTGTTAATTTCTCATACCAGATGAGCAGGGCGAAGCTGGAGGAGATAGTCATACAGATAGTTGAGAGGACGACGAAGCCAGTAATGCAGGCCATGAAGGATGCGAAGCTTGAGCCAAAAGACATAGACAAGGTGATACTTGTTGGAGGGCCTACAAGGATGCCGATAGTGCAGAGGTACATAGAGCAGCTGCTTGGAAAGAAGATAGAGAGAGGGGTGGATCCTATGGAGGCTGTAGCGTTCGGCGCAGCCATACAGGCAGGGGTGCTTACAGGAGAGGTAAAGGATGTTGTGCTTCTCGACGTTACTCCGTTATCCCTTGGACTTGAGACGATGGGAGGAGTGATGACAAAGATCATAGAAAGGAATACGACAATACCTGTCAAGAGGACACAGATATTCACAACGGCAGATGACAACCAGCCCACGGTGGACATACACATATTGCAGGGAGAGAGGAGCCTTGCTAGAGACAATATAGAGCTTGGCAGATTCGAGCTCACAGGACTTCCTCCTGCAAAGAGGGGAACGCCGCAGATAGAGGTTACCTTCGACATAGATGCGAATGGAATACTGCATGTGCATGCGAAGGACAAGGCGACAGGCAAGGAGCAGTCCATGCAGGTAATGGCGCCGAACAAGATGAACAGGGATGACATTGAGAAGAAGGTAAAGGAAGCGGAGCAGAACGCTGAGCAGGACAGGGAGCTGCTGGAAAAGATACAGTTGAAGAATGATGCCGAGTCCATCCTATACACGACGGACAGGGCGCTGAAGGATTACAAAGATAAGATACCTTCCGAAGTATCTGACAGCATAAACAGCATAAAGAAGGACCTTGAGGACGCGGTAAAGAAGGATGACTATCAGGGCATAAAGGACGGCCTTGACAAGCTCAGGGAGGAGCTGCAGAAGATAGGAGGAAGCATGTACGGACAGGGAGCGGCAGGGGAGCCTGGACCCGAAGCAGGCCCCGGTCCTGGCCCTGATGCAGGACAGGGAGGGGATGGAAGCGTTGATGCTGATTTCAAAGTGCAGAAATAGGGTTGAATGATGGCAAAGGATTACTATAGCATTCTCGGAGTGCCAAAGAACGCTAGCCAGGCCCAGATAAAAGAGGCTTACAGGAAGCTTGTGCTGAAGAACCACCCTGATATAAACAAGAGCAATGAAGCTAAGACAAAGATGCAGGACATAAACGAGGCTTATGCGGTTCTTGGGGATGAGGAGAAGCGCAAGCAGTATGATACATATGGTCCGGAGATGTTCAACAGGCAGTTCTCCCAGGAGGATATATTCAGGGGCGTGAACTTCGAGGACATAATCAGGGACATGGGCCTTGACATAAACTTCGGCGGCTTTGGATCCGAGGACCTTTTCGGCAGCTTCTTCGGAGGGGCGAGGCAGAAGAGGGATATAGGACAGAGCATACTCTACAGGATGGACCTTACGCTTGAGGAGATAGCTAGAGGCACCAAGAAGAAGATAGGTATAACGCACCTTAAGGAGTGCTCACGCTGCTCTGGAACCGGGGGAGAGCCTGGTTCTAAGCCGGTTAAGTGCCCGAGATGCAAGGGCACAGGATACATAAACAGGCAGCAGCGCTCCATGTTCGGCAGCATAAACACCGTCACCCCATGTGAAGATTGCGGAGGTGTGGGAAGATACTATGATAAGGTATGCAAGACCTGCTCGGGAAAAGGCGGGGTCCTTGCATCGGAGAATGTTGAGGTTGCGGTGCCTGCTGGAGTGACCAACGGCATGAGGCTGCGCCTTGAGGGCATTGGAGACTTTGGAAAGGATGGGGCCGGGGACCTTTACATAGAGATAAGGGAGCTGGGGCACCGCATATTCAAGAGGAACGGGGACAGCGTCATGGTTGACATAAAGGTACCTTTTTACATAGCTGCACTTGGCGGCACCGTATCCATACCTACGCTCCTGCATGGGGACAAGCAGATAGAAGTAGAGAAGGGGACGCAGCAGGGCAAGAGAATATTTCTCAGGGACGAGGGAATTAAGAGATTCAATGGAAGTGCCATAGGGGAGGAGATAGCTGTGGTAAATATAGAGGTTCCTAAGGAGCTCTCAAAGGAAGAGAGGGAGCTTATGGAGAGATTGAAGGAGATTGGAGAGCAGCATAAAGACGGCTCTAAGAAAAGATTCGGCTTGTTCTGAACAATGCGATACCTATTTAAAATTGGGATTTCAGATATATCAGATATTATGCGCCTTTCCATATATCATGCAATGCTTCTCGTATGCGTCTTTGCAGCTACGGCGTATGGATCCAGCGCAAATTCAACCCTGCCGGTAACAGGCTACTCTACAATACTCGTAAATACATCGGTTGTTATTCCCAATTACCAGAGCAAGTACATTAATTTCGTGGTTTATCCTCTCTCCAATACAAGCAGCTACACAACTCTGGAATTGCTGAACCAGAGTTCGTTCACGAAATATAACATGAGCGTAAAACTTCTGAACAACAGCGGCTATCCGCCTTTTGTAGGGCAGATCCTGATCTCTCCCACAAAATACACGCCGAATAATTATTACCTGATTCAATTGCAGGCTGTTGGAGGCAACCCGTCAAACTTTACGGAGATCGTTAGCGCAACCATACTTAACAGAACGATGTATGAAGAGTACATAGGCGTGCAGAATTCCGTAAACAGCATAATAAATGGAAACGGAACAGCTGTAAGCACTGTCAGCACCGTACCCGTAGCACAAACGACCACGGTTATTTACAATGCCACAAGCTCATTGCAGACAACCGCTTATGCAAATACCACGGCAGTAACCACGGTTGCCGGTACTTCATCGCAGGGAGGAAACTTGGACGTATACGCAATTGTTTTGATCGTAATCGTGCTGGCAGTTGCAGCTTACCTGTTTTTCAGGAGGAGGGGATGATTCTTGAAGGGTAATAAGGTCCAGATGGAGGTCGCTGAGTTCAGGATAAGAAGGCTCTTCTCGCTTGCGAAAGAATCGATAGATCCAGATTCACCTATGCACGGCCTGGGAAAGAGATATGTACATATAGCAGAGGAGATAAGCTCGCATTACAGGATAAGGATGCCTGACGAGATAAGGGTGCAGATATGCAGATCCTGCCATAATCTTCTTGTTCCAGGAATAAATGCAAGGGTAAGGGTGGCCTCTGACAAAGGTTATGTCGCTTATGCATGCGAGTGCGGTGCGGAGCGCCGCATTTTTTACAAATGATGTCTTATCTTGCACCCAGCCTTTTTAGCATGAGTTCGGACAGGGCGTCTACTCTTTCAGGATCGCTCAGGGTTATTATGTTTTTCTGGTCTTCCAGGTAGTTTTCAGATGCCTTGCCGTGATACAGCCTGATTATGTCCCTGACTGACGGGTCCTTAGGGGCCGCCACTTTTATCTCTGATATTATGTTTGACCTTGCGATTATCTTTATTGCGTTGTTTATCCCCGCTATTATCTTACCACTGTTTGCAAATGAAGAGACGACTTCCAGAAGTGGCCTGAAGTCGTATAGCTTGTAGGATTCCACTCCTGGGCCGTCTATCAGGATTATGGCGTCGAAATCGTTGCCTTTTATATGCCCTGCGTTCGTGAATCTGCTGTATACCGCACCGTGGGAACCGACGCACTCTTTTGTAGAGTAGCTTGCAAGAACTACTTCCACTCCCCACTTTTCAAGCATATTCTTTATGCTTGATACCGATTCGTCCCTGAAATCCTTTGGAGGTATGAGCATTACGACCCGCATTTTATCACATACAGCTCAGCTATAAAGGTTATAACCTTTTACGTGCTCCTGTGAAGCCTTGACCTTGATATGAAATATATTATGAATGAAATTGCAACTATTGCCATGAGCACCTCGATATCGTATATGGATACGAATATTCGCCTTATCTGTGCGCCGTTCGATGCCGAAGCATACTCGGTTATGCCATCATAGGTCGCACTTAGGTTTACCCTCCCGTACGGCAGGTCAGTGAATGATACTCTTCCGTCGTTGGCTTGCATGCTTTCAGATGTTCCGTTGGCGAAAGTTGCGTGGACAGTCGCATTTATAGGATTGCCGAAGAGGTCGGTGAAGGTAGCATTTACATTGTACAGAGGAAGGTTTACGAACACTGTGCTGTTGCGTGCTATGCTTATAGGCTGGCTTATAGCTATCTTCATGTTGTCATAATAGACTCCGGTGATGTTATAGGTCTGGTCAGGGAACAGGAAGGCTGATTTGGCGTACCCGTTGCCGTTTATGTATATCTTTGAAGGGAAGATCTTGTTCCCGTATTCATCTGCTGTCTCGAAAGAGGCAAGGTACTGCTTCTTGAATACTGCGTTTATGGCCACTGGCCTGGTCACAATGAAATTCAGATACGGGGTTGAAGAGCCGTTGCTCCACGCGTAGAATGAGGTTTGTGAAAAGTTTGATCTTCTTACGGTATAGTTGCTAAGAGATACTGTGGCGTTTGTGCCATATGCATACCAACCGCTTCCGCTTATGTTACCGTACTCTGAGCTTGCATTTACATAATATTCCTTGATGAAAGTGGCGCCGATATTGAATGGGTAATTTGCATATGCGCTTCCGGAAGGGTTCTTGTTGCCGTTCGACCAGTTTTGGAAGACATACCTGATTGCGTTGTTGTAATAATAAGTGGCATTGTCCACTGCATAGTCCACCAGACTGCCCTTGTCATACCAGCCTGTACCTGTTGCTGCCCCGTAAGAAGAACTTACATTTACCAGGTATTGGAGCTGCCATTCGGCATTCTCGGTGATATTGCTTGATATTGGGATTACCGTGGAGTTGTCTGGTCCGGAATAACTGCCGGCTCCCGTGCCAGACCAGCCTTCGAACACTGCCCTTGTCGCATTTCCCAGGTATACGTACTTTGGCTCGGATATCTGCTGGCTGGAGTAAGCCTGGAATTGCGCCGTAGAATTCTTGGCGCCGTATGCGGATATGATCTTGAGGTAGTAACCGAAGTTCCATAGTTGGTATCCGTTGTTTGGCTGAGGCAATCCCGAACCTGCCTCGAAATAATTTATCCTTGAGCCGACCTCTGAGACGCCGTAGGGATTCTGCAAGGCCTTGTCACTTCCGACGCCATACCCTATATAGGAGTAACCGTGCGGCACAGGGTAGATTTCTCCTGCAGGATTGTAGAAAGAGAAGTTTGAGAATGTCACAGGCATTATGCGGGTGTTTGCATCTGTTGAATTTGCCATCTCCCCGAAAGCAACGGGAGCATTGTTTCCGGATGACCCTGTTCCGAGGTCAACTGTGCCTATCTGATTCCCGTTTAATAGAAAGTGCCACATCCCGTTCGAATAATAAAACGAGTATCGGTTGAGTTTGCCGTCCGGGCCTGCTGAACCGTCAGGGCCCAAAGCGCCCATGAAGGTGCCTGAATTCGAGTTTGGCAGGAAGTATTCGTAGAACCATTCCGCATTGCCTTTGTTCAGGTAGTCTGTACTTGTGCAGTTGTACTGATTGCAATATGAAGGATAGTTCCCGGACTGGTTTTCTATCACATAGCCTACTTGGATGAATGCGCCATTTGCCAGGTTTTCGCCTGTCCAGAAGCCCATGGAGCCGTTTTCCAGATAAGGCTGCGTTACGGTCTGTATTGTCACTGCCGCGCCTGTATTGTGGTATGTTACCTGGTCTCCTGTCGCACCGAACTGGAACCAGTACTGAGCGTTTGCACTGTAAATAAGTACAGATGCAAGTATGATAATAGCAAATGCATCACGCCCTCTCATAGTCAATCCCAAGCTCTTCAAGTTTATCTATAATCACTGACCTGGGCTCTGAGCCCATGCTCTTCCAGTCTATAACTGCAAATTCGGTCTCCTGGTCGCTCCTTTTTATCGCAGCCTCAATCATATCAGTATTCCATGTGCCCCCATCTTTTATAAAAGAGTGGCTGGGCATTATGTGCCCGAATGCATAGTCCTTTTCCAGCGCCAGCCTTGTGAATTTTGATGGATAATGATTTCCGCCTATGCCTATAACAGCATGCGAATAGTCCTGTGTATTTTCAGCTATTGCATGCGCTGCGCTGATTGAAGCGCGCCCAAGGATCTCTGCGGATTCATGCTCGCTCATCGTAGCTTCGCTTCCTCCGAATTCTATGAAGGTGCACGGGGTATCTAGCAGTGGGCCGTGATGCGTGGCTTCATATACCTTGTTTGCGCCTTCTGGGGCCTCTTCCGATATGTTTCTGATGCATGCGAGCATTAGTGCAGGTGAAGACGTTGAGAGCTTCTTAGGCATTCCGCCTAACGATGCCTCTCTTGTCCAATTCCCCAAGGAGTGCGAAGTGAAGGAGGTTATCCCTGCGGAGCTGTGGTGCTTGCTCATGAATAGCACTGTGCTGAAACCCAGTTTATCCATATAGTCTGCGGTTATGAGAGATCCTTCAATCCTGAGCAATTCTATCTTGTCCTGCATGAACCTGCCTGCCCTATCCTCAAAATCATACTCCTTTTTTATGAACTCAGCAGCATGCTTTGATACAGGATCGCTGTCTGAATACGCTATGCACATCATGGTAACGCATCAGATACTGATTTTTAAGATATAAAGCTTGAGGTCGGTTGTCCTAAGGGAACTTCCGGTTAAGATAAGCTATATATTATTATCGTGGTTAGTAGTTGTATAGATTTTGCTGATGCTCTGGCATAGGTGATATGTTGGAATTAAAGATAGATAATGCGAAGTATTGGAAGGAGTGCATAGATACGATAGTGAACCTTGTTGATGAAGGGGTCTTCAATGTTACGAAGGAGGGAGTCACCCTGAAGGCCATGGATCCTTCAAGCATAAGCATGATCTCTTTCTTCATGCCTACAAATGCTTTCTCAAAATATGATGTTGACAAGAATGTCTCTCTGGGGCTCAATATAGACAACCTGAGCAAGATAATGTCAAGGGCAAGGGATGGAGAATCGCTTATAATGAAGGAGCATGACAACAAGCTCACGCTTGAGTTCTCAGGCCAGTCCAAAAGGAGGTTCAGGACCCAGCTGATAGACGTAAGGAAGAGCGTCGACAAGGAACCAAGCGTACAGTTCGATGCGGATGTGGAGATAAACGGCGAAACGCTTAAGGAGCTAGTAAAGGATGCCACTATAGTCTCAGAGTATATCTCTCTAAAGGCAACCAAGGACCAGTTCACCATAGATTGCAGGGGAGATTCCGGAGAGCTGAACGAGGAGCACCTCAGCGACGGCAATTCGATAAAGAAGATAAAGACGGAGAAGAATGCAGAGGCGACTTTCAACCTGCAGTTCCTTGAGAACATGGTCAAATCCTGCCCTGCTGGAAACTACATAAGCATAGGCTTGAAGTCCAACGAGCCTCTTAAGCTCACCTACAAGGTAGGGGAGGCGCAGATAACCTATTATCTCGCACCTTACATGGAGAGCTGAATGGTAATTGGTTGGAAGTGGAAGCACGCATAAGGAAGGACATTCTGCTTTTTTCCGAGAGCATGAAGAAGGTTAGCAAGGTCAGCTTGAGCGATGAGGAGAGGAAGGTGGTTGAGCTTGCAGAGATGTATGCGAAGGACTCGGAGTCATGGCTCAAGAAAGATGATGTGTACACCTCTTTCGCAAGCATCGCTTATGCACATGGATTGCTTGATGCGGTTCTCAAAATAAAGGGGGTTTATGATGAAGGTAAATGAGCTCTCTGCGGGAATAAGTGTCAGTAAAGGGGTATTCTACAATCCAAAGATGCAGCCACTGCGTTCCATATCCGTGGCTTTCGTCAAGGCAAATGCCAGGAAGGGAGCAAGGCTTCTGGATGCCACCTCTGCAACAGGGGTGCGCGGAATAAGGTATGCGCTTGAAGCAGGGATAAAGGAGCCTGTGCTGATAGACATGAACAATGATGCTTATGCCAACTCTGTCGGGAACGTGAAGGCCAATGGGGTTAAGGCAGATGTAAGGGAGAAGAGCTTCCAGGAGTTCGCAAACACAAATGATGAGAGATTTGACATAATAGACATTGACCCTTTTGGCAGCCCGGCCCCTTTGATATACGACGCTTTCAAGATCTCCAAGGATGGAACGCTGCTCATGGTTACAGCTACGGATACTGCAGTGCTGCATGGAGCTCATGCGAACGCCTGCATAAAGATATACGGATCTGTCCCTATGCACACTGAACTGTGCAAGGAGGCAGGAGCAAGGATACTTCTGGCGTTTATTGCAAGAAATGCGGCGCAGTTCAATTTCGGGATAGAGCCTCTGATGTGCATATCGGACATGCACTATCTCAGATTGTTCATGCGCGTATCTCATGGCGCATCCAAGGCTCTCGCCAGTGTCAAGGAGCTGGGGATTTTGAGGCAGTGCGGCTCCTGCAGATATTTTGAATATGAACAAGGGATATGCGCACCTGATGTCAAATGTGCGAAGTGCGGTTCGCGTATGCTTATCGCAGGGCAGATGTGGCTTAAAGGGCTTTCAGACAGGAAGCAGGTTGAGGATACATTAAAGGCGGTTAAGAAGATGGATGATCCTGCTGCTGAGAAGCAGATGTCCATGATAGCCGGTGAGCTTGACATCCCGTTCTTCTACTCTGTCCCTAAGATGACAAAGGCGTTCTCCATAGGTTCGGTTTCGCACAGGAAGGTCATGGAGAGGCTGCATGGTGACGGATACAGGATTTCGGAGACGCAGTTCTGGAAGGATTCCGTAAAGACTGATGCAGGCTACGATGAAGTCGCCAGGGCAGTTAGGCAATAGATGGGCTACTTTTTCCTTGCTACTGAGAAGGTAAGCCTGAATGCGTCCCCCTTCTTATAATTCAGCGAATAATAGTTGCTGTTTATACTCTCATCGGGGCATTTTGGCACATACGGAGTAAGCATCTTTGGAAGCGTTCGCCTTCTGAGCTCTCTTGTTAAAGAGTATGAGGAAATGTTTCCCTGATAGATAAAGTACTGCATGGCTCTTGATACACCCCTTTCCACATTTGGATTCTGGGTAGTGACGGTAAAAATACTGAATCCCTCGCCCAGTCCGTCCGATATGCGCAATTTGTTGAACATATGATATATTCCATTGTTCTGCTCCGATCGTGCAATAAAAGCAGTGACAAGGTGGCATTCGTCGCTTTGGTATTCGGATGCTGCGAAACCCACTTTCGCCTTGGTGTCCTTTCTGCATGCTGACAGCAACAGGTTGTTTGCGGTGAGAAGGCGCGTTATCCACCTCTCCGATGCTGTCTGGGCAAACGCATTTTTGGCCACCCTCATGACATCCTTAAGTTCAGATTTGTCTACGTCAATGCTCCTTCCCCATGCGGCTTTCTGCTGTGTTATCGAGTATTTTCCAGTGCTCTCTCTTGAAACCATCGATTCCCCCTAGAAAAATCTTGTCCTTTTTCTGACTGAAAATGAGATATAGAATGCGTCCCCTCTATTGTAATCCAGGTGAGAGAATATCCTGTTTGTGCTCTCATCTGAGGATCTGGGAACTTCTGTAGTTAGCATGCGGCCGTAATATCCGCGTATTTGATCCCTTTGCACGGAATATCCGTCTATGGTCCCTTTCTCGAGGAATGCATACATGGCGCTCGCTATACCCTTCTCAACCTTTGGGTTTTGCGTAGTGACTGTAAAGATATTGAACCCGTTACCAAGCCCTTCCTTTATCCGCCATCTGTTGAATATATGATATAACCCATTACTCTGTTCTGACTTCATGATTGCTGCCGAAGAAAAATAGCAGGTGTTTCCCTCATAATGCGATGCGGCGAATCCCACTCTTTGCATATTGTCTGTGTTGTATGCGACGAGCATCAGGCTGCAGCCCGTTATCAGATTTTTTACCTCGTCCTCGGATATTACTGAGGCGAATGAGTCTCTTGATATCCTGATGGCATCCTTAAATAGCTCCTCGCTTATGCCTACCTCTCCGGTATAATCTGCCCTGCGTTTGGTTATCCTGTAGGCATTTTTAGTTTCTGTAACGTAGTTTATTTTTAGAGCCATCAGGTCGCCTCTTGCTTGCCATATTTTACATACGTGGACGTGGAAGTCTTGGATTCTGTTGTTTTGTAGTCGCCGTTGGAGATCTTTGCATCCTGGAATTTGATTAAAAAATTGATGAAGCAATTTCGATTAATCTGATATTTAAATCAGCATGGTTCGCTTCCACTATTTCGGAATGTTTAAATATGACCAAAAGGAGAGATGTTTTGTGGGGATAAATTGGATGGGATAGCTCTAGAAAGACAGGTGAGAGGGGAAGACTCGCTGGTCCAGTTCCTGAATAACAGCTGCATGAGCTGCAGGAAGGAATTCGGGAGGGACGAGATAAGAGTTCTGCCGTCTTCGTATATACAGGAGAGGGACTTCTACGTCAGGAGCGGCATAGTGAGGAAGAGGCTGCTCTGCGTAGACTGCTACAACGGCACAAGAGCTGCTACGAAGACAAGGAGCAACAGGAACAGAAATACGCGCAGGGCGGGCTTGCGCAGGCTCTTCTCTTCGAGAGGCTTCCTTTCGGAGACCTTGGTCTGAGGATTATTTCCTCTTTCTCAGGTCTGCCGTTATTATATGGAAGTTTTTCTCTGCGTTGTCGTACCCTAGTGCAGACTTGAAGACCTCTGCATCGAGAGTCATGGTGCTGTCCGAGTAGGGATCGTTTATGTAGAATGCGTCCTTATCGTAGCCTGTCACGACCACCCAGTGCGGTGATGACTCCATGTATGGATTTATCACGTTTGCATCTATCAGCACTATGGGCAGCTGGTTTGCAGAGAGGGCCTTCTTTATAGAATTTATCGTTATGTTGTTTGAGTGCTCCTCTTCGACCTTCATTGATAGGGCCTTGCCCTTTATCTCATTGAATGAAGCGGTAAGCGTATCAAGATTGACATTCTCGTAAACTGCAAGCTTCCTGTCGTATCCTTCATCCTTGGTATTGCTTATTATCCTTACCCTGGCGCCTCTCTTAGCAAGGGCGTATGCTATGCCGTACTTTGAGCCGTGCCAGACGCTCCCGTTTACGGCTTCCTGCCATATGCTATACTCCTGGTCCTTTGAGAGCTTGAAGTTCTTGTTGATGTGTTTAAGTACCATCATGGTGCACGCTGCAGAGCTTGTGAATTCCTCCGTCTGTGGATAATGGGGCACCTCAAGGGCGACCTGAGGCTTGAGCTTTGCCCTCTTAGAATGAGACTGTGCTTTTGAGGGTTTCTTAACTGGTTTCGCCTTTTTCGTGGATTTCTTCGTGTTTATCGCCATTGAATCACATTTATGGTGCAGGGAGAGAGATTTGTTCAATATTATTGAACTCTCGTAGGCCTAAGCCAACAGATCTTGAGTCTGTCGCGTTTGACCAGGCTCCGCCATCCCTGCACGGCTATTTAATTATATGTTTCATTATATAATATTATCTAGTATTTATACGTTTGCATTGCCAAAAAATGCGTAATTTCCTCAGTTTCGCTGATATTTAAAGGTTAGGCTATGAGAGTGAAGAAGATTGATGAGTATAGGTTCAGGATAGAAAAGGATGCTTCGAGTGGCATGAATACAGGAGTGGTCATCTACTCCTCTGAAAGGCTTATGGCCAACCTTAAGAACGATAGGACGATGCAGCAGGCAGCGAATGCTGCAACGCTGCCCGGAATACATGGAAACGTGATGGTCATGCCTGACGGGCATGAGGGCTATGGCTTCCCTGTGGGCGGAGTGGCCGGTTTTGATGCTGAAGAGGGAATAATCTCTCCGGGTGCCATAGGATTTGACATAAACTGCGGGATACGCGTAATAAGGACCAATCTCGAAGAGTCGGACATAAGGAAGAATATGAAGAGACTGTCTGATGAGATATTCTTGAATGTGCCTAGCGGGCTTGACAGCAGGCTTAAGGCAGGTTTTGAACCTTCTGACCTTGAGAGGGTGGCCAATGAAGGTGCAGCATACCTTGTAGGCAAAGGCTTTGGAGTTAGTGATGATATAGAGCATATGGAGGAGAAGGGCTGCATGGAAGGGGCGGATTTCTCCAAGGTGAGCCAGCGCGCAAAATCGAGGGGCAAGAATCAGCTTGGCACTCTGGGGGCCGGCAACCACTTCCTTGAGATACAGAAGGTAGAGAGGATATTCGATAAGAAGCTTGCAAAGGCTTATGGAGTCTATGAAGGGCAGATAGTTGTCATGGTGCATACAGGATCGAGGGGCTTCGGCCATCAGATATGCAGCGATTATCTCCGCACGCTTGCGGAATACCAGGCGAGGAAGGGCATAAAGATAGTTGACCCGGAGCTTAGCTACGCACATGTTAAGAGCAGGGAAGCTGAGGATTACCTGAAGGCGATGAAGTGCGGAGTGAACTTCGCATTCGCTAACAGGGAGATGATAACACACATAATAAGGGAGAGCTTTGAGAAGGTCATGGGCAGGAGCGCTGAAGAACTAGGGATGAGCCTCCTGTATGACCTTTCGCACAATATAGCAAAGCTCGAGGAGCATAAGGTGGACGGTAAAAGAGAGAGGGTGTATGTGCATAGGAAGGGGGCGACCCGGGCCTTTGCAAAAGGCAGGAAGGAGATACCTGAAGCTTATAGGGATTACGGGCAGCCGGTACTCATACCTGGAAGCATGGGAACGGCGAGCTACATACTTGCAGGCGGTGAAGGGGCGATGGAAGAGACCTTCGGCTCAGCGTGTCACGGTGCAGGCAGGGTTATGTCGAGGCACCAGGCGCTGAGGGAGATAGGGGCTGAAAAGACACTTGCCGCGATGAAGATCAAGGAGATAGAGCTCAGGGTGCATGACAGAAGATTGGTAAGCGAGGAATCCGAGTGGGTCTACAAGGACATAGACGAGGTAATAAGAGTGGTGGAAGGGGCAGGGCTTGCGATGCCAGTGGCGAGGAATGTACCCATAGCGGTTATAAAAGGCTGACGGGAGCGTATGTAGCCAATCTCTGCTTATATTCCTGCAGCATCGGCTACGCTCTTGATGCGTTTCTCGTATATCTTGTACTTTGGAAGGTCTATGAATGAAGAGATCAAGGCAAGAAGCTTTTCAGCACTGCTGAACTCTTTCCTCATTGCAAGATGCCTCGCTGCATAGAATATGGCACTGATTTCCCTTGCGCTGAGCAGTTCGTTTATCTTTTTCTCCGCATCCCTCTCATTGCCTTCTGTTGCAAGTGCCATCTTCGCATATCTGAATGCGAGAGTAGTATTGGGCTGCTGGTCCAGTATTATTGCAGCATGCGCATATCTCTTCAGTTTAATCTCGGCCATTGCCTTGATGAATAGAGAATTCTCGTCGGATGCGTTTGAAAGCTCGATAGTCTCTATGCTTTTGTGAAGGCACTCCCTGTTTCTAGATTCGAGGTGCATGGCATTATACTTGTTCCTTTTAGGCTCGTCGTTCCTGTTGTCCGCATTCCTCTCCATGAACGCCTTCATCGTATAATCCACATCGAGATAGGTTATGTCTGAGAGCAACCTGTATAGGGACGCAAGAGCGTATAGCACTTTAGGGTCGGCATTTGTGCAGAGCTGCTCTGCATTCTCAACAGCTTCAAGATATGCCCCTTTGGCTATTGATTTGCTTATGCTTCCAAGCTTAGATGCGACTGCAGGATCAGTAGAGCTCTTTTCACCAGCCACTGCGATCGATTCGCATAATGGGCATATTGAATAGGGGCCTTCCGCACACATGTACTCTGTTGAACAGTAGGTGCATTTTGCCTTGGAGTCGGGAAGTTTGAATGCCTTTGCATTATGATACAGGCTCATGATTAATTTGTATCGTAAAACAATTTATATATGTCAGCGTTTTTTGAGTACAGCGAATAGGTGCATCCTGTCGAAAGGCATCAGGTCCATGGACTCTACGACCTCGAATGTGCCAGATACTGCCTTTAGGAATTCCTTGTATACCACTTTCGGATTCTTAGATACGCTGATGCTCTGCGACTTTATTGCAACATACGCATAGCCTCCTTTCCCTATGAACCTGCTGTTCTCGATAAGCATCTGTGCCTGGTCCCGTGCAGCTATATCCTGGTACAGCACGTCTGCACTGCCAACCTCTTCGGCATACTTTTCCACATTTCTTGCATTTTGGAGAATAGGCATCATGTTCTCCCTCTTTTCGCACACCTTTATCAGGTCGCGCACGCTCCTCTCGGACACCTCTACGCAGTACAGCTCTCCTTCCGTGGATATTATGTCGCTTATATGGCTGCAGGTGGTGCCTGTTGCTGCCCCCAGGTAAAGGACCTTGCTCCCATTCTTTATCTGCATGTGCTTCATTCCCTTCAGAATGGCAGCTGCAAGCTTTGACCTGTAGGGATTCCATAGCCTGTACTCTTTGCCGTCCGCCTTCACAAGCTCTTCTCCGTAGACCTTCTCTCCCTGTGCAAGATTGACAGTAGCGAGCTTTCCGTTCACCCTGAACACTCCTTCAAATACTTCCTTTGCAATCATTAGAACACTAGCATGATTTAGCTGTGTATATTTATAATCCTTTTAATGGACAATACGTTCATGGACGGCGACCGGTATGACAATCTGCTCTCCGTAGTGGCAGGCCTTTACAAGGAAGTGAGTAGCCCTGCTGAGCTGATGAAGAGGTTTTCAGCGAAGATGCAGAGCGTCAGCGGGGTTGACAGCGCCATAGTAAAGGAGCTGACTGTAGACAGTAAGAGAGGCAATTTTGAGGAATTCATATTCAACACAAGAAAGCCTTATGTTGACAACAGCCTGAGCGACTATTCGGCATTTCCTGAGCTGATCGAGTATTACAACAATGGATACAAGAGCTGCATGGTGCTTCCGATAAGCGCTTATGAGAGGAAGTTCGGACTGCTCATACTCCTATCAAAGCAGGAGGAGGCCTTTGGCGGAAACGCCATCTCCGATGCAGTGGTCATGGCAGAGGCAGTAGGAAACGCAGCGCTCTTCCTTTCCGAGAAGGAAAAGAGTGTGAACCTTGCTAAGTATTTTGATGCGTCGTTTAACGCTGCAGTCCCGCAGGTGCTTATCGACAAGAGCGGAAATGTCGTAAAGGCCAATAAAGGCTATGCCAATCTTTTTGATTATTCGGTTAAGGAGGCGATAGGCAAGAGTTTTGTCAATAACTTCAAGCTGGGAGAGCATGAGATGAAGGAGCTTTTGGCAGGAGTGCCTCTGAATACAAGGACTGTTGACGGAAGGCTTTTTGCAATAAGAGGGAGCGCAGTTAACGAGAGGCTGACCCACCTTCTGATACAGGACATTACTGAGCATGAGAACCTGGAGAGAAGATTGGATACTGTACAGAAAAGCAGGAATGAGGTATTTATCACCATGGATAATGGCTTTGGGATAACGTGGATAAGCGGCAACGCCGAGGAGGTTCTGGGAATCATGCCTGATGAGGTGATAGGGATAAATTTCACCGATATGATAAAGGACGGTTCCGGATTAACGGCTGCGCTGTCAGGAACTGCGGATAGGGAGTATTCTGCAAACCTAAGGTTAAGCATAGGCAACGGCATGAATGCGGATCTGAAGGCTTATCTGTACAGGATGGGCAATTCTGTATACGGCATACTCTCAAAGGAGCATGAGAGGTACTTCAAGGAGCTTAGCTCCACTTTTGAACAGGTAATCGGCATATCTAATGATGCAGTCATAAGGATAGACGAGAGCGGGATGATAACCCAGGTGAACAAAAGCTTTGAGAAGATTCTCAAATACACTCAGGAGGAGGTTTATGGAAAGCCGGTTACAAACGTGTATGATACTAACGACGGCCAGAAGCTGAGCTCGTATATATCCATGGCGAAGAAGAACGGGATCGTAACGGACATGTTCGCAAACATGCATGCAAAAAACAGTGATGAGCTTGTGCCGTTCAAGTTTAGCATAAAGAGGATAAATGAGGGATATAGCAGCAACATGAGCTTCCTGATAATAGGCACAGAGCTTGCTACAAAGATGCGCGTGGAGGATTTGGAGGATGAGATTGAGAGGAAGGTCAGGGAGGCACAGAAGTATAAGGCTGAGAGCGACCTGAAGACGCAATTTATAAACAATATATCCCATGACCTGAAGACGCCGATAACCAACATAAAGGGCTTCTCAAAGCTGCTCTATAAAGGAGAGTTCGGGGAGCTCAACGAGGACCAGAAAGGATATCTGAAGATAATAATGGATGAGCTTGACAGGCTGATGAATCTTATAGGGCAGATGCTCGACGTCGCAAAGCTCTCTTCAGGAAAGGTAGTGCTTGACCTGCAGCAGGTAAACTTTAATGAGCTTCTGAATAACCCAAGCATAAAGGCCTTTGAGGAGGTATGCAAGGCAAAGGGATTGTATTTCAAGACGCAGATTGATTACGACGTGCCGGAAATAACGGCAGACCCGAACAGGCTGATACAGGTTCTGGTCAACCTTATAGGCAATGCGGTGAAGTTCACTGAGAAGGGCGGGATAGAGGTTATTGTAACGCGCGTGTCAAAGAACAGCAAGTATGTCAGAGTTGCAGTCAAGGATACAGGAATAGGAATTCCAAAAGAAGAGAAGAAAAAGGTCTTCGGTAAGTTCTTCCAGGTGCCGCATAGGGATAACTTGAAGATGCAGGAGGGAGCTGGCACTGGCCTTGGCCTGTCGATAACTAAGGAGATAGTGAATCTCCATGGGGGCAGTGTCAACGTCGAGTCCGAACCTGGAAAAGGCAGCGAATTCTATTTCAGAATACCGTTCAGTGCCAAGACCAAGAAGGAATCGAAGAAGCAGCAGGCGCCTAAAGACAAGGTCAAGGAATAAGTGCGGCGCATGCGTTCCCTATGGAATTCTGAGAGTTATAGTTTGACTCTGCCTGCGAGTAGGTAAGCCCGCTGAATAATCCTGTGAACGCGTATGTTACAGTAACGTTGGAAGGGTATGTGAACTTGGCATTGAGGACGGCTTTTGATCCTGCAGTCTTTGATACTGTGGCATAGGTTATGTTGTAGGTTCCAGGAGAGACTTCCACTGCTGAGGAGGTAATTGCATATGGAGTTACCTTGCTGGTATTGTAGTATGTATTCTGTCCTGAAGGGGCAGAATGCTGTGTTGAGATGAAGGTTGAATTGTATAGGGAAGGAGTGCATGACAGGGTTGCCTGGTAGAGCGCTGCGTAGTTGCCCATCAGCGTGCCGACAGAGGTTTTGTTGAATGCAGATATTGCAAGGGCGCCAGTGTTTACGGTTGTTGTAGGCTGCGTCGTTGATGTTGAGGTGCTGCCCGTCGTAGTTGTGGCAGTCGTAGCGGCAGTGATTGCCGAACCTGAAACGCCTGTTGAGACCTTGATGTCCGCCGGTATCTGCACTACTGAGAGAACAGCTCCGGTGTTGTTTGATGAGATAAGCTTGAGCTCTATGTCCGCGTACTGTGATCCGCTAAGGCTTATGTTTGCCGTCTGGCCTTTGTTTATCTTCAGTGTTGTTGTCTGGCCTTGGAAGATAGGTATACTGCTGAGGTACAGACTGGCTAAGGAAGGGGTAGAATAGTTAAGGTATACTGAGAACTGCTTGCCGCTGTTCAGCATAAGATTCTGCGCGGACCCTTTCTGCAGAACGAAGGTATAGTTCTGGCCTACCTGCCTTGTCCCGCTTCCCGATGAGAGGACCGCATAAGCTGCTATTACCACTAAGATAGCGATTACCGCTGCGATTACCACCTTGCCGTTGCCTTTCCTGGCAGCTTGGTTAGGTACATGATGATGACGTTTGCCGAATCCCATGCTTTAGATTTGTACACACGCATTTTAATAGTTTACTTGCAGCAAGGTGCAGGGAAATGATAAGAAATATTATATACTTTATACAGATTCTACTATAGGCGATCAGAATGGACAACGTTGAATCTGTAAAATCCGACATAATATCCATAATAAACGACAGGCAGCAGGTAACCTATAATGAGTTGCAGGGCCTGACATCTTCCCTTAAGATAAGCGAGAGTATACTGAAAAAGGGTCTTGAGGAGCTTGAGGAGGCGAATGCGATAGCTTCAAGGAGCAGCGGCGGCATACTTACCTATTATATGCTTCAAGACGAGCAGGTCCTGAACCGGGTCATGATAGTAGAAGACGATAAAAACATAAACAAGCTGATGGCACTCTCCGTAGGCAGGGGCTTCAGCATAACCCAGATATACGACGGGAAGGAGGCGATGGAGAGGATAAAGAGGGAGAAGCCTGATCTTGTCATACTTGACCTTATGCTTCCCGGTGCTGACGGGCTTGAGATATGCCAGTCTGTAAAGACCAATCCTGCCCTTACCGGCACCACAGTAATAATAGTAAGCGCCATGGATGCCACTTCAAACAGGTTCAAGGGCATAAAGTACGGGGCAGACTACTACGTAAAGAAACCGTTCGATCCTACAGAACTGAGAAATCTTGTCACCATATTCCTGAAGAAGAAAGGCAAGAGATTCGATCCGCTCATAGATTTGCCAAACGAGGAGAAGATATCCGCTGCCGTGGAGAAGAGCGTAAAGGCTGCAGGCGACTACGAGATAGGAAGGCTTAAGGTGGACGGGCTTGCGGATTTTGCAGACAGATTCGGATCGGACTCAGGCATAACCATACTCAGGCTCGTTTCACAGCTGATACAGGATAACGTAAAGGAGGCAGGAGGTGCCGTCTTCGTCGGATTTCTTGATGCTGACGATTTTGTAATCGCAGGGGACAGGGCGAAGGTTTCCAAGATAGCTGCGAACATGGCTTCGGAGTTCAACTCAGTATTGCCTTTTATATACCAGAATGAGGGTTACAAGCCGATAGAGCTTGGGATAGAGGATACATATGGCACGGAGATGCCAAAGCTGCAGCTCATGTATTCGCCTATAGAGAAGAGCGACCTTAAAGAGAGAAGGTCTGAGATACTTAAGTCCAAGAAGAATGAGAATACGATAGGGTCGTACACCTATGAGGAGCTGAGGCGCATGCTTGGGAGCAATGATCTTGATGTTATAATAACCAGGGATCAGAACGGAGTAAGGCTATCCATAGGAAAAGGCAAGAGAGATAAGGACGCTGACTGACTACCTTCTCTTCGCTCTTTTCTGAGGGCTTTTAGGCTTTTTGGCTTTTGCTTTCTTCTGTGTCTTGGACCCTGCAGCCTTCCTTTTGACTGAAACGGGCCTGGCAACCGCAGAGGGTCTGGATCCGGATTCGGGAGATCCGAAAAGCTTTGCTATATGGTCTTCCTGTTCGGGTCTGTCCGTTGCACTGTTGCTCAGCGCTTCGCTCTCGATAATTCCCTTCTCCAAAAGCTTATATATTTGCTGAGACCTATTAAAAGTCTCAAAGCCTGTTGCCCTTTTGCTTTTATTTTTCTTAGCTGTCATTTTAACTCCCAGTAACCAACCTTTTACAATAGGCGTGCATCACACTTATAAATTTATTCTATAGCCCAGTGCATTTCATGATACGAGTATTGGATAAGCAGTTTAGCGTAGAGGAGAGTCTCGATAGCCTTAATCTGTTCATAAGGAAGTGGTTCGTTTCGAGATACAAGGAGCCTAGCCCTCCGCAGAGGTACTCCTTCAAGCTGATAAAGGAGAAGAAGAACATACTTGTAACGGCTCCGACAGGCAGCGGCAAGACCTTCTCTGCCTTCATGGCAGTGCTTAGCGACCTTATGAATATGTCGCTTGCAAATCAGCTGGAGGAGAAGGTATACTGCATCTATGTCTCTCCTTTGAGGGCTCTGAACAATGATATATACAGGAACCTGAATGTGCCTCTTTCCGAGATATACGCCGATCTGAGCATAGATGTGAAGAAGATAACGGTGGGGATAAGGACGGGGGATACTCCCACTTCCGAGAGGCAGAAGCACCTTGCACACCCTCCGAATATACTCGTTACCACTCCTGAGAGCCTTGCCATACTGCTTAATTCGCCTAGATTCATGGAGAACCTCAAGGAGCTGAAGTACTTCATAATAGATGAACTGCATGAGCTTGCCAACAACAAGCGCGGCGTCCATCTCTCATTATCGATGGAGAGGCTTGCGGAAGCAGTAGGGCATGATTTTGTCAGGATAGGCATGGGCGCAACGCTGCACCCGATAGAGGATGCTGCGCGCTTCCTTGTTGGATATGACAGGAAGGGCAATGAAAGGGATTGCGATGTTGTAGACGCAACATGGAACAAGAAGCTCCAGTTCATTGCGATGTCTCCGGTAAAGGACATAATGAATGCGAAGGATGAGGAGATAGAGAATTCCCTTTATTCAACAATGAATTCCATAATAAAGAAGAACAGCACAACTCTGATATTCACCAATACAAGAAGCGGTACGGAGAGGGTTGTCTACAATCTTGCCAAGAGGTACAAGTATGGTAATGAGAATATAGCGGCTCATCACGGCTCCCTTTCCAGGGATACCAGGCTTGGAGTTGAGGAGATGCTCAAGAAGGGCAAGCTGAAGTGCGTAGTCTCCTCTACAAGCCTTGAGCTTGGCATAGACATAGGCTCCATAGACAATGTAATACAGCTCGGGTCGCCAAAGAGCGTTGCACGGGTAGTGCAGAGGATAGGAAGGAGCGGACACGGATTTGGGAATCCGGCCATAGGAGAGGTCATAGTCACAAACAGGGACGATCTTGTTGAGTGCACGGTAATGCTAGATTCAGCGGTAAAGAGGCACCTTGACTCATTCAATACTCCGAAGAATGCCCTTGACGTGCTCTGCCAGCACATAGTCGGCATGGCCCTTAACAGGAAATGGGACGTGGATGATGCTTATGACACTATAAGGTGCTCGTACCCGTACCACACCCTTGATAAGCAGGATTACTTTGCAGTGCTGAGGTACCTATCAGGAATGTACGTTGGCCTTGAGAGCAGGCGCGTCTATGCGAAGATATGGTATGATGAGAAGGAGAAGGCTTTCGGAAGGAGAGGGAAGCTTACCAAACTGATATACTACCTCAACCTGGGCACGATACCTGATGAGGTATCGGTAGATGTAGTGACAAAGGAGAACAAGCATATTGGAAATATAGAGGAGGAGTTTCTTGCAAGGCTGAAGCCTGGAGACACATTTGTACTTGGCGGAAGAGTATACAGGTTCGAATATTCAAGAGTGATGAAGGCTTATGTGAGCGACGCATCGGGACTTGCTCCTACGATACCCCCATGGTATTCTGAGCAGCTGCCTCTTACGTACGAGCTTGCGATCAACATAGGCAGGTTCAGGGCCGAGTTCACAGAAGCGGTATCAAAATCGGCAAAGAAGGAGAAGAAGCTCGTAAGCAAGCTCTCCAGAAACACCCTGGAAGTTAACAAGGATGCTAAGAAGATACTTGACAGCATGCCTATTGACGACAATGCGAAGAACTCTCTGTTCAACTACTTCATGGAGCAGCTGCTGTTTGCAGGATACGTACCTAATGACAGGTTTATGCTGATAGAGCAGAGCGTTGATGAAGAGAGTGAGAGGAACCTGATAATATTCCACTCTTTATACGGAAGAAGAATAAACGATGCGATGTCAAGGCTCTTCGGCATAAAGATAGCGGACATGCACGATACCGAAGTCGGAGTCAATATAACAGATAATGGCTTTGTCATAATGACGCCGGAAGACGTAAGGATTACAGGCAAGGAGATACATTCGATAATACAGGAGCTTGGCAAAGCGGACCTGTACAAGATACTCCGTGAGAATATAAGAAGGACGGAGATGATGAAGAGAAGGTTCAGGCACTGTGCAGCGAGGAGCTTCATGATCCTGAGGAATTACCGCGGCATAAAGATAGGAGTGAGGAGGCAGCATGTTAATTCACAGGCCATACTCAAAGCTGTCGAGGAGATGGATCCTAATTTCCCAATATTGAAGGAGACGTACAGGGAGATATTCGACGACCTTATGGACCTTCCTAGGACTACAAAGATAATAAAGGAGCTTGTGGAAGGGAGCATAGACTACAAGGTCATCACGAGCGGGATACCTTCGCCATTTTCACACATGATGCTCACTTTCGGAGAGGCCGATGTTATAATGATGAGCGACAGGAGGAAGCACCTTAAGGAGCTTAGGAAGCAGGTTCTTGCGAAACTGAAAGAGATGTCGAAGTGATGGAGCTATACAAAGGGGCGTATGTGGTAGAGGGCATGCCAATACTATTCATAAAGAGGTTAAACGCCCTGGCATGTT
The DNA here is from genome assembly GCA_027365175.1 of Microcaldota archaeon. Taxonomy (GTDB): domain Archaea; phylum Micrarchaeota; class Micrarchaeia; order Micrarchaeales; family CABMGC01; genus JAKAUU01. The sequence continues at coordinate 179,751 of DAHXNY010000001.1, read as the reverse complement.
CAGACCTTCACCTCGGATATGAGGGAGTGATGGCAGACCGCGGAATATTCCTTCCCAAGACAAATCTCGCCAAGATAAAGGAGATGCTGAAGAAGAGCATAGAAATGACAGGGGCCAGGAAGCTGATAATAGATGGGGATATCAAGAATGAATTTTCAAAGGTGCATATGGAGGAATTCAATGAATTCCGAGAGCTTGTCTCGTTCCTTAAAGGACTTGATATTGAGGAATTGCATCTTGTAAAAGGCAACCATGACAACTTCATAGACAGATTTGAGAGACCTTTTGGGATAAAGATATACAGGCAGGAATTCCTTCTTGAAGATGTCCTGTTCTTCCATGGTGAGGAGCTTCCAGCCTCAGATGAAGGAAGGCTGCTCGTTATGGGCCATCTGCATCCGGCAGTAGGCATATTCAACAAATTAGGAGTAAAGGAGAAGGTGAGGTGTTTCCTTTACGGCAAAATGGCAGACAAGAGGGATATAATCATACTGCCTGCCATGAATTACTTCTCAGAAGGCATAGAGGTCAACATAAGCAATATTGATGATACTCCGGTATTCAGGCGCATGCTGAAACTCATGGACATGAATGTTGTTGGCATAGACTATACGGAAGCCGTTAAATTCGGCAGTGTAAGGGAGCTTGCAGATATTTTATAATTTAAACAGGGATATTGTTACGCAGTCCCGTCATCTAGTGGCCAAGGATAGCGGGCTTTGGACCCGCTTACGCCAGTTCGAATCTGGCCGGGACTATCAAGTGATGAGACGAGGTATTTCTGATTGGTGATGAAAGAGAGTCTCTGACCAGTACGATTTTGCATTGTTTTCATGGAGAGAGGATTTAAGGTATTTTGCATCAATACTGAGTATTGTTTATAGTGAATTCATGGTTGAAAAGCCGAAGAGCCTTGAAGGCATAAGCGTTCGCAAGGACGAGAATTTCTCTGAGTGGTACACTCAGGTAGTGCTAAAGGCAGGGTTGGCTGATTACGGGCCTGTGCAGGGTACGATGGCTATACGGCCTACGGCTTATGAGATATGGGAGATGGTCCAGGAAGCGTTTAACAGGATGATAAAGAGTACAGGCCATAAGAATGCCTATTTCCCATTGCTCATACCGGAATCCTTCCTTACGAAAGAGGCAGAGCACTTTGAAGGCTTCACTCCAGAGGTATTCTGGGTGACTCATAGCGGCAACAATAAGCTTGGAGAACAGCTAGCAGTAAGACCTACTTCAGAGACGATAATATACTCATTTTATTCAAAGTGGATAAGGAGTTGGAGAGATCTTCCTCTGATGCTGAACCAGTGGTGCAATATCCTTAGGGCAGAAATAAAGGCAACGAAACCTTTCCTGAGAACTAGCGAATTCCTATGGCAGGAGGGACATACTGCGCATGCTAGCAAGGATGAGGCAGATAAGGAAGTGATGATGATACTTGACTTCTATAAGGAGATTGCAGAGCAGTACCTTGCGATACCTGTCCTTCAGGGAATGAAATCGGAAAGGGAGAAGTTCGCAGGGGCGCTTTACACTACAACCATAGAGGCGCTTATGCCTGATGGCAAAGCCGTGCAGTCTGGAACCTCGCATAACCTGGGACAGCACTTTGCAAAGGCTTTTGGAATAGAGTTTCTTGATGAGCAAGGCCAGAAACAGTTTGTATGGCAGACCTCATGGGGCATATCGACTAGACTCCTTGGTGCATTGATAATGGTACATGGAGATGATAAGGGACTCGTCCTGCCTCCAAAGGTGGCTCCTTTACAACTGATAGTAATACCGATATATAAGGATCAGGAACGTGAGAAGGTGCTAGAAGTGGCACAGAAGATCACTGCAGGGCTGATAGCGTCGGGCTTCAGGGCAGATATTGACGTGCGTGAGAACAGAACTCCGGGATGGAAATTTAACGAGCATGAAACCAAGGGAGTTCCACTTAGGATCGAAATTGGCCCTAAGGACATTGCTGCTGATTCCGTGGTGCTCGCCAGGAGAGATACCTCTGAAAAGAGGCAGGTGAAACTGCCGGAATTGGAAAAGGCAGTAAAGGAGGAGATGGCCAGCATGCAGAAGAGCATGTTTGATAAGGCGAAGAAGTTCCTGGATGATAATATAAGAGTTGCAGAAAGCTATGATGAATTCAAGGACATCCTTGATTCAAAGAAAGGCTTCATAAAAGCAGGATGGTGCGGCAAGGACTCGTGTGAGGATAAGATCAAGGAGGAAACAGGAGCTACAAGCAGATTGATACCTTTTGAGCATGAGGATGCAAAGGGCTGCGTTTACTGCGGAGAAAAGGCGAAGAGCTACGCTTACTTTGCACTCTCTTACTAATCATACTTCTATGCCGTATCTTTTGAGATCTCTCACAAATCCCTTAATGCCCTTGAAGTGTATGGCATTCATCCCTGCCTTTCTTGCCCCTTTTACATTTTCTTCCATGTCATCTATGAATATGGCTTCGTTTGGCCTGATCTTCAGCCTTTTTAGCGCTTCGAGATATATGCGCCTGTCAGGCTTTGATGTTCCAAAGTAGCATGAGGCAAGTACAAACCTGAAAATGCTGAAGTCAATAAGGGATTTTGCATAGTAGTATCTTGACTTGTCAACGTTTGTTATGCATGCCACTTTGTATTTCTTGCCCAGTTTCCTGGCAATGGAGACCATGCCCTTCTTGACCTTCCCGTTATCATAAAGGAAGATAGGCCACATTACCTCTGACTCTTTTATTCCGAACCTATCTGCTATTCTGCTCTCGAACTCGTGCTTTGTCATATTTCCTGATTCGTAATGCACAAGCAGTGACACTATGAAATTGCGTATTGTCTTTTCATTGGTATTTGTAAGTCCTTCCATCTTCCTGAAGTACTTGTAATTCACCGCGTCGAGAAGCACTCCTCCCATATCGAATATTACAGCTTTTATCGCCATTTCGTCAGCCTTGTATTATGGACCGTATTATTATCTTTGTATGCTCCCATTCGGACAGCCTGCGTATAGAGTATTTCATCCACTCTTCCCCGTATGGAAGATAGACATTCATGTCCTCTGATTCTGCGGTCTTTGCTGCAAGCGATGACCTTACGCCTTTGAGCATTCCGAATGAGATCTTTTTACGGTACTTTTTCTCGTTGTCTGTCGCAATCCTTATTATGCTATCGTCATGCGTTGCTATCATGAACCTCTCCATATGCGAGAAGAGATAATCCATGCACCTTAGATAGTTGTTGTATACGCTGCGCTTGTCCTGGAAGGATATTGTTGACGGATATTTGTATGCTCCTTTTACAAGCCTGACCATGCCTTTCTGCCTTGCTATCCTCTCTATGTCCTTTAAGCTTCTCTTGAGTTTTGCCTGGATGCATATTCCGGTGTTCTTGTACCTGCCATGGAATTTCAGGTAGGTGCTTATGGTGCTTGAAACGAACAGGTACTGCTCCATGTCAAGCCATACTGTAATCCCGCATCTAGATGCCTTTGCAAGTATCTCCGAATAATTCTTTTCAAAATAGCTCCTGCTTATTACCAGACCCGTCTGGGTCGGCTTTACGGCTATGCTGCCCCTTATCTTCTTGGAGTGCATCTCATCCAACAGACGCATGATTTGTGCCATGTTCTGCTCCACAAGCCTTTTGCTCTTGAGGTCCTCTCCCAGATAATTCATTATGACATTTTCCTTTTTGGAATTCAGCCGTTTTGCTTCTTGGATGGCATGTTGCAGATCCTCTCCTGCAATCCACTTCCTTGCGATAAGCATTCCTAGCGAGTCTATGACTGACATTTAAACATTAGTATTTCTTGCAACAAATTTATATAATACTCATTGTAAATAATATGTGATTGTTCAGGGGTTGTTGCGTAACCTGGCAGCGCGGCTGGCTCCAGATGTTTATAATCCAATGAGCCTTTCGGCAATGATGAGGATCTGGAAGTACCGAATAAATATGAAGTAACCAGCAAGTCGGGGTTCAAATCCCCGCAACCCCAAGCCCTATCCCTTAATAGCGGCGTAGAACATGGATTATTTATAAATTAGTGCAGTTATGTATTCATGCAGATGCTCTTCTGCATTGAGACTGAAATGAATTGGACATGTGGTTGGTTTGGATGAATGTAAGCATGCATGAATTCTTTATCGCTTTCCTTGCGATATTCTGTGCCACACTTATCCTCAGCTTCTGGCTTGGAGGATGGCCCTTCATCCCCGCAGGGGCGTTGTTCGTCTATATAATAGCAAGATTGGACAGATGACATTCTTTGAATTTACTTCCTGCTTAACGTTATCATTCCGTACCTTTTCAGGGATATGTAATTGCTTGCCATTCTCTCTAAGCCGGCCGCACCGAGTCCTTTTATAATTCCGGGTATTTTCCCGTACATCCTGCCATCGCCGTACATCAGCTCCATCTCTGCTATTTTGGTGGCCGTTTCCAATGTATCATCGGTATCCATGGCATATTTTATCTCGAGTCCGCGCTTGACGTTTTCCAGCTCCTCTCTTTCTATTTTTCCGCTCTTGAGCTTCTGGAATTCCTGAAGCATGAGTTTTTTTATCCTGTTGAGCTTTGACGGGGAGCCTCCTGCAGATGCTGCGATATAGCTGAATGTGCTGTATGCATTATATTCTACGCTTGGATCGTATGAAAGGCCATGAATCTCCCTTATCTGATCGTAAAGCCTGTTGTTCAGTATGCTCGCTATCGCGCGCATGGATACATATTCATGGAGTTTAGAGGAGTTTATCCTGTGGCAGCCGAAGCCTATCGCGACCTCCCCCCTTTCCGTATCCTTCCTCTTCATGTTTATCCGCTTTATATTTTTGTTCAGAAATAGTCTGTCGCGCTTTGGGCTGGAGAATTTCCTTTCGAATCCGCCCATGTACTCCTTGGCAAGCCCGATTCCCGATTCCGCATCTATCCCTCCGCTTATTACCAGGACGGAATTGCCCGGATTGTAGTAGGTCTCGTAAGCGTCTATTATATTCTGCAGACTTATGTTGTGCTCCAGGGAGCTTATGCTTTCAGGGATTATCTCCTTGCTCTCCTTGAACAGCGCCCTTGGCATGTTGTCATAGACAATTGAATTCGGATCCTCCTTCCTCATCGCTATCTCGTGCACTATGGGGCCCAGCTCATGTTTGAATTCCTTTCTTGAGAACTTCGGATGCTTGACCATATCTGACATTAGCTCCATGGCACTCTCTGTGTAACGCTTGTACACCTGCGCTTCGTACATGGTGGTCTCGTAATCCGTCTCTGCATTGTAGAAAATGTTGTACTTCCTCGTTATCTCGTTTATCTGCGACCAGCTTCTCTTCTTTGTGCCTTTGAAGAGCATATGCTCGAGATAATGTGCAAGACCTTCATGATTTCTGCCAACGTCTACGGAGCCGAAATTCACCCCTATTACTATGCTCACGGATTCCAGGCTCTCTTTTTGTGCTATGAGCACCCTTAAGCCATTTTCTAAAGTTCGCTTATGGATCTTCATTGTATTAGATGTAGCGAAGCAACTTTCTTTAACCTTTTAGGGCAGTTATGTATGTTTGTCATGAGCGGAGATAGGCAATTTTACTTAGGCGGAAAGGCGCTGATAACTGATTCTAAGGACAGGATACTCATACTGAGAAAGGTGCCGCGCAAAGCTTCTCAGAAATGGAAGCCCTATTGGGATCTTCCAGGAGGCAAGATGCAGAACCTGAACATAAAAAATACGCTCTTACGCGAGGTATATGAAGAGATAGGAGTGAGAAAGATCGGGGTTGGAGAGTTGCTGGATGCGGCAGTAGCTAACTTCAAAACAAACGGTGGAGGTAATTTGATGCTTCTTATTTATCGGTGCAGCATATTGGATGGTTCAAAATTAGAGTTGAGCACGGAGCACAGCGAGTTCAGATGGGTATCTAAGAGAGAAGCGGCAACGCGCCTTGCGCATATGCTTCCTAAGGACTCTCTGAAGAGGATATTTGATACATGATCATGGGTGATAAATAAGGGTTGGAGCGGGCATGGAAGGCAAGAGAGATACAACGCAGGACAGCATGGTGCACTTTCTTTGACATCAGGGCATATGCTCATGCATAAAAAGCTTGCTCTGCATAATTAATATTATATAATGGTGATTTTGTGGCTAGAAGAAGAAGCGTTAGAAGGGGCGAGGCTGGAGAGTCTTCCAGAAGTGCCCGCAGAAAGATGACCGGACCTGTAGGCTGGCTATACCTGGTTGCAGGAATAGTGCTGGTATTCGTAGCATACTTTGTAGACCCTGCGCTCATAGCAGCCCTGATATTCTTTGTGATAGGATTGGGCTTGCTTGCTGCCGGATTCGGTATGATGGGAGTAAGATGCAGATTCCTGTGTGACTGGTTCTGCGATGGCAGTTGCGGCACAGTGCACTGATTTGAGTTTTGAGAATTAGATGCACAGCATAACCGTGCATCTTTGCAGCATATACGGGGAGAGTGTTTTCTCTCCGTTATTCTTTTTCCTTTGCAGTTATCATCCTTCTTTATCTTTAGACATTTCTGTGTACAAGGAAGTCAACCAGCTGCTTCATCCTGTCCTTTGCAGCAGAATTCGGAAGCGTCTTGTCTACAGCGTCCCATGCTTCTTTTATTATACGCTCTGCTATTTTGGTCGAGTACCCCTTTGAGTCGTATTTGTCTATTATCCCTATGGCTTCTTTTATCAGTGTTTTGTCCTTCGTGTGCATCTTCAATATCTCGGAAAGCCTGTTTTTGTCCGCTTCGCCGCCTTCCTTCATCACATGCAGCACCATTAGGGTTATCTTGCCTTCCGAAATGTCATCTCCCACTCCTCCCTTGCCTTCCGAGAGCTTGCTTTCCGTCAGGTTGAGTATGTCGTCCTGTATCTGGAACGCTATGCCTATAGTTGCACCGAATCTCCCCATTATCTCTACTGTCTTGCCATCTGCTCCTGCAATGGCAGAACCAAGCTCACATGCGAATCTTGAGAGCACACCTGTCTTGTCATGAGCCATCTGCAGGTACTTTTCCTCGGTTATCGTCTTTGGGTCTACAAGGCCTCCGTGCCAAGCTATATCTGTAGCCTGGCCTAGTGATACTCTTGTCATGTTCTTTATGTATATGGAAGCTGCCCTATTCTTTTGGTCTTGGGTAAGTTTTGGGCTGTCTATTAATGCAAGCATTGGGAAAAAGTACATGAAGTCGCCAAGGTTTGTCGCTACGTCTATGCCGAATTTCACATGTATAGAATCGGCATTTCTCCTTTTTGGAGAATTGTCCTCTATGTCATCGTGAATCAGGGTTGCGTTGTGTATCACCTCTGGTATTATTGAGAATTCTATGTATTCGTCAGGATTCTTACCCAGAGCCTCAAGGGTAAGCATTGTCAATGCAGGCCGCCATCTCTTGCCTCCAAGATCAAGAAGGTACCATGCAGGTTCCAGGATGCTCTTTGTCATAGCTTCGGGATCATACTCATAGTTGCTCCTTCCAAGCAGGCTTTCTATATACCTGTTTGAGGACTTTTTCTTAAGATAGGTCTCAAGCTCCTGGTTGACCTTTTGTGAATTTTCCTTTAGATACTCTTCGAAATTATCCATATATACACTACACACGTTCGGTGCTATTATAGATTGACTTAGGGTATTAAGAATTTAGCTGCTTATTCGTCAAAAGAGGTAAGGCAGGTTTATATTCTGAATCTTTCAAATCTAGAAGTGGTGCTCAATATGGCAAAGGCAGAGACTAAGGAAGAAGCTGCAAATCTTCATAAGGCCACACGCGCGCAGATAACTACGCTGATAATATCTGCATTCGGGCTTGTAGCCGCACTTGCATGGAATACCGCAATACAGGGTATTTTTGTGCTGGTATTCGGCAAGGCCAGTTCGGTAGCCGCCATGCTTGGTTATGCTGTAGCAGTGACCATAATGGCAGTTATAGTCACGCTGTATCTCTCCAGGCTAAATTCCAAGTGAGTAGTTACTTCCTTGTCTTCTTAACAGCTACCCTGTATATTGCGTATAGGATGAGTGCCAGGAACGCCACTGCAGACATTGCGATATAGAGATTGTTTGAAGATAGCAGATAGTATCCAAAAAGCATTAGCAGTATGTCCCATATCGCACTCCCTACCAGAGAGTAGATGAAGAACTTCTTGAAAGGCATCCTTGCAAAGCCTGCAGGGAAGCTGATAAGTCCTCTTAGAACAGGTATCATTCTTGACACAAATACTGCGAATCCTCCGTTACTGTTGAACCATATGTCAAAAGCGTCTATCTTCTCCTTGTTTATGTGGAAAAGGGAGAGGTGCTTGTATACCACGTCCTTGCCTATGAAATATCCTATTACATAGTCTATAACTACGCCCACCATGTTTCCTGCAAGTATTGCCAATGCAGCTATGTAAAAGTTAAAGACGCCTTTTGCAGCAAGATATCCTGCTATCGGAACTATAACTTCGCTTGGTATCGGCAGGGATGCGCCTTCAAGGGCCATCATCCCGAATAATCCGAGATAACCATAGGTAGATAGCAGGCTGTTGAAATATGCGGTGCTGAATATCGTCTGGAGCAGTATCAATGTTTGAAACATATCTTCACATCAAAAGAGGCTCGTATAGTATAATGGTTGATCCTTAGGACTTTTTACGGACTGTAAGTATGTAGAGAATCACGATGCCTATTGCCAGTATTGCGCCTATAATTATAAGAAGGCTTGGTGACTGGCCAGAGCCGGTTCCTGTTGCTGTGGAGTTCTGCGTTCCATTCTGGCCAGGTATTGTGTAGAGAAGGGTGGTCGGAGTGGCGATAGTAGTCGTGTTTATAGACGATACTGTAGTCTGAACTGTTGTGGTGGTGAGGTTTGCTGGGAGCTGCGTTGCCGGAGTAGCAATCCCGGCATCTGAATTGGTGCCGAACCATTCCGCATATATCAGCCATGAGCCGTTAGAGTATACATATGTGGCAGAGTAGGGTATGAATAATGCTGTGGTCTGGTTGTTTGATACGAACCATACGTCCCTGTTGACACTGTAATCTGTCGAGTTTATCCCGATTACACTGGAGTTTCTTATGTAAAAGGTGTAAGGGGTCCCATACGATGTCAGGTTTTCCAATGCCGCTATTACTCCTGACCTGCCATAATAGGTATTGCTGAAGTTCGTATAATTCATGTTTACGAATATGAATGGGGACTGTACGTAGCTTCCCAGAGTCGCATTTATACCTCCTGCGGCTATTTCGCTTATATGCGCATTGGACATGTTTGTAAGCGTTTGGGAGACATTCGACTGGGCAAGCACTGAGGATGATATGAAAATTAATACCAATACGAGTATGGATACCTTCATCGCACCATTTGATTATTTAAATGGTGAAACTTATATAAATGCATTAAATCGATTGGTGTTTTTACTTGCCGATAGAGTGTGTGAAACTTACAAAGAGATATCCAGGCTCTGCTTCGAAGTCACTGGATAATGTGAATGTCAGCATACCTACAAAAGGGATATTCAGCCTTATAGGAAGGAATGGAGCAGGCAAGACCACGCTTACAAGAATACTTGGAACGCAGCTTATGCCTAGCTCAGGACACGCGAGCATCAATGGACTTGACGTGGTTGATGATGCAAAGGAGCTTAGGGAGATCATAGCGGTGATACCGCAGGACGGGAGGCCTGTCCCATGGGTCACTCCTGCGCAAATGATAATGACATATTTGATGTGGAGAGGATATGGTATTAGAGAGGCCAAGGCACGATCCGTTAGCGTGATAAAAGACATTGGCATTTACAAGGAGAAGGACAAGCATATTTCAAAGCTTTCAGGCGGTACACGGAGGAAGGTGCTTGTGGGATGCGTACTTGCCTCTGAAGCCGAGATAGTCTTCATGGACGAACCGACTACGGGCCTGGACCTTATATCAAGAACGTCTTTTTGGGACACTCTGGGAAAACTCAAGAAGGACCGTTTCTTCCTGCTGACTACGCACTATCTTGAAGAAGCTGAGTCGCTTGCCGATGGGATAGGCATACTTGACAAGGGCAAGCTGCTGGTGTCCGGCAGCATGGACCAGATAAGGAAGAGGATACGCTACAGGTATATGGTAACTCTTGGCAAAGACGTAAAAGTTCCTGATTTCAAGGGAAAAATTATACGCACATCCAACAGCGCGAGGATAATGACATCTGAAGAAGGGGCGGAGAGGATAGCTTCGGAGATGATAAGGAGGCATGCTGAATTCTCTATGAGTCCGATATCCCTGAATGAGATCTTCTACTCTTTCGTAAAGGAGGACATAGAGGCAGGAGACGGTGACGATTATGAGGAGGAATAAGCTTAGCCAGGTTTGGGCATCCGTACTTCTTACAGCGGTATACTGGATGAAGAATTATCCGATATCAATAGTGGCATCCTTCCTCTCCCCTATTGCGATAGTGGTGATAATATCATTTGTGAGCAAAGGCGCACTCGTAGGAGTAGCCGTTGAAGGCGCATTGATAACGACTTTTGTGCTTAACGGGATATTGGAGATGACAGACATATCGCACTTGAAGAACGACTTTAAGATACAGGACATGGTAGTGGCTTCGCCTACGTCTGCTTTATCGTATATATTAGGGATGTCGTTTTCAAGCCTGGCAACGGCCATTCCGTCCATAATATTCATACTTATATTGTGGAGCGTTTTCGTGCATACCACAGTAGTATCTGCATTGACGGTTTTTGCCGTGGTGGCTCTGCTCATGGTCCTCTCTATATCCATAGGCTTCTTCCTGGCTACGAGAACATCAGACATATCTCAGAGCTACCAGTTTACAAGCATACTTGGCTTGCTCTTTACCACGATTTCGCCGATATACTACCCGATAACCCTGATACCGATGCCGTACAGGTATCTTGCGTATCTTTCACCTATAACATATGGTGCAGAGATAATACAGAGCGCGACTGGCTACCTTAGCATAAGTTCCATGAACCTGGCGATTGACTGGCTGGTGCTGATCGTATTGACTGTAGTTACGCTGTTCTTCGCAATAAAGAATCTGAGATGGCGTGAGGCATGAGTTTGGCGGGGGGGAGATTTGAACACCCGATCTCTAGATTTCTAAGATCATAGCCGAAAGGCTCATTACTCATCATGCTATGCATATGAGTCTAGCGCTCTAACCAGGCTGAGCTACCCCGCCTTCGGAGTTTATTTGCATGCCAAAGTTATTTAGCTTTGCACCTTTAAATCAACAGGATTATATATAATAAATGCTGTTATATTCTTGCGTCATGGCCTTGGTAGTGTAATGGTTAGCATAGAGGACTGTGGATCCTCAGGACCGGGTTCGATTCCCGGCTTAGGCCCTTTGCATTTCGGCTCTCTTTTTGGGAGTTATGCCGAGGAAGCTTTCATGGGGTTCAGAATAACTATTTAAAGCTGATTGTAAGCAAATGGTTTTACTGATAAAAGAGCTTTCTGATTTTGATTTAAATAGGTTCCGTGCCACAATAGGTAGTGGTCTTGAATTTTCAGGGCACAACATGTTGTATTTGGGGCGAATGCGTGGAAAAAGATGGGAAAACTGATTTTGTTGAGAAGAAGAGTGTGGAGAGGGCAGTTACTGCCATCCCTAAGGAAACATATGAATTCTTCAATGGAGATGAGATACGTTCACGTGTATTCTATGAGAAGTATGCTTTGAAGGACCTTGATGGGACAATGCTGGAGAAGACTCCGGATCAGATGTGGTCAAGAGTTTCCAGGGTTATAGCTGAGGTAGAGGCGAGCCCTGAAAAGAGAGAGGAGTGGTATGAGAAGTTCAACTGGCTGCTCGGAGATTTCAGGTTCCTGCCCGGAGGAAGGATACTCTTTGCTGCAGGACAGCAGAGGAAGTCCACATTGTTAAATTGCTACGTAATACCTGTAAAGAATGATACGATAGAGGATATCTTTGACTGGTGCAAGGAAGCCGCAAGGACGTACAGCTATGGCGGAGGAGTAGGCACTGACATAAGCGTGCTCAGGCCAAGGAACACCCCGGTAAACAATTCAGCAGTATTTTCTACAGGCTCGGTATCTTTCATGAACATATTCAGCGAGACGACGCACACGATAGGGCAGCACGGAAGGAGAGGAGCGCTTATGATAACGATAAGAGTGGACCATCCGGACATTCTGTCATTCATAAAGATAAAGAGGAACCTGTCCAGCGTGAGGTATGCCAACATAAGCGTGAAGATAACGGACGAGTTCATGCAGGCGGTAAAGGAGGACAAGGACTTTACGCTAAGGTATGAGAACGGAGTTGTGGGCAAGGTTACCAGCACCGTAAAGGCGAGGGAACTTTGGAATGAGCTTGTAAACTCAGCGAGGGATTGGGCAGAGCCAGGGCTTATATTCTGGGATACTGTTAAGAAGTACTCGCCTAGCGAGTATAATGGAATGGAGGTGATAGGGACAAACCCATGCTCTGAACAGCCGCTGCAGCCTTATGGCGCATGCGACCTGGGGAGCATCAATCTCTCGGCTTTTGTCACAGGGGCATTCACAGACAATGCAAAGATAGAATGGGGACAGCTTGACAAGGCAGTAAGGTATGGGGTCAGGTTCCTCGACGATGTTCTCGATTACAACGACTCAAGGCATCCGCTCAAGCAGCAGTCTGAGGCTGCCAGGAACAGCAGGAGGATAGGCTTGGGGATAACCGGCCTGGGAGACATGCTTGTGAAGCTTAAGATAAGGTATGACAGCGAGCGTGCACTTGCTTTTGTAGATGAGCTCTTCACAAGGATAGAGAATGGCGCGTATATGGAGAGCATAGAGATTGCAAAGGAGAAGGGAGCATTCCCTCTGTTTGACGCACAGAAGCACCTTTCGATGCCTTTCATACAGACACTTAACGACGAGATAAAGAAGGGGATAGAGAAGCATGGAGTGAGGAACGTAGCCATACTGACTGTGCCCCCTACAGGAAGCATCTCCGTTCTTGCAGGCACATCCAGCGGCATAGAGCCTCTATTTGCTTTCAGCTATACCAGAAGGTCAGAATCGCTGAGCCAGGAGTTCTACAAGGTGTACCATCCGTTGGCCATGGAGTACATGCGTCTCTTCAATATAGCTGACGAGGATAACCTTCCTGACTTCTTCGTCCCTGCGCACAAGATAGACGCCGAGTTCAGGGTCAAGATGCAGGCGACCATACAGAAGCATATAGACAGTGCGATATCTTCGACTGTGAACCTGCCTAACGATGCTTCGGTAGAAGATGTTGGCAAGGTGTATATGCAGGCCTGGGAATCAGGATGCAAGGGAATAACCGTTTACAGGGAGGGCTCTAGAGAGGGCATATTGATAACAGAGGAGCAGCAGAAGAAGAAGGAGCAGGAGCAGCAGAAGAAAGAGGAGAGGCAGGCTGAGGAGCTGATGTGGAAGAGGGAGGTGGTGCTTAGCGGACAGACCATGAAGGTCACCTTGCCGAACGGAAGCCCGATGTACCTCACTGCGAACTTTGATAGCACGTCTATACGCGAGGTCTTCATCAACCTCGGGAAGACAGGCAGTGAGGAGAAGAGTTATGCTGAGGCCATAGGAAGGCTGATAAGCAAATACCTGCAACAGGGCGGAGATGTCCGCGAGGTAATAGAGAGCCTTAAGGGCATACGGGCAAACTCCTCTATAGGATGGGACCACGGAATGAAGATATACAGCGTGCCCGATGCGATAGCGAAGAGCATAGAGGTTCTTGCAGGGATAACAGCTCCCGCAGTTGCCAAGAAGCTCCTTGAAAACCAGCCGTCAAGCGTCATAGACGGCAGGCAGGATGTAATAAAGAACGTGCATGGCATAAAGCCGGACAAGTGCCCTACCTGCTCTGAAATGACCCTGGTAAATGAGAATGGATGCATAATCTGCAAGGCATGCGGATTCACCAAGTGCGAGTGATCGGTCGCACTTATTTCTTTTCCTTTTTCTCCTTTCTTTTGCCTTTCTCGAATAGTTTGACCACTTCCTTGAACTCTTCCGGGGAATCGAAGTTCTTGTATACGCTTGCGAATCTTATGTAAGCGACGGAGTCCAGCTTGAAGAGCTCCTTGACGACCATGTCCCCTATGGCACTGGACTTTATCTCCTTTATATCATTCCCGTTGATCTTGGCTTCTATCTTATCGACTACGCGGTCCATTGCCTCTCTGCTGATCTTGCGCTTCTCGCATGCCTTAAGTATGCCGCTCAGGACCTTGTCCCTGTTGAATGACTCTCTGGTATTGTCCCTCTTTATCACAGTTACACCTGCAAAATCAGGTTTTTCATATGTAGTAAACCTGTGCTTGCAGTCATTGCACTGCCTCCTGCGCCGTGTGCTTGATTCGTTAGGCACCTCTCTGGAGTCAATGACCTCTGTACTGTCATTTCCGCAATAAGGGCATCTCATAGGATCATTTCGTTATTATTTCGCATCCGTCCTCCTGGACAAGAAGAGAGTGCTCGGCCTGTGCGACCATCCCTCTGCCCTTTTCAACCAGCCCGGGGAAGGCTTCGATAGCCCCAGAGTTTATCAGCTCTGCTATCCCCCTTCTTATCTTGAAATCGTCAAGCTCTTGTAGCTCCCTTGAAAGCCATCTTGTTGCAAATGGATAGGTAAGGAAGTTTTCATCTATGAACGCGCTCACCATCCTTGCCTCGTTTGACCTTGTAATGCATGGAGAGTTTTTCTGGAATATCGCGGTGAAGGTGCTGTCTTCGACCTGCCCCCTGCCATTCGTAAGGAACGGTTCTATTGCGATTACCTGCCCCTCCTTCAATTCGGTGTTATCGCCGTTGTCAAAATTGGGTATGAAGAAATCTGCGTGAAGGTCGGCTGCGCTTATCCCATGGCCGCCGAGATTCTTTATAGGCTTGAAGCCATGCTTTGATGCGACGGCATCTATCTCCCTGCCTATGTCCCTTAGCTGCCTCCCTGCTTTCACTACGGATATTGCGCTCTCAAGCGCCTCGTTTGTGGCTTCCACAAGCTTTGCATTCTTGTTTGAAAGGTCTATCGTTATAGCACAGTCCGTAAGAAGGGTATCCTTGCGTGCGCCCAGATCCACTTTTACAACATCCTTGTCAGATAATACAGACTGGTCGTCCGTCTCGGGTGTGAAGTGAGCCGCCTTCTCGTTTATCGACAGGTTTACAGGAAATGCGAGCATGAATCCTTTTGATTTGATAGAGCGCTCTATCTCCTCTGCTGCTTCCAGTATGCTCTTGCCTGGCTTGATTATGCTCTTTGCCAGTGCAAGCGCTTCGGCAGAAGCCTTTCCTGCTTCTTTCAGTTTATTCATATCTTTATCTTCCATTCAAAACAACCTTACAGCCTTTTTTGTACACCGCCTCCCTTCAGCTCTTCCTCGCTGAAGCCAAGCTCCTTCAGTATCTTCAGCGTCGCAGGAATTACCTGGTGGTTTATGTAGTAGTCGGGATCGTATGAATCTGCAAGCTCATCGATCTCCGCCTTTTCGGATATTGTGTTTCCGCTTCTGGTTATTATATAACCTATGGTCGCTCCCTCCACCTCCTCCTTTGTCTTCGCTCCTTTCTGTATCGCCTTCCTTGCAGCTGCCAGTTCTGGAGACTTTCCATCATACTTGTCTATCCCCTTCCTCAGCTGCGTGTATATTATAAGGTCTTTTAGCTCCACCTTGCCCTCCCTCAGCCTGTCCAGCACGTCCTTTACTATCTGCAGAGCCTTCTCCTTGCTTCCATCTTTGAGTATCGCCTCCAGCACATCTTTCTGGGTTGTTCGCGCGACGTTTGACCAGTCCCTCCTTACAAGTTCGAATCCCTTTATCTTCACCCTTCCCGCCTCGGAGAGAAGAGCGTACTTCTTCTTTGCACCACCAGATTCCGCTCCTTTCTTGCCTACGAATACCCCTCTGACATAGAAATCCTCCAGCTCGAGCTCCATGAGCTCGGGCAGCTCTGAATTAATATCATCAAGGAACTTCATAGCGTCTTCCTTGCGCTTCCCCTGCAGCTGTATGAATATACTGTCTGTATCGCTGTAGAGGACTTTGAAGCCTGCCTTCTCAGCATGCTCTATGGTCATGGTTATGTACGACCTGCCATAAGCCGTTACGCTTGCCGCACAGTCCCTTGAGTACCACCTTGACCTCGCATATCCCAGATAACCGTAGAATGAATTCGCGAGTATCTTCAGTGCGCTGGATCTCGCAGCCAGTGTCTGGTTGTCAGGGTCGTTCTTGTATGCCTTCTTTATCTCCTTCCTGTCATCTATGAGCTTCTTCAAGGCTTTTGGTATTATACCTACAGGCTGCATCATGAACCTTATGCTGTTTGGAGATTCGCTTATCTTTCCAGTATAGGAACGGTCGGCTATTGTTGATGGGTCTATGTTGTGCGAGATTATTATCGATGGATACAGACTCCTGAAGTCAAGCACTACTATGTTGTCGTATATGCCTGCCTCTGGCGTTTTGACAAAGGCGCCCTCTATCGGATTTGACATGCGTTCGCTTATCTCGTACTGTGAGGGCTTGTTAGGCACTATCTCATTGTTATCAGAAGCATAACGCATCAGCAGGGCTTCCACCAATTGGCCGGTGGTCGATACGGCGTTCTCAGCAAGCGTTAACCTCGAAACCTTCGCAGTCTCTATCTGCAGGTTTATGAAGAACTCATAGAGCCTGTTCAGCGTTACTGAATCGCTTAGCGAATAGTCTGCAAGCTCCTCAAGATCCGCATCCGAACCGTCCCATATCTGCCATATGTTATTCTTGTCGACTGTTATCTTCGTGTCTCCGCTTATTGCCCTGTATACCTCAGATAGAGTGAATCTGTTTATCTTTATCAGCTTCTCCGAAGCGCCGACTATCGATACGAATCTTGCAACGTTGTATACATCAAGATTTATCCTCCCTGGTATCTTTATTGCCTCGAGCAGGCCGTGGTGCTCCTGCCTTACGTCTTCATCATACCTGCCTATGTGGAAGTTTATTCCGTTTTTCTCCGCCCTTTTCATAAGATATGGAATGTCAAAATTCGAGGAGTTGTATCCTGAGATTATGTCCACGTCCTTTTCCCTTATCAGCTTGACAAATGCGCTTATCATCTCCTTCTCGTTGGCGAAGGTCTTGACGAACTTCCTGTTTATTTTCTTGGTCGTGAGTACCGCTGCCTCTCCGTCCGTGTAATAGCTTATCATTATTGCAGGATCCTTTTCTGGTCTTGGCACCACGGATGGATTGTAGGTCTCTATGTCAAAGCACATGCATGTGAGTCCTTTTTCAAGCTTGTACTCACCTTTCAGCTCCTCTATACTGTCAAGAACAAGTTGTCCGTCTTCTTCATGAACCTCGGCTGTTACCCCATGCAGAGGGTTGATACGCTTGTCTATCAGATATCGTTTCCAGAATAGAATATCATATTCGTATGCCTCTCCGAATTCTGTTAGCATCTTGCTTATCTCAGGTACGCTTCTGGAGGTGTTTGCTTCTACTTTGAGGATTGTCTTCTCCTTTCCATAGAGTGTCATCTTCGATCCTGATACCTTGTGTATCGATATCTGGTTGCCCTGGTTGTCCCTGAATAGCATCTTCTCTATCGAAGAGGTATCGACATTGCTGTTATAAGGGATTAGCCTGAAGTATGGATAGAAATTCTTGTCGAATATCGAGTATATGCCGGAATTGCTTTTAAGGGTAAGACGTATTATGCTTCTCCCGGCAGATGAGACATAGTCTATATCAATAAGGACTCCCTGTAGCTCCATAGCCTCATCTGGGGCTGTTGCAGATGCAACAGATTAAGCTTTTTAGTTACTTTTCCTGAAGGCGTGCTCTTGAGAGTGGCAGCGGAGCGACAAAGCCCATCGAGTATGCTACAAGAGTTCCTCTTGAGCCGCACTCGAAATTCAGCATATTTATTACGTCCTCTGCGAAGTTTATAGGAAGCGTCTTCTTCTCCTTCCACATGCTCACTATGTCATCGGCATCCTTCTTGCTCTCCTTTGAGACTATGTTTCCCTTTATCTCGAGCTTGCCGATGTTCTTTGAACTCTCCTGTCCTTCATAATCAGTAGTAAACGTGAAATCCACACTGACATTCTCCTTGTCAACCTTCACATCGTCAAAGTTGATGTTGAACTTCATGTTTGCTATTAGGTCCTTGTGGGCTCTCTTTGCCTCTATCTCTTTTATATTTACTTCCGTTATCATAAAAACACGTAATTTTATGGCACGTTAAATATTATTAATCTTTTGCTGTGCTGTCCAGCTTCTTTATATTTAGCAATACTGATATGCAATAGCCAATGGGCATGTGGCGCAACTTGGATAGCGCATCTGGCTTCGGACCAGATGGTTGCGGGTTCAAATCCCGTCATGCCCGTTCATAGTCTCTTTAGTTTACTTAGCACCACATTTCTAAAATCTGAGAATTGCGGGGCTTCTTCGTGTTTTGCTCTTTTCAGGAGCAGTATCGGAGATGGATATATGCCAGTATCCGTATGCTCTGCTATGCGCAGCTCCCTAGAGCTCCAGTCGTTGCCTATGCTTGCTGCTATGTGGCCGAATCTGGTCGTGTAAAGGTATGACCATACTATTCTTTGGTCTGAATCTAATGCATTCGAAAGCACTGCTCTTGATTCATGATTGGCAAGGTGTCCCATTGCCTCTTCAACAGTAAGCATCTTCTCATCCCTCTTTTCAGATATTGCAATTGCTTCTCTGAGACTAGGTGCACTTTCCTTGGTAAATGTCAGTATAACATATTCCTGAGTTTTTATTTTGAAGCTCTTTTCGAATGCGTCTTCCCGCATCGTTGCAGTTTTCAATGCATCATCCAGATAATAATTTGCAGAAAAGAAATAAATATTGCATATTTGCTTATCATTTTGTGAAAATCATGGATATTACTGTTAAGCAACAGACACAGAGAGTTGATTCGAGAAAGATACAGGATGCGGTAAAGCGGCCAGGAGCGGTAAAGCCGAAGGAATTCGTAAGAGAGCTAAGAGACGCAGGAATGATTGTACTAGGAGGTGGAAGAGGGCGCGTACAGATATTGAATCCTGACAGCGGCATGAAAGGACATGTAAATGCAAATGGTGAGAGCCTGAATAAATCTTATAGACTCAAGGTTGTGCACACGCTGGGAGTAATTCTAAGACGGGATATCTAGCATGGTTGCATGAAGGAAAAATCTACTTGCCAGTCGGCACGTGACGGTGAATATAGATTGGATTGGCATGTGGTTCGGAAGGCTTGATGTTTATGCCAATCATAGGCCTGATTTTGTTGCAAGAATAGCTTTTTCAGAGATGTAGCGGCGCAGACCAGAGCTGGCCTTAAACCGGTTGAGAGAAAGTAGATTTTTTGTTTTCTTTCAGTAGTGGCCAAGCAGGGTGAAGTTCAACGACCTTATGCACTTGCTCCGTTTCATCTCGGCGAAGAGCTTCTTTATCCTAGGTGCATCTGCAGCCATGTTGAGCATGTCCAAGCATACTGGGCCGTTGTGCTGATGCACGGTTACCTTTATCTCATCCTCAAAATCATGCAGCATGTTTGACACATGGTTCTTCTCGTTGTCCTTGTATGTTATTACAAATACGATATTGTGAATTCCTTTAAGCGACTCCAGAACCTTGTACTCGCTTAACAGCAGGTCTATCGTTGACCTTAGCATCTTTGACCTGCTCTTGAATCCCAGATTATCCTGTATCTCGTTCAGCTCCTGCAGAGTTTCCTTGTCCAGCGATATGCTCATTATCTCCATGGTTTGCACTTTATTAACAGTTGGAAGATTCCGTCTGATAATTAATAATAAATACCATAATATTTATTAACATAAGTGTTGTAATTATCTATTCTTTGCCGCGTGATATTCTGGATAAAAGAAATGTTGCCGTTGCAGTTGCAGGAGTCCTGCTGGTACTGGTATTGCTTTTGACCATTACTCCGGCAGGCCCGGCAGCATCAAATGCGATATCTTATGTGCTAAATCCGTCTAGCAACCTTGCGTTGGGCACCATACTGATAATAGCGCTGATATTGGGCATAATGCATGGAGCGACACCTGATGAGCATACGTGGCCGATAACCTTCAGCTATGCCATAGGAAGTTATAGTACGCGCAAGGGCATGAAGGCAGGGTTTGCTTTTTCGGCAGGATTTACCGTGCAGAGGGCGATACTGACGACTCTTGGTTTTCTCGGGCTTGCAGCGATATACAAAGTTTATAATCTGGACGGCCCGATTTATGTCACAGTAGGAATAGTCATGGCGATTGCGGGATTCTACATACTTAACAAGAAATTATACCTGCACCTGGACATAGGGAAGAAAATAATGGGCAATGAACACCACAGCAAGTATGCGGAGAGAGTGCCAATGCATGAAGATAAGCCTGAGCCGAAGGGCGTTTCCTTGAGGATGGCAGTAGCCCATGGATTAATAGCAGGCTGGGGATTCGGAGCCTATTCTACCATCATAACGTTCATACTTGCGCCGCAGGTCCCTTCGCTGATATATGCCCCTCTTGTAGGCGTTATGTTCGGGATAGGAACCATGATTATGCAGATAATTTTCGGTGCGATTTTTGCAAACCTTGCCAGGGTTAAGAAGCTGACTGAGGAGCAGATAAAGCATGTCGGGCGCATGACAGCAGGCAGAACTCTTTATTATGGCGGGATAGCTTTCGCGATAATAGGTTTGCTTATAATACTCTTCCCGTTGATAGACAACTTTGCCTTGAGCACAGGAAACCCGATACCAAATCTTTCATCGATAACAGTAGCAACGGTGCTCGTACTGATAGTAGTAGGTGGGATAGGATTTGGAAATCTTGCAATTGAATTGAGGAAGATACTGAAGTACAAGTCTGTAAAGGGCACTTGATTTCATATCGCGCGCTCCTTCTTGAGCAGTGCAATCTTTTTCTTCCTTCCTCCAGCGGCGGAGTAGTTCCCTATGCTCCCGTCAGACCGTATTACCCTGTGGCATGGAATTGTAGGTGCGAAAGGATTAATGCGCATAGCAGAGCCTACTGCCCTTGCCGCTCCTGGATAGCCGGCCATCTCCGCTACCTGCTTGTAAGTTCTTGTCTCCCCTTCAGGTATTGTGAATGTGGCAAGGAGGACTTTCCTCTGGAACTGTGTAAGATTGCAGCGTTCAAGCTTCCTTAGCATCTCCTTTCTTTCCATGAAAACCACTAGGAAAGGAACTTATTCAGCCATGGTATGTTTTCCAATGAACGGTCCTGCTCAAGCTGTTTGTAAAGCATGTACATTATACCCACTGTAAGGAGGACGCCCATTCCCGTTCCTACTGCTCCTGTGAGAGTGGCTGCGGCTGCGAGAAGGCCGACAAATATGCTTCCTAGAATAGTTATAGTGGGTATGTATTTGTTGAGCACATTCTCGGTTATCCTAGGATCTCTCCTGAAGCCCGGTATCTGCCATCCTACGCTCTGCAGCTGTTCTGCAACGTTCTTCGGGCTCTGGCCTGTCATCTCTATCCAGAACCTTCCGAATATGACGCAGAGGATTACGAGCACTAGAGTATAGGTTATGATGTGGATCCATTCTGGAACGTATATCAGCCCTCCGGTTGGAAGGTAGAGCGGGCTTGTTGCTGTTGCGAGGAATGAAACGTAAGGACCGTAGCCTCCTATGCCCCCATAACTGCTAGAATACGGGAGCGGGAAGTTCGGAGATATCAGGTATACTAGCCCTCCTACAAGATTGTTCGTTACAGCTCCTGAGGTGGTCTGCACCCTTTGGTAATAAGCTATGAAGTGTGCAAGCGGAGCTAACCCTCCTGAAACTCCTGAGAGGAAGCCGAACCATACGGTAAGACTGAGTATCATCGATGTGGCAAGTATTACCGGCAGTACGCTCACATACAGGAAGGGTATGGGAAGTCTTCCTCCGACTCCACGTAGCTGGCTGAATGCAAGAGGCACTTCTACGTTTATGTCATACGCGTATATGCTAACCAGCATGACGAGAACTGAGAAGAATAGGGGACCGAATGCGAGTATGGCGTTAGGTATTGCCGTTGCACCTCCGGCAGCTATGGCAGCGATCGCCTCGTTTCCAAGTATGTTTATCGTTCCTGCTATTATTGAGTATGCAACCCCTCCTGCTATGAAGAGGTTTATCCCTGATGTGAGACCGTATTTTACCATCATCTCATCTAGGAACACCACTATTATGGCGCTTATGGCGAGCTGCAGCACCACTATGCCGAAGAATGCAGGACTTGCTATCGGCACGTATCCAGTATATGTGAATATGAATGCCTCTATTATCGCTATGACTATGGCTGCAAGCTTCTGTATGGCCTGGAACCTGCCCTTCTGCTCGGGGTCGTTCATGTCTATGTTGAATACGCCAGACCCCTGCAGCAATTGGAGTATTATGCTGGAGAGCACTATCGGGCCTATCCCTACCGTTATCAGTGTGCCGGTCCTTGCAGCGAATATGACGTTTATCAGCTGCTCTACGGGCTGCTGCAGCGTCGATAGGTTAACCCCGTATGCAGGTGTACTGAATAGTATGAAGTAGGCGCACATTATTGCAGCTGTCCACTTAAGCTTGTCCCTGAATGACAGAGGGACAGCCGGCTTCTTTATGCCCGGTACCAGCTTCAACACCGGGTCTAAGGATTTAATATTCATTTGTGCACCGTGGTCGTTATATCAACAATGTAATTCTTATTTTTATCAACGTTTATATATACATTGGGCTCTTTTGAGGTTTTGCCTCTTATGAAGCCCCGGAACATTGCCGTTGATAATTCTACAAACGCCGAATTGGAGTTATGGTATGAGTACTTTAACTGGACCTCGGCAGTCTTCTGGGCTATCTTTACCGGTCCTTTGGATGTCCCGAAATACCTCGCCATGTTTTCCAACAGAGCTTCTGCTTCCTCTCTGCCGTATCTTTGTGACAGTTCAATCCCTATCAGATAGAATATCTTGGCTATCTCGCTCCTGAGAGGCTGTTTTGTCATTGGTATAAGGGGCAGCATATGGTATGCCACTTCTGACCTGTCGCTGAATTTTATCTCGTGAACGTTGACGGCTATCGAGTCTATAACATCCTCCAATGACGGATTGCCGCTGCTTTCGAAGGTTCTGCCAGTGCTGGATACAAACCTGCACACAGAATCTCCGTTGTATACGCACTCTTTTTCAGCCGTATTTATCATTTCTCCGGAATGGGCCGATAGATAGCCTGCTATTATGCCTGCTTCGAAAGAGTGTATCTTTGCGCCTACCTTTCTTACAGCATGGTTTCTTGATCCTGATTTAATTACAAGCGCATCCCTGAATGGCTGGTAGACTATGTTCCTGAACCCGAGCCTTCCTAATACTGGTACTAGCGTGTTTTGTTCCTTTCTGGAATTAGCAAATATGTCCATGCCTATAGAATAGCCGAAGTTGTACGCTGTCCTTGCAAGCTTTGGAGTTAGAGAGTATATCAGGTCCTCCATCACTATTCCGTCCCGCAGCTCTCTTGAGGGATTAAGGATGCTCCGCACAAGCAGTCCTTCCGTGTCAGGAGCGTGTGAAAGCTGCTTGTGAATCGGTTTTTTAACAATAGCTTTCCTTTTGGCCGGCTTGCGTTTTCTTGCGGATTTTTTATCCTTTTTTGCAGCTTTCATGTTCTCTTCACAATTCTCTTTGCATAGGAATATTTATATCTGCTTTTTATGAGCTATTAAAGATGGACCTGCTCTCGCTCATACTGCGGTTGATAGTCGATACTTCTGCTTCGTGGTTAAGGATGTTCATTGCGCTTTTCTTCTCAGTTATAATAGGTATGCTGGTTGGGATATACGCTGCCATATCTGACAGGGCTGCAAAGATAATACTCCCTGTTGTTGACGTCCTGCAGACTCTGCCGATACTTGCTTTCTTCCCGTTTGTCATCTTTGTTGTTGTTAGCGTTCTTCCAGGATCCATAGGCATAAACACTGCGGTGATATTCCTCATAATTACAAGCATGCTGTGGAACATAATCTTCGGAGCTTATGAAGCCGTCAGGACCCTACCTAAGGAGATGGTAGAGGTTGCAGATTTGTATAGATTCAGTGGTTTCGATAAGCTTAGGAAGATATTCATTCCTGCAAGCATACCGCGTGTGATCGAACAGACGAGACTTTCCTGGGCTATAGGGCTCTTCTATCTGGTAACAAGCGAGATTTTCTCCGTTGGGAATAGCAAGTACCAGGTCACATATGGTATTGGGGCTGCCCTGGTGACTCTCGGTGCGACAAACATATACTATTACTTCATAGGCATAGCTGTGTTTATCGCTTTCCTTATCGCTACAATACTCTTTTTCTTCAACCCGCTTGAGAAAAGGTTCAGTCTGGACGAGACAAGGGATGTTGACGTGATGGGATACAAACGCGCAGCTGCGCTGGTAAGCACCGTGAGGAAGATCTCGTATGTAGAACGTGCAACCAAGCTGTTGGTTAGCGGAAGCACAAAAATAGGAAGGAGCGGGGCAAGATTTGCAATGAGGGCGAGAGCGCCTTATCCGGGAAACAATAGGCCGGTTAAGAAGGAGAGGAGCGGCAGGTTTTCCAGATACATGCCTTACGCAGTCGCCGTTGCAGTTATACTGATTTCTGGCTATTTCGCAATACAATCCAATATATTGCAGTATGAGGGAGAGGTTCTGATAGCTCTTTTCGCAACGCTCGCGAGAGTTTGGGTTGCCTACGCAGTTATACTTCTTGTAGCGCTGCCCCTGTGCGTATATCTCCTGTTCATTTCAGGAAACAAATCAAGGTACACCTCCACCTTTCAGATAATCGCGTCCATACCTGCAACCATATTGATGCCTCTGATCGTAATCGCGTTCAAGGATATGCCATTTGGGCCCAATATTGTGGCATTTCTCATATTCTTCCTTAGCGGCGTGTGGTACGTAATATTCGGCATAACCTCCAATTCAGGAGTGCTCAAGAGCATTATAGAGGTGAAGAATGTCTTCGGAGTAAAGGGCAAAGACGCATGGAAGAGGATTTACATCGGTGCAGTGCTGCCAGGGCTCATAACAGGGAGCATAACTGCCATTGCAGCCGAATGGAATGCCAGCATAGTTGCAGAATACTTCACAAGCAGCGGGATATCAGGAACCGGAAGCACCGTTATAACTTCTGTTGGATATGGTATGGGCAAACTTCTTGACCTTGCTTTGAATGCAAACAATATAGGATTGCTTGCCCTGGCAATAATAAACATGATACTTATGATATACCTTATAAATTTCTTTGTCTGGAAGAAATTATACAAGAGGGTTGCGGATTACTACAAGTGATTTTTAATGGATAGTATTTTGGCAGTGGAGCATGTTTCATTCGGCTTTGAGGATAGTGGGATAGAGGTGATAGAGGATGTGTCGTTTAAGGTCAATGAAGGCGAATTTGTTTCTATAATAGGCCCCTCAGGGTGCGGCAAGTCTACTCTGCTCAGGATAATAGCCGGGCTCATTCCGCCTAAGAAAGGAAAGGTATATTATGCAGGTAAGAAGGTTGGCGGCCCTGCCCATGGAATGGGATTTGTGTTTCAGGATTTTGCACTGATGCCATGGCTGACAAACCTTGAGAATATAAAGATAGGCTTGGCACTTACCGATTTTGAAGAGGATAAGAAGAATGATATAGCGATAGGGCTCATGAACAAGCTTGGATTGGGAGGGCTTGGAATGCAGTATCCGAATTCCCTTAGCGGAGGCATGAAGCAGAGAGTAGGCATTGCAAGGGCAATAGCTGCTGCGCCTAATGTGCTGCTCATGGACGAGCCTTTCAGCGCCCTTGACGAACTTACCGCTGAGAACCTGAGATCAGATATAGTGTATATGCTTGAGAGCCAGGACATATCCGTAAAATCAATAATAATGGTTACTCATAATGTGGAGGAGGCGGTAGAGCTTTCTGACAGGGTAATTGTGCTTTCCAATAAACCCTCGCATCTGAAAAGAATAGAGCAGATAAAGCACAAGAGGCCGAGGGATAGGAAGGCTGCATGGTTCGGCAACATGGAGAGCGACATATACGCGGATCTGACAGGTTGAGCCTATCTTGGGAGAGACCATACGTCTCTTTCAGGGTCGTATCGCATTAGCTTTGTCCTTAATGCCCAGTCGACAAAAAGGCCTTTCAGGATTTCGTTGTTTATGGATTTCTCACCGTGAAATACGATCCCTTTTGACCCCATAGATTCAAACAGCTCATCTGATGTTAGCTCTCCTTTTGATAACAGTTCTACTGCGCTTTTGAACGGGTCTATGGCTTCGAGTTTGTTCCTCAGGGTCTTAGACATGTTTCTTAGGTTAAGCGCTTCCCCCTCCTTGGTAAGCCTTATCTTCGAATCCTTGGTATGGGCGAATCCGAACATCTCGCATGCTTCTATAAGAGGCAGTAGCGAATCTATGTCAATCTCAGACTCCTCAGCAAGCTTGGCAAGATCCACCTTGTCATCATTCTCCTTTATTATCTTGAGGATCCCCATCATCCTGCTTATTCCCGCACCTAGAGGAAAGAGTTTAGCCATATGTGGCTATAGGCAAGATTAAGCTTATATTCCTTTTCTTGTGTTCGGAAATCAGTTTATGCCGTAGTGGTTTAGAAGCTCCTTGATGCCATCGTCCAGGTTTATCTTTGCTTCGAAGCCAAGCTTCTCCTTTGATTTCCTGGTGTCTGCGAGAGTGTGTGCGACGTAGTTGCTTATCTTGTTTGGGATATGCTGCACCTTAAGCTCCTTTCCTGAGAGCTCGTTTATCCTCTTTACGGTATCATTCAAGGAGTAGCTCTTCCCTGTTCCTACGTTGAATATATCATAGCCTTTGTATGATGACGCGAGTATCGCGGCCCTCACAACGTCAGATGCATTTGTAAAGTCCCTCGTCTGGCTCCCATCCCCGTATATAACTGCAGGCTGCCCGTCCCTCAGCGCCCATATGAATTGGGTCACAAGGTTTGCGTACTGCTTCTTGTTCTCCTCCCTCTTGCCGTATACAGAAAAGAGCCTTACCCCTGTCGCGTCAAGATTGTAGAGCTTGCTGTAGAGCTCTGCCAGCCTTTCCACATAATATCTCGCTTCCGTGTAGAAGTCGGTTACCTTTGGCATCAGGTCCTCTGAGTAAGGCATCTGTAAGCCGTTGTACAGGGATGAGGAGGATATGAATACGGTCTTCGCATTCTTTTCTATCGAATATTTGAATACTTTTACGGCCCCTTCCACTACCTCGTGAACTCTGTGGTTGTCCTCCTTATACATAGGAGTTGATGAATACATCCCAAGATGGAAAATATAGTCTGGATTGACGTTTGCCTTGCTTATGTCCTTGGAATCTGCCTTTAGCAGCCGCACGTTATTGTTCTTTATGTCCTCAGCAAGATTTGCGTCTGTGCCTGTGTGCATATTGTCTACAACAGTTACGCTATTATCTTTTGCAAGTGCAGAAACAAGATTGCTTCCAATAAAGCCAGCTCCTCCGGTCACTATTATCTCTTTGTTTTTTAACTCCATAGTACTCGCCGTATAACAATAATAGGTCGTTTTCCACATATAAAAAGGTTGCTTTTGGCTAAATTAGATGGTTGGATTTTAAACTCTAAGACATGACCTGACGTTGTTACATGCTGCAAGCAATATTTACTTGCACAGATAAATTTTGTATTGTAAGTGAGGGCTTTATATTCATTTTGTAGCCCATACTAATCAGGTTTTATATCAATACGGCTAACGACACGTGGTGATGGTCATGTTTGCTTGGGAAAATAGCCCGTATTTGTTTCGTCCCATAATTGAAAGTCGTTTTGTTTTACAGGGCTTGAAAGCACTGAATACAAGATTGTGAATTTTATGAATTCACAAAATGCAAGACTTGACAGGCGTTTACTCTTTATAGCGATAATCATTACTCTTGCTAGCTTAACTTATCATATAAATGCAAACATTACTAACAAAAGTGGTTCTGATACTGCGGCGTATAACGAAAGCTTTTATTTTAATCAGCATTATCCAAATATAGCATACGGGTTACAACAGATTGTTTTTGGGAACCACATAGCCCCAGATTTACTCTTGATAAGTCCATTATACTGGCTTTTCCAGACGCCGCTGGTTTTGCTTATTTTGCAGTCTGTAGTTGTATGTGGAACGGCTTTGCTAATTTTTATCTGCACTGCCAGATTAGCAAAAGATCAGAGACTGGCATTGGCATTCTGCATCGCTTTCCTGGTCAGTCCTGGTGTTTACGGCCTGCTTATACTTGATTTTCACGCGGAAGCGTTTATACCGTTTTTTTACATACTGACGTTCTACTTCTATGCCATAAAGAATAGGCTAGCGTTTTTGGTCTCAACTGCACTCTTGCTTGGGACAATGGAAAGTAGCGTATTCATCGCATTGTCACTGGGTATCGGATTGCTACTATTTGCTAGGACATATAAAGGAAATGAAGCTAAGGATAGAAGTCAGTATGCTTATTACTTAATTGCCATGACGTTAGCTGCTGCAGTAATATATTACACTGCAACTGTCGGGTTAGTATATGCATACAACACCGGGTTATACGCAGGATTACCTGGAAATTTGTATGTTACACATGGTCTACAAAATACAATTTTTTTGCAACCGTCAGGACTACTTCAACGGTCCTATAACAACTTATATTCGCTATTTTATCCAGCAAGTCGTATTACTCTGCTCATAGTTCTTATAGGCATAATCGTAACATTATTTGCTTACGGGATTCTGATACTATCGGATCCTTTGATAACATTAGTGCTTCTGATGCCTTGGCTGTTAGGTATCGTCATTGTTTTATTTCATTTTGCATACTTATGGAACCAATATTCAGGATTTGAACTGGGTGGCACTTATGTCGCTGCACTCATAGGTTACATTCTTCTAAATAACCGTAGAAAGAATCTACTCGGTAAGATTGCAAGAAGAATGGGAATTGAGGTTAAATCCTTTGTTGTATACACTTCTTTCTTAATTCCTGTGTTAATGTTCGTTATTTGGTTCTTTTGTAACACTTACATTTACTAGGTCTTTACGATTAACTACTTATGAGGAGCTCTGCTGAGTAGTTTACTATATTTTTCCCAGATAATTGTATATGAGTGTGATGTTTGCAAGTATAAGGACTACCAGTATGTATAGCTGGTATGTGCTTATGTAGAAGTTTATCAGAGTGACGTCCGCAACTGTCGCACCCAGCACGTACAATAATGATACGAATATTGGGACTGTGCATGCACAGCTGGCTATCGTGCCTCCTGCAAGCAGTATTATCGATCCTGATACGCTCCCTGTGATTGCACGCCCATGCTTTATGCCCCCGTGTATCGAGGATACAGCTATTGTAAGGAGCAGGGCAGATGTCAGCACCAGGGAGTATAGTACATATATCGGGACAGTTAGCAGAAACAGGCCGTAGTTGCTGCTCGTTATAAGATAGTAGAAAACGTAGTAGTATATTATTGCGGCCACTATCAACACTGCGAGATATGCCGGCTTTGTAACTATTGCCACTAATCTCTTAGCTCTGCTCTTTGCGCTTTTTCTGGGCCTTTTATGGGATTTTTTGGAATTTTTAGTAGTCTTTGCCATCTTTATTACCGTTTAACGGTCAGAAGGAACCCTTCTGGATCTGCTGCTCTATTTTATTTATTGCAGGAAGGCTGCATGCGCTGATTGCAGTAGAGTTATTTAACGTCAGGCACATCTCAGCCGTGTAAAAGTCAGCTGCTGCATACTCAGACCATGAGAATTGGTCGTTAGGTGAATTTAGAGAGTTAAGGATCTGCGCGTGGGTCATGAAGGTAAGTTCTGGGTATCCTCCGCTGATTGCAGTGGTGTTGCCAAAATCTATACCGTCTGCACCGTCGAGTTGATAGTTGCCCCATATAGTGTATGGGGTGCCGTCGAAGTTGTTTAACTTGTTTATCAGATTGAAGGCAGCTATATCGCTCTGATTATTTGAGCTGTTTACCTCCTGGCCTATCACTGCCATAGGCTGTAGGGCAAAGCCACCTGTTATCGGATACTCGTCTTCAAGCGTGATGAAATTTATGTACGGACTTGAATAATGGTTTGTAAGGTCGATTCCCGGAGTCTTGTAATTGTTCTTGTTCCAGTACAGCGTAGGAACGTCGCTGTCCTGAAGTGCGCTGTAGCCTTTGTACAGTTGGTTGAAGGTGCCGAATCTTGAAAGCGCAAGTGCCATTGCCCATCTGTTCTCCCCACAGAATACGCAGGTTATTGATCCGAGGTATATGACAGACGGCTTGCCGTTGATTACAATGCCGTTCACTGTATTTACCTTGAGGGAGCCGACCAGATAGCCTATAGGATTCTTTATTGAACCGTTAAGATACATCGCACCTGCTTTCTCGAAGTAAGAGTTTGGGGCATTGTTTATGATGCCAAGCTCGGTTGCGTTGAGAGGCTGGTCTATGTTTACAAGTCTGGCTCCGAAAACAGTGTTGTTGTTTGTCGTATTTGTAGTATGGTTTGAAAGTGCCACGGGGTGCTGGCTTACTTCTACAAGAGCAAACGCTGCCATCGCTATCGCTATAATTGCTATTACCAAGGAAACTGATGAGATTACCTTTAATGTTCTCACCGTACGCTTGTAAGATGTTAGCACTTTTTGAGAATCTTGGTTTCTTCTTATTGCCATGATAAACAACCGTTACGCCTGACTATTCATGTATAGATTAGCTCACAATAAATAGAATACGATAACATATATAATCCTATTTATTTTCTTTTTCCTTATGCTATTGTCCACATTAGGCAAATATTTAAGTAGAGTTGACGCTATTAGATATTAAGGTTATTTTATGAGTGGAAAGCGCGAGATAGATCAGGTTGAGAAATTAATGAAAGCGGAGAGGGAGGACAAGAAGCGCTTTAGGAAACTCAAGGAGGTGACCATAGCTGAAGACTTGTCTGCGATGAACACAAACGAGGCAGCACGCTGGAATGCCGGGAATCCTGAGATTGGAGAACGTTTGCATAGAAACTCAACGTTATCTGCAAAGGTACTGTATGCTTTGATATTCGTGTATGTCATAATTGTAGCGCTATCTCTTGCATTCGTTGTATTGAATGGAGCTTTGTAGAGATATAAGCAGAACAGCTGCTTGAATCTTAAAATTATATGATAGGTAGTATGAATGGCTCAACTTTCCAAAGAGATAGTAAAGGAAAACCTCCTAGAAATAGCTGAGATGTCTGATGCACACTGTCATCTCGAGCTCTTCAAGCGTCCGTTGGAGACTATAGAGAAGGCGCGCGAGAGCGGTGTTGGAATAATTATAACTGCTGGCGGAACGGTGGAAGGCAACATGGGAGCTATTGAGATGACTAATTATGATGGAGTATTTGCCACCATAGGCATAGATCCTTCTGCCATAGAGGATGCAGACAGGATAGATGATATCGAGATGCAGATAAGGGCAAACCCCAAGATAATAGGAATAGGAGAGGTTGGGCTTGACGTAAAGTATCTTGATAAGTACGACCTTAAACTGCAGAAAGACATCTTTAAAAAGCAGATAAAGATTGCTGAAGATCTTGAGATACCTGTAGTGGTGCATGCGCGGGGCATGATGAAGCATGTTATAGATATTGTGAGAGAGTCTTCCGGAGTGCGTTTTATGATGCACTTCTTCGATGGCACTCTTGAGGAGGCACAGAAACTGGCAGACATGGGCCACTTGATATCGATACCTCCAAGGCTTACCTCGAACAGGAAAAAGATTATAAAGCATCTTGACATAGGTAATATAGTAGTTGAGACGGATTCCCCGGTTGCCGGACACGGCCCTTCTGATGTGAAGGAAACCTTGGAACTCATATCCAAAATGAAAGGCATTGGCTTTTATGATGTGGCTTCTATGGTAACTGGGAACCTCAAGAGGTTTTTTTATATTTGACACTTATGGGCCCGTAGCTCAGCTTGGACAGAGCGACAGACTTCTAATCTGAGGGTCGCGGGTTCAAAAGACCTTCTGAAAGTCCCGCCGGGCCCGTACATAAAGTGATCTTATGGGAAACAATAAGGAATTTGACGAGATGATTGCACAGATCAAGCAACAGATAGACTCATTGCTCAATGACAACAGTGTTCCGAGGAATGTGAAGAACTCGCTTAGCGAAGCGAAGGCGGCTCTTGAGCAGGAGAACAATGCATACTCTGTAAGGGCTGGAACCGCAACATACAAGGTAGACGAGATAAGCAATGACATAAACCTGCCACCATATGCAAGGACCGTTGTATGGAATATACTCAGCATGCTTGAAGGAATAAAGGAGTAGCTTTTGTCGGATCTTTATTAATTCTTTTGCCCTAATTCTTAATGAGAGCATGGTTTTCAAGGTTGATGGCAGGATAAAGCGCGCGATAGAGCGCGATAAGAGGTTCATGATCACCACTACAAAGGAGGACTTCCCGCTTGTGGTGCAGAGAGCGAGCGGAGATTACATATATGACATTTCTGGAAACAGATTCATCGATTTCTCCACATTCATATCCGTATATAATTTCGGTGACAATTCTAAAAAGGAAGTAAGGGATGCGATAAGGAAGCAGATGGAGCTTCTGATGCATAATGCGTTTACTGATTACTATTCAGAAGGGCCTGTTAATTTTGCGGAAAATCTGTTGAAGATGTTCCCCAAAGGTTTTGGCAAAGTCTTCTTCTCTAATTCAGGAACGGAAGCAAACGAAGCTGCCCTTAAATTCTCGAGAATATTCACTAAAAGGAAGTATGTTCTCGCGTTTTATGGGGGATTCCATGGCAGGACATACGGCTCGCTTTCCATGACTGCCTCTAAGGCTGTCCAGCGCGAAGGCACAGGGCCGTTCGGTCCGGTGGTGCATGCCCCTTATGCTTATTGCTATAGATGCCCTTTCAAGCAGGAATACCCTTCATGCGGAATGGCCTGTCTTGATTACATTAAGAAATATCCTCTTGCAAAGGAGATTCCGCCTAATGAGACTGCGGCAATATTCGTCGAGCCTGTGCAGGGGGAGGGAGGTTATGTGGTGCCTCCTAAGGAATTCATAAAAGGACTTCGCGAGATTGCCGATGACAACGGTATGCTCCTTGTTGACGATGAGGTACAGGCAGGGTATATGCGCACTGGAAGATTCCTTGCCTTGGACAATTTCGGCGTTAAAGCAGATATCTACACCTTCGCAAAGAGCATAGGTGCAGGGCTCCCTATGGGAGTTACCGTTACCAGAAGCGCTCTTGGAGACTTGAAACACGGTGCCCATGCAAATACTTTCGGCGGGAATGCGACAGTGGCTGCGGGAGCTGATGCCCTTCTCGGCTATGTAAGAGAGAATATGCATAGGATAGAGTCTGGAATAAAGGAGAGATCAGGAATAATGATGAAACGTCTCGATGCGATGAAGGAGAGGTATGAGATTGTAGGGGATGTGAGGGGCATCGGGATGATGATAGGCATCGAGATTGTCAAGGACAAGAAGAGCAAGACTCCTGGAATAGAAGAGAGGGACAGAATAATAAAGGAGGCTTTTGAAGGAGGTCTTGTGCTGCTGCCTGCAGGGGAGTGCTCCATAAGGATAATACCTCAACTTGAGATTGACAAGAAGGTCTTGGAGAAGGGTCTTGACATACTTGAAGAAGCTATAAGGAAGGTCTCTTCAAATGCCTAATCTTCAGACATAGCTTAGAAGGTTGAATTGCCCTTCCGTGCCTTCCTTGACTGGTTCCTCGCTTGCAAATATGCTGTTTATCTCCTCCTTCGTTAGGTAAAGCCTCTGCTTTATGTAGTCGTCAAGATCGTATTTGTCTGCAAGGTTTATAGCCATCTGCAAATACTTCTCTATCCCGCCTTTCGAAATGGTAAGGAGGATCTTTCCCCCATCCTTCGTGCATTTTCCGGACAATGGAATGCGCCTGTATTTTGCATTGCAGGATGAGCACCTGAAGAGCTGTCTTGAAAATGAGTGCAGGTTGCCTATAAGGTCTGGTATGAAGTGTCCTGTTATTACCTTCCTGGCAGCGTTTTTCTTGTCTACAGCGTGTATCATGTCCATAAGGTCGAACTCAGCATCGAGCTTCTCTCCCATCGTCTTGAACTGAGTATAGCTTGAGCGCTTGGGGGACACGTTTACGGCATTATATGAGGTATGGTTTGTGAACATTATGTTAGAGTATATGCTCTTTGATCCCAGCCTGTTCTCCACTATCTCCATCTTTGCTTCTGAAGGGGAGACCCTATCGTATGCCTTCCTGTAGAATTCAAGAGGATAGCTTGCAACGCATTCCATAGCATGCACTTCGTCGTCCACTTCCTCAGGCTTTACATTTACGGTAAGAATTATCGGGATATCCATAGTGCCCCCGGTGCTGCTCGGGTGGTACTCCCTTGAAAAGTTTATCAGCGCGTCGAGAAGAAGCATTGTGGAATCCTCGTCTCCGTCGCAGTTCCTTCTTCTTGCGCATATGACATAGGGATGGGCAAAACCAACATTTGCATCTGTGAATCCTATTATCCTGTTTGTTACTCCGCAGGAGGTATGAGGCGACAGGGTTATTACCAGCTTCCCCACAAGATCATTTATCGTTGTTGCATTGTAGAATGGCTTGAGTCCGTAGAATCTCTCAAGCAGTTCATCGACAAATCTTGCGGTCTTCAGCAGGTAGTCAGCTCCTCTTCTGTTGAGTATCACATCCTGGTGCATCATCTCCACCAGCTGCGTCTCTTCGGTTAGTTCGTTGCCCATGTAGTCCTTCGTGTAGCCCAGCTGCCTTGCTGTCTCTACGCTTATTCCTGCCTCGACAGGATAGAAGTGGGTGATGGGCATGTCTGTTGCGTCGAACCTGGACGTGCCGTCCTTGAATATGTAGATGTTGTGGAATGCCCTCAGAATCCCTTTTTCCATAGGCTCTGTGTATTTGTTGGCGTTAACCATGCCCTTTACGCCCTTGAGCACCTTCGGCATCTTGCTTATTCCCAGCTTTGCCATCGCATTTGTCACAAGTTTGGTGAGGTCTATCTCCCTTTGGTAGTACCCGACTCCGTGGACCTCGCACCTCGAGCATACATCATCTACTGCAGATGAGCATATGGGGCATATCTTCTCCACATAAGCATGCGTTGAACAGTCATAGCAGTACGGCGTGTCTATTATCCTCTTGCAGCTGCCGCACTTGTATCTCGCTATCTCCACTGACATCTGGTGCTTGAATTTCTTCATGTCGTTAGAATAGGCACTGGAGATGTTCCTGTCCCTGCCCCCGTAAGATCCAAGCGGGAACAGGATGTTTGGCGCAGGCTTCATCAGCCTCTCTTTTGCCTTCTCAGGTCTCCCTATCCTTGCGCCTACAAAGGTAGACCTTCTTGGTATCTTGAATTCGCTTAAGGAGTTCACGTATTCGAGAGTGCCGATCTCGGTGCCTGCCATTCCTTCTTTTTCAATGCCTATCGATGCGAGAAGAGCAGACCACGGCTCTTCCTCGATTAGCAGATGGCCTGCGTTTATTGTATGGGGGACATTAAGGAGTTCGAGGATCCTCTTTGCTTTGTCATCGGACTTTATCTTTTCCTTAGACTCAGCACCATCTGCCCTGTTGTTCCTTATATACTCCCTCAGGTAGTCCAACTCCTGTGCAGATATCGACTGGAATTCGAATAGGAACTTAGGATGGATAGGTATGGAGTGCTTGACAGAAAGGGATTTTGCCTCTTCGAAAGTGATAGAATTATGGTCTATCTTCAAATCAGGTTCTTTTTCCTTCAACTCTAACTCCCACAGCTCCTCAGTATAGCTTGGTGGCTTTAACTGGGTGTTTGATTTCTTGAAGTCGCCGTAAGTGACAAGAAGGTCCCCTACGCTCATTATCTCCTTTACCTGCTCTTTGAGCCGCTCTGCCGTCTCCGCATCGTTTATCCTCAGTGCAGTGCCATCCTTAAGAGTTACGAATGGGCCCTCTATAGAGTCTACAGGCGCAGCTACGCAGCCCTTTCCTGGAAATTCTACCTTCATCTGCGTTCCGGTAGCGATGTAGCCCTTTAATGTTATCATGGTTGCAGGGCTCACCCCCTTTGCAGCTATCCCGGTGAATCTTGATCTCCCGTATCTAAGCCTGAATCCGCCGCTCATTCCAGGGTATGCGAGTATTGGACGGCCGGCGACTATCTCCTCCAGAAATACCGCCTTTGCATCCTTTGCCTCTGTCTTCTTCACGTCGACTTTTATTATGTTGTTCAGCCATTCCCAGTCCAGCCCCACGGACTTTGTCTCCTTCAGCATCTTCTTAGCCTTCTGGGCTATTCCTTCGCA
This sequence comes from Microcaldota archaeon, assembly GCA_027365175.1. GTDB lineage: Archaea > Micrarchaeota > Micrarchaeia > Micrarchaeales > CABMGC01 > JAKAUU01. The sequence goes on along the minus strand of DAHXNY010000001.1, from coordinate 143,407 downwards.
CACCACTAGAGGAACACCGCCCCTTACCTTGTTTGTTATCGGAACTTCCTTCCCGTTGGACATGGTTCTCTTCATGTTTGCATGCACCCCTACTTCAAGGGTGCCAGGGGGCATGCCGTCTATGCATACAGGACAGTTCCTGAGTATCTCTCTTATGTCCTGTTCAGGAGGCTTGTACTGCAGCCTTGCTATCCTGTCGTGGTAGAGCTCTATCTCCTCCATGTATCGCTCTATCTCGTCTTCAGTGGGCTTGTAGTCGCTTATGTTGAATATCCTCCTGCAATGGTCTGCAAGCGCTACGGAGAGAGCTGCAGAGGTTCCTCCTGCCCCTCTTATAGGTCCTGCATAGCAGACGCAGAGGTAATCAGTGCCGTCCCTGTTCTTATACTTTGCAAAGCTGTTAATCCCTTCAGTAGGCGCTACAAGAATGCCTTCTGTCAGCACTGCCACTCCGACTCTTACGGCGAGCTCTATTCTCTTAAGCTCCTCGTAATTTGAGAAGCGGTCGTTAGTGCATATCTCTTTCGCCACATCAAACGCAAGCTTGTTCCTTGACTGCCCTTTTTCTACAGCCCTTATTATGTCTGCCAGGCCTTCTACGTTTATCAGTCCCTCTACCCTGCTTGCAAGATCAGGAGCAGGCCTTATCTCCACATACGGCTTTGGATCGTAGCCTTTGGAGCGCGCATCTGAAGCAACAGCATAAGCTGTATTGAATTCTTCCTGGATTTTGTTGAAATACGAGTCTATGTCCATATTAATCATTTATCAAATTGAAATCCACATTGAACAGCTCCATGGTCTTCGTGTTGTATATGGGGAGAACCGCAGGGGTGGGCATGTGCCCCAGCTTTATCTGGTATGAGGTCCTTGCCTGCCATGTCCCGCTGTTGACTATTAGGGTGCCATGGTAGTCGGTGCTTCCGTTCTTGTGAAGATGCCCCATGTGCAAGATGTCAGGAACCTGATCCATTATCATCTGGTCCGTAGATGATGGCACTATCGGATTGTGCCCGTATACTGGGGAGAGGTGCCTGCGCTTAAGCACCTCCAGCATCGCCCCCTCGGGCTTTGAGTAGCTCAGCCCTTTTATCCCGTGAATTACAGAATCGAGAGAGGTTCCGTGGTATGAGAGAATCTTTATCCCATCAAGCGTGACATAGCCTGGATTTGATACCATGTGGATGTTCTTGAACTTCATCTCCTTCAGGAACTCTTCTGCAAGAGGCGGCTGGGGTTCTGCCCTCTGCATGGCATCGTGGTTTCCGGGCAGCATGAATATCTCTATGCTCTCCGGAATCTCGGCAAAGAGCTCGAACAGGAAGTTATACTGCCTGTATATGCTCTCTATAGTAAGTTCGGATTCCTGGTTAGGGTAGACGCCTATGCCGTCTACGAGGTCCCCTCCTACGACTATGTACTTTATCTTCTCTGCAAGATCCTGCTTGTAATTAGTAGAGAGGTTTATCCACTTCATGAAGCTCCTGAACTGCTTTTCCATGAAGAGCTTTGATCCAGCATGTACATCGGACATGAATGCTATTGCCATATCCTCTTCGGTGCGCTTCCTCTGCTTTATCGGTATGTCAGGCCTTATCATGGTGTTTGCTATTATGAAATGGTTTGATATCCTTCCCCGTATCCCGACAACTTCGTCGACAAGAAGCTTTTCAGCGTCTGCAAAGAGGCGCATCTGCTCCTTTGAACTCTCTTTTGAAGGTTTGAGGAAGAGGATCTTCGCTGTGCCTGTCGCATCCTCTATAGTTACCATTACGTGGCCGTTCTTCGTTGTAATCTTGTCGTATACCATCCCTATTATTCCTAGCTCCCTGCCGTTCATCAGCTGCTTCATGCCCTCTATGTTCTTGAGGACCTCGGCGAACTTGACATTCCTGCCCTCGAGTATCATTGACTTCAGCCTGTCGAGCCTGTTGTTGAAGTATTCTGCGAAGTCAGATGCCTTTGCCCCTGTCTTCTTTACTTCAAGGTTCCTTATCGAGAAATTGTTCCGTGTGATCGGCTCTACACGTGGTCTCTGGACCATCTGCTCCTTGACAATCGCTTCCGGAACGTGGCTCTGCATTATTTGGTCTAGAATCTGCTTGTTGAGGATCTTTGGGCCTTTCGCATCCTTGAAGAAGCTGACTATGTGCGCAGTCATCGATTCTATGTCTGTGCCCTGAATGTCGCTAGCTTCAAGCTCGGAGCTGATTATAGCTATCCCGTTTAGTCTCTTTGCAAGCTCCGTTACGACCTCAGCCATACTATCCCCCATGATTAGTAGTATGGATTAGCCGAAGCTTATTTTATACCTTTTGCAGCTTTATGCCCAAGGTTCGTAAAAGACTTTATTTCTTCAGCTTGGCCTCATCTATGTCAAGGCTCTTTGCAAGCTGTGCCTTGTTCTTCGCATCTATCTTCTCAGGGAGGTATTCAAGGTGTGCAACGTTGCACTTCCTCTCCTTAGGCCTTACAGAGGTTACTACCATTACGAATTTGTCGTCTACTACCTTTGTTATTGCAGCCTTGCTGCCTGCGTCTCTTCCGAACTTCTTTATGCATATTCTGCCTTCTTCGATTAGTGCCATATAGATCACATCTAAGCTTAAAACGAGCACTTTTCTATGTCAGTGAACTCTTTTATTTGTTTGCTTTGCCGTATTCTTTTAGTATCATTTCCGCTATGTCCTCCGGTCTTTTATCTTCAGTGTCTATTACCATGTTGAACGGGCTCGTATCCTTGCCGAATTCTATACCGTATAGCTCTTTGTAAAGCGTGTAGTTTTCCTTGTCCCTGACTATAACTGCATTCTCGCTCTCTTCCATGGACGAATGGTCTCTTTTTGACATTCGCTTCGCCCTTTTTGAGGCGCTGCACTGTAGCCATACCTTGAAGCCCTTTTTTGATATCCATGGTGCAGTATAACTGGTTAGTATGATGTTACCCTTGTCTATCTTCTCCTTCATTATCCTGTCCGCTTCTATATCGAATTCAGGATCCGTCTCCCTTTCCTTGAGGAACTTTATGCCCTCTTCCGTATCCCACCATTCTGGTCCGGAAGGATTGTAGCCGTGCTTGGCTGCAAGCTCCTTGAGCATGTCTCCACCGCCAATCATCTTAAGATTGAGCTTGTCTGCAAGTAACCTTGCGACGGTTGTCTTGCCTGCCGCAGGCTCCCCTGAGAGTATAAGTGCTTCCATAATATCCGCGGATAGTTCAGTGCGATATCATCTGCAGGACGTAGTTCTTCTCGCGCATCCCTATGTCGTTTATCTTCATCTCACCGTTCTCTATCCTGCTTGCGAGCTTTATCACGTTGCTTGAGCATTTTGAGCAGAGCACGCCCCCGAAGAGCCTTGCGTTTGTCTTTGCGCTCTTGCTCTTGCCCTGAGTGGATCGCGGTATGCCGTTCAGCTCATTCTTGCATATTGCACAATGAGGAAAAGAGCCTTCCTTTCTTTTGTAGTGTATTACGTGCCTGTTCTTTGGAGTTACCCTGTCCAGGCGCCTGAAGCTTCTTGATCTGTGCATTGGTTTTGGCATAGTATCACTTCTGAGTATTCATATTTTGTACTTTATTGGGAGTAGTTAACATTATTATTATTTTGCCCATTTCTCTCTTCCAGCCTTCTTTTGACTATCTTCTTGTCCCTGCTCGATAACGACAGTGAGACTATCATGCCTATTATGAAGATTAGAAGTATAAAGAACTGCGAGTAGGTAAGGGGCATGGAGAGTATGGTCAGTGCAGGTGTAGTCGATCCGAAGCCGCTGAATAGGTATGGCATGAGAAGGTAGAATACGCCCAAAAAGAGCGGGAAGGTCACTACCATGGGCTTGAACTGCTTCTTCATATTGTCCATCATCATCTTTGAGACCTCCTGCTGCTTCTGGTTGTATGCTTCCCTGTCAGTAGCTGCAATGGTCTTTATCTCCTTGAGCTTTTCCTGCATCAGCAGCTGTGTCTCTATGGATTTAAGTGGGTCCGCAAGCTTTCTCTGGATAAGTATAGCCCCGATCGCATATACGAACCCTATCAATACAATGTATAATACTACGCTCATTCACTCGCCGAATATCTCCTTGGTTATCGTTCTCACCTGTTCTGCCACGTCTTTGGCCGTTCCGTCTCTGTTATATAATATGTATATTGGAATATTTAAATGTAGGGCTATGGTTGAGATTATAGCGAGGTTTATGCTCCTCTGCTCATCAATCTCTGAAGGGCCCTCTATCTCTCTTTTCCGTGTGCTGTCGGCCATGCGCCTCTTTATTATATCATCAGATGAGGCGTCCACATATATAATAGCATCTACATCCATGTGACCGAGCTCCCGCATTGAAAAGCCAGGCACATATCTCCTCCCCTGCTTTACCGAGGAGTGCGTGTCTATTATGGCATTCCTGCCGTGGGACATTATCCTGGAGAGGGCTTCCTCCCTCACCTCTGTTATGTCATGGTCGTCCATGTACCTTAGCTTGTCCCTGTCCTTTATGTTCTTGCGCTGCTCCTTAGCCACCTCCATCATTACCGTTCCGAGGTTTGTTATGGAGGTATTCTTCTCCTTCTTTTTATATATGGATAATATGGTGCTCTTTCCTGCCCCTGGCGTTCCGGTCATCAAGATTTTCTTAGGCATCTAAAGCACGCTCCGGGTGAGGGTTAGTCCTCACCGTATCCTCCTGCGCCAGGAGGCATGCCTCCCTGGCCTCCTGCAGGTCTTGCGCCTTTGGAGCTTATCATGTCGTCTATTCTGAGAATGGAGACAGTTGCCTCTGTAGCGCTTGCCACTGCCTGGTACTTCACCTTTGTCGGCTCTATCACTCCGAGCTGGTCCATGTCACTTATCTTGTTTGAGAATATGTCGACTCCGTAGCTCCTGCCGCTCTTGCCCTTGTGCTTGTTTCTCAGCTGCACCAGAGTCTCTATGGCATCCATGCCTGCGCTGTCTGCGAGTGCCTTTGGTATGACCTCTGTTGCATCTGCAAACGCCTGTATTGCGAGCTGCTCCCTGCCGCCTACGTCAGTTGCCATCTCCCTAAGCTGCATGGCCATCTCTATCTCTGCGCTGCCACCGCCTGTGACATACTTACCTACCTCTATCGCACTTGTTATGGCGCCCATGACGTCAACTATGGATCTCTCCACTTCGTCAGCGGTCTGCTTTGTAGAGCCTCTTATGAAGATGGTTACGCTCTTTGGATCCTTGCACTTCTCGACGAAGACCATCTGCTCTCCGCCTACCTTCCTCTCCTCTACATCGCCAGCGTGTCCAAGGTCTTCTGATGAAAGATCGTCCAGGCTTGTTACAAGCCTTGCGCCTGTCGCCTTTGAGATCTTCTCCATATCTGACTTCTTCACGCGCCTTACAGCCATTATGCCAGCCTTTGCCAGATAATGCTGGGCTACGTCGTCTATGCCCTTCTGCACAAAGACAACGTTTGCCTTTGACTTGGTGATCTTGTCTACCATTTCCTTGAGCATCTTCTCCTCCTGTGCAAGGAAGGCCTGCATCTGCTCTGGAGATGTGATCTCTATCTTTGCCTCTGTCTCGGTCTTCTCTATCTCAAGAGCCACATCGAGGATTGCTATGTTCGCGTTCTTTACGCTCTTTGGCATTCCAGGATGCGCTATCTCCTTGTCTATCAGTACTCCGTTAATCAGCTCCGTGTCGATTATGCTCCCTCCTTCCTTCTTCTCCAGCTTTATGAAGTCCTTGTCTATCTTTACCTTGTCTCCTTCCTTCGTAGCTACCTGCTTCACGGCCTTTATCGCTATGTCAGTCAGGTGCTTCATCGTCTGCTCATCGCCTATGTTCTTTGAGCCTATCGAGATGTTTGCTATCTTCTCAAGCTGCTTCTGGTCGTTTATCGTCACATTGCTTGAGATGGAAGTTAATATTTCTCGAGCCTTAGAAGCTGCCATGCCATATCCCCTTATTATTGCTGCAGGAGGCACTCCCTGGTCAAGAAGATTGCCTGCGTTCTTCAGCAGTTCCCCTGCCAGTATGACTGCGGTGGTTGTGCCGTCTCCCACTTCCTTGTCCTGTGTCTTCGCCACCTCGACAAGTATCTTTGCTATAGGATGCTCCACGTTCATCTCTTCAAGAATCGTAGCTCCGTCATTCGTTATGACTATGTCGCCGAGTTCGCTTACGAGCATCTTGTCCATTCCCTTTGGACCTAGAGTGGTCTTCACTATGCTCGCTACAGCGTAACCTACGGCTATGTTGGTTCTCTGTGCTTCCTTGCCAAGAAGCCTGTTTGCTCCTTCAGGCAGTACGAGGTACTGCTGTCCGCCTAATTGATTTTCAGCCATATTTTCACCTTATTTTATAATATAAGTAGATTCCTTCCTAAAAAACCCTAAAAAGCGATAGCTGATTAGGGAATATGTACACTATTATATACTGCTTAAGATTTTTATAGTTTTCTCTGGTTGGAGCGGTTTATTTGCCGCTCTTGCTCTTTGCCACTGTCCGTGCGAGCTTGTCGAATGAGCTGAAGAATGACTGCCACGAATAGTGCTTTATGACTCTCGCCCTGCCGGCCTTGCCCATCTTCTTTGCAAGGGATGGATCATCTGCCACCTGTTTTATCCTCATGGCCATCTCAGAATAGGACGTTACAAGGAAGCCCGTCTTGCCGTTTATTATCGTTTCTGTCGGTCCCCCTTCGTTTACGGATATCACCGGCTTTGAGCTCGCCATTCCCTCCAATGGCACTATCCCGAAATCCTCGTTTATTGCTGCAAATAGCACGGCGGTGCTCTTGGAATAGAGCTCTGTCATCCTTTTGTCTCCAGGATTTGGTATGAACTTGATATTTGAGCTTCCGGCAAGGCCCTTGAGGCGCTGCATGTATCTCATGTGCTCCGGGTCCTTTGATAGAGTGCCTGCAAGCACAAGCGAGTGTTTGCTCTTTGATTCCTTTACATATTTCTTGAATGCATTTATCACGTATTCCTGCCTTTTGTTCACTACGAACCTCGACGGGTACAAAAAGTACTTTCCATCTCCTTCATCCTTGAATTTCTCGTAATCCACTCCTGGGTTTATCACTGTTGATTCTTTTGAATAGTATTTCTTGATCCTCTGCCTGGTTACCTGGCTGTTGGCTGCCACCTCTTCTATGTTCTTCACTATGTTCTTTGCTATTACTTTGTATGCGCCGGTCATTGCTGCATATAACATCTTCTCCTTGTAAGATCTCTGCATCATGCGGACCGCATATAGGTCGTACACCTCTCTGGGAGGAGTGTGGCAGTACCATAGCACGCGCTCGTTCTTGTGCCTTATCCACTCGCTTGGAGAGATATGGGGATTTGCAATATCATAATCCTCAGTTATCTTCATGTGGTAGAAATTGTACCCGTATCTCAATCCTTGTGATGCTCTGTAGGGGAGCCTGTCGGCCAGAGGCACGTCCTTCCCGACTATCTTTATGTCTGTGTCTTTGAAGCCATCGAACGTTGCAGCCTTATCATACTCCATAGTGTAGATAGTTGCATCGTAGTGCTTTGCTATTTCCAGTATTACCCGTTCTACTCCCCCTTTGATGTTCAGGTAAGGCTGTATTATCAATAATTTCATTCAAAAACCGGGATTATCCAGGCATGGTGAGATTGTTGTGTATCCATGATGCCTTCGGAGTCACGTTAGGCAGCGATCCGGTGAAATTATTCAGCTTGTATATCATTATCTCATTTGTCGAGTTTACGTAGTTCATGCCTGTGAAGTTTGAAGGGTATACCAGGGTAAATCCGTTTAGATGGCCCAGGAAGAATCCTTTGTAGTAGTTTGAATCGTAGAAGAGCGATGGCGCGTTGGTTATTGTGCCGTTAGGGCCATTCGGTACCATCATGACCATGAAGCTTATGAAGGTCTGGCCGCTTATATTGGCAGCTCCGCCATATAGAATAGGCTGTGCTGCAAGCATCATGTTTGTCTTTGAGCCATTTGAGTTATATACGAAGGTTGTGGCATTGCCGTTTTGCAGGAAGCTTACCGGAACGCAGTAGGTTTTGTTCAGCGGGTTGTTCCCTACAACAAGGAATCCTTTGAGTGCCACTGCCGTGGAATTTCCATACTGGCAGTAGTTGCTTACACTCTGGCTTATGTCTATGTATATGAAGGCAGGATCATGAGCGAGCTCGCATGGAGATGAACCTAGAAGATACGGCTGTCCCTGGGCAGCTCCCTGGCTCTGTGCATACTGCATCGTAGTCTGGTTTGTATCTATGCATGCCAGGAAGTCAAGCGCACCCCATTTTGGCACAAGTTCATTGTCCATAAGGATGTATCCTGACTGGTTGCCGTTCATGAAGTGTGCCAGCTCTGTTGTATTATAGCCGTCCTTAGGACCGAGGACATACTGGGCTGCTGTCGCATAGTCAAGCTTTGCCACGGCATTGTCGCCTCTGAGCACTGCGTTGCTGTTTCCGAACCAGTTGATCCAGTCCCCATAGTCCCACCACGCCAGTATTCTTGGCGCGTATGGTCCGACGTTCTTCTGCATCCAGTTGGTGGCGTTTATCCAGTATCCTGGAACCTGGTTGCAGTACATGTCTGCGGCTATCGAGTTGCCCTGCTGGTTTATCGTTGTGCAGTTTGGACTGAAGAATGCACCGAACGCAGGAGCGACCTGTGCAAACTCTACAAGGAATATTATCAATGCGGCTATCAGTACAGGGTTGGTGTAGTGCAGCTTGCGGTACTTCGGGTACATTATCATTATCTCCCCGATTATCGCTCCTATAGCTATTATGTATCCTACTCCGAAGTGGGGCAGGTACTTGACCTCGGACATGCCAGCTATGGCAAGAGGCCATACCATCGCCAGCGTGAGTACGCTGGACCTGGAATCCCTTTTTACTATCGCATATACCATCAATGCGGTGAATATGAGAAGCACTCCCCATATCAGTATCGATATGCCCCCTATGCTAGTGCCTATTATTCCGAAGCCTGCTGCTCCGAAGTTATAGTTGAAGCCTGTAGGTGCATACTCCTGTACTGTCATGAATAGGGGTATGGATGGGGTTGTGAAATGCACGCTGAGAGCTATGTACTTCTGGAAAGGAGTGCCTATAGGTGTGAACTCTATGGCAATTATTGCAATTATGGCAAGAAGGACCAGGATGCCGATATACGTGTATATGTCAATCTTTTTCAGGTACTTTCTGCTCTCAAGCATCTTTGGCAGATATTCAAGTATTGCAACGAATATCAGTGCAAATAAAGGCAGCGATACTACAGTAGGTATTCCAAGAATGCTCGGAGTCCTCGCAGTAAGAGTTGCGCTGTATGCCCCATATATGGTATAGGTTATGGCTATTATGATTATGAGCAATATGTTCATCTTATAGAAATCCATATTGTCCTTGTTCTTCAGTACGTTTATCACTCCCTGCAACAGGATGTATATTCCAAGAACTCCGGTAGTCACCGTGTAATAGTGGGCTCCGAAGAAGTTTGATGCGAACGCGAGTCCTGCAAGTATTGTGTATCTGTGCTCTTTAGGATTGTTTACTGCAAGCAGATATGTGGCGTAGAAGAAGAACATTGCGAATATTCCCCACGGTTCGAGGAGCTGCTCACCAGCTATGAAGGTTGTGATTAACGCAGGCATGAAGGTGGCAAGACCTGCACCTAGAAGTGCAGGCACCTTGCCGTATTCATAATAGAGGAAGATGAAGACTGAGAATACCAGAAGCGCTGCAGTTATAGGAGGGTAATAGCTGCTTACGATGCTTAGCAGGCTTGTGTTAACGTAGTGTGCAGACACGCTTGCAGTATTTGATATGGAGTACCAGTACGCTTCAAGATAAGGAATGAGTGGCTGTATTCTATGTATGGATACATTGAGATGGCCGGGCCATGCTGCGTTGTCGTATAGTAGCTGGTATCCGTGCACAAGTATGTATTCCGTGCTTATCATGTCGTAGTAAGGGTCAAATTCAAAGTAGGTAGGGGAGACTGTGATGTTTGCGATTCTTGTAAGGAATGTGATGAGCATGAAGAGGACAAGGCCGAGGTATACGTAGTTCATTGTTGTGCTTTTCTCCGAGCCTTTGTGCTTTTCTCCTATCAGCTCCATCTCTTCCGCTTCGTGCTCCTCGTAAAGCTTTCTCTCTTCTTTCGCATGCCTTTCCTCTATGCTCTTCCTCTCTTCGGGCCCGATGTCCTTCAGTGAAGACAGCTCTTCTGCATTCCTGTGGAACAGGTATTCTTCGTCCTTCTCGTGTGCCTTTATGACCTTCAGTATTGCGCTGTTTGTAGCTGCACGCTCCCTTAGGTTCTGCAGCCTGCTCTTGTAATCCTGCTCTATCTCCTCCTTGACAGTTGCAGGGTGCTTGTGCTTTACGGATTTTGCAGCGCCAAGTGCGGACTGGAGGGCAGGCAGGTCTATTGCGCCCTCACGCACGGACAGAAGGAAGCCTATTACCGATAAGATTATTATGTTTACATTGTAAAGCCCTGCTGAAAACGCAAATATTGGCGATAGAGGTATAAGGTATGATTCCAGCCATATCATTACTGGGGGGAAGATCAGGCCGAAGGCTATGCCTATCATGAATATGAAGACCTTATTCATCCTGGTCTTGTGCAGAAGCGCCAGGGCCAGAAGGAATCCAGGCACTATGACGCTTATTATTCCTATTAGAAGGGCTTCTATCAGCAGCATATGATCATTCTTTGATAATTTGCATTATTAAAGGTAAATGTCCTATAGAAATTTACAATAAAGATAGATTAGTTGAATTAATAAAAGTGTATGTTACATTTAGGATTTTATATGCACAGCAAGGTCTCCATAATAGGCGCAGGGACGGCAGGATTGGTAGCTGGCAGGGAGTTGGCATCGGATAGCATCGACACAACGATATACGACCAGAAGACAGTGCTTGGAATTCCGGTAAGGGCATCCGGAATAATATCGATAAACGGATTAAGGATGTCTGGCATAGCTTATGAGAGTGCGGTTACCAACACTCTTAGAGGAGCAAGGATACATGCTGGCGGGAGGATCATGGACATATCTGCCAGTGAGCCTGTTGCCAAGGTCCTTGACAGGAAGAGGCTTTCAGACATATGCGAATATGAAGCGGAGCATGCAGGTGCAAAGATAATCAAGGGGCGCAGGATTACTGCCCAGATGATAGACAGGCTTCACAAGGATTCCGTAATAGTAGGAGCGGACGGAGCGGTGTCCAACGTTGCAACGCATTTTGGCATGGGTCCTGTTGAGAAGTATGTGCTGACATATAAGGCAGAATTTAACGTGGATATGGACGATCCTGGCTCTGTGGATCTGTTTTTTGACAAGAGGGCATTTCCAGGACTTTTTGCATGGATGTGCCCTAACGCCAAGGACCTGCTAGAGATCGGAGTAGGGGTTAATCCTGGACGGGTCAATTCTAAGAAGGCGATTGAGAGGTTCCTTGCAATGAAGGAGGTTAAGGAGATGATTGGAAGCGCCAAGATGATTGATAATGGAGCAAGCGTGATACCTCTACGTATGCGTAAAAAGATAGTTGACCCGGAGAGGAGAGTTCTGCTGATAGGCGATGCTGCGGGGCAGGTAAAGAGCACCACCGGAGGAGGCATAGTATACGGCTCTGCTGCTGCAATAATGGCGTCACATGCAATACGGGATAATATCATGCATGGCAAGGATCTTGGCGAATATGAAAGGATGTTCATGAATAAATATGGGAGCGACCTTAGACTGCACAGATCTATAAACAGAGTTTATTCCTCTTTGGAGAGCAGGACCATAGGCAGGATAATAAGCGTGATGAACTTTCTTGGGATGGATTCCTTCGTCTCTAAATACGGGGATATGGATCTGCCTTCCCTGTTGATAAAGCGGTTCTTTTTGAGAGGGCTCATCTAGTCTGTCTTTTTGCTTTCTCCGATCAGCTTCTTCCCGAGCTCCTCTCTCCTCTGCATATCCTTCTTTACCTTTTCATAATCCTCCTTAGACAATACATTGCCAAGTATATACTCGGAGAACTGTGCGGATATCTGGGCTATGTTTATCATTATAGCCTGTAGGTCGTTGTGTTTCAGGTAATACTCCTTTTCAGGCTTTATTACCTCCATTCCAGCAGGAGCGAAATTGAAGGAGATGTTCAGCAGGGTCCAGAGGTCCTTTACCAGTATTGTTACGACTGCATTCGTAGTATACAGTTCGTCTACCTTGAGAGGTTCGTCTATCTCTCCTGCGCAGTATATGACTCCGGGGAACTTAAGCAGCCTGTTGCTTATTAGATCGGTCATTAGCGGCTGGAGATCGTCTGCCTTTTCACTGTGCATATCGAAATATGCCTTTGCAAGGATGCCTCCGCCCTCTATCGCTTTTCTTGTTACCTCTTCCATCTCTGATTTAGCCATTTTACAGACCTGATTTTATCTTAGTTACAGCGTCTTCAACGCTTATCTGCACTTCTTCTCCCTTGTACATGTTCTTAAGCATTACCAATCCCGTCTGCGCCTCCGAAGGACCTATTATGCATACGTACTTTATCTCAAGCGAGTTTACATACTCAAGCTGCTTGCCGATATTCCTTGGGGTCATGTTCAGGTCTGTGTTTATCCCTGATTCGCGGAATATGTTTGCTACCTCTATAGAATACTTCATCGCTTCCTTGCCCAGGTATGCGACGTATACATCCGCATAGGTCCTGGCTCCGGATTTGGCTTCCAGGAATTCAACTACCCTGCTTATCCCTATCGATGAACCGACAGCAGGAGTATGCACCTTTGAGTATTTTGCGATAAGGTTGTCGTATCTTCCGCCGGAGCCTATGGCGAGAGTCTTTTTTCCCGCTGCCGCCGCGGTTATCTCCCACACCATGCCGGTGTAATAGTCGATTCCGCGTATTATTGACAGGTCGACGACTATCTTGCCTTTTATCTTGTATATGCCCAGGAGGGAGATCAGCTCCCGCATATCTGTAACTGGGGCTTTTGTAGCTTCTATGTTGGCTTCTATCCTTGTAAGCCTCTGCTCCGTTCCCTCCTCTACCTTTATGAAATTCAGCATCTGCTCTGCCATGTCCTTGCTTATCCCGAGTTCTGCCATCTGCTTCATTATCTCCTCTGCGCTTATCTTTGCAAGCTTGTCAAGTATGCGCATGGTCTGTACCTGCTTGTCCTTAGGTATGCCGAATCTGTCCATGATTGCAGACAGGATAACCCGATGGTTGATCATTATGGTGTAGTCAGTTATTCCGAGATTCTCAAGCGCTATCGCGCTTGCGGCTATTACCTCTGCTTCAGCGGATATCTCGGAGCTTCCTATCACGTCTATGTCTGCCTGTATGAACTCCCTGCTACGCATATACTGTGGCTCGTCCCTTCTCCATGCTTCTGCTATCATGTACCTCTTGAACGGCAGCGCCGTGCCTTTGTTCATTGCCACGTATCTGGCAGTAGGAACTGTAAGATCATATCTTAATCCAGCCTCCTTCCCGTCAAGAAGATAGATCTCGTTGTTGGCGTCGCTTCCGTATATCTTTGAATTGAGTACCTCTGCCTTCTCTATCGCAGGTGTTATTATCGGATAAAAACCGAATCTCCTGAAGATCTGCTCGGTCCTTGATATAACGTTCTTTAGGCGTATGCTCTCCTTTGGCCCGTAATCCCTTGTCCCTCTCGGAATTTCCAATGACATGCTTACCATGAAATTACAGGTTGTTGACTACCCACTTCCTGAATGCTTCCTTAGGAAGGGCGCCTACTGACATTGCCTTCACTACGCCCTTCTCGAAGAGCAGCACTGTAGGTATGCCCATTATGTCGTACTTTTGCACGATGTCCTGATTCTGGTCCGCATCGAGCTTGTAAAATGTAGCTTTGCTCTCGAACTCTTTTGAAACCTCGTCTATCACAGGAGAGAATATCCTGCATGGGCCACACCAGGTTGCCCATATGTCTATTATGACAGGTTTGGTTGAGTGCATTACCTTTTCTTCGAACTTCTTGCCATCTAAATCTTCTATCATATATATCACCATAAATAGCAATGATGAATAGCTGAGAATAATTATAAACATTCGGATTTTACCTTTTGCAATTATATACTTTTACATATCATATACAATAGATGATGAGCTGAAGGTCTGATTGGTGATGACGATCTTGAGTGCTGATTAGATGGCAAAACTATCGAGGAGAGCTATAAAGGAGCTTGTGAAGAGCCATTTCAAGACAAGGATAACGGATAGCGGAGCGGATAAGATAGCTGCGATACTTGAAAAGGAAGCAGAGAGGATATCCGCCTTCGCGGTGCAGAATGCAAAGCGTTCAAAGAGGACAAAGATAACTAAGGAGGATATTGAAAAGTATGTGATAAAGAAGGGGAGCTGATGAAGTTTTTCAGGAGCAGCGATACACGACTGAGGAGCGATTTCTACAGCAATGACGGCAAGAAGTTATGCTGTCTGATAGAGAACACGCAGGGCGGCATGCTAATAACTGAATTGAATGAGAGAGGGATTGTAGAGAAGCAGGTATATATGAAACCTGACGATCCGTTTTATGTGAGCCTGACAAGAGGCATGGAGATAGTAGATTCCGGGGAGTATAACGGCGTGGATGTTGACGCCGTTTGCGCTTCCTGCAGCGGAACACTGACAAGGGAGCTTGATCTGGTGCATCCTTCTGTCATTAATGCAGTGCCTGTGGTCCCGTCATATGTATGCAGGAGGTGCAGCAAGCGCTTTTACTCGATGACAGATGCTTATCTCAAGAGCCTTGTTGCAAACAAAAAGGAGCTCTTCGATGAAAAGGACCTTAAGGAGCTCTCTGAGAATGAGGAGGCCTTCGTAAGCACTCTGCAGGAGTATATAATAAGAATTTTTGCATCCAAGAAGATTAGCAGAATAAGATGATCCAATGGGCATTATGATTTCTGAGCTTTATGGGAAGGGGGTGCTCTCCAATTCAGGGAATATGCTGGGCACCGTGAAGGAGGTTGTCGTAGATCTTGACAATGCAGTTGTTACGCACCTGTTGCTAAGCGAGATGAGCAAGCTCACCAAGAGCAGCGACTTGCGCTCCGACTTCCTTAAGAACAGCATAGAGTACAAGAGGGTAAAGAAGGTCGCAGAGCTGGTTATAGTAGGGGAAAGGGAGAAATCTTAATCCGTAGAGACCTCTCTTACTATCGTTGACCTCTTCTTTGCAAGCACCCTGTATCCGCAGTATGGGCATCTTACAAACTTGTCTATCGACTTTACCTCTTTTCCACAATGCATGCATATATACGCCATAAATATCACTTCTTTTTTGTCGCCGATTTCAGCCATTTGACAAACTCCTTGTGCAGTTGGGAGATGCTTGTGTCCATGACCCTTATCTTCAGTTCTGCCTTATATTCTTCTTCGTTGAGCATGAGAACAGGCTCAAAGCTGTCAAGCCTTGCGAACTGAACCTCTGCCCAGTGTATCCTGCCATTCAGGTAATCTTTCACAACCTCATCGGTCATCGGAAGCGATGAGAAGCTGTATAGGAAGCCGTCGCACCAGTAAAGAGGCATTGTGCCTGCAGGAGTGACCCTGCCGCGCATTATGCTCTCCTTGTCCACCTCAAGTATGTCGTGGACGACAAGGGACTTCAACGGCGAGTAGGTTATCTCAACCATTTACCGCACCGGATTTTATCCTCTGCAGAATATGTATGGCATTCTCTCCTGAAGGGGTCTTGAGAGTGTATGCCCCTCCTGCAAATACTGCGTTGCAGTGCCTGCACTTCCATATTGCATTTCCCTGTCTCTTTACGGCAGTCCTTCCGCAGACCTCGCACGCATACCTTGCGATCTTGTCTGCCTGGACAGACGCCTTTCTCTTTCTCAATACTACTCCGTATCGTATACTGCTGTTTGCCATATCATTCACCCAGTGCTTTTTCCATTAATGCCTTAAGACCATTGTGCTTCTCAAATGACATAGAGACTGCGTCGTTGAGCTCCTGCAGAGTGAAGCTTCCTCTGAGTCCTTTCTGCATAGCCCGCAGTTCCTTTCCGTCATTCGCTATTGTTATCCTTGCGTCCATGAACGTCTCTTCGTTCGCATCAGGATCTATGAATACCTTTCCTGCTGCCTTTGCGAAGGTGCATGAAGTTATTATACCATTTGTCTTGAGCTTGTCTTTTATTCCTTCGCTTATTACCTTCTCCCCTTCAAGCTTTGGCATTCTGGCACTGAGGAGCGCAACTGTCGCAGCTATGGTGCCTGCATCGAAGAGGTTTCCGTCGTAATTAAGCACATATATGTCAACAAAAACATCCCAGACCTTCCCCTCCTCTATGAAAAGAGCGGCGGTGTCTATTATGCCTGCGGCCCTTATGCCGCGGTCTATAACTCTTGCAACCTCTATCGCATTAGGGGACGGTGGACCCATCTCGTAATCTGATGACGCCATTGGGAGGAGCTCTGCCGAGGTCATCAGATTGCCCTCGTTTGGCTTATCGTGCATAGGCTCTCCCACAGTTATCTTTACGCCTGCCAGTACCTTTGTGTTGCCGATCGTAACCTGTGCGGACCCTTCCGCATGTTCTATAACATTCTTCTCTATTTTTATATCTCTGTATTCGTTTAGAGCCCTTCCGAATTCTCGCTTGTTGCTTGCTATCAAGTCGAATATGAACTCCTTTGTTGCTGATGGTATGTACATATAACTCATCTCTCGTATCTCTCTATTATTTCCTGGTAAGGCCTCTTTATCGCTGCTGCCTGTATCTCATGGATCTTCTTGCCTGACTCCAATATCATCTCCATCGCCTCCTTGAACTGCTCCTTTGTAAAGGAACCGTCCATCTGCAGCAGTAGAGTCTCATTTGTAAGCGGCTTGACAGCCACAGGCATATCCGCATCGGAGTAGTTATCCTCTATCATATTCAGGTCAAGGACAACAGTTTCGCCTATCTTGCCTGCAGATACTGCGTATGGAACGTCAGTCATAGGTATTCCTGAGAGTGCCATCGCAACTGCTGCGGCGGTTATCCCTGCAGCGCGTGTGCCTCCGTCTCCCTGCAGAACCTCCACGTATATGTCTATCTCCGTGCCTGGAAATAGCTCAAGCATGACTACATTTTCGAATACCTCCTTTGTGACTTTTGATATTTCTATGGAACGCCTGTTGGGACCTGTCCTTCCGTGCCCTTCCAATGACGAGAACGGGGCCATCATGTACCTGCACTTTATCACGGCCTTTTCGGGATCCGAGGTGTGCTTTGGAAGCGCCTCCTTTGGACCATGCACTGCTGCTATGATCTTGTTGTTTCCCCATTCAACATAAGCAGAACCTGCTGCGTTCTTTATTACATTGGGTTCTATCTTTAAGCTGCGGAGGTCCGTAGCTCCTCTGCCGTCGAGCCTCTTCCCGTTTATGATCAATTCTGGTTTTTCTCCTCCTCCTGACATTCTAATTACCTTTTGATAACATCTCTTTTATTCTGTCCGTGAGGCCGGTTGTGTGTGCCTCTTCCTGTATTCTGAGAATAGCATCCATTGCGAGCTGCATGTTGCCTCCCTTTATCCATACGACGCCATTGTGCCCTACGATTATGCTGGATTTTGTGCTTGCTGACAATTCCTTTAACATATTGTTTCCCTTTCCAAGGACTCTTGGCACTTTGGAGGGCGTTATCGAGAATATCTTGCCGCCTGAGAGCTTCCTTGGACGCATCAGCACGACTGTCTGGGTCTTATCAAGCTCCTTTACAGAAGCTTCTACTACATCTCCCTTGTTGAGCTGCTCCTGAACGAACTTTGATATGAGCAGGCCTTTGTAAGGGGAATTCAGGTTAACATTGTAGGTATTCAGCCTGTCCTCTTCTATGACCCCCACTGCCGTATCCCCGTATGCAGGGTTCCACAGCCCTTCCAGAGGTATCAGCGTGCTCTTTTCGTCGCTGTAAAGTCCGACTATCGTGGAGTAGGTCTTTCCGTTGTTTATCAGCGTATTGTGCATTCTGACGGGTGTGTCGCTGATCTTTTCTCCCGGTATTACTATTCTTTGCATGTTTTCACTTTATTCAAGATTCTTTGTTGTAACATTTCCTTTTGTTGTATTGTTTATCTTCTCGAAGAACTCTCCTTGCAGACCCGCTGGGAATTCAAGGATGCATTTGAGAGAGCCATTTGACTGCCATTCTTCGGATTTCAATCCATACTGCTTCAGGGTTCCGTAGCACCTGTTGGTGTACTCAGCAGGGATTACGACCTCTATCTTCATTGTTGCAAACTTTATAGGCAGCTTCATGCTCAGTTTCTTGACTACTTCGTCTACCTGCTCGTTTGCCCCTTTGAACGGGTCTATGTTTACCCTCGCTTCCTGCATTGCAGCCTCTATCCTCTGTGGAGGGTGAGGCGCCTTTGTCCTTGGGTCTATTGAGTTTCTTGCTATTATGTTTATTATCTGCTTCTTCTTCTCTTCGAGAAGCTTGTTCCTCTGCTCTGTTGTTATCGGCACGTTTCCGTGCTTAAGTATGAATTCGACTACCTTGGGCAGTTCCGTTGTGTTGAATATCTTCTTTATTTTGTCCTGGCTCTGTCGCTCTCCCTTGTTAGCATCAGTAAAGATCTCTTCGGCTTCAAGCACAGCTATCGGATCCGTAAGTTTTCCCGTTATGAAATTGTAGGCCTTATCCGAATCAACAAAGATTTCGAAGTTCTCCCCTGAATGGGAGTATTTGGCTATTACTGTTTTGGACATGCCGTCACTGTCATATATACTCTTTTATCTTTTCCCTTGAGAGCAAGGTGAAGCCATCCTTTATAGTCACGTATCCTATATCAAGATTGTCCTCGTTGAGCTTTGTCTCGCTCACTTTCTTTATTACCTTGACTCCAAGTTCCAGCGCTTTTTCTAGCGTCATGTTTTCCTCATACTCCTTGAGCAGCATCTCCATCGCGACCTTCTTACCTGAACCTATCGCGTCTGCCTTGTAGCCGAGGAATGAAGCTCCGGGCTCTATTTC
This sequence comes from Microcaldota archaeon, assembly GCA_027365175.1. GTDB lineage: Archaea > Micrarchaeota > Micrarchaeia > Micrarchaeales > CABMGC01 > JAKAUU01. The sequence goes on along the minus strand of DAHXNY010000001.1, from coordinate 124,416 downwards.
GAAGAGCCTTGGCCCGTAATCGTCTATCCCGCCTACGAGAAGGGAGACCGCATAAGGCCTCATTCCTCCGTATTGGGTTGCCTGCATCATATAAGCAGATATGTTCTTTGAGAGTGATTCTATTGACTTTATCTCGTCGAAAAGCATGCGGTGGTTCTGCGTATTTGACCTTGCAGTGTCTATTATGTGCAGGCCGTCTGATACCATCCCGCTGTATGTTGCGCATATCTGGGAGTCTATCCTGAATACCTTCTGGATTGTGCTTGGCACTGCGAGAGGGTCATTTATGTTCTTGTGCGCCACAAGAACGACGCTGTCCTTGCCAACTATCCCTATTGAGGTAGCGCCCTTTCTCACCGCTTCCTTGGCGTACTCTACCTGGAACAGCCTTCCGTCCGGATTGAACATCACTCCTCGGTCATAAGCTTGCACGTTTGGGTACATATATTACACCACATATACGATTTGCATATATAATTAGCAATTTAGTATAAAATAGCAAACATAAATAGGGGTTTACCCTTAAATACCTTTTGATTGCGGCAGCGGCGGAAGTTGTTTTTAAAAGACGTGTGAACGCCAGTTATACGGTTGTGGCGCCTGTTTTCATTTGGTTTTGAGTTGATTTATATATTATATGCTCATATATATTCACGATTTAATTCTTGGGGAAATGTATGGTCGACACTGAACAGGTTTCTGGAGCTGGAACCAACATGATGCACTCTTCCATACTTAGAGTGATAGAGGATAAGAAGAACATAAACCAGAAACTTTCAAACATAAAGCACAAGATAGGCATTTACAGTGCGAAGGGAGGAGTGGGAAAGACCACCGTGGCTGTTAATACCGCTTTTGCGCTGAGCAGAATGGGATATAAGGTAGGGCTCATAGATGCGGATATAGACTGCCCAAACGCGCTGATGTTCCTGGGCATAGAAGGCACATTCTCTGATGAGTACCCGTTGAAGCCTGCTGAGAAAGAGGGAGTAAAGGTAGTCTCTACAGCCATGTTTGTTGATGACGCTAAGAAGCCCATAATATGGAGAGGACCGCTTGTTGCAAAGATGATACGCGAGTTCCTGGACAATACAGACTGGGGACCTCTGGATTACCTCATAATAGACCTGCCTCCAGGAACCAGCGATGCTCCACTCTCGATAATACAGCTTTTGTCTCTTGACGGCTTCATTCTTGTAACTACGCCGAGGCACATCTCCGCAGTCAATACCATAAGGTCTGGCATGATGGCTAAAAGATTGGGGGTTGCGCTTCTTGGAGTAGTAGAGACCATGTCAGATGGCAGCGGGGACGGAGGGGAAGAGGTTGCAAGGGAGCTGGGCTGCGAACTGGTAGGAAAGGTGGCAGCTAACAAGATATTCGGAGAGATGAGCGATTCTGGAATTATTCCGGTGCTTAAGGACGATGAGATCAGGAAGGAATTTGAGGATATGATTAGAAAGGCAGGGTTGGTGGAAAAATGAAAGAGCCGTTCTCCGACCTGTTCAAGGATTCAGCGGTATTCGCGAACCGTGAGGTCCTTTCGCCGCATTACATGCCTGAAAACCTGCCTTTCAGGGAGAAGCAGATCGAGAACATAGTGAAATTCATGACTCCCTCTCTCAGGGGAGAGCGTGGCAGGAACCTCTTCGTTTATGGAAAGACGGGCACTGGAAAGACCTCGTGTGTCAAGCATGTTGTGGATAAGATAAAGGACCTGCCAACGAAGGCGCGCGTGTCGTACATAAACTGCAGGATATACAACTCCAGGTACAGGGTTCTTTACAAGATAACAAGCGATTACCTTCCGGTCTATGCAAAACGCGGATATGGTCTTGTAGATATTTATGAAAGGATAATAAACTGGGTAGAGGAGGATGCGAAGATACTGATAGTGGTGCTTGACGAGATAGACGTTGTCAAGGACCTTGATGACCTGATTTACACTCTCACAAGAGCGAACAGCGACATAAAATCAGGAGGGATAATGATTGTAGGGGTTTCGAACAAGATATCCTTCAAGGAGGATTTGGATCCGAGAAGCTTGTCGACTCTTTATGAAAATGAATTGGTCTTCCCTCCTTACAACTCTAATGAGCTCTCGCTGATACTGAAGGAAAGGGCCGAGGAGGGCTTTAAGAAAGGGGTTATAGACCAGGCTGCGATAAACCTTGCGGCTGCGATATCAGCAAAGGACAGCGGCGATGCAAGGCTGGCATTGAAGGTTCTCTCAAAGGCAGGGGAGCTTGCTGATGAGAGAGGAGACGGAGTCATAACAGTGAATGATGTCAACAGGGCTTCTGAAGCGGCCGAGGAAGAGCTTGTATACGAGCTTGTGAACACGCTGCCGGAGCATCAGCGCCTCATAATATATGCGATTGCTATGCTCTCCATACAGGGAAGCAAATACAAGAGGCTTAGCGGCGACAGTGATACCTATCTTTTCAGCGGGGACATTTACAACAAGTACTCTGCGATAGCGAAGAGCCTTAACAAGGGCCCTAAGAGCTCAAGATGGTACAGGAAGTACATATTCGACCTTGAGATGCAGGGGCTCATCTCAGCTTATGAATCAGGCAAGGGGATAAGGGGGCATACGAAGCTGATTAAGCTGGCGTACTCCCCGGAGCGCATGAAGGAGACGATAGAGAAGACGCTTGCTGCCGATATTGAGGAGAGTGTATGAAGATAGCGATCGTATCTGATCTGCACATAGGATATGAACGTTTCAGGAAGGACGCATACACCCAGGCAAGGGAAGCGCTCATGATGGCAGCAGAAAGAGCGGATGCGATAATCATACCAGGCGACATATTTGACACAAGGTTCCCTAAGCCCGATGTGATTGCTGAGGCGATAGGCATATTCAAGGAGCTGCGTGAAAAGGATTTCGGTGCCAGGATAGTCGGATTCGAAGGGGTCGGAAAGATATATACGGACAAGCCGATACTCGCCGTGCCAGGAACCCATGAGAGGAGGACGAGTGATACTGAGGACCCTGTAGACCTATTGAATCTCACCTCGCTGCTTGCTGATATAGGAATGGGGGTCGCAGTGATTGAGAAGGATGGCGAGAGGGTAGCAGTCACAGGCATTGCAGGAGTTGTCGAAGAACGCTTCGGAGAAGCGCTCAGGGAGCATGCAGGCAAGAGAGTCGCAGGCGCTTTTAACATACTGATGTTCCATCAGTCCCTATACGAGCTGCTGCCTTTCAACGGCTCTTTCCTGAGGATGGATGAGCTGCCTGAGGGCTTTGACCTTTATGTCAATGGGCACATACACAGCAGGTTCGAGTCTACTGTTCATGGGAAGCAGTTCCTGATACCTGGCAGCACCGTGCTTACGCAGCTGAAGGACGGGGAGACTGAGAAAAAGGGTTTCTTCGTCTATGATACAAGGACAAGGGAGTATGAGTTTGTGCACATAAATTCCAGAAGCTTTGAGTCACTGAAGGTCGATGCCGAATCTGTGAAGGAGGGAACGCTGTTGAGAGAGATAGAGGAAAGGGTGAGCAATGCTGTTTCGAAGAACGGACAGGGATGCATAATAAGGATAGAGATAAACGGGAATAGCAAGGCGGTGAAGAGGCTTGGGATAGATATGCAGGAGATTGCCAAGAAATTCAAGAATGATGCTGTTATTGAGATATCAAAGAAGGGCTTTGAAGAGGTATCTGACGGTGAGAAGCGTTCGGAGATATTCTCAGACATAAGCAACGTATCGGTTAAGGACCTTGGAATAGGGATACTGATGGCAGAGTTGAAGAAGAATGGTTATGATCTTGATGTAGGGCCTGCAGAACTCTTTGAGATGCTGAGTTCAGGAGAGAAGAAGGAGAAGGTAATTGCAAAGGCGATGGACGAACTTCTTGGGTAGCCCGCTCACTTCTGGTTCTTGTATGAGTAGTATTTGAAAAGCTCTGCCAGGGAGTTTACGGCTGCAAGAGGAGAATCATAAACAGGGAGGCCTGATTCCTCCATCATTTTGTTGTGCACCTGCGTGTACTCTGCACCTATGCTGATTACTATCATCGGCTTTGTGATATCTGCCTTGAAGTGTACCAGTTTTGCGACTACGCTGGAATCTGCTCCGGGGGTTTGGAAGAGGGCGATGACTATGATCATGTCTACATTCCCATCATCCTTGAGTACGGAGACTGCGGTTTCGTATCTGTCCCCTCCAGCGTCTCCTGCCAGGTCCAAAGGTATTCTTATGTTTACCAGCGGTGGCATCTTCTTCCTCAGTATCTCCTGGCTCTTTTTGCTAAGCTCTGCAAGCTTTAGCGTCTTTACAGATCCTACTGCATCGGTGGTAATCACTCCGGCACCTCCGCCGTTGGTTATTATTCCTACACGATTGCCGTTAGGGGCTGGTTCTGATACAAGCACCTTTGCGTAATACAGAAGCTCGTTCAGATCGTTTGCAATCGTGAAGCCGAACTGCTTGAATAGGCCTTCGTAAACCTGATAATCACCGGCAAGAGATGCAGTGTGGGAGAGAGTTGCCTGCTGCCCTACAGCTGTCCTCCCGCCCTTTAGAACGACTACAGGCTTTTTCTTTGTCACCTTCCTTGCAACCTCTATGAACTTCTTGCCGTTCTTTATCCCCTCTATATACATTATGATTACTTTTGTATTATCATCATTCATCAGGTATTCCAGTATGTCTGACTCGTCTACACCTGCTGCGTTTCCGTAGGAGATGAATTTTGAAAGGCCGAATCCTTCTCCGGCTATAAGATCAAGTATCGTACTGCCTACGGCTCCGCTCTGTGAGATGAAGCTTACGTATCCGACTCCGGGCTTGCTGAGCTTGTAAGTTGGCAGGAAGAGCGTGTCTGTCCTTGCTCTTGTGTCTATCACCCCAAGGCAGTTGGGACCGAGCATCGGCATCTTGTACCTTTCTGATATGCTGACTATCTGCTCCTGCAGCTCCTTCTGCCCTATCTCCTCGAATCCTGCCGTTACGACTATAGTACTCTTCACTCCTGCTTTCCCGCATTCCTCAAGAACTGCAGGTACGAAAGGGGCAGGTATTGCGATTACCGCCAGGTCTAGTTTTTCCTTTATCTCGCTGACATGCCCATACGACTTTACTCCGAGTATGGATTCTGCCTCCTTGTTCACTGCGAAGAGCTTGCCAGAATATCCAGAGTTTATGTAATTCTGGAGTATTATGTGGCCTACCTTCTCAGGATTCTTCGAAGCCCCGATTATAGCTACTGATTTCGGGTTCAGCATATATTTGAGGTCGACTGGCATTTGAACACTTATTTCAATATTCTTATATCGACTACATCGTAGCCGTCCTTCCTTAGTATGACAGGGTTGAGATCAAGTTCCTTAAGGTCAGTGTGGGTCAGCATGTCCGATACTTTTAACAGAAGGCCTTCGAGCATCTTCCTGTTCTCTGAGCCGTATGTTATCACGCTCTCTGATTTCAGGTTATCGATCATGCTTGACGCATCGTTTTTGTTTATAGGACATACGCGTATTGCAAAATCCTTGAAGGCTTCTACGTAGATTCCGCCGAGACCGAGAAGTATGACCTTTCCGAACTGAGGGTCTGTCTTGCCCCCTATTATGACCTCTACGCCTCCTTTGGACATCTCCTGCACTATTACCTTGTAGGGCTTAAGCTTTGCGGCTTTTGCAGAGAGGGAATTAAATGCCGACCTTATCTCCCTGTCCGTCTTCAGGTCCAGCTCTACCAGACCGCTTTTTGATTTGTGCAGAGCCTTCTCGGTTATTACCTTCATCACTATGGAATTGCCGTTTGCCTTGGATATTGCCTCTTCCGCAGAATCAACATACCAGCTCCTTATGCTGCTTATTCCGTACTTCTTCAGAAGTCTCTCCCCTTCAAAATAATCTGATAGCGTCATATTATCTTCATCGCTAATAGATATGCAAGAAGTATTATAACCAATATTACCACTATGCCTGCAATCAGTTTCTTGTTCATAGGCTTCGGCTGCAGATGGATTTCCTGAGGGGCAGTAGGCTGTTGCATCTGTGTCTCAGCTTGTTGTTGAGTCGGGAATTGTTCCGGTGAAGGATTTTGGGAAGGTGCCTGCATGCTATTCTGCCTGGGTTGCATACTTTGCACAGGTTGCATAGGCTGCGGCTGTTGGGGAGCTGCTTTGAGGAAACCCTGCTCTGTGAGCAGTATGTCAACCTGTCCGCTCTTGAGCTCGTATGTAAGGAAATTCTGCTTGCTGAGCTTGTACAGGCGCATTGCCAGATCCCTTGAATTCAGGCTTATCGAACTCTGTATGTCCTTTGGAGCGCTCTTTCCGCTCGATATCTGTGAAAGAATGCTCTTGTCAAGGTTATCGAACGGGGTTGCTGCCCTCTGTTCCGCTTCTGACAGTACGGCTTTCCCCTTATCAGTAACGGCTATAGAATTTGGGCCTGGAAATATAGAGGTAAAATCTATCAGGTCCTTCTGTTTGAGCGTACCGGCTATATTCGACGCATCAAATATGCTTGCGTTTATTGACGATCCGAATCTTTCCAACGTCGTATCGTCTGATATCTTCATAAGGCATGCAATATCGAGGAAGGTTATATCGTCCGTCATTTCACCACAGGTCGCTATACTATTCTTTAATAACACTTAAATATATTAAGATAAACATAAGGTCATTGGTTTCTGTTTCGAAGTGATTATTTGAGAATACGTTTTCTTGGTGGGGCTGGAGAGGTTGGCAGATCAGCCTTTGTTGTTGAAGATAAGAAGAACATACTGCTTGATTGCGGAGTTAAGGTGGAGAGCGCTACAGAATACCCGTTAGAGATAGGGAGGGTGGATGCGTGCGTGCTCAGCCATGCACATCTTGACCACAGCGGCTTCCTTCCTTCTATTTACAGGGATGCCAGTCCCCCTACATTTGCGACGCAGCCCACCATGGAGCTTGTAGAACTCCTTATCGAGGATGCGCTTAAGATAGCTAAGAGGAAGCATGACAAACCAGCATATTCAAGAGCTGATTTCAGGGAGATGATGTCCAAATATGTACCTTGCGAATACGGCTACGAGAATGAATTTGACGATTATGTAATAACAATGCGTGATGCAGGCCATATATGCGGAAGCGCAGTCTCATCCATAGAGAATATAAGGAGTGGAAGGATTCTTGGATACACTGGGGATTTCAAGCTTGAGGAGCAGACCCTACAGAAAGGTGCCGACCCTGTAAAATGCGACATACTGATAATGGAGTCGACGTATGGCGGCGGGGAGCATACAGGGAGGGATAAGCTGGTATCCTCATTCATAGAGGATATAAAGGACGTGATAGACAATGGTGGCACCGCACTGGTGCCTGTATTCGCGGTTGGAAGGAGCCAGGAGATACTTGCAATACTTGAGGAGCATGGATTGGCAGAGCGAACCTATCTTGATGGGATGGCTAGGGCAGCTACGGAGATAGCGCTGGCACATAAGCGCTTCCTGAAGAACGGCAAGCTGCTTGCAGAGGGCGTTAACAAGGTGTCGGTTGTAGATATGCAGCATGTTAGGAGGAATGCGGTAAAAGGAGGCAAGATAATACTCACTACATCCGGAATGCTGACAGGAGGCCCTGTCCTTAATTATATAACGCAACTCAGCAGGAATTCCAAGGTATTCCTTACTGGCTTCCAGGTTGAAGGCACAAACGGACACAGGCTGCTGGAAGGCAAGCCGCTGCTAATAGACGGCAAGAAGTTCACTGTGAGGAATGAGGTTGGATTTTATGATTTCTCAGCGCATGCCGGCAGGAAAGATCTTCACGATTACGCAAAATTATGCTCTCCTGAAGAAATAGTTCTTGTACATGGAAGTGTTGAGAACATGGCTGCTGCTGCGGAGAGCCTGAGGCTGGAGGGATTCAGAGTTCACACTCCTAAAGTAGGGGATACGATAGATTTCGAATTCTAAAATTTAGAACTCTTCGGAATCCGAGCCGAAATTCCCTTCCGGTTCAGAGCTTCCTGATGCAGCACCGCCTTCTCCCTTCTCTATAACCTCTATCTTTCCATACTTGCCTGCAGAGAGCTGAGGGTTGCCTTTGTATTCGCTTACATAGCCGTTGGTTACCTTTATCTTGTCTCCAACATCTATTGCGTCTGCATCCTTCTCCCATAACGATAGTGTTATGCTTCCCGTGTCATCCTTTATGGTAGCGCTTGATACAGTAAGCTGCTTGCCATACTTTGTAACTACGGTTCTGGTGGGTTGCTTGTCAACTACTGTTGCCTCTATCTCTACGTTGCCCACTCCTCCTTTAAGCTCATTGATTTTCATAGAACCACTGAAATTAGTATTTCTTATTCTTATAGATAATTATATTAACCTTTTTACTGCGACGACATTCCGGAAAGGGGGGTTTGCAGGCTGCCTAATACTCATATTGTTGTCAGAGCGTTTGCTGTGAAGTTTCCTGTAAAGTTTGCTGCGCCGGGCAATGTGCCTATGGCTGAAAACGCCGCTATGACCACCAGGAGCGCTATTGCCGATAGTATTATTGTAGGCACCAGCCATGCTAGAACTGCCACTACTCCTGATACCTTCTGGAGCTTCATGAAAGCCACAATAAGCACGATTATGCTCCATATTCCGAACAGTATGCTTGATAGGCCGCCTGTTATTGGGGATAACCACATGAAAAGAATTACAGGTATTGATGCAGCTACTGTTGCGGTAAACGTTACGGAATAGTCCTGTTTGAATTTCCTGAATAGGAACTTGCCGAATAGGTGGTAAACTCCGGCACCTATGAATATCCATATGGGTTCTATTACGAATATCACTGCGAGCATTATTATTGCGGCAGATGCCGAGCTTGCGAGAATTCCGGCTATTATTGCGGCGAGTATGCCTGGGATGACGGCAAATGAGTAATAGAATTTCACCGCGTCCTTGATATCCATAGGCTTTACTGTAGACGGATGTATCGCCAAGTACCATGCATTCTTTATAGAACCAATTATGTCAACCATGCAATCAAAACTCAGTATGCTTTGCCATTAATAAAGCTTTTTACAGCTTAGGCATCGAAATACGGCCGGTATGCGGGCTTGTAGCGGCGCATATATGAGAAATATTATGGCCATGAGTGTAGGAATAAAGTAACTCCTGATAATTGCAACTGTCCCTCAATTGAAACCTTATTAATAAGGCTTTGGAATGATTGGAGGCACGTTTAAATATGATGTAATACTGCATACTGTGGAGTAGTGAGTGTATGACATACAAAATAACACAAAAAAGGCTTAACAGCGATGAAGTGATGGAGGTTATCAGGAGTATACCTATGGAGAATTGGGAACAGAGATACTTTCATGGAGACGATTTCAATTTCCATGCATACCATACGATAGGCGGAAACGAGGTGCATGTTGAAATTTCCGGGTGCTCGGATAGAATGCCTGGAAGCCCTCTTGCAAGACAGGCACAGAAGCGTTTCGCGCAGGCTTGGGTTGATGGGTATCCTATAGGAGAATCCCATAGCAAGGCGATATGCAATGTTCGCGACAGTATAGTAGAGTGGAAGAATGGGAGAGATGCAAAATTTGTTGAATTGATAAGGGTAAATAGGGAACTGGTGCAGACAGAAGCAGTAACTGGTATCAGGGATTTCCTAGGTACACGTAGGAAGATATGACAGAATGTGCGGTTATTTGGCAGGTGAGAGTATGGCAAATGCAATGAAAAGTATGTTGGATGAACAGCAGGTGGTAAATCTGGCCAGGAAGGTGCCAGTAACTTCGTGGAGCATGGATAATGGTTTTACGTTTTTGACGGCATATCGCGCCACTGTCCCTGACTCAGGTGGGGATTTGATAATAAGAGTTACGAAAGAAGGGCATGATAAAGATGGTTCTTTATTGAAACAGAATACGGCCTGCGCTTATGGGTTGTCAGCATATAGGCAGCATAAGTATGCAAATGGGGATGTGAGAGAGGTTTTTGTAGGAGGAACATTAAACAATGAGAATGCACGCAGGTTGTTTAACGACATAGATATGCGCGACGCTAGGAGAAAGCTATTTGATTAGTGCTTCTTTTAGGGACTTGATAGTTCCTGAAGTTTTGGTAGTGTATATCCCTGTCGCTTTTCCGTTTACATTTTTTATGAATGACAGGGCAAGGATTATGCTGTCTTCGGAGCTTCGCTGTATCCTTAGAATGAACTGCCTGCCTGCTGCAAGCATTATCTTCGGATTTGAATAGGAATAACCCATCGTCCCTAGGATTTGCATGATGCCCGCTTCAAGGGATCGTTGAGTAGCAAGGTCATTGAAATCAAGAGCCGAAGAGGTCTCTGCCAGTATGTATCTGTTCTTAATTCGTTTTGCCATGTAGAAAACCCAGCGTGCTTAGAGCTTTTTTCTCGTCACCGGTGAAGCCGAGAAATTTTATCAGTACAATGAGCTGTTTTGCTGAAAGAAGCTCATGCTCGGATCCCGCCAATGTCACAGGGCAGACGTTAACCCTGAATTGCTTGCAGTAGTGCATTGTTTTTCGATACAGGTATATCAGCTTCTGCTGCTGCTTCGGATCTGCAGTGATTACGGTGTTTACATTTACGAATAGGGTTTTGTCGTGTTCCGAAAGCATCGCTATCAGCTTCTTTGAAGGCATGCTTGTGGGCAGTACACCTATGGTATTTCTGTCCTTCAGTGATTTCGCAAGAAGGCCTTCGTTCGTCCCGGTTGCTATTGTTTTTTTTGGGTAGGACTGCGCTGCTGCCTTAATGTCCACCTCATGTCCGCATACGAGCAGTTTGGTGAACCCAAGCCTTTTTGAGAGCTGTTCGCTTGCTTCTGTATTGACAATATCGTAGTATTTCAGCGGCTCACCCGTGTAAGAATTACTGGCTGCCCTTGTATATGTCAGCTATCTTGGCGTTCAGATCCTTCTCCTTTGCTCTCAGCTCGGTATACTGCTTGTTTATCGACTGCAGCCTTGCCTGGGTGAGTTCTGCCCTGTCCTTTACGTCTTCCAGTGCCTTTGTCTTGTCAGTCTCTACCATTATCCCCCCTATAGTGGAGTAGGTCTTGCCCGTAGCCTTCTCTAGCTGCTCCTTTGCACCGTCAAGCTCTGCCTTCTGGGCCCTGAGCTGCTCTAGCTGCAGCGTGACTAGTCGAAGCTGCTCCTGTGCGACCTGGTAGTCCTTTGCAAGCTTCTCTATCTCTTTTTGCTGGTTGCTTTGTGGTTCCATGTTTTCACCCTGTTAAAATGAGTAATATTGAATCGTAGCAAAATTATATAAGATATTATCTATAATCCTTATTGTTTGTAGCAGGAGATTCTTTGGAACTTAATGAAAGCAGTCTTATAGAAGGGGAGCTTACACTCAGGAAGATGAGGCTGACCAAGGAGGTGCTTGAGACGAAACGCTCTGCGCTCAGATGGCTTGCCCTCTCTTTGGGCATAATAAACCCTGGAGAGTCCAGACTCTCAGCCTTAGCCGTACTTGACGCAATGCTCAACTTCCAGTTTAACAAGAAACATGATCCGAAAGTGCCCGAGCTTCTTGATTACATAAGCAGCAAGTGGGAGCCGATGAACGAGAAGACACTCAGATACCACCTGCTCCGCATGAAGAAGATGGGGCTTGTGGACAATTCTGATGGACGCTTTTACTTTAAGAGAAGCGCTTCGGCGCCGGGAATGGCCCATGAACCTTGGAACTTCAATATTTTTGAGAGTTATTATAAAGATGTATTCAGCAACATAAAAGAAGTGTTAAAGGAGATAAGCAGCAAGAATTGAAGTGGTGCTTTTTCTATGAAGAACGAGATATACATATGGATTGCGATTTTCGTGATAATTGCAGGAGCTGCACTGTACTACAGGTTCTATTACACTGCGTCCTATCAGTTAACGGTATCTTTCAACAAGACCATGCTCAATAAGAATATTTACCCTTACCAGAATGTGGCAATACCTATAGTCGTTACGAATACAGGCAGTTCTTCTATATCAAATCTTGATTTCGGGCTTTACATGAACGGAAGCCTGAAGAACACATACAAACTTGACATACCTGTGGGAAAGGCTGCCGTCATACCTTTCAATTACACTCCAGCAAAGGCAGGCACATACAACGTCTCTGTGGTTGCAGACCCTGGAAGAGTCATCAGCATATCTGACAGGGCGCAGGCACAGTCGAATGCAAGCTTCGTAGTAAGCAACAGCGAGTCTTCTGCCCCTTATTCATACATGGCAAGAAATGGGCTTGTTTCAGGGTCTTATGTGAATCTGAAAAGCTCAGGAGTTGTTACAGATTCCTTCTTCTACACAAACTTCTCTTCCTCACCGATGGTTTTCTCCAATATCAGCGCTTTGAATACCTTCCTGTATCCGATTACAAGCATTGCAGGTGCTTACATAAACGAGATGGCGTACTCTAACGGAGAATATTCAGGAAATAACGCGATCTCTTCCATATGGCTAAAGGGCTATCTTGAACCTTCGGCTTTTGTATATGCTGCAGGGTACAAAGGTCTTGCACACCATAACTTCACTTACAATGGAACGCAGATTACCTTCGTAAAGCTCAGCAACATATCAACAATGTGCAGCTGGTATAGCGGTGGATGGATAAAAATTATAGGTACAAACGGTACTGAAAACTGCACGCGCGTATTGGAGCACCCTCCTGCGTCATATTACACACCAGTGATGCAGAATATGAAGTTCAGGAACGACTCTCTCGCATCTAATGCTACTGTGATAGGCAACTATTCGGGTTTTGTCGGCAATGTTTTCAGCCATGGAGAGCTTCTGGAGATGAACAATAGCGTACATTACATACAGATATCTACAAACCTTACCAGTCCGTTGCTAGTATGCTATGGTGCAATTTACAATATATCTGGCATATCTTACTGTTCATCATATGATCTTCAGGCCTCTGGCAAGATAGGTAATTACTCCCTTATTTCTACACGCGCGTATGTTGGAGGAATCAACTATACCGACTACTCGCTTTCAAGCACCTCCAGGTTATTGGAAACGGTACCTGAGGCCATAGAGCTGATACATGCTTCGTTTTACAATAGCAGCGCCAAGTCCCTTGTCTTCCTGCCCGGAATACAGAGTGTGTGTGGTTTTGTAGAAGGGTTCAACTGCACAGACGTAGCATTTTCAAACAGCACATTGCACTTCCGTGTGATAAACAATTACAATAATACAGTCGCCTTGACTGCCGGGAGCTGCTTTGCGGAAGCTCCCTCGCTGCTCTTCACAAGAGTAAACTATACGTTGGAGGCCAAGCAGGCTGCAAACCTCAGCATAGGATGCGCCTATTACAACGGCACAAAGATATACGGAGTGCCGTTCAACCTGTACCTGGGCCTTACGCTCAATTATACCCTTAACAGGACAAGGCTCCAGGCTAACGGAAGCGCATATGTAGTCTAATCTTATGATGGATCCATTCTCACTTTTTCTGGATAAGTATGGGACGTTTACCCAGATCCAGGAAAGGTCTTTCAAGGAAATAGAAGGAAAAAGGAACTGCATCATAGCTGCGCCTACTGGAAGCGGGAAGACAGAGGCAGTCTTCCTTCCGATGCTAAAGATGGCGCAGGCACATGAGAACGGGATATTTGCTTTGTATATAACGCCTCTTAAATCGCTTAATAGGGATCTGCTGAAAAGGCTCACCTCTCTATCCACAGCATCCGGAGTGACGATGGCAGTAAGGCACGGAGATACCTCTTTGAAAGAGAGGAGGGAGCAGGCTGAAGAGCCACCGAGAATACTTGTAACTACTCCGGAAACCCTGCAGAACCTCTTCCTCTCTAAAAGGCTTAGGGATTCTCTGAAGAATGTAAAGGTTGTTGTGGTTGATGAGCTGCATGAATTATACTACAATAAGAGAGGGGCGCAGCTCTCCGTGGCCCTGGAGAGGCTGGAGGCGCTTGCACCAGGATTCCAGAGGATAGGGATAAGCGCTACAATAGGCAATGTTGACGAGGCGTGCAGGTTTATCTTTTCTGAAAGGAAGTATGTTGTCATAGGATCTGATACTGAAAAGACGTTTGACATAAAGATAGAGATGCCTGAAAGAGCGAAAGACTCTGAAGAGATAAAGGAGTTCTTCAGCATAGATGAAGCTGCTGCAGCAAGGATATACCGCATTGCATCTTTGATAAAGGAATCCGACGCCACGATAGTGTTTGCTAATACCAGGCAGGCAGTTGAGGCGCTTGGGAGGAAGCTCCTCTATCTTGACAAGAAGACGGGATTCGGCCCTTTGAGCGTTCACCACGGCTCCATAGAGAAGGAGGAGAGGATTGCGACTGAATCTGGATTCAAGGAGGGAAGGTTCAAAGCGATAGTAGCGACCAGTTCGCTTGAGCTTGGAATTGATATAGGAAAGGTTGACTTTGTCATACAGTACGGCTCTCCTAGAAGAGCCACTCGCTTGATACAGCGCATAGGTAGAGGAGGGCACAGCGTTGGCAAGGTATCTAAAGGAAGTATAATAGTCTCGGAAAACCTTGAGGCACTTGAAGCCGCAGCCATCCTGGACAATGCCTTGGCAGGCAGTTTTGAGAGGAGCGGCATAGAGGAGAGCCCGTATGATGTTTTGGTCAACCAACTGGGTGGCATGGCACTTGAATACGGTGAGATAGAATATGCAACTGCGTTCGGGATAATAAGCGGATCGGCGAACTTCAGAAAGCTCAAGATGGAAAAGTTCCAGCAGATAGTCTCTTTTGCTGAGAGCATAGGCATAATCAATGTTAGAGACGGCAAGATATCGATAGGCAGGAGGTCAAGAAAGTATTTCTATAAGAATATAAGCGTCATACCTGAGGTGTCGCGTTTCCCTGTAAAAAATGCTGTGACCAACCGGATCATATCCTATCTTGACGAGAAATTTGTCTATTCCAACATAGATGAGGGGTCATACTTCATAAGCAAGGGCATGCCGTGGAGAGTGGTAAGCATTGATGAAGGTACGATATTTGTTGAGCCTGGGGAGAGGGTGGAGGCGACTATTCCCGATTGGGAAGGAGAGGACATACCTGTCTCTAAAGAGACTGCGGAAAAGGCATACGCATTTATTGAAAATGGGCTTGGCAAGAGATCTGTTTTCTTCGATCCTCATGCAATGATCAGAGCTGAAACATTCATAGAGAAGCAGCGCTCCTTCTTTGTCCCCAGCAGTACTAGGATCATAGTTGAGGAATTGGAAGATTATGCGATTGTGTATGTTGCTCTGGGAAAACTTGGCAACGAGCTGCTCGCGCGTCTTCTCTCGTATGTCTGTTCCTACTCTTCGGGGGGGCGCGTTACTGCGAAGGCGACACCTTATGCAATTGTGCTGGAATTTGGCCTTAATTTCAGGAAACCGGATGTCAAAAAGGCAATACTGGAGATAGCGCATATGGAAAGGCTTGACTCTCTTGATGTTATACGCGGCTCTGACCTTTTCAGGTACAGGTTTGTCAAGATCGCCACTCTTTTCGGGATAATAGACAAGGGGGCGAAGACCGGGAGAGGGGCCATAGACAGAGTGATGAATTTCTATGACGGTTCGGTTGTGATGGAGGAGGTGGCAAGAGAGCTCGGAAAAAATTATTTTGACATAGAATCAGTCAGGGAATTTGCGCGTGGACTGAAGGCAGGCGAAATAAAAATTGAGCTCCGGTATTCAACAGGTTCGCCGCTTACCAGGGAGATAATACAGTCTGCATATAGTTATTCCGAACTTCTTTCTCCTGAATTTGGCAAGGAGGATGCGGTGGAGAGGCTTAAGGAGAAGCTCTCTAAGGAGAGCCTGCTCATGCTCTGCAGTTTCTGCAGCTACGCGTTTGAAGAGAAGATGGATTTTGACAGTGACAAGAGCATAAAGTGCAGGAAGTGCGGAAGCCCGATGGTGGTGATATATGAGGATGAGAAGGCTGCAGTGATAAACAAGCGTATCGGGGGCAAGGCGTTAAACAGGGGAGACGCAAAGATATACACGAGCATTGTAAAAGAGGCAGGATTGATAACGGAGTACGGGAACCGTGCGGTAATCGCGTTGTCGGTATATGGAATAGGAGTTGATACTGCTGCAAGAGTGCTGCGGATGCTCAGGAGGGATTACAAGGAGTTCTTTGTCGACGTACTTGAGGAACAGAAGAAATTCATAAAGAACAGGAAGTTTTGGAACGGTTAAACCTCTGCGGGTTTTTGCTGCTCCTCGTTAAGTATGATGCAGTCTATTATCTTTGTCCCTTGTTCAACCTTCATCAGCCTGACCCCTGACGCTGCCCTTCCGGTTACCCTGATAGATGAAGTGGGTATCGTTATGCTCACTCCCTTTGAATTTATCAGTATCGCCTGCTGCTCGTGTGACATGTATAGTGTCTTTGATACATCCCCGGTCTTTTCTGAAACCTTCAGGTTTATGATCCCCTTTCCTCCCCTGTTCTGCGTCCTGTACCTGGTTATCTCGGTGATCTTGCCGTATCCCTTCTCAGTGACTGTGAAGACGCTTCCGAACTCACTTGCGGCTATTATATTCGTTACTCTGTCGTCCTGCCTGAGCTTTATTCCTCTGACCCCCATACCTGTCCTTCCTATTGTCCTCATGCTCTGCTCTTCGAACTTGATTATTTTGCCTTTCTTTGTGGAGATTAACAGGTATTTCTTGGCAGAGTAGCATATCGCGTCTACAATCTCGTCTCCCGCTGCCAGTTTTATAGCACGCACTCCGTTGGATCTTGGCCGTGCAAACAGCCTTGCGCTCATCCTCTTCGCAGTGCCTCTTGCAGTTATGAACGCCATTGTCGATGCTTCGAAATTGCGTATAGGTATCATTGAGACTATCTTCTCTTCTTCTGCGTGTATCAGATTTACTATCGATTTGCCTTCTGAATATCTTCCTGTTTCGGGTATTTTGTATGCTTTTAGCCAGTATGCCCTTCCGGTGCTTGTTATGCAGAGTATGAAGTCCTTATTATTGCAGCGGAGTATCTGGTTGACATAGTCTCCCTCTTTCAGGTTTATCGATATGATCCCCTTTCCTCCCCTCGCCTGCTCCCTGTAGTTCTCCTTGTTCAGCCTCTTGACATATCCTGTCTTTGTCCTTATCACCGTTATCTCTTCGTCTGTGATCATGTCTTCCTCAGTTATGTCCGCGGACTCGTCCGAGTATACTATCTCAGTCCTTCTTTTGTCTGCATAGTCCTTTATCGCCTTCTCGGTTTCTTGTATTATTATCCCGTCTATTTTTTCGCTGCTATCTATTACTTCGTTGTAGTATTTGACCTTGCCCTGCAGTTCGGTCTTCTCCCTGTCCAGCGAGTTGTTTTCAAGATGGGTAAGCCTGCTGAGTTTCATGTCAAGTATCGCAGTTGCCTGCTTCTCTGACAGGGCGTAATCCTTTACGAGCTTCTTCCTTGCTCCGGAGACTTCGTCGCTGCTTTTTATCAGCTTAATTACGTCGTCTATGTTGGTTATTGCTATTAGCAGGCCCTCCACTATGTGCAGCCTGTTTGCAGCGACTTCGCGCTCGTACTTTGATCTTCTAAGTATTACTTCCCTGCGGTGGTTGATGAACGCGTCGAGCATGTCGACTATGTTCAGGTTCTTGAGGGCAGTATCTATCACTGCAAGATTTATTATCGGCATTGTTGTCTGCAGCTGGGTGTGCCTGTAGAGGGTGTTGAGTACCGATTCCCCTGACGCACCGTTTTTCAGGTCTATGACAATACGTATGCCGCTCTTGTCGGTCTCGTCCCTTATGTCCTTTATGTCTTCGGTTTTTTTGTCCTTCACTATGTTTACTATTCCCTCTATCAAGGAGGATTTGTTGAGGTTGTAAGGTATTTCGGTGATTATTATTTTGTGGAGTTCGTCATCTATTTCCGCCTTTGCCTTTACAGATACCTGGCCTCTGCCGTACTTATATCCGTTTAGCGCGTTTGCTGACATTACAGCTATGCCACCTGTAGGGAAGTCAGGGCCTTTTATTATCTTCAGTATGTCTTCCGGTGTGCTTTCCTTATTCTTTATGCGGTAAATTACAGCTTCGCATACCTCCCCAAGGTTGTGAGGGGGAATGCTTGTTGCCACGCCTACTGCTATGCCGGTTGCGCCGTTGACAAGCAGGTTCGGTATCTTTGAAGGCAGTATTGTAGGCTCCTTTTCAGTGTTGTCGAAATTGGGGACAAGGTTCACAGTCTCTTTGTCTAGGTCCTCGAGCATATCCTCAGAGATCTTGGTAAGCTTTACCTCCGTATACCTCATTGCTGCCGGAGGATCCCCGTCTATAGAACCGAAGTTTCCCTGCCCTTCCGCTAGCATGTACCTCATGGAGAAGTCCTGCGTCATCCTTGCAAGAGCATCGTATATCGCCATGTCTCCGTGAGGGTGATATCTACCCATGCAGTCTCCTGTTATCCTGGCACTCTTCTTTGTAGGCAGGTTGTGGAAGTTCTTCTGGCCGTACATTGTGTATAGTATTCTTCTTTGCACCGGTTTGAGTCCGTCTCTGGCGTCAGGGATGGCTCTGCCTATGATTACGCTCATCGCGTAGTCTATGTAGCTCCTTTGCAGCTCATCCTCTAAAAATACGTTTTGTACTTCGGTCATACTCCCACTATATGTCAAGTGTTTTTACCTCCTTTGCATGCTCCTGCAGATATCTCCTCCTCTTGGCTACGTCAGCGCCCATGAGTATGGTGAAGAGTTCGTCAGCATGAAGGCCGTCTTCTATAGATATTTTCTTGAGCTTCCTGTTCTTCGGGTTCATGGTTGTTTCCCATAGCTGCTCGTAGTTCATCTCTCCGAGTCCTTTGTATCTCTGTATCTCTACGTTCTCCCCGTACTCCTTGCGCTTCTCATTGAGCTCTTCATCGCTATAACAGTAGTATTCGTCCTTGCCCTTCCCGATCCTATAGAGCGGGGGCTGTGCAGCATACACGTATCCGAGTTCTATTATCTTGCGCATGTACCTGTAAAAGAACGTAAGCAGCAGTGTCCTTATGTGGCTTCCGTCAACGTCGGCATCGGTCATTATTATTATCTTCTTGTAGCGTATGTTTGCGGCATTGAAGGTCTCGTTTATGCCTGTGCCAAAGGCAGTAATCATGGTTTTTATCTCCTTGTTATCGAATATCTTTTCGTAGCTTGCCTTCTCTACATTGAGTATCTTTCCCCTTAATGGGAGTATTGCCTGTATGTTCTTGTCCCTTCCCTGCTTGCTCGACCCTCCTGCGCTCTCTCCCTCTACTATGAAGAGCTCGGTCTTTTCAGGGTCGCTGAGTATGCAGTCAGATAGCTTGCCAGGGAGAACCGCGCTTGAGAATATGCTCTTCTTCCTCTCAAGTTCGCGTGCGCGCCTTGCAGCGTCGCGCGCATTTGCTGCCTCAGTTATCTTCCTTATTATTGACTTGGCATCGGAAGGGTGCTCCTCCAGATACCTTGAAATGCTCTGGTATGCAAAGGTCTCTACGAGGGTCTTCATCTTCACGTTTCCCAATTTTTCCTTGGTCTGGCCCTCGAATTCCGGATTCTGCATCTTTATGCTGACTATGGCAGTAAGGCCTTCCTTTGCATCGTCTCCGGTTACCTTCGCCTTTGCGTTGAGAGACTTGTTCTTGTCTATATAATTCGTTATTGCCCTTGTCAACGCTGCATGGAAGCCTGAAAGGTGCGTCCCTCCTTCATTCATTTTTATGCTGTTTACGAAGGATTCTATCTTTTCATCGTATGATTCTGTGTACTGCATCGCATACTCTACAGTAGTAGAATCTGCTGTGGTTTTGCCGTATATTATAGAAGTTATAGGAGACCTTTCCCTGTTTATATACTCTACAAAATCTATTATTCCGTTTTCAGAATAATAGGTCTCCTCCACTTTGTCCCCAAAGCGCTCATCCGTTATTATGATACGCAGTCCGACGTTGGTGTAGCTGATGTATCTGGACCTTTCGTTCAGCATCGCTATGTCAAATGTATTCACGCTGAATATCTCCGGGTCCGGCTTGAATTTTACTGTTGTTCCTGTCTCTTTGGTCTCCCCTATAACTTCGAGCTTTGATGTTGGCAGCCCCCTGCTGAAGGTCTGCCTGTATATGTTACCGTTTCTTTTTACCGTGACTTCTGTGAATTCTGACAACGCGTTTACAACGGTAAGCCCCACCCCATGGAGTCCTCCAGATACCTTGTAAACATCATTTTCGAATTTAGCCCCTTTGTGCAGTGTTGTCATTATGACCTCGAGAGCGCTCTTTCCGTACTTTTCCATTATCCCTACAGGTATCCCCCTTCCGTCGTCAGATATCTCGGCTATGTCTGCTCCGTCCTGCTTGTACAGTTTTATCTTTATGTCTTTGCAGTATCCTGCAGAGGATTCGTCTACCGCGTTATCCATAACTTCGTACAGCAGGTGTATTATCCCGGAAGGTCCTGTTGAGCCTATATACATCGACGGTCTCTTACGTATGCCCTGCGCTCCTTCAAGCACAATTATCTTTGAAGCATCGTAAGTTTCGTCAGCCATTTTATCAGCGTTTATAGAGTTGTTTTCCCGAGGTTAAAATTGTAGTAACTAAGAATTGTTTTTATCCATATAACTATTGCACATTAACTATTAAAAGCGTTCTCTGGGAACGGTTTTTGGAGCAGAAATAGCGTGTTTATAATGCTTTTATGTACATACTTTGTAACAGGTGTTATTTTTGGCAAAAGGCAGAAAACTTGTTTTCCCGTGGTGCACCTCTCCTGGTGAAAAAGATGCAGATACTGTCGTATTTGGAGTTGCGAGTGAGAGAGGCTCAAGGGCGCCTAGGAGGGGAAGTTCAGGTGGCCCGGCTGCTGCAAGGGCAGCGTCTGTGAAATTCGATGCTGTAAAGAGGGGAAATGGTTTATCTGTCATGTATAGCAGGTTAGGTTTGGGTGCGCTTAATTGTTATGATGCCGGGAACATCTCGAAGGCAAGGACGGCGGGTTTTGCAAGGAGGCAGGTTTTAGATAAGAGAGTGGTGGGTTGCATAGGGGGAGACCATTCGATAACCTATGACATACTTAAGGGCATAGATTCTTGCGTTGATTCGTGGAGTTTTGTATATATAGATGCGCACCCTGACAGCATAGGCTCTGCCGGAAGATATTACGGTTCGGTGGTGCATGATGTTCTTGCTTTGGAGAATGTTGAGCCTAGCTCGAGCCTGATAATAGGAGCTCGTGCTATAGAGAGGGAGGAGAAGGCCGTAGTTGAAGAAGCAGGGATCAAGTTTGTTGGAATGGACAGGATAATAGAGGAGGGGATAGTTGCTGTTTCGAAGTATGCAAGAAGCATAATAACAGACAATGTGTATGTCTCTATAGACCTTGACTCTGTTGATCCTGCATTCGCTCCTGGAGTCGGCACCCCGGTGCCTGGCGGTCTTGCAGCAAGGGAAATATTATATATTGCTTCTACTATAGGAAAGAGCGTAAATCTTGGTTTTGATGTGATGGAGCTGAACCCCAGGTATGATTCCGGGGGGATAACCGCACATCTTGCAAGCCTTATCATGATGAATATGGCTGGCGCAGCCAGGAAGAGAAGACAACCGGGTCCGTAACTCAGTTTGGTCAGAGTGGCTGGCTCTTAACCAGCAAGTCGAGGGTTCAAATCCCTCCGGGCCCATATTATGGCGTATTCCTTAGCCGGAGCCTTATAGACTCCAGAGGCAAGACCATCGTATTTAAATATCAGGAAAGGCATATTTTAGTGTAGGCGATCTGCTCTAGGTCTGATTGAAGCAATATGTTTAAATAGAAGGACATGTATAATACTATCCTGTCCCTCAAAAGTGATCCTCATGCCAAAACCAAACAAAAACAGAGGAAGTAGTTCTAAGAATAAGGTTCATCCAAAGCCTACTGCAAAGAAGGCAAATAAGGCGCATCTGCGCATAAAGCCGCACAAGGCAGTAGTGCATTCAACGCAACAGGGGCAGCACGCTGTAAAGAAGGCAGTAGTTAATGTTAAGGACGTTCACAAGAATGCCAAAATAATGCCCAAGGCTGTTGTTAAGGAGAGCCTGAAGGAGCGCAGGGAGAAGGAAGCTGAGGTTTTGGAGCATGAGCAGAGAAAGCATGATATGAAGGTTGTTGAGGAGGTTTTTACTGATCCTTATTTCACTGAGCATCTGACCACCACAGTAGGGGATAGGTCTGTGGATATAGTTAAGATCCTTTATAAGAAGCCCCAGACAGATGAGAAGCTTGCGGAGAAGCTTGAGATGAAGATAAATGAGGTAAGGAGGGCGCTTAACATGATGAATGGCCATGGAATAACCAAGTACGATGTGACTAAGGACAATAGCGGCTGGCTCATTTTTACATGGAGGATAGATGCTGAAAAGCTTTCCGAGTATGCAAATATGCATAAGAACGCACCTGTTGCTGCTGAGGCGGTTCTCCCTGAGAACTGCAATGACTTCTTCTTGTGCAAGAAATGCTATGAAAACAACATGATAGTGCTTCCTTTCGATTCTGCTCTGGAATATAGCTTTAAATGCTCAGACTGTGGAAGCAAGCTTGATATGGTAGATAGGGAGAATGCCAAGCTTTTTATAAAAGGTTTAAAAAGTAAGTAAGGTAAAGTAATCTTGTCCTTCTGATATTACAGTAGCGAGGTAGGGTAGACTGGAGTGCCCGCCGGGCTCATAACCCGGAGATCGGTGGTTCAAATCCACCTCTCGCTATACAGTAGAGGGTGCAGTTCCACTATTCAGGTTACTTATATAATATATAGTAGTAAATTACGCTTTAGTATTTATTTTTATTTTGCAAAGAAAAATAAAATATTAGTGGAACTCAACCCTGTTGTGTAAAAATGGATTACTTAGATCTTATAGATTTTTATAAAAAAGAGAAGAACACAAGCAAACTCCTCCCTATGAAAAAAGATTTTTATAAGGAAGCTGAAGAGCTGGTCAGAAACTCCAAAAATGAGGTTGAAAAGACAAACATCACCAACACACTAGGCTTTCTAAAAGAAAAAAGGACCCAGAAAATACTAATGTACATTGCATATGACAAGCAGATAGGCAACGAAGTCGCTGATGAGGAAAACGAGATATATTCTAAAATAAGAGCGGTTTTGAAGAAAGGTAAAATACAAAATTCTACCAAAATCAAGATAAATATGGACGTACCAGAAATAATAACAAACACTGGCACAAAACTAGGGCCATACAACAAAAACGAGATAATAGATATAAACAGCAATGACGATGTTATGTTTATAATAGAAAACAATATAGGAGAGAAAATAGGCTAAGTGATTTTATGAAAATAGACAAGGAATTGAATATGTATTGCAAATTCTGCGGCAAGCATACAAAACAGCTTGTGAAGCCATATAACAAAAAGCCGCAGTCCGGGTTAAGTCTTGGTACAAGGAGGCACAATAGGGCAATTAAAGGTTATGTGGGCAGCGTAGAGCCAAAAATACACCCTAAGAAACTAGGGAAGAGGCAAAAGGTAATGGTGCAGTGCACTGTATGCAAGAAAACTACAGAGAGGGTGTTCGGCAGGAGGACGAAGAAGAAGATCGAGATAAAGCACTGATAAAATGTTGAGAAAAAAAGAGCTTCCCGTGCAGGGAGAGTTCGTAATAATAAAGATAACAAAGGTTACCCCCCACGGTGCGTACTGCAAGCTCGAAGAGTATGGTGTTGATGCATATCTTCCCATCTCTGAAGTATCTTCAGGATGGATAAAGAACATACACGAATTCATAAGGGAAGGCCAGCAGGATGTAGCAAAGGTAATCTTCATCGATCCGACGAAGAATGCAGTAGATATTTCACTGAAAAAGGTAACCCAGAAGGAGAAGAAGGATAAGATAAACGATTACAGCGCCGAGAAAAGGGCAAAGGCGATATTCGACAGCACGGCAAAGCTCGCAAAGAAAGAGAATGCTAAAGAGGAGATAATAAGCAAGATACCCCTGAACATACTAACCTACCACGAATTGCTCACTCTTGCTTACGAAGACAAGGATCCACTTGCAGCTTGCGGCGACAATACCTTCAAGGAAGCATTCTATGAAGCAGCAAAGAAAAACATAAAACCCAAAACATATACTGTTTCATACAATCTGGAGATGAACGTTACAAACCCCCAGAAAGGCATAGCGCTGATAAAGACGCTCCTGAAGGAGATAGCTGCAATGGGCAACGAAACCAGATACCTGGGAGCGCCGCACTACTCCCTGACATCAACAGATTCCGATTACACAAAGGCAGAAGCGAGGATAAAGAGTGCCGAAGCGGTATTGGAAAAGCATTCATCGGAGATACAGTACGCGTTTAAGAAAGTGAACAAGTGATTGCCTGGACAAAACCAAGATATACTACAAGAAAAAGAAGCTAAAGGATCCAATACTTATAGTAGGGCTGCCAGGCATAGGAAACGTCGGCAATCTTGCTGCGGAGCATATAAGGAAATCGATAAAGGCCGAGAGATTCGCAACTCTCTATTCTCCATACTTTTTGCACCAGGTCCTGATGCTCAAGAGCGGAGGCTTCAGAGCCGTAAGCAACAGATTCTATCACAAAAACATAAAAGGAAAAGATATACTGGTACTTCTTGGAGATACGCAGTCTCCATCATCGGAAGGTCAGTATGAGATAAATGAGCTGATAGTCAAGTTTTTCAAGAAACTCGGTGGAACGCGCATCTATACAATAGGCGGATACAACGCGTCAAACAAATATACGGAATCTCCAAGGGTCTTTGCTGTTTCGAATGACAAGACCATGAGGAAGGAGCTGGAAAAGAATGGCGTAATATTCGGGAAGATAACAGGCACTATATGGGGATCAGCAGGGCTCATACCTGTCTTCGCACAGAAGTATGGCATACCTTCAGCATGCCTTATGGGTGAGACAGGCTTCCTAGAGATAGACGCAAGCGCAGCCAGAGCCGTCCTGCGCGTAATGGAGAATATAATAGGCACGAAGATAGAGCTTGAAAATCTGGACAAACTCAAAAAGGAGACCGAGCGCGTGATAAAGGAGATAGAGCAGTCTATAGATACACGCGATCCATCAAAACCTTCAGAAGGAATGCCTTATATTAGATAGGCGCCAGTAGTCTAGCCTGGCCAGGACTTTGCCTTCCCAAGGCAATAACCCGGGTTCAAATCCCGGCTGGCGCATCAATACCTATTTTCTCTCCTATTGCCGCCATATACCCACATACTGCTCCTATCATAGGTCCTGCAAAGGCAAGCGAAGAGGTGCTTGATCTGAAATATTCTATCTCCTTGCTATCCATGGCCCTTGAAATCACTACGAATGCAGGATATGCTATTACCAGTATGGCCAACCCTGCTATTATCTCAACTGCCATAGACTGGGTTGCAAGCAATGCAACCAGCATCAGGATCGCAGCTCCTATATTTGCCAGGGATAGCCTGGCGAGTTTAGCAAGATTAATCCTTATCTTCAGCATGCGTGAAACCGCAAGGGTGAAGAACGTGCTGTTAGCGATGCTTCCTATGAAGAATATCCCTACTATTGCACCTACCACTCCAAAGTAAGGTACCATAAGCAGCATAGAAACAAACTGCAGAAGAGAGGAGAGCGCGCCATATTTCAGGATCTTCCTTGTAAGCCCTCTTGCTATCAGCATAGAGCCTGAAAAGAAACCTACCAGCCCCATGATCGTCCCTATCGCTATCAGTGTCAGGTAAAACGGTGCAAGCGTATAGCTGCTCCCTATCAGTATGTATATCAGGGACTTGCTGAATACTGCGAAGAAGAGCAGGATTGGAAATGTAACAAACACCGAATAGAGGACCGAGGCATTGAAGACGCCTTCGCTATAGGCTCTCTTCACGCTCTTCTTTGCAGCTTCTGCAAATGTAGGGAGCATCACCGAGACCACGGAACCATAGAATACAAGGAGCACGGAGAGCCCTTTCAGCGCAGTTCCGTAATTTCCTATCACAGTCTCGCTTACAAAAAAGCCAAGAAGGATGACTGAGAAATTCTGTAAGCTGTTTGTAAAGAAGTTATAGATGGCAAGCGGATATGAGAACCCAAGCGCCTTTTTTATGTCAGGCACCTTCGGATACCACGGGCAGAAATCCATGTACTGCGATAGATACCTGTTTATGTAGAAGAGCGCCACTATAAGCCCTATAATGCTTCCTATGAGCGTACCCAGCAGTATTCCTACAACACCATAACCATTGAGCAGGGTGTAGGCCGTGATTGCAAGATCCGATGCCATGTATGCAAGATATGCTATTGAGAAATAGGCGCCCTTGCCGAGCCCTATGAGGATTCCTGCAACAGCCCCATACATTATGGTCGAGAAGAGTATCAGTGAGCCTAGCTCAAGAAGCGGCTGCGCCACTCCTATCGTGCTCCCGAATACCGAAGCCACGTATCCGCTCAGCAGAATTCCAAGCAGCGCAAGTAGCAAACTGACTAGCGCTACTGCAGCAAAACCCGCAGAGAGCACCTTCTGCATGCCCCTCCCATCCCTTTTGTAGTTTAACTCAGCCACATACCTCTTGAAATAGGAGGAGATGCCGAAGTCCGTAACGCTACCTATAAGGGTATAATAGCTGACTATGAATACGTAAACACCGAACAGTGCAGCTCCCAACAGTCTTGTCGCTATTATTATCTTGAATGCTGCAAGCAAGACGCCAAGTGCATTTCCGATAAATAGAGGGTATATGGTGCCAGCCGCCCTTGCCCCCAAACCTGAACCTGATTCAGCCATGAAAACATAACCCTATTACTGACTGAAGCGGACAAATATTTAAACCTGAACCAAGAATATTAATTGGTTCTTAATCGAAAAGATGGTATTATGGCTAAAAGTTACGTATGGTTGGATGGAAGGTTCATAGACTCGGAAAAGGCTGTCGTGCCTATCTCTACGCATTCACTTCAGTACGGGAGCGGCATATTCGAAGGCATACGGGCATATCCTACTGCAAAGGGTCCTGCAGTATTCAGGTTAAACGATCACGCTGCAAGATTCGTAAGGTCGGCAAAGATTGCAGGAATGCATCTGCCTTGCAGCCAGAAGGAGCTGGAGAGAGCCATAATCGAGATAGTGGAAAAGAACAAGCTGGCATCATGCTACATACGCCCGTTTGGATTCTACAATGATCCGAAGATAGGCCTTGATACCGAGGGGAAGAAGATAAGCGTTGCCATAATAGCCGTGCCGTTCGGCAGCTACTTCGGAGACAAGGACAAGGGCATAACCTGCAAGATCTCATCCATGCACAGGATAAACTCGCAGATACTGCCTCCGCAGGCAAAGCTGAGCGGCAATTATGCAACATCGGTAATGGCTTCAAAAGAAGCAAAGAACTCAGGAGCCGAAGAGGCGATAATGCTATCCACAAACGGCTGGGTGGCAGAAGGGCCTGGAGAAAACATCTTCCTTGTAGAAGACAATGAACTGCTAACTCCTTCAAAAGAGTCCGACATACTGCTTGGAATAACAAGGGATTCGGTACTGAAGATAGCAGAGAGCACAGGCCTAACTGTGGAAGAGAGGCTTGTACACAGGGAGGAGCTTTTCATAGCCGACGAGCTTTTCTTTTCAGGGACTGCAGCCGAGATAACTCCTATAATCTCTGTAGACAAGATGAAGATAGGCAATGGAAAGCCTGGCCCTATTACAAAGATCATACAGGACAGGTTCACAGAGATAGTATCGGGAAAAGACCCCGAATTTGCGCACTGGCTCACCTTCACAAAGCGATGACCGCATAAGCTATCAGCGCAGCCGCTATGGCGCAGAGTATGTTGGAGGTATACTTATTGCCTATTCCATTCTCCTCAAAATGGCCTGCAACCGAGTCTACAACAGACCCGAGCAGCCCGGCAACAGCTATTATTACCAAATAGGCAGGAGGCAGACCGATCGCCATGCCTGAGAATCCTATAAGTGCGGCCCCTATGAGGCTTGAAACCGTACCGAAGACTGTAACTCCTCCAGATACCCCTTTCTTCACCTTCCTGAACGTGATTATGGATACCGGCGTTTCTCCAAGCACTCCCAGTTCGCTTGCGAACTTGTCAGCGGTGGTTCCTGCCACGCTTGCCACATATGCCACTACAAACACTGTCGGATCCGGCACCAGGCTCCCGAAGTGCCAGTAAAGGATGACTATTACGAGAGGTATTATGCCGTTTGCGACAACATTCTTCCAGCCTCTCTTGGCCTCATACACCTTTATCCTCTTCTTCATCCCTATGCCGACATTAGTAACGATGGCGGAAAAGGCAAGGAAGAGTACTATTACTGCAAGGAAGAACAAGCCGTAAGCCCCTCCGAACAGCACTATGAGTACACCTATAAGCACTGCAAGGACCGCAGCCTTTCCATCAAGGGTAAGGAAGTTCACCATATACTCTATTCCACTATTCAGAAAGATTTTTAAATCTTTAAAACGAGCTCTACAGTACGAGTTCTTTATCAGAGGAGGAGTAACTGGTCGCCTTGCCAGCACGTGAAAACGCTGCTGGCCTCTTCCTACTATATTCAACTATCTTTTCTTTTTTTACACACTCCTTATTATATATTAATGTATCTTATTTAATATTGGGAACGCTAATCCCCTGTTATATCGGGGCATAAGCAGCTTCCTATCTACAAAAATCTGGGGAGTTTATATGGCAAAGGAAAAAGGCATAAAGGATCTCGGCGACCTTCCTGGCATAGGGCCTACTATTTCGGAGAAGCTCAAGGAGCTTGGGTACGACAGCATAGAGAAGATAGCTACAGCGGCGCCTCACGAACTTTCAGACCTTGTAAACCTTAGCGTCGAGAATGCAAAGAAGGCCATAGACGCTGCAAAGCAGGCCACCACCCTTGAATACGACACCGGCTCTGCTATTTATGATAAGAGGAAGATACTTGGCAAGATAACAACAGGTGCCAAGGATCTGAATGACCTGCTGGGCGGAGGAGTTGAGACCAGCGCTATAACCGAAGCTTATGGAAAGTTCGCGGCAGGGAAGACCCAGATCGGCTTCCAGCTAGCGGTAAACGTCCAGCTTCCTGTATCCGAAGGAGGCCTTGACGGAACCGTCCTATTCATAGACACAGAAGGCACCTTCAGGCCAGAGAGGATAGAGGCGCTTGCAAAGAATGCAGGCCTAGACCCGCAGAAGACCCTTGAGAACATCTTTGTAGTGCGTGCGCATACCTCAGACCAGCAGGTCCTTGCCGCAGAGCGTGCAGACAAACTCATAAAGGAGAAGAACATCAAGCTCATAATCGTTGACTCGCTCATGGCGCTGTTCAGGGCAGAGTACCTGGGAAGAGGTTCCCTAGGAGAGAGGCAGCAGAAGCTCAACCAGCACATCCACAAGCTCCAGCAGCTAGCGGATACCCACGGCCTTGCAGTCTACATAACGAATCAGGTAATGGACAACCCGGGAATACTATTTGGCGACCCAACGACCCCTGTAGGCGGCAATATAGTGGCCCATGCGGCAACCACAAGGCTATACATGAGGAAGTCAAAGGAGGAGAAGCGCATTGTAAAGCTGGTCGACTCGCCAAGCATGCCTGAAGGAGAGGCAGTCATAAAGATAACTCCAAACGGCATATCCGGATGATTCTGCATAACGGTTGATTTCATGCTCTATATGATAGGCCTCGGCCTCGATTCAGGAGACCTTTCGATAAAAGCCATAGAGTGCCTAAGAAAGGCATCATCTATCCTCTACGAAGGCTATACTGCAAGCATAACCCAAGAGTACATAAATGAAATAGCCCTGCTTGCGGGCAAAGAACCAAGGAAGATAAGCAGGGCAGACCTTGAGGACCATGTAAAGGATACCATCTCAACGGCAAAGGAAGGCAGCATAGCGATACTCTTTCCAGGAGATCCCCTTGTTGCAACCACCCATCACATAATAATAGAGGAAGCCAAGAGACAGGGAGCAGGCGTGTCTGTAATCCATGCAGCATCGATATTCACTGCAGCAATAGGGGAGAGCGGCCTTGACATATATAAATTCGGTCCTACTGCCACTATCCCAAGAGTATCTGAAAAGTACAAACCCACCTCTTTCATAAACGTAATCAGGAAGAACCTTGAGAACAAGCAGCACACTCTTGTCCTATTCGACGTCACTGAGGAGAAGGGAGTATCCATAGATGCTTCAGAAGCAATGCCTACGCTCCTGGAAGCAGGAAAAGGAGTAGTGGATCAGGACACAAAGGCAGTATTCATGGCAGACATAGGGAGGAAGGAACGGCGAATAGCATATGCTTCATTAAGAGAGATAGCAGAGCTTCCAAAAAACGGGAATATACGGTCTGCATGCCTTGCAATCCCTTCTGATATGAGTTTTGCAGAGAAGCGTGCTGTAGAGATCCACTCTACTTCCAGTACTTGAATGTCGGCACAAGGCTGCCAAATCCCAGAAGTTCCACGAACCAAATTGTCGCTATCCTGAACATTATGGTTATACCTGCCACAAGACCGAAGCCAATCGGAAGCATCGCAGTAAGATAGGTAAGCAATGCTGCATCAGTAACCCCCAATGTGCCTGGAACTCCTGTAACCATGCCAAGCATGGTTGAGAAGCAGTAAATGAATATTATAGTAGGCAGATATGCTGGGCTAAGGTGCACCCCGAACCCAAGTATGACAAAATAAAGCGCAAGGCCTATAAGTATCACTGAAGGTATCGTGACTATAAGCGAAAATATATAGGCATTCCTGCTAAGCATCCTCTTTCTCCTGAAATACATCAGGCCTACGGAGAAGAAGCTGTCAAGCCTCTTTATCCTGTCCAGTTTTGATTTCAGGTACTTGAAAGGCCGTTCCATATAAAGAAATACGAATGGCAGCAGCATCAGCACAATCAGAATAACAGAAAACAATACATACTTATTGACAAAGAAAACCACCACTGCAGCTACGATGACAAAGCCAAGAAAATCCGTAAAGTTATCAGCCACTATCGCAGGGAAGGTCCTGCCAAATTTCGCTCCGGTTATCCTGTTTATCGTGAATGCGACAACCGCCCTGCCCCATCTCCCCGGAGTAATGTCCATTGAGTACATCGACATGTATATCATGAAGCTCGTCCTAAGGTTCAGCCTTACCTTGAGTTGGTTGAGATACATCTGCCATTTAGGAAACCTTATCGCATAACTTGCAAACACCGCAAGCAGGGCTGCACCGAAATACCACCAATCAATCCTCAGTATGCTTCCAACGAAGGCATCAAGCCCTTCATTCAACACCGCAAGCACAGCTATGGCTATGAAAACCGCAAAACTTAACGCTATCAACAAGAAGATACTGTAACGCATCTTCCGTATCCTCTCCCTGAACTGCGTCTCCTTCTGCATCTTCTGTATCGTTTTCAGGTCAAGCGCACCGGTAGCCATCAATCTCTCCAGACATGATATTAATACATGCAAATACACATAAATCTTATTGGGCATATGCTACCGTGTATAGATGCTCAAGATCGATAGCTCTCCAGGCGGAAGATTCACAGTCAAGGACCAATCCACCAAGGACATACTGAAGAAAGGGTTCTTCGGGAAGCAGGAAAAGAAGACCCTTGTCCTTTCAAATGTGGAAGCGCTTTATCTAATGGAACTGCGCAACGCGGAGTGCACAAAAGCAGGCAAAATTATCTCATTCAACGACTCTATCTCAAGGTTCTGGAACAACCGCAAGTTCATAGCCCGATATCTTACTTACAAGGACTGGAGGGACCGGGGGCTAATAATAAAGGAGCCTGATTTCAAATATGCCAAACGCGCAAAGGCAAAGATAAAGGAGTATCCGGGGTCAAAGCTAAAGATAAAGGCAATAGGGATAAGCGGCACCTTCTTCAAGACAGACCTCATAACAATACTTAAGGACAATGAAAAGGGAAAAGAGCTGTACGACAATTACTGGATAGGCCAATACGGCTCATACAAAGCCTCTGAGAGGGGAAAGCTAAACAAGATAGATATATTCGAGGCATTATTCCTTACAGAGAGCAGGACAGTAAACATAAATAACGCAACGCGTGCGGAGCTGATAGACAACGGGAATGCCGGAAGGAAAGACTTCCTAAAACTCTATTCGGTATACAAGGACTGGAGGGAGAAGGGCTATGTGATAAAGACAGGGTTCAAGTTCGGCACCCACTTCAGGGTCTATTTCCCCGGGGCAAAACCTACAAACACTACGAACGGATGGACGCACTCAAAGCATGTCATACAGGTATTTCCAAAGGATGCCAAGATGCTTATATCGGAATGGGCAAGGGCGATAAGGGTTGCGCATTCCGTAAGGAAGACCTTCATACTCGCAATACCAGGATCAGCAAGGGCGAACAATATTGCTGTAGACTATATCCTGTATCACAGGAGGGGAGGGGAGGCAGAGAACCCGTCCAACGGAGCACCAAGATATGCCATGCTCTCTCTCAGCGAGGATGAGCACATAGGCGGGAGCGAGATATCCGGAGCCATAAAGAGCGCAAGCAGGAAGGGCCTCGAGCTGATACTTGCCATAGCCGATAGGGAGACTGCAGTCACGTACTACAAGGTAAGGCAGATTCGCCTTAAAGGCAGCAAAAACGACTATTATGAGATAGATTGGATGCAGCCATGATACGCTTCCAGTAACCCCGAAATCTAATAAGATTTATAAATTCTTTACCTTTCTATATATCAAGGCGATTGGATGAGAATATCTGAAATATACAGAATGGATATATACAGCGACAATGGGCAGTACCTTGGAGAGGTTCAAGACGTAATATTGGACTTGGAAAAGGGAGAGGTAAGCAGGCTTCTTATGTCCCCTTGGAAGAATCTGAAGAGCGACGTAAAGTCGGCACTGAAGAAGAAGAGCATACTCTACAAGAACGTAAAGAACGTCGGAGACGTGGTTCTGGTAGGATCTGCTTCGCAGAGCGCAAACGATGCTACAAGGGAAGAGCAGGAAGACCTTTACAGGTAAACTGATTATTTCTTTTCCCCTTTTTATTTTAATTTCTAATTTTACTTTTTATTCCTTTATAGGCTTAGGAAACTTTATGCCTCTCTGCTCCAGGTAACTTCCTTTGTACGCATTTGTAACCTCATTCAGAGTCGTAGCAAATATGACGTGCGCAAACCTCATATCCTGTTTCAAAAGGATCGCGTGAGGTGCATTGTTTATCACCTCAAGCGTAACCGTTCCCCTGAATCCGGCATCTATTATCGTAGGCGGCATGGAGAGACCATGTCTTGCCCACGTGCTCCTTATCTCCACAAAACCCATAAGGTTGTTCGGCATTGAGAGATACTCCTTTGTAGACATCAGCACCATCGAGTGTGCAGGTATTATGAGCTCCTTGCCTTTCTTCAGCACATACTCGTTCTTCACATGCTCCTCGTTGGTAGGGTCGAATATCGTCTCTTTAGTCAGCTCCGGGTTCCTAACCGCTATCTCGTCAGACAGCCTCAAATCCACTCCGTTCTCCCTTATAGTATCCTTTTCAAATGGGTCTATCACAAGTCTCTTCGCCCTTATTATATTGTCCAAATCGTAGTCTGACAGTATCATAAAATCACCAAATATCATGTCCTTAATTTTTTCCCTGCGGCCTTACTCTCACTCTTAGCAGCAACTTTGGATACCTCTTCCCATATCTGCTTCTGAATCTCCTCAATACCTCTGGAACCGTTTATTGCAATCCATTTCTTATTCCCAGGAAACTCCTCCTCCATCTCCCTCCGGTAAACCTTTAAAACATCTTCAATTAAAAACACATTCCTTTCATGCCTGTCAAGCACAAATCCGCCCTTCATCTTCCTGTACATGGATTCCTGTGCAGACACCCCGAGATACACCATCATGTCAGGCACCGGCAAGCCTGAATTCAGAACCTTGCGCTTTGCCTCACTATAGTTATAGCCTTGTGCGCACTGGTATGCTATTGTAGAGGTATAGTATCTGCTAAGTATTACAATCCCTTTCTTATCCGCTTCCTTTATCTTATCCTCGTCCTTTACTATATCGTCAAGATACATCTTAAACAGCGACTTAACCTCAACGGGTTCGGTTCCGTGCAGATACTCTTTTATCTTCTTTCCAGTATCGGATTCATAATCAGGATAAGAGAGGAGAAGGACGTTCTTACCTTCAGAGCGGAAACGCGTTGCTAGCAGTTCCGCCTGCGTGCTCTTCCCAGAGCCGTCTACTCCCTCTATACATACGATCAAAAGAACCACTACTATTAATAATCAACAAGGGTTAAAATAACTTTTCAGGAAGATATAAAAGATGCTCCTATCGTCTAGTCCGGCCAAGGACGCGGGGCTTTCAACCCTGCAACTCGGGTTCAAATCCCGATGGGAGCATTCTACTATTACTGAACCAGAGTACAATCATAGTTGTACTAAAGTTTAACTATTGTTTAATTTTAGTAGAAAGATATTTAAATGGCTAGAGCTATAATATAATCATGTATGTGGAACGGAAAATAACCAGGGAATTCATCAATGCATCCAAACTAAATGCCATTTTGGCAGTGGTCGGGCCAAGGCAAGCAGGCAAAACGACATTCCTTAAGGTACAGGGAGAAGCAACAAAGGCGCGCTACCTGTTCTTTGATGATCCCGATGTAAAGGAGCTTTTTGATTCGGACATAAAAAGGTTCGAAAACCAGTATATTTCGGCTGAACGCACAACTATACTAGACGAAGTGCAATACGGGAATGATCCAGGCAGGAAATTAAAGTACCTTGCAGACAAGGGGGAAAAGATATGGCTCACGTCTTCATCCCAAATCCTGTTGGGCAAAGATGTGCTCGGATGGCTGGTTGGTAGAGTTTCGGTAATAAAACTTTTTCAGTTCTCCCTAAACGAATTCTTATCTGCGAAGGAGCAAAAAGAAACAACCAAGAAGATTCTTTATCGTCTTATTGAAGAGCACATGATCTACGGCGGATACCCAAAAGTCGTCCTGACCAAAGAAAATTCCGGCAAGGAGTCTCTCCTCAGAGATTTGTATGAAACCATGGTATTAAAAGATATCGCCAGGACGTTTAAAATAGACGATATAGACAGCCTAGAGCGGCTTTCAATCTACTTATCGCACTGCATCGGCAACATTTTATCCTACGACAGCATCTGCAAAGAATTAAGCATATCGTTCCAATCAGTCAAAAAATACCTCGATGCGATGGAAAAAAGCTATCTCATAGTCAGAATACACCCGTTTTATAAAAATAAACTAAAGGAGATAGTAAAACAACCAAAGTTATATTTTATCGACACGGGCATAAGGAACGTGATAGCGAAAGAGTTTCAAGTAAGCCATGAAAATAAGGGAAAGCTCTTTGAGAATTATGTTCTATCGGAGCTTATAAAGGCTGATAAGGAGGTCAGGTACTGGCATACGAAAGGAGGGGCAGAAGTAGATTTTGTAGTACAAGGAAGAGACGGGGCGATACCTATCGAAGTAAAGACAAAAGCAGCTCCCGGAACTCTGAGTAAGGGAATGCGTGCGTTCATAAATTCCTACAATCCAAAGACTGCATATATTGTGTTCTGGGAAGGGGAAGAATCGGATTTAAAAGAAGTTGGATGTCATATAAAATTTGTTAGTATAAAAAAGCTGCTTTCTGATTTGGAGTGATGCACGCGGATTCCAGAACGATACGATTCCTTGCAAGCAATCAATTCACGAAGCAACCCTAAAGTCCAAATCCCGATGGGAGCAATCAAAATACGGTAATAAGTGACAGACCAGGATCCTTAACAACTGTACAATGGACTCAAATCTTATACACCCTGCCGAATATCCTGTTGAATATTCCTGCAAGCGCATCGTTTATCCTCTTGCTGTAGACCTGCAGCAGCCTTGCAACTATGAGGCTTATTATCACTCCTGCTATCAGGTCTGTAAGATAATGTTGTGCAAGGAACAACTTGCCAAACAGCAGGAGTATGACCCAAAGGATGTAAAGTATCCGCAGATATTTGTAGTTTATAAAAAGAGCCAGCCCTGTCAGTACCGTAGCATGATTTGAAGGGAAGGAGTAATTTGTATCGCAATAGCTCTGAAGGTACTGCGTTCCCTGCAGGCTGCACGGCCTAGGCTCACGCACAATCATCTTGATAATGTCTCCTATGATATACAGTACAAGCCCTGCAACTGCAAATACGAAGACATTCCTATCCTTCTTATATATCAGATAAATCACCATCAGCGGAAGCACTACCAGGTAGCTTTCCACTACGTATGACATAATATGGTATAGAAGCGGGCTTGCTATCACCTGCGACGCTTGGTATGCTGCAAGATTAAAGCCCTGTATCATAGAATAAATGCCGCTCAATTTACATCATCTATCTCTTCCATAGAACTCTGGAATCAGAATGCATAAACCATATTGTGCGTCATTATTATATAAGTTACTTTTTTACCGAACAAACACGCCATATACCTGACCCAAATGCAACTAGAGAGAGCAAATTTTCAGAAAGTATTATAAAAATTACACCACTCCTTAACCGATAAGAATTCACACAACCGCAAATATCCTTCTACATCAAAGACAGGTTAAAATAACACGCCGATACCAAATAATAAAAGCATTTATTTCAAAATGCAAACAGTTACATATGGCTTCTGCACTTCCAAAGGTTTATTTATGCTGAAATGGTATGGTTATCTAGGTCTGCTGCTTATCCTTCTTGCAGAGATTAATTTCCACTATGTTGTGCAACCATTTGCAGATTGGTACATAGTCATAATCTGGACTGGCTACATACTTCTTGCAGACAGCTTGGTTTATCACATCAAAGGGAAGTCCCTAATATCTTCTTATCCCAAGGAAATATTGTCAATGGCTGTGCTGTCACTCCCCTTCTGGCTTATATTCGAATTCTACAACTTTTTTACCCACAGCTGGTATTATGTAAACTATCTTTGGTACGTGCACATCTTCGACTTCATCACCATACTGCCTGCAGTAATGGAAACCTTCACACTGGTAAGGGCCCTTAAGCTGGGAACAAGATTTGATTCCGCAAGAAGAGCCATCAAAAGCAAATCGGCAAACGCCTTTTCCGCAAAACTACCGGTGGCAATTGGACTGGTTCTAATGCTATCTCCAATAGTGCTCGGGCCCGTAGGCGTTCTGTTCATGTGGTCTGGCATAGGGCTCTTCCTCGACCCTCTCAATTATATTACAGGAAGAGCAAGCCTTCTGCAGAAGGCCAGCATCGGGATCAAAAGCACTATACTGCAGGCAAGCGTCGCAGGGCTGATAATGGGCTTCTTCTGGGAGTTCTGGAACTATCAAGCATACCCTCAATGGGTATATACAATGCCATCGCTTATAATCAATGTCAAGATCTTTGCCATGCCTGTAGAGGGCTACATCGGATACATACCCTTCGGCATAACATGCTTCCTATTCTATGCATTCTTCAGGCACGGCCTGTTCAAAAACAAGAACGATCTGCTTGCAATGTAAGCCTGCCAAGCATGCGAAGCAAGAAAATACTACTGTCTTCCGTATATGTAACGTTTGCCCCTAAGCGCAGACGCAACCGCAGCTATTCCTGCCATTATCGCAGCCGCTACCAGCACCTCATGTATCCCTTGGGCAAAAGGAACTGAAACAAGGTTAGGGAAGAATTTAGTGCCTGTTATTGTCGTAAGATTTGCTTTTGGTATTGATGCTATAGAATTCTGTGGAAGTAGCACCAGCATTGGATTGTATCCAAGAAGTGCAGCAAACAGTGCAGATGTTGGAGGAAGCCTTGATACTATCTGTGCTGTAGCTGCAGGAACGCTCTGTGCCACCAACCCATTGTATAAGGAACTGGGCAGTGCGTTTCCTAACCCGACTACCAGCAGTGCAAAAAAGATAACAATGCTGAACATGAAGGACATATTCATGAAGGTGGCTCTCATTCCCGCAGTTATGCCTCTATGTTCTGGAGGAACGGCATTCATGACTGAGGTGGTGTTTGGTGCAGCAAACATCCCCTGCCCTAACCCCAAAACGAATATTATGAGCGCAAATGCCGCGTAGTTGAAGTTCACGGGCAAAGTCATCAGAAGGAGAAATCCGATGACATTTATCACCATGCCAAGCGTGGAAAACACTCTTGCCCCGTATTTATCGGATAGATGTCCGGCTATCGGTCCCATCGCCAGGAACCCGATAAGCAAAGGTATCATATCTATGCCCGCCTGAAGTGGCGTGTTAACAAAGCTCACTCCGTGAAGCGGAAGCCATACGCCCTGCAGCCATATTATCAGCATAAACTGAAGTCCGCCTCTAGCTATCCCTGCAAGGAACAGGCTAAGTATTCCTGCAGAGAAAGCCCGTATCTTGAAAAGATAAAGGTTGAACATAGGGTCCTTCGCCCTCAGCTCTATAAAGACAAACGCAACAAGAAGCGCTATACCTATAATTATTCCTGACAGCACATAAGGGCTAGACCATCCAGTATTGCTACTCCCATATGGCAGAAGCCCGTAGGTCATTGAAATTAATATAAGCGTCAAAGCGGACGCAAAAGTCACATTGCCCAAAATGTCAATCTTCTGATTTTTCCTTATTGTTGCTATCTCATGAAGTGCAAGGTAAGACCACACTGCTCCCAATACGCCTACGGGCACACTTATCAGGAATATGAGGTGCCAGTCTATCGCAGACAGTATACCTCCAACTATGAGCCCTATAAGACTGCCCATTATCCCCGCAATCTGGTTTATCCCCAAGGCAGTCCCTCTCTGTCCATGTGGAAACGCATCTGTTATTATAGCTGCGCCGTTTGCAAAAAGGAATCCTCCTCCAAAACCCTGTACAAGTCTGAAGATTATCATCAAAAGTACAGCAGTAGTCCCTGTAAACAGGTAAGTTATCGCGTATAGTATGGTAGAACCTATCGCAAATATGGCAAAGCCAAGATTGTAAAGCTTCACCCTGCCGAACATGTCCGATAGTCGGCCTATGGTAACCACTATGACCGACGACATTATCATGTAACCTAGCAGCAGCCACAGGAGCAGAGTTATGTTCCCGGGAGTCAACGGATTGACTCCGAGGCCATTGAATATCGCAGGAAGGGATATTATCAGTATAGATGAATCTATTGAAGCCATCAGTACTCCAAGCGTCGTATTTGACAGCGCTACCCATTTGTAATTCTTTCCGTACCTGCTCTCCCGCTTGCGCTCCTCCAAATCATACTCTTCTTTATTCAAATCTGCGGCCATGCAAACAACAATATGCTAAAAGGTAT
This sequence comes from Microcaldota archaeon, assembly GCA_027365175.1. Lineage (GTDB taxonomy): Archaea > Micrarchaeota > Micrarchaeia > Micrarchaeales > CABMGC01 > JAKAUU01. Next base: position 85,151 of record DAHXNY010000001.1, on the reverse strand, counting down.
TAATAGTATGTCCTATACTATTATAATTATTAATTCCTAAATATAAAATGATTATATGAAAGCTGCAGTTATACATGAATATGGGGACAGCACTGTTTTTAGGCAGGAAGACATTGCAATACCAGAACCAGGGGCCACAGAGGTGCTGGTAAGGGTTCATTACGCCAGTGTTAATCCCTTTGACTACAAGGTAAGGGCGGGGCACATGAAGGACGGCATGCCATTAAAATTCCCTGCAATTCTTGGAACAGATATGATAGGAACAGTAGAGAAAGCAGGCTCTTCAGTATCAAAGTTCAAGAAAGGCGATCTTGTATTCGGCAAGGCAAATTTCGGGAGCAACGGCAGTTATGCAGAATACGCGTTGGCAAAGGAGAGCAACATAGCTCACGCTCCGAAAAACATGCCAGAAAGGGAGGCTGCAGGGCTGCCTGTAGCTGCCGGAACAGCATGGAGCGTTCTGGTTGAAATGACAGGAGTAAAGAAAGGACAAAAGATCTTGATAACGGGAGCATCTGGCGGAGTAGGGATAATGGCCATACAGATTGCAAAGACCTTAGGTGCATATGTCATAGGCACATCGTCCAAGGCAAATCTGCGGACACTAAAGGCAATGGGTGCGGACGAAGCAATAGATTATGCGGAAGGTGATTTCAGCGAAAAGGTAAGCGATGTGGATATACTGCTGGATACTGTCGGCGGAGAGACTCTCTCAAAAGCATACAAGATTGTGAAAAAAGGGGGCAAACTAATAAGTCTGACAGGGCCGACGGACAACGCTGCTGCGGATAAATACGGGATTGACGCAAAATACCTTTCTGTGCCTTCAGATGGGAAGACTATGGAGGAACTGGCAAAGCTGGCAGACTCCGGCAAGCTAAAGGTTATCATTGACAGGGAATTGCCTTTGGAAAAAATAAGCGAAGCGCATGCACTGAGCGAGAGCAGGAAGGCAAAGGGAAAGATCATAATAAAAATACAATATTAACAACGTGTGATGGAATGAAAACAAAATCTGAAAACGTGAAATATGAAACTAAGGATGACTCTGTAGAAGCGTATCTTGCAGCTCCTGCCGATAATGATAGGCATCCAGGAGTCATAATGATACACGAGATATTCGGCCTAGATGCCCATACCAGGAACGTGGCAGACAGGCTTGCGGCAGAGGGCTATACTGTCCTTGCACCGCATCTCTTCTCAAGCAAAAAGCTGTCAGCCTCTCTATCAAGCCAGAACATAGCTGCCGCCATGAAGTTCATGATGTCCATACCTGTAGACAAACAGAGGGACGAGCAGTACAGGGCAGACGAGCTTGCCAAGCTGCCAGAAGATGAGAAAAAGGCAGTCACTGAGGTAAATCAGATACTGTTTATGAACAGGCCTGTGGATCTGTTTGTGGAATATATGTCAAGCGGAATAGACTATCTGCATTCATTGCCAAATGTCAGTGAAAAGATAGGCAGCGTAGGATTCTGTTTCGGAGGAGGCATGTCAATAAACCTGGGGTGCACAGGCAAGACTGATGCATCGGTAATATTCTACGGAGAAAATCCTAACCCTATAGAAAAGATAAATGGGGTGAAAGGAGCAGTAATGGGTTTATATGGGGGAGAGGACGGCAGGATAAATGCAGGAATACATGAATTGGTAAAGGCTCTTGTGGATTACAAGAAGCCATTCACAATAAAGGTCTTCCCAGGAGCTCACCACGCATTCTTCAATGACACAAGAGAACAGCATTACAACAAGAAAGCAGCAGAAGAAGCATGGCAGATGCTGCTAAGGTTCTACAGCACAAACCTCGGATAAATACAAAACCGAAGCATCAAGTATCCGTATATAATAGGCTATACTGCCTAATATCCCTATAACTAAGTCCGATTCACTAAGGATGATCCGAATGGCACAATCCACTAACAAGTCCGGCAACATCGCTGTCAGAGTGGAGGATGTACACAAGACCTACATAAGCGGTGATGTAGAGGTAAAGGCAGTACTCGGGATATCATTTACCGTAAAGAGGGGAGAATTTGCAGCAATAGTCGGTCCTTCAGGCAGCGGAAAGTCGACACTGATGAACCTGATAGGCACGGTTGACAGGCCCACCGCAGGCGCCATATACATAGACGGTGAAGATATCTCAAAGATGAACGATGAACAACTTGCCGTATTCAGGAACAAGCACATGGGCTTCGTATTCCAGGCATTCAACCTGATAAACGGGCTGACTGCACAGCAGAATGTCTTCCTGCCTCTGCTTGCAAACGCGACAGAGGTTCCTGAGAAAGAAAGATACAGGAAATCAGCTGAACTGTTAGATGGCCTTGGACTGGGAGAGAGGTTGCACCTGCCGCCTTCAAAGCTAAGCGGTGGAGAGCAGCAGCGCGTGGCAATAGCACGTGCTCTAGTGAACGATCCCTCTTTAATACTTGCAGACGAACCTACTGGAGACCTAGACACTAAATCAGGAGAGAACGTGGTCAAACTGCTCGCAAAGGTATGCAAAGACAGGAATGTGACTATAATAATGATAACGCATAATCTCGAGATAACGAGCTATTGCGACAAAATCATCTATATAAGAGATGGAAAATTAGAGAAGGAAAAAGTGATAAGATGAACAAGACAAATGTGATGATGACATTCGCACTGTTTGCAGTGCTCTCTACGGGGATAGTCTATGCAGGGACAAACGGGCCATCGCCAATACCTCTGCCACCAAACTTCCAGGTAACGTCGCAGCCTATACTGCTGTGCAAAGGCCAGATCAACAACATACCGATAACTGTTACCAATGCAAAGACGAATTACCTGGGAGTAGGCACACAGAATCTTACCGGGACCGCAATGCAGGGAGTGACGCTTAGCCTTGGTTCATCCAGGTACCTTGCTTCAGCAGGGAACGGCACGGCTTACATAGGGAGCATACCCTCTCTAGGTTCAGCAACAATATATCTGCACGTATTCGTAAATCAGAGCGCACCGCTGATCAATACGGTGCCAGTATCAATATCCTATTACTACCTGCAGCTCTATTCTGACAGCGAGGTGAGGAACCTCTCTCTGATAGCTGTTCAATGCCCTTCACAGCTTACTGTGAACATGACTCCGAAGACCCTGACTTCCGGTGAAATACAGAATATAACCATAAGATTAAAGAATAATGGAAATTCCAGCATCTCAAACATAAACGTTCACTGGTCTCTCCCACCGATAGACGGAGCGGTTGTAGGCAGCCAGGAGTACAACATAAAAGCACTGGGCCCTGGCAACGAATCCAAGATAAACGCAAGCGTCTTCGTTTCAAGGAACGCCTCGATAGAATCCTTCCCTGTAAACATAACTGCGACCTTCTATTCAGGATCGGATCTTGAGCAGGTGCTAAACAGCACCTCTATCATACCAACAGGCGCCATAAACCTGTTGCCGTCAGGAATAACACTCTCTCCTTCTACAGTGCCGCAGGGAAGCATATTCTCAATATCCTTTGTTCTTACTGACATAGGGACATCCGGAGCATCTGCAGCAAGCGCATACGTGCTTATGCCTAAGGGCTTCAGCTCTTACGGGACAAACCCCGTGTATATAGGGGATATAGGCGCAGATACGCAATCGCCTGTAACTGTTACTTTAATCTCCAGCTCAAACTTGAAACCAGGAACCTACAACATACCTATAAGGATAAACTACCTCAACGGCTTAAGGCAGAACCAGACCAGCATGATGAACGTGTCTGTGAACATAACCCAGGCAGCTCTGAACACCTCGACATCAGGTCAGCCCAGGCAGGCAAAATCGAGCGGCAGCGGTCTTATAGCGCTCATCCTGTTCGTAGCGCTGGTAGTTGTTGCATGGCTCTATTATCGGGAGAGGAAGAGGAGCAGGAAATAAGGAGTGCGTGATTGATGAACGTAAAGGACATATTCTGGCTTAGCTATAAGGACCTAAAGGAGAAGAAGGTAAGGACAGCGTTGACTATAGTAATGGTAATGATAGGGGTAGCTGCGATAATAGCCCTCGTATCACAGACACAGGGAATAAGCTCAAGCATATCTAACTCCTTAAGCTCCCTGGGCCCTACTACCATCATACTGAGCAGCTCAAAATCAACAGGATTTTCAGCAGCAGATGTTGGCCGCCTTTCATCGCTGCCCAATATCAGCTCCGTCATACCTTTGGTAATAGGATCTGCATATGTATATGCTAACGGGCAGAATGTTTCTGCCACCTTCATAGGCATATCTGCAGAAGGGGCGACTGAGCTTCCAGGCGTAGCATCACTGTACCAAGGTTCTATGTACCAGGATACTCCCACACCATCTTCTGTAATAGGTTATGGTGTAGCCTTTCCATCCTCCCTGGGAGGAGCCACACAGAACGTTAAGGTAGGGCAGGCGGTAACGATAAAACTGCAAGGGCCATCCGGCGGCTCATACTCGATGCCTGTAACCGGAATAATGCAGCAGTCCAGCACTTCTATCGTCAATATCAATACTGCAATGCTGGTCTCACTTCAGGAGGCGCAGCTCATACTGCACAAACAGGGCTACACTGTCATATTGCTCAAAGCGGCTAACATAACTGCCGTTACTCCACTGTCAAATCTGCTAACAAACATATACGGAACCAGTGCAACCGTGACCACAACCCAGCAGATACTTCAGACGGTATCCAGCATAATAGGGGCGATAAGCCTGTTCCTGGGAGTGGTTGCAGGGATATCGCTGCTCGTAGCTGCAATAGGCATAATGAATGTAATGCTGATAGCAGTATATGAAAGGACGCACGAGATAGGTATAATGAAATCCCTGGGCTTCAGGAGCAGGCACATACTCCTCATATTCATGATGCAGGCGCTGATAATAGGCATTCTAGGCGGAATACTCGGCATAATAGTAGGCGCATCAGCATCATATGGCCTATCTGCTTTGCAGCATTTGTCTTCATCAAACAGCACCGCGACCGCAAGCACAGCGCCACGTCCGGGAAGCGCATCAGCAAGCAGAGGCGGAGGTGCAGGACTAGGATTTTCATCCTCTTCAGGAGGTTCATCTTCGGGACTTTCCTCCCTATCATACTGGCCTGTATTCACTCCTGAACTGATAGCAGAAGCACTCTTTGTAGCTGTATTCGTAAGCATAATAGCAGGAGTATATCCTGCATGGCGCGCATCAAAGATGCAGCCTATAGATGCGTTAAGGGAACTGTAATACGCAAGAGGACAGATCCGGTAAGTTTAGGCTATGCGCTGAATTCCGCTACCTTCTTCCACCACGTAACCCGTTTTTCCACAAAACTATCTACCGAGTATTTGCTTGTACCCTGTTCAGCATTTATGACTATCAGCATGATGAAAACGATGGCATATATTATTGCAGTTCCTATATCTGTTGAGGAAGAGCCATAAGGCCCTCCGAATCCTTCCGGAATGCTCCATATCAACAAGCTAAGCAAAAATCCTCCCGAGTATCCTATTCTGCGCATAAATCCGAAGATCAAGGAGATAGCTACGGCAAGCTCGGAGAAAGCAATGACATATCCCCAAGCAGCCGGATTCATTGAAGTAAAGTTAACCCAGAAGGAAAACCAAGGGGCCAGCCAGCCAGGCTGTCCCTGCCCACCCGCCTGTATGAGATTAGAAAAATTCTGTGCAAAACCAGGCTGAAACTTGAAATAAGCATCTATGAGCCAGACAAACCCAAACATTATTCTGGCAACGCTCTTAATATAGACGGCATTCCTATAAATGAAACCTCCTTTCCTTACTCTTGGCATGATATTAATTAGCAAAATGCTTAAATAAACTATTACATGCGGTGCGCACTAGCATTATAGCAATAGGATATGGACTCTGCGGGACTTGCAGGCCCATAGAAACTCTAAAGGCCATTTGAACCCGCAACCTCCTGCATGCCATGCAGGCGCGCTACCGTTGCGCCAAGAGCCCATAAGGATAAAGTCATGTTACACTGGGGAAATGAAGAGAATGTTTCCTCCTCTTAATAGTATGGTATTCAACCTTGCCTTGAGTTCTCCATCATCTACCTCTTCGGCATTCTCTATAACGATGTTCATGTGTGCATCGAATGAAACGACCTTTCCACGTATGTCGGTTCCATTCTTCAGCCTTATCATCACTTGCTGTCCTATCGACTTGTTCAGTAGATCAAAGGGTCTGTCCTGCGGCATAGTTAAAACCTTGTTCTTGTATACTTATTCAGATTATAGAGATAAAACAATTTAAAAGACTATTTCTTTTTGCCAACTTTGGAAAGATCCTCCTTCTTTATTGCAAGGTGCACGGTCCCGGTTCCGACAGGCACCTGCTTCCCAATAAGTACATTCTCGGTAACCCCGTTCATATGGTCAATCTCCCCGTAAACTGCAGCATGGACAAGGTGTTTTACAGTCTCTTCATATGCTGCCCTTGCCAGCACCGATCCTTTCTCTCCGCTGAGTCCGTGCCTTCCGACTCCCTTTATGTTGCCTCTTGCAGTCATCGCGTCCGCAATAAGCGCAAGATGCCTTCTGTTGACTCCTATCCTCTGTTCATCAAGGGTCTTTGCAAGCTCGTGTATTATCACATTCCTTGCAGCTTCGACTCCAAACAGCCTATATACTGAAAATACATCATTCGTCATTATCCTTGTAGGATCGACTCCCGGTATGTCAACAATGCTCTCCATATCACTTCCTGCAGCTATCAGATAGAACTCCTTTGTATTCTCGTCCTGCCTTAGCATTACCTTTCCTGCGCCTTCTATCCCGCTTATTACCGAATTCATTATCCTTACTCTCTCGGAGCGCACCTTCTTCGGATCCCGCGTGCCTATCTTTATCTCTATTATTCTTCCTTCCGCCTTGGTCTCAAAACCAAAGTCCTTTGATATCTTAGAAGCTACTGCCTTTGTTGTCAGCCTTGCAGCCTCCATTTCCTGAGAGCTCATTATCAACCTTATCTTGCCCTTTGAGAAGTTTTCATCCACTCTCCTGACCACGGAGTTCATGGTGACCTCGCTTATCTTCTTTATCATCTCATCAGCCTTCTCAAAGCTCTTCGATATGTCCTTGTTCAGGTAGATATAGGTTATCGGAGTAGTCGGCTTCTTCTTTGCGTCTACGAGCTCCACTATTCTTGGCAGTCCTGATGTGGACATTGTGGATTCTACTCCTGCATAGTGGAAGGTTCTTAGAATCATCTGAGTGCCAGGCTCTCCAAGAGACTGCGCAGCTACTGTGCCCACTGCCTCGCCGAACTGTACCAGAAACTTCTCCTTCGAACTCTCTTTTGCCATAATATCACTCTACCTCAATTACCTTCGTGTACATAGGGTCCAGCCTGTCTCCTCCATACTCCGTCTCTATAAGGTTGTTGCTCGCGTCCCTCACGCTATAGTCTATATCTACATAGTAGTCCTGCAGCGCGTTGGACAATCTCCTATAAAGATATCCACTTCTTGCCGTCAGCAACGCCTTGTATATCTCAGAACCTCTTGAACCTACTGCATGCATGAACAAATCTATAGGGTCAAGGCCTCCGTAGAACGATGTCGTTACAAAACCTCTTCCCTTAGGGGAGAGATCTCCAGGAAGTATGTGCGGCAGGGCTCTTCTTGTGGCGTAACCACGGTTTATCCTGCCTCCTGATATTGTTGCCTGCTGTCCAAGGAACATCATCATCTGTACTACGTTGAGTATGTTTCCTCTCGCACCTGAAGATACCATGTCCATAGCCGTATTCTTCTCCTTGTCATCTGCCTTTGTCTTGATTATATCCTTTCCTGCTTTGTCTCTCACCAGGTTCAATTCCGCTATTATCATCCTTTCCAGAGAGCTCTTCAGGGTGTAACCTATGAGTGCCTCAAGCTTTCCGTCGTTGTAATCCGCTATGAGCTTATTTATCTTCTCGAAGGTCTCGTCAAGCATGCGCTTCCTATCCCTTACAAGCCTTTCATCATTCACATACTCCTTTACTCCAAGACTGAAGCCCATCAGGGTTACATATGCGTTTACCATCTTTGCAGAGCTGTATATGAACTTCTTGAGCTCCTCGAATCCGTAATCGGTGCGTATCTTCATGAAGAGCTTGTTGCCGCCTCTTCCGATTGTGCCATTGTCCATCCTTCCCTCTACAAGCTGGCCATCCTTTATCTTGATGTGCCCTCTCTTGGTCTCGGCTTCAAAGTCCAGTCCCTTAGGGAAGAGCATAGAGAAGACATCTCTGGCCCTGTACATGCCGTTCTTGCCCTCTTTTGGCAAGTCATATATCCCTGCTACTGAAAGAAGGTAAACGGCCTCCTCTTTTGTAACGTAAGCATCCTCATCAGTCATTTCATACGCTCCTGTTATTCCATCCTGCTCCGTACCTATTATCACATCTCCTTCCTTAGGGGAGAAGACCTGGTGTGATGACATCATCAGTATCTTTGCTTCCGCCCTTGCCTCAAGCGTCTGCGGCACGTGCAGGTTCATCTCGTCTCCGTCGAAGTCTGCGTTATAAGGTGCCGCTACGCAGAGGTTGATCCTGAAGGTCTTTCCAGGAAGCACCTTTGCCTTGTGGGCCATGATCGACATACGGTGAAGCGAAGGCTGCCTGTTGAAAAGCACTATATCTCCATCGACAAGTTGCCTCTCCATTATGTCTCCTGCAGAAAGTTCCTTCTCTATCTCTTCCTTATTGGTATCTATGACGCGCTTTCTCTTGCCATCCTTGCTTATCACATTCAGCACAGCAGGATAATCATTCGACATGAGCATCTTCTTTGCATGCTCTATGTTCCACTCGGTCACATAGAACGGGACGGTAAGCTTGGAAGCTATGGCAAACGGCACCCCTACCTCGTCTATATCTACATTTGGATCAACGCTGATTACGGTTCTTGCTGAATAGTTGACACGCTTTCCGCTGAGGTTGTACCTGAATCTTCCCTCCTTGCCCTTCAGTCTCTGGGTAAGGGTCTTAAGGGCCCTTCCACTCCTGTGCCTTGCAGGAGGAATATTCGATGTCTCATTGTTGAAGTATGTAGTAACGTGATACTGGAGGAGCTCCCAAAGATCGTCTATTATTATCTGCGGTGCGCCTGCATTGAGGTTCTGTTCCAGCCTCTGGTTTATCCTCATTATGTCTACGAGCTTGTGTGTAAGTTCGTCCTCGCTCCTCTCTCCGCTCTCAAGAGTGATAGACGGCCTTACATTTACAGGAGGCACGAGCAGTATATCAAGTATGAGCCATTCTGGCCTCGCATTCTCAGCATCTATGCCGAGTATCTCAAGATCATCATTGCTTATCTTGGATACCATATCTCTTATCTCATTAGGCTTAAGCTTGTAATCTTCAACGTAGAAGTATGTTGGCAGCGAGAACTTAAGCTTCTTCTTCTGAGTGCCGCATCTCTCGCACTTCTTTATGTCCTTAAGTCTCTTAAGCATCGCGCTCTTGACCTCTACAGCTCCCTCTTCTCCTTCAACGGCTATGCTGTCAGGGTCAAGCTTCTCTCCCCTGTACTTTGCAAGGCTCTCATCGTCCAGAAGCAGCCTGTTGCAGTTTCTGCATGTCGATTGCAGTATCATGTACAGGGTCTTCCCGAATTCAGAGTGTATCGCAGGCCTTACGAGCTCTATCCTGCCAAAATGTCCCGGGCAGGACTTGGCACGCGCTCCGCAGGTCTTGCATATCAATCCAGGGTCAATCACACCGAGGCGCTGGTCAAGCAGCCCTCCGTCTATAGGGTATCCGTCCTCATTATATGTGTCCGGAACGGTAAGCTTCACTACCCCAAGAGCCTTGACATACTCGGGGTTCATCACTCCGAATTTTATATAATTGATTACCTCGGTTTTCATAGCATCACTCATTTACCTTCATTCTAGGCATTATGTGCAGAGACTTTATCTCGTCAAGCAATACCTTGAATGCATAGCTTATCTCCACGTCAACGAAGTCGGAGCCCTTGTCTATTGGGCAGACATTCACCCTCTTTATATGGTCGTAATAGCCGATGTTGCCGCACTGCCTGCATATGAGCACTGTTGTCTTGTCGCTCTGGTCAAGCAGCCTCTCCTTCAGCAAAAGGCTTGCGCCATACCCTATAAGCGTATCTCGTTCCATCTCTCCGAATCTGAGCGCTCCCTGCCTTGCCTTTCCTTCTGTAGGCTGGTGCGTCAGTATCTGTACCTTTCCTCTGCTTCTTACCTGTATCTTATTGCTTACCATGTGGTACAGCCTGTTGTAGTAAACGACTCCTGTGAAGACCTTGGCCTTGAACTTCATGCCTGTTATGCCGTCGTACATCTCCTCCTCTCCGTACTTGTCAAAACCATTCTCCTCAAGCATCCTGCCATACTCTGCCATTCTTTCCACACCGTCCTGCGCAAATGCTGTGCCATCTATAGTCCTTCCGCTTACAGCTCCTGCCTTTCCTGCAAGCTCCTCAAGCAGGTGGCCAAACGTCATTCTAGAGGGAACGCTGTGTGGATTTAGCAGCAGATCAGGTATTATGCCTGATTCTGAGAATGGCATATCTTCAGGAGGTACTATCAGAGATGTTACTCCCTTCTGTCCGTGCCTGCTTGCAAACTTATCTCCGTTCTCAGGGACCCTGAGGCCGCGCACTCTTATTTTTACTAGCTTGGTTGCACCAGGGGACTCTGTTATCATTACACTGTCCACAATCCCTGTCTCCCCAGTCTTAAGTACTGTTGAATCATCCCTTACCTTCTCCTCTATTCCGCTAGGTCCCATGCTCTCTTCAAGGAATCTAGGAGGGGATACCTTGCCTATCAATACATCCCCTTCCTGGACGTCCATCTCAGGCTCTATGATTCCGTCGTCGCTGAGCTTTGAATAGAAGTGCTCTCCCATGTATCCTTCTGCCGTAGGAGGCGGGACCTTCAGTCTGTCTCTCTGCCCTCCTGGATACCTTCTCTCTTCATCCGAGTATGTCTTGTAGAAGAGGCTTCTTCCTGCCCCTCTCTCAACGGCAGCCCTGTTCAGGACTACTGCGTCCTGCATGTTGTATCCATAATATGTTGAAAGCGCCACTACAAAATTCTGGCCGCTAGGGTGCTTCTGGATATTGGTCTTCCTGTAAGGAACGGTATTGACTATAGGAACCTGCGGATAGAAGAGCAGATAGCTTCTTGAATCGAATCTCTGGTTGAAGTTAATCGCATACAATCCCTGCGCCTGCTTTATGAAGTTTGAAAGCATGGCATGCCTTGCGATGCTGTTGTGCTCAGCATAAGGGGAAGTAGCTACTGTGAATCCGAATATCGACGCTATGTCTACTTCGAGATGGGTGTGCCTCTCTGTTATGTCGCTTTCGTTGAAGGCGACGAGCGCATTCTCCTCCTCTTCAGCATCCAAGTATTCTACTATTCCGTTCCTGAACAGATAATTGAAATTTATCTCCTTGCTCTTAAGCTTCTCTATTACCTCCTTTGTGAGCTTTGACCTGCCGCCTTCTATTATTACATACGGCTTCCTTACCCTTCCGCGGTCGCTGTTTATGTTGATGTAATGCTGCTTTGCATAGTGTGCAACGTTGATCTCTCCCGAAATCACTCCCGTCCTTCTTGCACTCCTTATCTCATTGACGAACTTCTGAGGATCCTCTACGGTCCCTATGTCTCTTCCGTTCAGGTAAACATGAGTTATTGCGTTCTTTGCCATAATATCACTCATTTGCCTTTTTCTTAAGGCCTACTAATTTGTCCTCGAAAGAGGACTCCTCTGCACCTACTGTAACCTTAGACATTAGTGCAAGATACTTTGTAAGCCCTACTTCCTGTCCTTCAGGGGTCTCAGAAGGGCATATCTTGCCCCACTGCGTTCCATGCACCTCTCTTGCCTTGAAGTGCGGATGCTTCTTTGCAAGAGGAGATTTGACTCTCCTCAGATGAGTGTAAGCGCTTGAGAAGTTCGTGCGGTCAAGAACCTGGGATATTCCCGTCTGGCCTGCAACCCATGTTCCCGTTCCCATTGCGTAGGAGATGCGCTCCGTTATAGTATCAGGGTTTATTATCGACTGTATGCTCAGCTTCCTTCCACGCGCGCTTGTCCTCTCTATCTGGTACTTTACCTCTTTTGTAAAGAATCTGAACGCATAGGTGAAGAGATCCTCCATGAGCTCCCCTGCAAATTTTACGCGCTTGTTTGCATAATGGTCCTTGTCATCCTCTCTGGCAAGTTTGTTGCCGACCATCGTCGCCTTCCTCGCCATGGTGAGAAGGTACTCTGCCTTCTTGTATTTGTCCTCTGCTGTCTCTCCTATGTGTGGCAGGAGATAATTGTTTATCTGTGTCTCTGCCCTTGATAATTGGTATTCCGCAGCCTGCCCTGGTGCTGCCATCCTTCCCAATTCCGATATGGCCTCGTTCTGAGTCATCTCCTTATAGTCGCTTACCTCAAGGTTCAACATTACGTCGTTCCTGAATGAAAGCGAGTCTGATACATTGTTAAGAAGATCCTTTTCAGACATCCCGAGTGCCCTAAGGAGAAGTATCAGATTGATGCTCTTGGAAATAGTGGGGAATTCTACCGTGTAGACTCCATTCTGGTTCCTTGAAACGACGCATCTTGCCCTGAAGCCAGGGGCTGTAGAGAAGACAACGCTGTTTACCTTGTCTCCACCCTTGCCCTTTGTCGTTATTATCCTGTTCGGGGCTATATCCTCCAATCCTATAAGCACGCGCTCAACCCCCTTTATTATGAAATATCCTCCTGGATCATCCGAATCCTCTCCTTCTTCGACCAGCTGCTGCTTTGACATTGTCTTTATGTAACACAAATCACTCCTTACCATAATCGGCAGCTCTCCTATGAAGACCTCTCCGAAAGAGGCTTTCTTCTCAATGCCCCTTATTACTGGCACTACCTCTATGAATATAGGAGCAGAATACGTGAGGTTTCTCAGACGGGCCTCATTCGGCATCACCTGCCTCCTTGATCCGTCCGCCTCTATTATGGAGGCCTTGTCTAGCCTGACGTTCCCGAGCTTCAATGAAAAGCCCTCGACGCTCGGCTGCACTACGTTCTGCCTGTCTACAACACGCTGCAAGCCCTGGCTTACAAATCTGTTAAAGCTCTCCAGCTGGTGCTGTATCAGAGGCATAGTGTCCAAATAAGATTCCAACAAAACGCTTTCACTATCCATAGAAACCACTATTAACCTTCTACAATTATCCTGTAGTAAGGTACCTTGATACCGTTCTCCGTTCTGTCTATCTTGATTATCTGCCCGACCTTGCCGTTAAGTATCTTCACCTGCGGATCGCTCTCAAGGATTTTAGGCAGGTTCTCAGGCCTCAAGGCAAGCTCTTCCAGAAGTTCTTTCGCCTCCTTATCAGTCATTAATCTGTGAGGGGGCACAATAACATGGTCACTTCTATCAGCCAAACATACACCTATAAAGATAAAGAGTAGGGACTAGCACAGACACTTCCGCTATTTATAGAATACTAAGGTTTATATGCCTTTGCTAACGTTATGCGAACTACAATATTAATCCGAGTCCGAAGCCATGCCAACACGTGGTTTTTGATGACGTAAATGTCAACAGAAAGGGCCATGAACCAAAGACCAGTCATCCCGACCATGTGATTGTAACCGATCCATCGTTGCCCGGATTGCCACTGGTACCGCATGAAAGTGGATAATCTCCTCCATAATAGCAACCTGTAGCTCCTCCTACAATACTATTTGCAGTATATCCTGTCTCTATGAAAGAGCCTGACCACCACGAAGATCCTCCTCCGCCTCCTCCTCCGGACGCTGTAGAGCATGGATTTGTATTTTGATTATTACTTCCTCCTCCGCCACCACCATAGTAGCCTCCTCCGCCACCCCCGCTACCTCCTCCTGTAACTGGCACCTGGCTTGCGAACGAAGAACATGAAACCGTGTGCACATTAAATCCTGTATAACCTGCGCCTCCTGATAGCGATGAACCTGGGGAACCTCCGTATGCCCCGCCACTTCCTGCAGAAGACAGTGTCGCGCCTCCTCCTCCAATGCCTTCTCCGCTTACGGTGGTATATCCATTGCTTCCACCATTTCCACTTGCCCCGCCACTTCCTCCTTCAGGATTTATCCGATCGCTTTGATATGCTGCACCTCCTCCCCCTCCCCCTCCTCCGGCAGCAGCAAGCCAGCCTGCCGATGTTGTCGAGGTTCCTATTGCAGAGAACCCTCCGCCTCCTCCGGCTCCGCCTGAAGGGCAATATCCATACGGTGCGACCTCTGTAGCAGTAACGCCGCTTCCTCCTGCTCCTCCTCCATTAGTCCCTCCTGCCCCACCTGCTGCATTTGCAGGCTGGGTATTCGGATCAGAAGATCCTCCGCCTCCTCCGCCACCAACCCATACATATAATGCCTGTCCAGCTGATACTGCGATGTTCCCTGACAGACTCGCCCCATTACCACCACTGCCTCCAGGCACATCTATCATACCACTGCCTGTCACAAATTTGGTGCTAAACGGCTCACAAGAATAAAATGTGCTTCCTCCAGTAGACTCGGTCTCATATATCAATGTGGAATCTCCTCCTCCGCCTCCTCCGGCTCCATTGAGCGTGACAGTTGCGGTTGTACAACCTGCAGGCACTGTCACCGTGTAAGGTATGCCATTAGGAACTGTATACGATACAGAACCACCACATGTATCTATAAACTGTGCAGTATAGGTTGCAGTGCCTGTTACAGTCACCGTCCATGGATTTGATGTAGATGAGGTGCCGCTAGGGCATGTGCCTGTGCATGACCATGAGGAGAATGCATATCCTGAATTTGCTATAGCAGATAAACTTGCAGATGATCCATAGTCATAAGTTCCGCCTCCTGTTGCGCTTCCTGAACCTGACGGGCTTACTGCTGTGGATACCACATATGTATACGCGGCGAAATTGGCCGTCTCTGTAATTGGGTTATTCACAGTGACATACGCCGATGTTGCAGTTCCGCTGTAGCTTCCTGTCCCGCTTCCTGTCCAGCTAACGAAATAGTGCCCTGTGGTGGGAGCCTCGGTTATATCTATTACAGATCCGTAAGGTACGCTATTTGATCCCGGAGATACCGTCCCATAACCTGCGTTATTGACAAGTTCTGTGAAAGGCTGGTAAGGAGAGAAGCTTGCGGTCTCGGTCATATCACTCTTGATTATTATGGTGTTTGATGTTGCTGTCCCTGAATAGCAGCCTGTCCCGCTGCACGACCATCCTGTGAAGGTGTTGGATGCAACTGGCGTTTCAGATATGGTTACAGCCGATCCATAATTATAATTTCCGCTTGATGGGGAAACTGTTCCGCTGCCGGAGGGGCTCGCTCCGGTAGTAAGTGTATATGAGTCCAGTGCGAAATTGGCCGTCTCTGTAATTGCACCCTCTATTATGATGGTTGGCGAAGTGCTTGTTCCAGAATAGCATCCGGTTCCAGAGCAGGTCCAGTCAACAAAATGGTATCCTGCGTTAGGAGTCTCTCCAAGTGTTACGGAAGAACCGTAATTATAAGTCCCGGTCCCAGGAGTCGCAGTTCCTCCTGCAGACGGATTTGCCGATTCTGTAAATGTGTAACTGTTTATTGCAAAATTAGCCGTCTCCTGGATACTAGCCGTATCCATAGTCAATGTCGCAGAAGAGCTTGTTCCAGAATAGCATCCCGTGCCATAACACGTCCAATCTAAAAAATGATACCCTGTGTCAGGTGTTGCCTTTATTGTTACTGAGGAACCGGCAGGATAGCTTCCTGTGCCCGGAGATACCGTCCCTTCTGCAGAAGGATTGGCATACTCATTTAATTGATAAAACAATACGCTAGAAGTTGTCGATGTTGTAGAAGTAGAAGACGTTGAAGAGGTTATCGCTGTCTTACTTCCGTATACTGTGCCATTTGCAGAAGCTGTAAACGCAGTTGTCTGTGAACTAGAAGAGACAATAATGATTCCACCTGTGCCTGTCCATGAACCAAAATTATAACCTGCAGGAACCTCTCCGAACAGAGTGTATCTTATCCCTTTAAACACTGCCAGTTTTGAACCTGGTGCATACTCCACTCCATCCACAGTAACGTTTATGCTACTACTCTTTACAGTAACATAATACAGCGATGGGGCACCGGTTGCAACATATGTTGTGCCTGTGCCTGTGGTATTGAATACAGGGGCATTTGCACTCAATCCATTACAATAATTATTGCTGCAAACACTGTATGCGATATTGAACTTAGGGTTCACCTGCTCTCCTGCAGATAATCCTCCGTTCAAGTTGTTAACAGTAACATTGCATACGGCAACACCACCCTGCGGTACATTGGAGGGGATGCACTCCCCAGAATAAACTGTATTGCTTGCACTAGGGTAGAAGTAGAAAGACCCAGGCCTAACGTTTATGCCGATGCCCTTTTCATTAGTAAATATCACATATGCCTTTGCATTTGTTGGAGAAACGGAATTGCCTATCACATACATTCCCTGGCAGGGCATATCCGGTGTCAGATAGCAGTATGAATTAGTATAAGTGGTATTGTGCACTCCTGTGACATAAAGATAGACCACAACAACCGCAACTATAAGGAATGCGAATGCAAATATCATCATGTACTCTAATGATATCTGCTCCTTCTTCGAACGTTTTTTGGACCGCGCCGAATCCTTATCCGCATGGGATTTTGACATCTATATACTCTAAAAACCATAATTTAAATACCTATCTTCTATTTCAGGAATTACCAACGACAAATACCTAATATTAGATAAGGGAACATTTTGTCAAAAAATAATGTCTGAAACGGAAGACTATGGAAATGCAGCAAGGAAGCGTACCTATCTCTTAATTGAAGTAAGAATATGTATTATAAGATAATCTATACTATGTATATCTATGCAGACCGTAAACCCATACGAAGTCAAAGGAGACATAGACTACACCAAAGTAATTACTGATTTCGGGCTGAAGCCTCTAACGAGTGAAACCACAGAGAGACTGGAGAGACTGGCAAAGGGCAGCAACTATATGTTGCGGAGAGGCATATATTTTGCAGAAAGGGATATCAACTGGCTTCTTGACCAGTATGAAAAAGGAGACAAATTCTACGTTTATACTGGCATAGCTCCTTCGGGAGGAATGACTATAGCGCAAACAATGCAGTTCCAGATGGCAAAATGGCTTCAGGACAGATTCGGAGCCGAGGTTCTCATAATGATACCTGACGAGGAGAAGTTCCTTGTCAAGCGCAATCCTGCATTCACACTAGATAACGGGCATACGCTTGCCATGGAGGATGCGCTGGACATAGCTGCCTTGGGATTCGACAGCAGGAAGACGCAGATATTCCTTGATACCGAGTACGCAAAGACCCTGTACAAGCAGGCAGTCCGTGTCTCTAAGTACATAACTTACTCGATAATAAAGGATGCGTTCGGATTTGGCAATGACACAAACATAGGCGCGCTATTCTACACATCATTCCAGGCAGTACCTGCATTCTTGAAGTCGGTGCAGGCAGAGAAGAATGTGCCATGCCTGATACCTATGGGGGTTGATCAGGATGTGCACTTCAGGGTAGCAAGGAATGCCATATCGAAACTTGGTTATTACAAGCCTGCATCTCTAGTATCGAAGTTCATGCCCGGGCTCTCAATGAACCCGAAGATGTCATCAAGCGACCCTAACGATACGATATATCTCTCTGATGATGAAGCTACAGTTGTGAAGAAGGTAAACAAGGCGATAACCGGACAGCAGGCAACAATAGAGCTGCAGAAGAAGCATGGCGGAAACCCGGACAAATGCGCAGTCTGCCAATACTACAAATACATGTTTGAGCCCGAAGACAAGAAGCTAAATGCGATATTCGAAGGGGAAAGGGACGGCAGCCTTCTTGCAGGAGAGCACAAGAAGGATCTTTCTATGCGCATAAACAAATTCATGAAGGAGCACAGAGAGGCAAAGAAGAAGCTCGAGAAGAAGCTTGAAGCGTTCATGTTACACGATTAATCCTGATTCAATGGCAGTACTTGGAATAGAGAGCAGCGCCCATACATTTGGCGTAGGTATAGTCGATAACGGAAGAGTGATAGCAAATGCAAAGGCCATGTACAAGATAGGCGGCAAAGGCATGATACCCAAAGAGGTAGCAGAGACGCATCTGAATAACGCTGCAGGAGTGATACAAGAAGCACTGCAGGAGGCAGGGATAAGCTTCAAGGACATCAGCGGGATAGGTTATACCAAGGGGCCTGGGATAGGCCACTGCCTGCACGTAGGCATGCTCTCCGCAAAGACTCTTGCAAAAAAGCTTAATGTTCCAATAGTCCCCGTAAATCATGGGATAGGCCATATTGAGATAGCGAAGAAAAGGGCAAAACTCAAGGATCCGCTGGCCCTTTACGTAAGCGGTGGAAACTCACAGATATTAAAAAAATACGGCGACAGATACAAAATACTTGGAGAGACCTTTGACATAGGGATAGGCAACATGCTCGATTCGCTTGCAAGGTCTCTTGAATTATATCCTGCATGGGGATCAACAGTGGAAAAGACTGCAGAGAACGGCAGATACATAGACATGCCCTATACTGTTAAGGGAATGGATTTTTCATTTACAGGTATTCTGACGCACGCTTCAAAGATGAAAGGAAAGCACGACAATAAGGACATATGCTTCTCGGTGCAGGAGACTGCATATGCTATGCTCACAGAGGCCACGGAGCGTGCGCTGCTCCTGACAAACTCCAAGGAATTGTGCGTATGCGGAGGAGTTGCACAGTCAAAAAGGCTGAAGCGCATGCTAAATGGGATGGCAGAGGAGCATCACATAAGATTCGGATATGCTGAAGACCCCTTCAATGCGGACAACGGTGCGATGATAGCTCTTGTAGCAGAGCAGATGCTTGCGCACGGGACAAAAGCGAAGCTGCAGGAATGCAATATAGAACAGAGGTACAGGATTGACGAGGTGAAGCTATGGAAAGGCTGAGCGAGGGTGCAGAAGCGGTAATGTTCGAGATAAGGCTTTCGGGCAAACCCCTGCTTGTAAAGGCAAGAAACAGGAAGGCATGGCGCATAGCCAGAATAGACGAAGAACTCCGGGAGAGGAGAACGAAGAGGGAAGCGAAGCTAATGGTCTTGGCAAAAAAGGCAGGCGCAGCCGTACCAGGAGTGGCTGCAACAGGCAAATACTCTATATTCATGCAGAAGATAGAGGGAAAGCTGCTTAAGGATTCAAAACCTACTGCAAAAGATATGCGCACCATCGGCAGGTTCCTAGGTTATATGCATGCCCAAGGGATAACCCACGGGGATTTCACCTCAGCAAACCTTATGCTCACGAAGGACGGTCCATACATAATAGACTTCGGCCTGGGCAATTTCTCCAACAGCGAGGAGGAGAAGGCACTGGACCTGCTCCTGCTGGAAAGATCCATAAGCAAAGCTGCCTATGCAAATGCCAGGAAGGGCTACGCCTCAGTCTCAAAGGAGTACCTGAAGGTGATCTCCAGACTTGACGAAATAAAGAAAAGAGGCAGATATCAGACAAGAACCCTGCTTAGCTAACTTTAAAGGTCTCCTACCCTTCTCTTCTGCGCTCTCTTTATTCTTTTCCTTCTTTTCTTTACCCATTTCCAGCGCATTCTTCCTTTCTTTTTCCATTTTCTAGGTATGCTTCCCAAAATGAGCACCAATGCTAATTATACTTAAAATATAACAAATAATGAAAACAATATATCTATTAAGCTTATTAGGGATAATTTATAAATATACACTAAAATCTTTATCTTAAGATGTCTACATGAACACAAAGAAAATAACCATATACGCAGGAGCTCTCGTCATACTTGTAATAATAGCAGTGTTGTTAAATTTAAGCACAGGTGGCAAAGCAGCAATACACATACTTCCAACGACCTCTACTTCGACTACAACTTCAACTTCAATACCCACATCATCAGCATCCACCACTACCAGAAGAAGCGCATATACGTTCTGTGTTCCACCAACACCTACTGTGACACCTATCTATAATGGCAATTTCTCCACAGGCACTTATTTGGGATGGAATGTAACCGGCAAGGCTTTTGGCAATGCACCTCTCAATCTTACTTATCAGAACAAGCAGCACAACTACTACGGGGCCCCTTGGTCAGGGTACAACAACACCTTCGTAGCCTCGACATTCCAGGGATTTGTATCAGGTCAAGGCAACCTGACGTCAGCTCCATTCTTGGTAACCGAGCCTTATCTAAACTTCAAAATAATCTCTGCGCAGAACAAAGGACTTTACCTGGAAGTAATATCTGGCAATTCTATATTCGAAAGAGTATATTTCAACACCTTCAACTCATCCATAACCTCTAACTACTTTACAACTTACCTGAACGGCAGCATTAACCTATACCCTCTCCTATGCCAGAATGCCAGCGTAAGGATAGTCTCGGATCTTGAAGCTTCAATATCCTCAAAGTACTCGTATATAAGTGCAGGAAACTTCTACCTCGGCTCGTCTCCTGTACAGACACCGAGAATATTGGTAAACGCAAACCTCTCTAGCAGCGGCTGATAATAATGGCTGAAAACAAAATAACCGCGTATAATACCTTGACGAGAAGCAACGACCTTCTTGTATTTCCAAGCGGGAAGGTAAATATCTTTGTATGCGGCCAGACCGTATATGACGATGCGCACCTGGGGCATGCAAAGGCGTACATAAATTACGACATAATAGTCAGGTGGCTGAGGCATTCAGGATATACTGTGAATTATATCCAAAGCATAACCGATGTAGATGACAAGATAATCCGGAGGTCTCATGAAAGGAATGTATCTCCCGAAGAGCTGTCAAATCTCTATATGCAGCGCCTAATGGAAGATATGGAGAAGCTCGGAGTCACTAAGAATGTGGACAAGTATCTGAAATCCCATGACTACATGGATGAGATAAAGCTGCAGATACAGCTCCTTATAGATAAGGGATATGCATACGAACTCGACAGCGACATCTACTACGATGTTGCAAAGTTCCCCGACTACACCAAACTTTCAGGAATGAAGCTTGAGGAGCTGGAAAAGCACAGGATAGAACCCAAGGCAGGCAAGAGGCACGAATATGATTTTGCATTATGGAAGGCAGCAAAACCCGGGGAGCCGTCATGGAAGATAACTCTCAACCTGCATGGCAAATCAAAGGAGTTCGAAGGCAGGCCAGGCTGGCACATAGAAGATACTGCAATGACACACGCGATATTCGGAGCCACATACGATATACACGGAGGGGCGAGAGAGCTGATCTTCCCTCACCATTCAAATGAGATAGCACAGGCGGAAGCAGCATTCGGGGTTAAGCCATTCGTAAGATACTGGATACATGCGGGCACTATGAATGTAGGCGAGGACAAGATGTCCAAAAGCCTGCACAATTTCGTTACAATAAGGCAGGCACTTGAGAAATACGATCCGGAGACGATAAGGCTGATGGTCGCAAGGACGCACTATATCAAGGACATGGAGTACAGGGAAAGCCTTCTCGAAGAGACGGCGAGCATGCTCAACTTCCTAAGATCGTCAATGAGCATGCTATACAACGCCGGTGAAACCGAAGATGACGACTCTGCCAGTGAGCTGCAGGAAGTAACTGCATTCCTGGAAAAGGAATTCACGGAAGCTATGAATGACAATTTCAATACTCCTCTTGCATTGACCAAGCTCCATTCTGCAATAGAGGATTTCAGGAAGATCGCAGAGACCAATACTACCTTGAACAGCGCAGCAAAGAAGAACGCAGTATCAAAGGTGGTCGAGCTCTCTTCAGTCATAGGCATATTCGAGGATGGAAAGTACAAGCGGGCAATAGGTGGCGAAGAGCGCAAGCTTATAGAAGAGCGGAACAGATTAAGGACGGAGAAGAAGTACGAAGAAGCAGATGTGATAAGGAACAAGCTGCTGGATAACTATTCGTTGAAGATAGAGGATAGCAGGTACGGCACCCTGTGGTACTATGTCAACTGAAGCTACTTCTTTTCACTCTCATTCCTTCCTCCACGCTTCACCTGCCTTCCAGTCTTTGCGCTAGCAAACACGATTCCGAGATCCTCCTTCTTGTCCGAGCTTATCCATTCTCCTATGTATGTTGCAATGTTCCTCAAAGGCTTGGAATACCTGTCGGTAAAGCTATACATGCCTGATTCATGCTTCAGTATCCCTACAGTGACTCCATAATCAAGATACCTCTTCCATGTAGCCTGTGGCAGATCGTCGGGGCAGTCTCTTAGCCGCAGTTCCTTCCTCTCTTTGACCTCGTAAAGCGCACGTGCGAACCTGTAGGCCTTGGTCTCATTCTCAAAATATATCTTCGCGACATGCTTAACACTTATGTCCTTGAGTTTCTCCTTGAGGGGCGCATCCTCATACTCCCAATACTTTATAGGCATAATGATTTATCCTAAGAAAAGGATTTATTGGTATACTATTTCCTATAGACAAGAGTGACAATGTCCCCATCCATGAGTACATGCTCTATCCCCATCCTCTGGGCCTTGAATTTTGCACTGGGTCCGGTGACATAAGCGCAAACGGCATCTTTTGCGGTTTTGGAATTCAGCTTTTTGGCAGCATCCAGTACCGTGCTTCCTTGGTCAAGGACAAGAGGTTTTTCAAAGTCCGCAATTCCTCCCTTCGGCCTGAGGTAAATTCTTATCAGTCCTAAAGAGACAAAGATGGTTTCCTTAAGCACGTCTATATTTGTCATATACTCTGCGCTTATTGGCACAGCGCGCATCCCGCTCTTCTTCTCCACCTCAGCAACAACCCTTTTAACATCGGCATCGGTCTTCTGGTCTATCTTGTTTACTGCAATCACCGCATCCAGATACATGACCTGGCCATCAAGGAACTCCTCAAACTCTTCTTCTGAACAGTCCCCATTGAGGTAAACATTTGCATTGAATATCTTGTGCCTGTTAAGGGAATCGAGTATTTTTTCACGAGGCGGCACCTTCCCAAAGCTAGAAGATACAGTAACTCCTCCGGAAGGTTTCTTCTCAACTCTTATCAAAGGCTTTTTTGAATTGACCCTTATCTTCCCGAGTTTCAACTCTTCAATGAGCTTGAATACCCCGTTGTAATCGTTTATATCGACGACAAACAAGATAAGGTCCGCAGAGCGCATGACGCTTATTATCTCCCTTCCTCTGCCTTTTCCTTCATGTGCTTCCTCCACTATCCCTGGCAGGTCAAATATCTGTATAGTGGCGCCCTTGTAACCAAGGCTGCCCGGAATCACGTCCAGAGTTGTGAAAGCATACCCTGCTACCTTTGACTCTACTCCTGTAAGTGCGTTCAGCGTTGAAGACTTGCCTGCGTTAGGGAACCCTACCATGCACACGGTCGCGTTGCCGCTTTTCCTAATGGAGAAGCCCTGCCCTTTCTTCCCACTCTTCTTTTCCATCTGCTCTTTAATGTCGGATATCTTCGCCCTGAGTATGCCAAGGTGCTTGTTTGTTGCCTTATTATACTTGGTTCCGCTGTACTCCTTCTCAAGCTCCTCAAGTTTCTTCTTTAGAGCTTCTTTGTCGGACAAATTATCACTTGTATTCAGATAAAAACATTTTACGGACGTAAAAACCTTTTATCGTACTCAATATTACTAAAATTATCTTTTAAATATATGCTTAACTTCATTTATACCGTGAATAAAATGGCAAAAGCAAAGAAAAAGGCTAAGTCAAAGGCCAAGAAAGCAAAGCCAAAGAGAAAGAGATAATTTAAGGATGAAGTTTTTTTCATTTTCTTTTTTTCATCCTTTATCTCTTTTCTTTTCTTCTTTTTTCATTTCATTCCTGCAAATTTTGAGAAGTTTTTCTTGAATGCCCTGTCATTCTTCATAAGTCCTGCAATCTTCTTCATCCTGTTGAAGTCATTCAGCAAACCTCTCACGTCCTTTTCCGTCCTCCCGCTTCCTTTTGCGATTCTTCTTATCCTATCCGGATTCCTGACCAATTTCTCATCGTTCCTCTCCGCTTTTGTCATAGACCCTATTATAGACTCGTAAATCTTAAGCTTGCTCTCACCTCCTTCTACCATCTCCTTGGGAACATCCGCAAGGCCCATCATTCCCAATACGTTCTTCATGGGCCCCATCTTTGACATCGCTTTTAACTGCTGGTAGAACATGTCAAAGTTAAGTTCGTTTATATCAGTCATCTCCTTCACGCCGACGCTCTTCGCCGCCTCGTTTACCTTTGCAATAAGCGACTCTATGTCAGGCATTCCCAGCAGCCTGCCGACAAATTTCTTCGAATCATAAAGCTCCAGGTCTGCAAGTTTCTCTCCTGTGCCTATGAAAGCTACCTTGGCTCCGGATTCATTCACAGCGCTGAGTGCTCCCCCTCCTCTTCCAGACCCATCCATCTTTGTAACTATCACTCCGTTTATTCCGACGGCAGAGCCGAACTCGCGCGCCTGCCTTCCTGCAACCTGTCCTATATCTGCATTTATCACAAGGAACCTTTCATCCGGCCTGAATGAGGCATCAATCTCCTTAAGCTCCGTTATCATCTCCGCATCCATACCGCTCCTTCCGCTAGAATCGCATATGATTACCTTCTTGTTCTTCAGCTCTTCCAATCCTTTGCTAACAATCTCCTTTACATCCTTTCCGCCCTTTATCCCGTAGAATCCCACTCCTGCCTGCTTGGCCACGCTCTCCAGCTGCTCATAAGCGGCAGGCCTTGATATGTCACAGCATATTACTCCTGCGCCCAGGCCTCTGTCCTGATAGAATTTAGCAAGCTTTCCTGTGGTTGTGGTCTTACCCGATCCGTATATCCCCATGAGCAGTATGCGCTTAGGCTTTATCTCAGGAGAGTAATCCTTTCCCATGAGGTTCACAAGCTCCTCGTAGACCATGTTGGTTATGTACTCCTTAGGGCTTATCCCGTCAGGGAGCTTCTCCTTAAGCGCCGCGTTCTCTATCTTGCCGGTAAGCGCCATCACCAGGTTGAGCTCCACGTCTGAAGATATCAGTGCGCGCTGAAGCTCCTTGTTGAATTCGCGTATGGTCCTGGCGTCTATTATGGTAGCTCCGCTGAGTTTTGCGATAGCTTTCCTAAGGCCTTCTCCAAGATCCATAAAATCACATATAATATTATATTAACTGCTATATAAAATAAGTCCGTTAAACAGAAACTCATATAAATAAAGCAACTTAATCCCTATAAATCATGGGCTCGTAGCTCAGCCTGGTCAGAGCGGCGGTCTTATACGGCGCAAGCCTAAGTTAGCCGTAGGTCAGGAGTTCAAATCTCCTCGGGCCCATCATTCTTCCATCAACTGTTAAGGCATACTCCTTGACTGCCAGCACGTATCCGAATTTTCCACAAACATTTCCACGGTCAGTTACGGGCAAAACTTATTATGGCATTCAATATAAATAATCCTTCGCATTCGTCTAATACAGAAGAAAAGCCTTTTATATCATCATAATTCCATTCAGATACGATTTTATGGCACTCAAAACCCTGCCGATGTATACGTTTTCCATAGACTTCGCAGAACCTGCAAATACCGTGGTCCTTTTTGGGCATGCAAATTCGGATTATAAAATGTCTATGGAGCTTCTGAAGGAAAAAGAGTTGCGCCCTATAACCTACAAGGAAGCTCTGGTAAACATAAGCCAGGACTCTAATCTATTGGGGCAGTTAAAAGGCACGTGGTTCTACATAGCAAACGATCCGGAAGGCCACAGGCTTGTAAATCATTACTTTTTCAACAAGCGCGGTAAGCTTACCCATGGCACACGCGATCCTGAGAGGAATCTGTATGCATGGTTCGGAGAAAAGCCACTCTCAATAATAATAAATAACGATGAGGATACAAGGGAAAGCGGCAGACGCTTCACAATAGATGCAGGCCTGCCGGGGATATATGTGGCACCGGTGATTCTGGGCATACGTCCAAGGAGCACTGTAACATTGCCTCTAAGAGAAAATGCAGCTTTTGCACAGGCAGATTCAGGCAATCAGAATGCAATAAAGAAGATAGTCAGGGCCTGAACGCACCGTGTGTTCTATACAATCAGAGTAATAATAGAAGGCAGACTTTATGGAACATCTCATACACAAAAATGAAGGAACAAACATAGAATTCAAGGAGTTTGCCGGAACAGGCATCTTCATAGCAAATATACATGCGAATCTTAAGGCTGCTGTAGCGCATATGCAGGAAAAAGGCCTGCATCTTATCAACTACCAGGACGCCTTCCTGAAAATCGACAAGCATGCAAAGCTCAAAGAAGAGTTGAAAGATTCATGGTTCTACGTGAGCGGAATCTGCCCTCTAAAATCGGATTATTACAACTTCAACGACAACTTCACGGATACTGGCGACCTTATTCTGGGAAAGGTGGAAAACATAGAGAAAAACGTATACGTGAGAAAGATAGCAATACCTTATCCTCTCTCAGTGGACGTGCATAATGACAGCATGGCAAAGAACTTCGGAAGAAGATACCTGCTTAATGCGCAGCATCCTCCTGACAGGGTAGCCCCGGTGATCTTAGGAGTCATGGAAAGCGGTTGCATCAAACTGCCTAAGGTAAGGATATCCGGAACCAAAAAAGGGATAGCTGTCACAGGAATAAATGCAGCGGATCTGAGTGAGCTGCATCAAAAGGCAGATACCCAGCTCTCCAAAGTCGAGGAATACCTGGGAAAGGGCAATCTGACGAATGTCCGCACATTCATAGAGGTCTTCAGAAAGAAGATGCCATAATTCCCAAGTTATAAATTAATGAGCATTTAAAAATCTTGCAAATGAATTTAACTCATGGCGTTCATAGACAATCTTGCATTCTCGCTGTTTGCGATAAGCATGGCAGGATTCATGCTCTTATATGCCATAAGCTCAATGTACTTCGTATACAAAAGGAAGCGCAAAGATTTCTCAGAATACCTTGACAGTGCAAGCATTCCATTGGCTATTCTGGGCGCATTCATGTTCATCACAGGCCTATGGGGCCAATTCACATGGCCGCTCCCTGGAAGCTACAATATCCTCTTCTACGACCCGCTTGTAGCATTCAGCATACTTCTCATCTCATTTTCACTGGCGATAAGGCTGAAGACAAAGCTTGAATATGCAGGCTTCCTCAGCCTCATGATAGGATTGATAGTCATAGCTTACGGTATAGAGGGATACGGGATAGGCCTCACACAGGAACCAATAGCACTTTTTGCAATGTACTTCTTCTACGGAGCAGCAGGCATACTCGGTTACCCGGTGTCATTAATAGTCGACAGGCTTCCAGGTCTGCAGAAAAACGTATGGATGGGCTGGGAGATACTGCTCATACTATTCTGGCTCGCCCTTTTTGCCGCAAGCGTACTGGCAGGAGTCGTAGGGGCAGCAGCTATACCTGCACACCTTCTCACTCCTCCTTGATCCTTACAGCTTCTATGAACGCCTTCATGCCATTCTTAGATAAATAGTCGAGGCTCCTTCTGGCAGGGCTCTTCGCCTCTTCCAGGTTCCTGCGCAGAGGTTCTAGGTATCCTGCATCCTCTCCAATCATCTCCAATCCCCTGCCTGCGTAATCCAACATTACCGATTCAAGCGTAGCCACGCCTCTGCAACCTGACATGCCTAACGAAACCCCTTTTTCCATAGCCTCCCTTCTCAATGAGCTCAGATATCCCTTGTCATACCTGCGTATGTCTTCCCATGCCTCCTTGGAGTTCGCAGCCAGCCCCAAAGTCAGCGCACCAACTGCCATAATCTCCTTTATGCTACTCTGCATGCTAACCGAATTCAATTCCACAGTTCCATGCATGCCTCTTGGTCTTGCATCTGTCCAGCAGGTGCGTTCGTGGTAAAAGAAATCAACAGGAACAGGCGAGATAATCGGAGAGGTCTTTATCTTCTCATTGCTGTCTACGAATACAACATCTATACTTCCGTTGTTTATGAACTCTTTGAACATTCCTATGCCATTGAATGAGACTATCCTTCCCTGCCTGACAGTATACAAAGGAGTGACATTGAGCATCATATCGACATACTCCTCAACGCTTCCAACCGGCTGCATTATTCCCCTTCGGGACGCGTTCGCCTTCCTCTTTTCCTTACCGTGGAAGTCTACCATATCCATAACCACGCCTCTATAATCGGCAAAGCCTACTCCCCTGCCCTTTATTATGGAAGAATTTGCAGTAAGCGAGATTATAGCCGGTGAGTAATAATTCAGGACATTATTAACTATCGGCATCTCCTCGGTATTTGTCCTCACGTGCACCTTTTCCGACGCAATCAACCCCAGATAGCAGAATCTGTCATTCAATTTACTGGCAAGGACGCGGTTCTTGCAATTCCTTATTATCAG
This sequence comes from Microcaldota archaeon, assembly GCA_027365175.1. GTDB lineage: Archaea > Micrarchaeota > Micrarchaeia > Micrarchaeales > CABMGC01 > JAKAUU01. Next base: position 56,785 of record DAHXNY010000001.1, on the reverse strand, counting down.
GTCATCATCAGCCTTTGATAATGGCTGGCTCCCATATGCCAATGCCGCTACCTTTGCAGTTTCAGAAGTCTTGGCTATGTGGTTCCATACATCTACCAACATTCTCTCAGTCTCATGCAGATTCGCTGCCAAAGGCAACTTTACCTCAAGCACGCTGCTCCTGAAGTTGGAACCTACCTTTGTCTCCTTGCCATCAAAACTCTTAGACGCAAAAAAGCCTTTCGGAGACACATTCCACGAACTGTCCGCTCCTATCTCCCTTATCAGGTTTGTCATATCGATTATTCTTGCAGCTTCTCCAAAGTGATACGCATTCGTTCTTACTATGGGGAGATCTAGGGAGATCTTTAACCTATTCTCGCCACGTTTGTCAAAACAACGTTCATAAATCTCTTTTAATTGTTTCTCCAATGAAACACCAGGCACATACTCTAATCAATCATATTTTTACAAAACAAAAGCGCAACCGCTTTTATCTCAGGCAAATATAGCTAAAATCCTGCACATAGCGTACAGGTAACGGCTATCTCTGCAAAAACTTTTCATAACAAACAAAGAACACTAGATAAGAATCAGATATTTAAGACTTTTGTCTAGTTTTGCCTTTTGACGTCTTAGCAGACTTCTGTCTATTCCTGTTCCTTTCCAGTGTGACCATCATGAGGAGCAGGAAGGCTGCGCCGACGACTATCATCCCCGCGGCTATCATATAATAGCCAATATGGGAACCCTGATGTATGCCTATTCCTATCAGGAAATTTGCAGGCCTCGGGTAAGCCAGCATTCCGAACCCTATGAAAAAGTTCATCACTGCGAAGAGCGGCGGGATTGCAGGAAGCGCAACCGAATACCTTTTCAGGAGCCACATTGTAAAGATAAGCCCTGCAACTGCCCCCAAAGCAGCAACAACAGGCAGGTAGTATACGTTTATTGTTGCTGTGCTTCCGGCAGGGACCGAGAAGTAAGCTGTAGACACAAACAATCCAATCGACATGACGAGCGGAAGCGTAAGGTCGCCGGCACCAAGCTGTATCTGAGACAGGACAGGCATCTCTCCGGAGTCTATCACCTCCTTTATGATAGGATCCTTTATCTGATTCTTCTTAACCTCATTCCTGAGCTCTGCAAGCATCTTCTTGTCCGCCTGCGCCCTGGGCACGACCTCTACATTGGAAGAGCCTATGAGCAGGGAGAGATTCTCATTAGACGCAGCTTTCGCAAGGACCAGCATGTGCTTCGTGACAAACACGGCTATGTAATCGTACATTGCCATTATGAACATGAAGGCGTATGCAAGAACGAAGCCGTAGTTGCCTATTATTATCCCAAGGCCTATGCTCGAAGTGAGGGCAGCAAAATTCCTCAAATGCTTTACTCTGTTTTTTGCTATAACCACTATTGCACCGAACAATACGGCAACGGCAGCAGTATAGACGGCATTCACATTGTAGAAAATGGTTGTAAGTATGAAGAAGAACATAACTATGGTTCCGAAGCCAACAGCGAAAGATTCGACGAGCCTGAAGAGCAGTGCACCCTTGTTCTTATAGAGCCGTAGTATTGCAAGTATCAGTATTGTGAATACTGCTATCGATACTACATCATAAGCTGCCTGTAAATAAGGGCTGCTCAGGGCTGAGCTGGTATTGCTTGAAATCACAGCGGTCTGCACGGGATTGAGCGAAAAGACTGCTATGAAGAGACCGAAGAACTGCACTATCATGAAGAGCGTTATGATCTCTATCAGCTGCCTATAACCTATTCTTCTCTCCAGTCAAACACCACTACTCCTCACGCTTTACAAGCTTATATACTCCCTGTTTAGGAGAGTAGATATCCCCTGAACGCTCAAGCTCTGCCATATATCTGGTTGTTGTGGAACGGTCGATACCTTCCTTCTCTGCCTCTTCAAGGATCCTTACCATCCTTGCCCCGTTCTCCTCCGCATCAATCTTCTTTATAACGTTGAGGAGCTTTCCAATCTTCGCCACCTTCTCCTTAGGTATGCCCATTATGACGTCTATGTCCCTCCTGCCCTCGCTATCGACTCCCAATGTGCTCAGCATATAATCAAACAGCTTTATTGATAATTCTGCATCCTTATCAGATACCGTGTCTATAAGCTTGGATTTTGCACTTGCCTCTGCAAGCCTTATCAGTCCCTCTATCTGCCTTGCAGTTATCGGAGTAGTGCCCTGTTTCGCACCTCTGGACCTAAGCTGTATGTAGAAATCCTCTATCCTTGCAGACGCATCAGGAGTCAGCCTCGGCTTTACGTGCCTCTTTGCATAAGCTATGTACTTTCTAAGAATTTCATGGTCCATGGGCGGTTTCTTAAGCTCATCAAACGCAATCGTTATGCCTGCATTTGAATTTCCCGCAACTTCATGCTGCATGAGTATATGCTTTGCTATCTTCTTGTCCTGCTCCTCGTCCATAACGTCCTTTATCGGGAATATCAGGTCGAATCTTGACATGAGCGGCGCAGGTATGTTGAACTGGTCAACGGGATAAGCCGTAGTCTCAAATCTTCCGTACTTTGGGTTCGCAGCAGCAAGCACCGAAGTCTTCGCAGAGAATCTTGCTACTATTCCTGCCTTAGCAACGCTTATCGTCTGTGATTCCAGGGCTTCGTGGAGAGCGGATTTGTCATCCTCTCCTATCTTGTCGAATTCGTCTATGCTGACCTCTCCCCCGGATCCTAATACCAGAGCACCTGCCTTGAGCGTCCAGCCGCCTTCAGAGAACTCATCACGCTCTGCGGATGCGGTGAGTCCTGCAGCGCTTGTAGACTTTCCGCTGACATATATTCCTTTAGGCACAAGGCTAGTCACAGCCTGCAGCAGTCTTGTCTTCGCGCTTCCAGGATCTCCTATGAGCAATATGTGTATATCGTTCCTTATCATTCCTCCGTCTATCAGCTGCTTGTCCGGAGTGCCCCCAAACAGCTGGAGAGCAAGAGCCTTCTTTATATCATCATGTCCGTATATGGAAGGGGCTATGGATTCTGCAATCTTCTCAAATATCCTCGGGTCCTTTGAAAGCTCTATTATCTGCCTCTCATCATCATCCGTTATGTCAAGCTCTGCAAACTCCTTCTGTTTATGTATTATCGCGTTGGCTTCAAAGAAAACAGTGAAGAGCAGCTTATCCTCCTTTCCACGGAACGCGCGCCTGGGCCTTATCCTCAGAACGCCCGTTATCTCCACCCTGTCTCCAGGAAGAACGGTGTTGACAAGATCATCCGCAAGCCATACCTCAAGCTGCCATGTTGGAGTAGAGCCCTTCAGCTTCTCAAGCGGGTCCTGAACTGCAATCCTCTGCATGTTTATGAATTCCGACTCCTTGTTTATCTGCTTCAGCGCCTTCCTCTTGCACTGAGGGCAGACTTCAGGAACCTCCTCCTTCGTTATCTGCTCCTTTACTACAGTGTCGCAGAACATGCACTTGTAGGTTGCGAAACTTATCTTAGGTATTATCTCAGACCTCTTGACAACCAAAGAATCCACGGTTATCATACGGCCTATGTACTCAGAACCGACATTCTGTATCAAAGGCGCATCTATGCTAGACCCGAAGAATCTTGCATGCGCCTGCTCCTTCGCCTTTTCATGCGGATTCAGCTTAGCGAGTGCAGAATTTGCAACAGGCAGAATCGAATCAGGATCATTTACGAGTTCTGTAGCCAGGTCAATATCGAACTTCTCAAGGTTGCCTATGTCAATGTCTATGCTCCTCCTCTCAGGATACTCTAGATACAGTTCGTTTATCCCGTCAATATAATAGGAATTGTAAAACTCAAGGAACTTCTCCTCTATCTGCTCCTTTTCTATAACGTCCATAAAATCAGCCCCCTGACTAAGTATAACTCAATGTCGATATTTTATATAACTAACTACGCTTACCGGTGCAGTTCCACTATTCATCGATATGTGCAAAAAGTGCTCTTTCCGAAGGAAACGCTTTATAACTGAGTGTATAATTAGATTCGTATCAACATGCCGAGATTCTACGTAACCACGCCAATATTCTATCTGAACGGGAAGCCGCATATAGGCCATGCGTACGCTGTCACCGTAGCGGATGTACTGGCAAGGTGGCACAGGCTAAAAGGCGATGACACATTCTTCCTTACAGGCACTGATGAGCATGGGGAGAAGGTGGCAAAGAAGGCTCAGGAGAATGGTCTCTCTCCGCAGGAGCATGTGGATCAGCTTTCGGAAAGCTTCCGGAAAGCATGGAAGAAGCTTAACATATCAAACAACGATTTCATAAGGACAACAGAGTTGCGCCACGAAAAAGCTGTCAGGCACTTTGTCAAGCTGATGCATGACAACGGAGACATATATGAAGGGGTATACGAGGGTTGGTACTGCACTCCCGATGAGACCTTCATTCCAGAATCACAGCTTATAGATGGGAAATGCCCAGAATGTGGAAGGGAGGTAAAGAAGCTTAAGGAAGAGACCTACTACTTCAGGCTCTCCAGATACCAGGACAGGCTCCTTGAGTACTATTCTGAAAATCCGGATTTCATACTTCCAAGGAAGAGAACCCTGGAGATAGTTAACAGGGTTAAGGAAGGGCTTAAAGACCTAAGCATGACCAGACCTTCAGTAAAGTGGGGGATACCCTTCACATTCAACGAGAAGCACACGGTATACGTGTGGGTAGATGCGCTTATCAATTACCTCTCCGCTCTAGGCTGGCCGGACTCCGAGCCGAAGTACTGGCCCGCAGACATACATATTGTAGGCAAGGACATAATGTGGTTCCATGCTGTCATATGGCCAGCCATGCTCATGTCCGCAGGCTTCAAGCCTCCAAAGTCAGTACTGGTGACAGGGCATTATATCGTTGAAGGAAGGAAGATGTCCAAGTCTCTTGGAAACGTTACTGATCCTCTGGAGCTCGTAGACAAATATTCCGTAGACGCACTCAGGTACTTCCTCATGAGGGAGATGCCTTTAGGAGACGATGGCGATTTTTCAGAGCAGCTGCTCAAAGCAAGAAACAACAATGAACTTGCCTCGGACCTCGGCAACCTTGTATACAGGGTACTCACAATGACTGAGAAGTCCGGAGGCAAGCTGGAAGGAAGGCCGGAGCTCGAAAAGAGCCTCGAACTAAAGACCTTCCAGGAGGAGATGGACCGATATGATACCTACAAGGCCCTGGAAACAGTATGGAGGTTCATAAAAGCCTCTAACAAGTACATAAACGATACCAAGCCTTGGGAGCTTGAGGGAGAGGCGCTCTCAAATGCTCTATACAATTCGGTGGAAGCATGCAGGGTAATATCTATATTGATTTCTCCATTCATGCCTGAGACTGCAGAGAAAATAAGCAAACAGTTGGGAATACCATTAGGCAGGCTGGAGGATTGCAGATTCTCAAAAATAGGCTATCTGCCGAAGAAAGGCTCCCCTCTATTCATCAGAGTAGACTGAAACCTTTCCGCATATGCCTTAACGATCAATCCCTTTTGGCACTGAAGAAAGAGTTTACCACTTCACGTCTTATTGCTCCGTTCTTCTGCGCTTCAATCAGCTGGCCGAGGCTGGACCATACTCTCGCTTTCCTGACCGCCTTTCCGTATGCATGGTCTCTTCTACTAACGTGGCCTTCTGCAATCGCCTTTTCAGCCGCACCTGCTTCATAAGCGCTCTTTTCAGCTATCGCAGTGTTCATATCAACAATATACCAAGATAAAGTCCAAATTAATAAACCTTATCTTTAGTTGCAGGTAAACAGACGTTTTAGCAAGCCTGATAAATCTATCCTGCCAAATATAGCTTCATGGGGGAAAGGTACGGAAGGAAGGAGAGGCAGTTCTTCACCTGTATTTCTTGCTTCGAGGATTATAAGGTAGTATACCCTTATGACTCGGCCAAGGACGCGGATTTCATGTGCAGGTGCGGCGGCAAGTTGGAGAGGTTCTCAAGATACGAATCCATGCTCCTTTTCAACCAGTAAGACACAGGGCGTATCAGGTGTAGGCGCCATCATAGGTTATTATCAACTGCGTTGTCGGCTGGTATCCAGGAGGCGTATAATTCAGGAAGATATATGCGATAACCGGTTTGCTGACCTCGCCGCTGAGTCTTCCCGCTACTCCATAGCAGTAAATGTAAAAGGTCCCTTCAGAACTGCCATAGAAGGCGGTTCCTACCGGACTATCTCCTGAAGGATAGAAGGAATTAGATGTAGTAACTCCTGTATTTCCGTATTCGGGGCCTGTGCCGGTGGAGTTCAATTGCGAAGAGCATGCGAAGCCGTTTATGCGCATGTTTGTAACTACGCTCTGTGACATCTTAATAGTTAGCAATCCTGATGCATTCATGTTCATATAATCGCAGCTGAATCCAGGCTGCGCGGTGCATGTATTCTGTGTAAAGCCATATACGCTTCCGAATCCCACTTCGTATATTATCACTATGGCTATGATTATGACAAGAATGGCAAAGCCATACGATGACATGAAGTCTACGGCCGCCTGCCCCTTCAAAACTTTCGGATTCAATTACTTCGCCTTCATCTCCATCTTCGCTTCGAAATCGGAGACTTTGTACTTGAATTCCTCATCTGATTTTATTAACCCTTTCTCTTTCAGGAACTGCCTTGAGAGCAGATAGTAGACAAGCGCCAGTGACCTCCTTCCCTTGTTGTTGCAAGGTATTACTAGATCAACGAACTTTATCCAGTTATCTGTGTCGCAGAGCGCCACTATGGGTATGTTCGTCTCGCTTGCCTCCTTTACAGCCTGCTTCTCGTTCCTTGTATCACTTATAAGTATGACTTCAGGCTCCATGTAATCCTCACGGTTTGGATTTGTGAGGATTCCTGGCATCACTCTGCCGGTTATTACCTTTACTCCTGTTATCTCTGCGAACTTCTCTGCAGCTGCAACCGCATATATTCTAGAAGCCGTAACTACGATGTCCTTAGTGTCGTACTGCGCAAGCAGTGATGCCGCAGCCTTTATCCTGCCGTCTATTGTATTAAGGTCTAGCAGATAGAGCCTGTCCTCTCTGACTTTGTAAACAAACTTCTTCATTCCAGGGGTCTTTATCTTTGTCCCTATATGTATTCCTGCCTCTAGGTAAACGTTTTGGTCTATCAACAGTTCTTCAGCCATTTTTTCACCATGAATTTATTGGGGTCGCCGAGAGCCTCATGGTTTTTGCAAACACAAAAGCCATTTTGAACTCGGGTCATATGCTCCCTAAGCATAGAGCCTAACCAGACTAGCAGACGACCCCTAATCTTATGTACCATCTATATTTTTATCTCTATCTAAATCAAACTTGCAAGATTACTTCTTGTTATATTCTATAATCTCGTCTATAAGGTCGGTATGACCTATGAGCATGCGCCTGCAGCAGTATCTATTGACCTTAAGGTCATCAAGTACCTTCTGCGGATCCTCCTTGCCTTCATTGACGCGCTTGCTGAACTCTTCCCATTTGTCGGCAACTACCTGGCCGCATGAGAAACATCTTACTGGGATCATCATAGTATCACTTAAATATCATCTGTAGGACTTCTGGAACCTGGCTCTTGCCTTAGGTCCCTTGAACTTCTTAGGCTCCACAGTTCTTGTATCGTCCACAAGCAGGGTCCTGTCATAACTCATGTACTCCTTCTTCATCGCTTCGCTGTCTGAGGCTGCAACTATGGCCTTTGCAATCGCCGTCCTTGCCGCCTGCGCCTGGCCGCTCATGCCTCCTCCATAGACGTTTATGCTTATGTCAGATCTGTCTGCTATCTCCTTTGCACTGCCATTTATTCTTATGGATTCGAGTATGAGCTCCCTCACTTCAAGAGGCTTTATCATCCCTACGCTCTTTCCATTTATGAGTATCCTTCCTGTGCCGCTCTTAAGCACGGCCCTTGCGACAGCTGCCTTCCTCCTCGATTTTACGAAGATGACCTTCTGCTTTACGACCTTAGCCTTCTTCGGCTTTGCCTTGCTGCTCTTGGCCTCTTTCTTTGCAGGGCTCTGCCCTGTGTAAAGATTCTGCAATTCTGCGTCTAATTTCTCCAATCCTTCTTTTTTTGCATCTGTCGTCAAATCAACCTGCGTAACCGAGCTTCGTGACTACCTGCTTGACAGTCATCGTATTCTCGTATATCTCTTCAGCATTCTTTGTATGAACATCCTGCTCCTTGAGCTTCTTCAGCTCCTCTGGGAAGCCTATGTATACCCTGAGCCTCTTGTATGCCTCCTTGCCCTTCGCCTTCTTGTATGGCAGCATGCCTCTAACTATGCGCTTGACGAAAAGATCGGGCCTTCTCGACCAGTAAGGAGAGTGCTCAGGATTTGCCTTGTCCTTCAGCTCATACAATCTCTTGTACTTCGCTACGATGTTCTTTGGATGTCCGCTGATAATCATCTCCTCTGCATTGACTATGAAAACAGAATCCCCTAAGAGAAGCTTCTTGGCAACGCTGCTGCCAACTCTTCCAACAACCTTTCCTCTTCCATCTATCAAGTATTCTGCCATTAACATCACTATATTATTATTCTTACATTGTCCTTCTTAAGCATCTCCTTTATGCCAATGACTGTGCAGCCTGCTTCCTTAAGCTTCTTCTCCGCATCTTCCGAGTACACTACTGCAGCAACGCTTATCTTCTTAGTCACGCTGCCTCTTCCAAGAACCTTTCCTGGAATGATCACATTCTCACCGCTGTTCGCAAGCTTCTCCAGCTTAGCAAGGTTCACGCTCACTCTCTGCCTCTTCGGCTTTGACATCAGCCTGACTATGTACTCCGACCTCTTCTTATTCTTGTCAGTAGCACTGGCTTTTGCATCGGCGATTGCCCTTTTCAAATACTCTTTTTCTATCACGTTAATCACTTTATGCGGGGGGTGAGATTCGAACTCACGCAAGCACTAAAGCTACAGGAATTTTGCGTAAAAACTCCTCAATCCTGCGCATTTGGCCAAACTCTGCCACCCCCGCTTACTTCTTCACTTCTTTTGCTATCTCTTTTAGCTCGCTGTTTATTATACTTACGGCTCTTTTTAAGATTTCAGCAGGCGGCATCTGGCCGAAGCTTTCTATATAAAAATCATAATTGTCATCATCTATCTGTTTGTAGGTTGCTATGCATGGCTGGAACTTCGAACTCTTCATGCCGCGCCCTATCACCGCCTTTCCATCAAGTTTTATCTTCTGGTTCACTCCGAGCTTTATTATCGGTATGTCCTCATTAGCTACCTTTACATCCTTGTCCTTCGATTCTATGTCCTTTGAGTATACTGTCTTAGGCCCCTCAGCCTCAAGCGAAAAGAGCACCTCATCCTTCTCATCGTGCCCTTTCGGAGTCTTTATAGGTATCATGCCTATCCTGTGGGCTATATACTCGTCAAACATCACGCTGTTGTTCTCATAGAAGGTGACTCTGTCTATGGCAAAGCAATCAATGCTGTTTATCAGCATCCTTCTCAGGGCATTTGCAGTAGAGTAATCACTTCCGCTAAGCTTGAAGCGCATGTAATTGCTGTTGTTTTCGAGCATCTCTACCTTCATAAAATCATCTAGCCATGTTAAAATGCCTAAGAATTGCGTTCATATTATGCATGCATATATATAAAAATTATTCGTATGCCTACCAATTCATATCTATATGAACAAAGGACGGATCAGTTCCAGGAGATGACTACCTCTCCCGAAGCCCCTCCTGCTGCCTCCATGCCTCCTGTTCCGCTACTCGATCCGCTTCCTCCTCCACCGCCTCCGCCATACGGGCCACCTGTACCTGCATTTACTGTGTATGTGGCACCTGCCCCTCCTGCACCCATACTACCTCCCGAAGCCCCTCCTGCACCTCCGTATGTTGAACAAGATGCACCAGGACCAGAAACGCCCGCACTTCCTACATCATTTGTTGGCACAGAAATCACTGTGCTTCCGCTATAAGTATCAGTACCACCGCTTCCAGCAACAGACGCATGAGGCGGATTGCCGCTGCACACAGAAGCATATATCTGTGTAGATTCTACAGCTCCGCCACCTCCTCCTGCACTTGCATCAAGGTTTGCTGCACTCACGCTGCTTGCCCCGCCAGGGTAGCTCGCATCTCCTCCCTCCGGAGCTATGCATCCGCCAGAGCAGTAAGCCGCACCTCCAGAACCTACATTTATCGTAATCGAAGTACCTGCTGCCAATCCTGAAGCAGTTACAACTTCATATCCTCCACCGCCTCCGCCTGCTCCTGCAGAGTATCCGCAGTATGGCGGACTTGCAGTGTGCTGGATATTGCAAAACATCAGCTGAGGTATGGCTCCTCCCCCTCCTCCACCAACAAGGCTTATTGTATAAGTGATCGAAGTGCCGCATCCCGCAGGTGTTGTGAACTGATAGGTCCCCGAAGAGGTGTAACTCTGCGAACCAGGAGTGCAGCTTACGCTTGTAGTTGAAGATGTAGTGGATGTTGTTGTCGAAGTAGAGGTTGTGGTAGATATTGTAGAAGTCGAAGTGGATGTGCTTGTAGAAGTCCTGGTAGACGTAGTTGTCGAAGTAGAGGTCGATGTTGATGTGGATGAAGTAGAAGTTGAAGAAGAAGTAGATGTGGTGCTGCTCGAGGTAGTTGATGTAGATGTTGAGGAAGTAGAGGTTGATGAAGTAGATGTTGAGGAAGTAGAGGTTGATGAAGTTGTAGTGCCAGTCTTGCTCCCATAAACGGTTCCATTAGCTGTTGCTGTGAATGTGGTTGATTGGGAAATTATAGAAACAATACTGATTCCTCCTGTGCCTGTCCATGAACCAAAATTATAACCTGCAGGAACCTCTCCGAACAGAGTGTATCTTATCCCTTTAAACACTGCCAGTTTTGAACCTGGTGCATACTCCACTCCATCCACAGTAACGTTTATGCTACTACTCTTTACAGTAACATAATACAGCGATGGGGCACCGGTTGCAACATATGTTGTGCCTGTGCCTGTGGTATTGAATACAGGGGCATTTGCACTCAATCCATTACAATAATTATTGCTGCAAACACTGTATGCGATATTGAACTTAGGATTCATCTGCTCTCCTGCAGATAATCCTCCGTTCAAGTTGTTAACAGTAACATTGCATACGGCAACACCACCCTGCGGCACATTGGAGGGGATGCACTCCCCAGAATAAACTGTATTGCTTGTACTAGGGTAGAAGTAGAAAGATCCTGGCCTAACATTTATGCCTGTCCCTTTGTCGTTTGTAAATATCACATATGCCTTTGCATTTGTTGGAGAAACGGAATTGCCTATCACATACATTCCCTGGCAGGGCATATCCGGTGTCAGATAGCAGTATGAATTAGTATAAGTGGTATTGTGTACTCCTGTGACATAAAGATAGACCACAACAACCGCAACTATAAGGAATGCGAATGCAAATATCATCATGTACTCTAACGATATCTGCTCCTTCTTCGAACGCACACGTTTTTTACCCACAGCCACACCAACTCCCGCTGCAAAATGTAATAATTATATTGACACATTGCGTATATATAAAACTTCACCAATTTTAGTTAAATTCTAAGAGCAGTCTGTCAATTCCAATGCCTCACATAAAAAGGGTAATATCACGCTTTATAACTTTTCACACTATCTATAAATCATGGATCTTTTCAGACCATACTCTGCAGCAGCCTCAAATATGGGCAGTCAAAGGCTATATCTAACCACAGGCAAAAGAAATCATGCATCCATAGCGCAGATAGAGTCAAGAAGCGTCGCCGTTGAAAGAAACAAAGGCATATTCCTAAAATACTCCGAGAAGCAGAGATACCTTATCGCAAAATCTATTACATTCGATATGCTACTTACAGCGTATGATGTAAACTCAAAAGCGATATTGGCAATAAGGCCTGCTCTACCAATTGAAGCAAATGATCTAAAAGATGCGCAGAAAAGGCTTAACCGCATGAGGAATGCAAACATCGAAATACGTGCGATAGGCTTGCAGAACGGCTGGAGAGGATATGCCAAATCATTTAACGATATATACAAAGCGAGCAAAGGCCACTGCATGGAGATAGACATGTTCGGAGAGGAGAAGAGGCATGTGGCAATAGACATGAAAACCGGACTTTCCTATGACCTGCTCCTAGAGAACAGGATATATAGGCCCGGGGAGCTGAAGAACGATGAGAAAGAAGAGGATTTCCAATCAAGTACTGCCAGCCTTTCGTTCGTATAACTTTTCATACTTCGGCCCGTCAGGGCCAAGGACGCTCCTAAAAAGCGAGATAGTATCTAAAGTATAACTCCCAAATCTCTTATCTGCAAACCTGTATAGTTCACCCATTAAAACTTCTTCATCAACCATTCTTTTTATCCTGGCTATAGTTACGTGCGGAACAAAATCCTTTTTATCAAAATAAATACCAGAAGCTGCCAATTCGGCACGCTGGGAGTTTGCGAGCTCAATTATCTTACCTGCCCCGGAAGCAACTGCCGAGTATATGGCACCAGGATTGCCAAAATGACCCATCCCTTTAATGTCTACATCAAATCCTCGGAAGCGAACCCTATCGATAGCACTCTTGACCTTATCTATTCTATCGTTTTCCAATTCGTCTAGGAAGGCCAGTGTGAAATGCATATTATCTTTATCCACGGTTCTTACTCCAGAAAGGCCAAGTGATAGCGCCGCTTCTGCAAGCATCTCCCTTACATGCTCAGGAATATCTGCAGCTATGAACGCCCGCATATAGGAATATAAATAATCCCTGCTTAAATCTCTATCGATTCTGTGATAAAGATAGAAGATTTCCTTAAAGTTGACCTAAGGGTGGGCAGGATAGTAAGCGTTGAGGAACACTCAAAAGCGAGGAAGCCGATGTACAAACTGCGAGTCTACCTGGGTCCTGAAATAGGGGAGAGGAGGATAGTCGCAGGCATAAGGGAATTCTACTCAAAAGAGGAGCTTATAGACAAATATGTCATATGCATAGTAAACCTGGAGCCAAAGAAGATAGCAGGAGCGGAATCGAACGGCATGCTGCTTGCAGCAGAAGACAGCAAAAAGATAGCCCTATTGACACCAGACAAGAGACTGATTCCAGGATCAAAAATACATTGATAGCATGAAGAATGTAGCGTTTGTAGGCAAAATGGCAGTAGGCAAGAGCTACTATGCCTCGCTACTAAGGCAGGATCTGATCGACAAAGGGATAAATTCCAACGTAGTCCACATATCATCCAAGATAAAGGAGCTGGCAGCGGAGCTTTTCGGGATGAGGGATAAGGACCGCGACCTGCTTCAAAAGATAGCAGGGAAGATGCGCGATATAGACGAAGACGTATGGATCAAGTATCTCATATATCACGTGAAGAAGGAAGGGAAGATGCCATTCATAATAGACGACGTGAGATTCAAGGAGGAGGTAGACCTGCTAAAGGAGAATTTCGACCTTCTGGTTATCAAGATAGAGTCTGACGATGTCTACAGAAGAGGCGTGTACAGGTCAAAATACGGGAAGGATCCTACAGAAAAGGAACTTAACGATGTAACCGAGACCAGCTCTGACGATATAATCCCGGACATGGTGCTGGCAAACGATTATACTAAGAATTCTGCAGACTCCAACATACGCAGAATCCTGGAAGCTCTTCAGATATGAATGCTTCAGGAGAGGGAGAAGCTCCTGTCATTGCGCATGCTCTGCATCGAAGACACGTTGCCATATCTCGGGACAGTCCTCATCAATACCATCCCGGTATCTGTCAATGTCAAAGGTCTCTGCTCCTCTCCCTTCTCCGTGAAGTCCACTACCCCAACCCTCTTAAGTGATTTCAGCATATACCATACCCCGCTCTCAGAAAATCCATGCTTTGCAGCAACATAACTGACGAACTCCGTAGCTGTAGGAATAAGGTGCAATCCTATCTCATACACCAGAACCAGCTTCTTTTCACTAAGGCTAATTCCGGAAGATTTAGAATTTACAATAGTAGTTAACACTTGCATAAGAGCACAACACCCAAAAAGATTATTACGCTCTTACGCAAGAGTTGAAGCCTTATTGCACAGCAGGTACATAGGCTTCGTATTGTAAGCGTCTATCCCTATGACTACGAATGACCAGAAACAGGTGATTAGAGAATGTGTCCACTTCGCAGCCATACTTACACGTAAATAAAGGTCTGCAATCAGATTCTTAAACCTTTTCTACAAACCTGGCGAAAGAGTCTCTCTCGTACATAGGGCAAGTCGCACTCGGGAATAGGGCATAAGACCTCAAAATGAGCCAGTTCTCGAAGAGCTGAGAGCCGGTAAACACATCCTTTGCAGGATGCAGTGATTGTATGAAGGCAGAGGAAGCCCATACTGTTTACGAGTGGAGCTGCCATCTTTTCGAACATGCCTTTCTAAAGCTGCAGCGTTGATTGCAAAGCAACAAGAAATATATAAGCACTTATGCAAATATTCTGAAGAGCAATATGTTAAATCAATTGTTGGTATCTGCAGTTCTAATAGCAATAACTGCGATATACGCGTTATTCGATGTTCTTAACAAAAGGAACATACCTAACACATTCGTATACCTGACTGTAGCAGTGGCATTTGTGATAACCCTTACCTACGGGTATAGCACTATCCTGTACAGCATTGTGATAGCGGTGATAGTGGCGATTCCAGGCTACATGCTTTACAAGAAAGGGTTCCTGGGAGGCGGAGATTTCTTGGAATTCGTAGCGATATCCCTGATACTTCCTATACAGCCTAATCCGATGCTTTATTCAGAGGTCCAAATTCCAATACCATTCATAATTTCGGTCCTGCTGGCAGCTGGATACACTGTATCTATATATATACCGATATACTACCTTGGCAGATCAGCAAAGAAGCCAAAAATAGACAGAAAAAGAATCACTTCCGGGATAGTTCTTCTATTTTCATATACTATACTCATAGCAATAATGTATGCGATATCATACATAAGGCTTACTGGCATAATAGTGCTTGGCGTAATAGGGATAGCCTCATTCTTCATAATAATCTATGAGAGCAGCATATACTCAGGAATGGTGGAGATGGTGCTTCCTTCATCACTGGAGCAGGGAGATATGATAGCAACAAACCTGATGGATAAGAAGGACATAGAGTACTTCACCAAGATCTCAAAGAGATTCGACAGACTGGTAACAAAGAAGCTGCTATCTGATATAAGGGATGCCAAGAAAAAGCTACCTGTGTATAGGGATTCTGTGCCATTCGCACTCTTCATATTTTTCGGTGTTGTCATCTCGCTTCTCTTTGGCAATCTGATGCTGCTGATCCTTACATAATGGATAAATTATTATACCTGAGAATAAACATGTTAGCAGTGGGAACATGCAGGAATGCGACATATGCGGAAGAAAAACAGACAAGGAATACATCGTGGAGGTAGAAGAGGCGCAGCTGCACGTATGCGAGAGATGCGCTAAAGGGATGACGCCGATAGAAATAATCGACCACTCCCCAAACAAAAATGCCAAGCAGGAACCAAGGGTAATAAAGCATGCATTTTCCGAAGAAGCCAATGAGATAACGAATGATTACGGTAGCATAATAAAGAATGCAAGGGAGAAAGCAGGCCTTACGAACAAGGAGCTTGCAATAAGAATAAATGAAAAAGAGAGCCTTATCGCAAGGATAGAGAGGAACCAGCTAATGCCTGAGGAAAGAGTGGCGAAAAAGCTCGAGAAACTCCTAGGCATAAAGCTTGAGACCGACTCCAAGAGCGAGGAGAACAAGCGCACTTTCGGGGAGAACGAACCACTCACTCTTTGGGATGCCGCTATAAAGAAGGAATCAAAGAAAAAGGGCGGTGAGTAGATAGCTGTAGATATAAGCAAGCTTGTAAGCGAAGTGAAGCAGGAGCTATCGTTCGATGAGCTGAAGGACAAAGTGATTGCAATAGATGCATACAACACCATCTACCAATTCCTATCAATAATAAGGCAGCCTGACGGTACTCCGCTCACTGATTCAAAAGGAAGGGTAACAAGCCATTTGTCAGGGCTGCTCTACAGGACAACAAACCTTCTCAACTATGGCGCAATACCTGTCTTCGTGTTTGACGGAATACCTCCGACCCTTAAGAGCAAGACGATAGCTGCAAGGATAAGCAGGAGGGAGAAGGCGATGGAGGAGTGGAAGAGCGCACAGGAAAAGGGCATGCTTGAAGAGGCAAGGACGCATGCGATGGCAAGCACCAGGATAACCAAGGAGGTAGTAAGCAGCGCGAAGGAGCTTCTAGGATACATGGGCATGCCTTTTATACAGGCTCCAGGCGAGGGGGAGGCCCAGGCTGCATACCTCGTAGAGAACGGATTGGCGTACGCGTCCGCAAGCCAGGATTACGACTCCTTTCTTTTCGGGGCGGAGATTGTAATAAGAAATGTAACAATAACAGGCAGGAGGAAGCTTCCCGGAAAGAATGTTTTCATAAATGTAAAGCCTGAGAAGATACTGCTCAAGGACCTTCTCTCAAAGTTCGGGATAAGCCGAAAACAGCTCGTATGGGCAGGCATGATGATAGGCACGGACTTCAATGACGGCATAAAAGGAGTAGGGCCGAAAACAGCATTGAAGATAACAAAGGAGTCGCATACTCTGGAAGACGTCCAGAATGCTATCAAGTCAAAGTACGACACATCCATAGACGATGCTGAAGAGGTAGAGAAGATATTCCTGCAGCCTGATGTTAAAAAGATCAGCGGCAACGAATTCCACAAACTTCTCACAGACGCAACTCTGGATAAGGAAGGGCTTATGGCGTTCATGTGCAGCGAACACGGCTTTTCAGAAGAGAGGGTGGATAAGATGGCAGAACTGCTCTCAACAGCAAAGAAGGAGAAGAGGCAAAAGGATATAAATAGCTGGCTGTGAATTTATTCTGGTTATTATGCAGAAAACAGTAAGCAAAAAGAAGAGAAAGGTAGGAAAGCACTACAGGATGAGAAAGCAGTCAAAGCTCAAGAAGGCAGCAAGGAAGAAGATGTCCAGACGCTCATAAAATGTCATTATACAGCACATTGTTGAACTCATAAGCCTCAGACCCGTCTGATTCTGAGAAGTTCAATTCAGAAAGCGCACTCTTGATATCCTGATATTCCTTCATGACTCCTTTTATGTCAAAAACGGCAACTCCGTTATCACTCTTTAAGCATACGAAGAACCTCTGTCTATCTCCGGAAACGGCAACCACTATCTTTGCATCTGCAGCTCCCAGATTTATGAGCATGCTGCAGAGAAGTACAACCTTGTCGAAAGAGTCACCAGCTCCTCTCTTCAATGTTTCTTCAGGACTCTGCCAAAACTGTATTGGCAGGGATACGCTAGTTATCTTGTCATTCACATACTTGAAGGCTGATACTGCCGCCTTTGCAAAATCCCTATCATACGAGTAGTTATTGAAACTAGCCCTTATCGAATCGCACAATGCAGATATGGTGGCATTCTCAGGAGTCACAAGTTTCGGAAGGTCTGAAACATTCAGCCTTTCCGATTCCTCTATATGGTCCTTGTAGCGCATTATTATCTCTAGGTATATGTCGTTATACTTCTTCAGATTCTCGTAGTCCTCCCCAGGCATAATTATAACTCTTCCCAAAAGAATATTAGCCTATCCGCACATAAGATTAAATCGTGTTTCAGATGCCAAAGTTAATGTCCATAGAGGAAGCAGATCCGAATGTAGGGAAGAGAGTACAAGTCAGGGGATGGATACACAGGAAGAGGGAAGGCGGAGCCATAATGTTCATAGTTATAAGGGACAGGACAGGTACCATCCAAGCCTCAGTAAAAAAGGCGATGCTAAAACAAAAGGAGTGGGATGCCGCAGTTGCAGCAGCCATAGAATCAAGCATACTTGTATCGGGGACAGTAAAGAAGGAACCGCGTGCACCTACCGGATATGAGCTTGAGGCAGACTCTGTAAAGATAGTAGGCAGCTCAGAACCATTCCCTATAACGGAGTATCAGAGCGCAGAGCTTCTCCTTGACAACAGGCACCTATGGCTGAGGAGCCAGAGGATGCGCGACATAATGAAGGCAAGGGCATACATATTCAGGTATCTGAGGAAATTCCTTGACAGCAGGGGCTTCTATGAGATAACTCCTCCATTGCTTACCAAGGCCGGAGGAGAGACCGGAGCAGATCTTTTCGAAGTGGATTACTTCGGGCAGAAAGCATATCTGACAGAATCATCACAGTTCTATTCCGAGGTCATGGCATTCTCTCTGGAGAAGGTCTATTCGTTTGCGCCATCGTACAGGGCGGAAAAATCAAGGACGATAAAGCATCTGGCGGAGTACTGGCACCTTGAGCCGGAGATGACTTACTATGACAATGATATGAACATGAAGCTCCAGGAGAGGCTTGTAAGCAACACTGCAATCATGCTTGCAAAGAACAACGCAGACCTCCTGAAGAATTTCAATGTAGATCCACAGACCCTACTTAAGATCAAACCTCCATTCAAGAGGATAACGTATGAGAAGGCCTTGGAGGTGCTCAATGAAAAAGGGGCGGACAAGAAATGGGGCGACGACCTGGGAGTCGAAGATGAAAGACTGCTAACGGAAGACGAGGAAAAACCGGTATTCGTGACCTTATGGCCTAAGGAGATAAAGCCTTTCTACATGCCGGTAAATCCCAAAGACGAAAGGACCGTCCTCTGTGCCGACCTTCAGGCACCTAAGGGCCAGGGAGAGATAATAGGCGGCAGCGAGCGCATATGGCAGATGGATGAGCTGAAGGAGAGGATAGCCGAGGTTGAGAAGCAGAAACAGATAAAGATAGCGCTGGAGAACTACCAGTGGTGGCTGGATCTGAGAAGGTACGGAAGCGTGCCGCATGCGGGATTCGGGCTAGGGGCGGAACGCGTAATCAAGTGGCTTCTTAACCTTGACCACATACGCGATGCAATACCATTTCCAAGGACTATTAACCGCGCTTACCCATAATTTTAGGTTTTGCATTCAGAATGATTTAAAGTTCAGACCTCAGGCGTAAGCGCCTGCCTCCTGGTGCAAGATAAGCCAAAGGCACAAAGCCATAAATTTAGTTAGATTTAAATACCATGCTGTGCACTACATTATCTTGTTTTAAAACATAAAAGAAGCGCATGAAAATTAATCCTAAATTAGATTGAGTGTTTTGTTATTGCTTACGCTTAGGTCTTATCATGGAAGAAAAACCAAAAGAAATAGCGAATCTTATCATAACCTGCATGGACAGGCGGCTCAACGAGGCTCTAGAGGCACGTACACAAAACGGAAGGTCAAATACCGGCGTGCCAACAATCGTACTAAGAAATGCTGGAGGAGACGTAAGTAACCTGCAAGATTCAATCAGGGAAGTGTTTTCCCATTATGATATTCATGAAGCAAGAGTAGCAGTGCACAATGACTGCGGAGCCATGAAGGACATAGCTAACAGGAAGCAGGGCAACGCAGAAAAAGACCGGGAAAGGGACATTACGGCAATGAAGTATGTTGCAAAAAATCCAGATGACCTATGCAAGGAAAACCTGGCCGTGCAACAAAAATCGCTGACCGAGATCATCGCCTCGATATCCCCTAATACTAAGGTCATGGCTGACAGTCTGGACGTACTGCATGTGCCACATCCTAACGGCGAAAGAAAGGCCGCAATAATACTGGACTCTCCTGAAAGGTCGCACACCAACTATTCAGAACTGGCGTCTATATTGCACACTGATACAAACAACGTATATTTCATACAGTATACTGGCAAGGACAACATGCTTTCTGACATCGGCCTTGTTCCAAAGGCCCTTGGAGTTAAGGACATCACAATATTCTCTACAGACAAGACGCGAACTAAGGCTACTGAACTGTTCGAAGAGATAAACAGGCAGGCGTTTGCACCAGAAATCAATCTTAAGCTGATGGAGCTGGTGCAGCAGCCTGCTACCCAGCAGCACAGGGTAAAACTTAAGGGATAAGCAGCATCTGCAGGCAGAATCCTATTATAGCCCGGTACCTAACTCTTCCTGACTCCAAACCAATATTAATAAAAGTTTAACAACAAGTTATTGTTGGGTAATAACTTGTTTAATCTTCTCTTGCAAGCCGCGATGAACTCTACTGTGATAGTAGGCAATTATGTTACGGCAGGATCAGTATACACCGAGAACACTCTTGTAGTGGTACTCACGATGCTTACCGTTCTTGCATTATCGATCCAGATAGCGCGCAGATACTTCATAAGGATACTGAGGAAGTTCACACTGAGGTTTGCAGCAGATATATGGTGGCTTATCTACGTGATACTGAGAGACGCCAGCATATTCCTTGTAGTATTCCTAGGAGTAATGCTCTTCTGGCCAGGCATATATCAGGACTTTCCGATAGCAGTGCCGTTCATGCCTCTTGCAATAGACATGTTTGCGATCGCCCTTGTAATAATGCTTGTAAAAGATACGGAGGATGACCCATTCTACAACAGCATAGTCTCAATACTTGTAATAGTCGGCTCGGTGCTTTATCTTAGCGGGACAATATTTGTAACAGAAAGCGCAGTACAGCTAGCTAAACTTCCGCCGACAGTCTCTGCAAGCACAAGCAACATATGGGGATTCGCCTACCACTATTTCAATACACAAACCAACCCTGCCCTATCCATATATACGTTCTACATATCTGCAGTCATACTTGGGATCTGCGGTCTTATCGCTATACTATACTCGTTTGAAGGAGGTATATTCGATAGAAAGATAGAGCCAAAAGCGAAACCTATTGTAAAGGAGACTGATATCCCAACGCCACAGGCGCAGGTCCAGAAGTAGGTCAATATGCCATTCAAATTTACCTTTGATGACAACAGCTGCATACAGTGCGGAGCATGCGGAGATTCCTGTCCTGTAAACGCCCTCGATTTCACACGGCCGAGGCATAAGAAGCTTGAAGACACGCTTAAAGACAGCACGCCAACAGAGGACATGACTGAATACCCTATACAGGTGAACCGGTGCACCGGATGCATGATCTGCCCTACCGAATGTCCTGTATCATGCATAACGATAGTCAAGGTGGACAAGGAGCCGAAGTATCAACCCAAGCAGGGCCCCATGCTCGACACTGAGCCTACAAAGGACGAATTCGCACTCTCAAAGTATACCAAGGTAAGGCCTTACAAGCTAAAAGTGAAGGATCCGTGGGGGCATGAGTATATATACAGGCCCAGAAGGCGCAAATCGAATACGCAGACATGGGAGAACCATGAGGAGATGGAATGAAACGTGCATACATAATACACAGATGGGGCGGAGATTCCACCAGCGACTGGGTGCCATGGCTAAGGGAGGAGCTTGAGGAAAAAGGAATAACAGCAACAGCACCCGACATGCCAAACCCAAACACCCCTGCCATCGCAGATTGGACAAGCACGATCCACACTCTTATAACATCGCCAGACGCAGAGACAATTATTATAGGCCATAGCGTAGGGTGCCAGGCAATAGTAAGGTATCTATCATCATTGCAGGATAATGAAACGATAGGCAAGGTCGTCCTTGTAGCCCCATGGACAAAACTGACCAACATCAGCGAAGGAAACATGGAAATCGCAAGGCAGTGGATGGAGACTCCAATAGACTGGGAAGGTGCAAAGAGGCACTGCAGAAGCTTCACTGTCATATATTCAGATGACGATCCGAAGGTTCCTGCAGAAAACGCAAAGGACTTTGCGAGCAGGCTCGGAGCAAAGCTTATCCTGGAAGAGAGCAGAGGACATTTCACAGACGAAGACGATGTGACACAGCTGCCAGTTGTGCTTAAAGAAATACTTGCCTGATTTACACTGGTTCAACAAACACGTCACATGCAATGCATGCGTATTTAATTATTAACGGAGAGTATGCCCCAGTGATAAAATGGCATTCACTAGCGATTTGTCAACGAGCGATTTCTGGCTTCTTGACAATATGGGATACGAGCCAATAGCAATTGTGCTAGGCAACACGGTGTACAGTATGGGGGTTGTAGGGGGCATTGCAGGAGGCTTCAAAGGAATGACAAAAGGAGAGATACCTCAGTTCACTGAGATAATGTACAACGCACGAGAGATGGCGTTGGGGCGCATGAAGGCAGAGGCTGAGAAGCTTGGTGCAGACGGTGTTGTAGGGGTAAAACTCGATATAAGGGGCTATGGAAGCGGAGGAACCGAGATGGAGATAACTGCCGTAGGCACTGCAGTGAAACGCAGGCCTGGAGCTACAAAAGCAAATATAGACCCTACAGTGGTAATGCAGCTAAAGAGCAGCAAGGTAAGCGGAGACCTAACCCAGTAAGCGCATTTGCATAACCTATAGTCTATGAGCTGAAATGATGCCTATCAGTGCAAAGGAAAACGCCAAAGTGGAAAGACACGTCCCCAGTGAGACTATAGACGGGGACATGATGTACTCCACTCCGGGAAAGTTTAGTGTACCAGAGGCAATAAGAAGCGGCGTTGCTGCATTTTCAAAAAACACCCGATATTCACTCTTGAGCATACCCGATGCCGTTGTTGTTTCAATAACCATTTATTTAATCGCAACACTTCCAGGAGCCGCGCTTAACGGACCATTCAATGCAGCGTCATTCTTTTCACAAACAACGCTTACTCTCGAGACCATTGTTGGATTCTTTTTGTATTTTATATTCATCTCCGCTCCGCTTTCAAGTTTCTACAAATCCCGTATTGCCAAGATGAAATATCCGGGAACATTAAAAGCAATTGCAGGTAGTCTGTCAACAGTGCAGCCTTTGGGATATGCCCTGTTCATTGCAGGAATAGCATTAACCTTCACGGCAGTCTTTACGAACAGGATAGGTTCCGCGGCCCTTATAATCGGTGCAATCCTATATCTGACGTCAATAAACCAGTCTATGCTCCCATATTTCCTGGCAGATACAAAAAACAACAGGAGCAACGCAATCGGCTACGGATGGCTTCTCCTGAGCAACAGCACCATCAGGCTTGTCTCAACAGATCTGATAATCTTCCTTCCAGTAATTGTGCTGCTGGCAATATATTTTGCAACCCAGAATCAATATTTACTTGCACTGGATGCGATAGTATTTCTGGTATCGGAAGGCGTATGGTACGGTGCAACATCTTTCATACATAAGGAAGTATCTAAAATAAGGAACAACTACAATATAGCATGACACATGCGCAGATGCCAGACGCAGCATATATGATAAAAATTCTCCGGGCAGCTAACCTATCCACGACTCCAAGCAGATATCAAAGGACTACCCTCATGATAAACCTAAAAGGTTCTTTATTTCTTTTGCCACTTCTGAATCTAAAGATACCTGCATCCCATAACCTGTAGGATGCGAAAGCAAAATTCCGTCCCTCTAAAGATTGCCTGCTGCAGCCTTTGCAAAGCCTCTAAGATTCTTTAGCAATCCTTCCTGCAAAAGTTCATATAAAGTGTATTTCACACCCTATATATTCTGATATCTTACGCAGATATTAGGAATTACTCTTTACTATACCCTACACAATATTTATAAGTATATACGTATATACGTATATAATTACACACGTGTATTTTATGGATACCCCAAAAAAGCGGAATGTAACACTCTCCGTAGATGAAGATACTGTTAGGAAAGCAAAATCTTCTCTTGCACTAAGTGGCAAGACCATGAGCGAAGTGCTCGAAGAGGCGCTTGAAGGGCACCTGAGTGAGTTCCAAATAAATTCTCTTGCATCAAAACTAGGCATAAAACTACGCAGGATGTCTTCTATAGAAATTAAAAAGCGAAGGCCTAGGGCACCGGAAGGTTTCAACTCATCTTCAGCTATAAAAGAGATGCGGGCGAGTCGTATATGAGATACTACTTAGATACGAGTGCTTTAGTAAAAAGGTACATTGCAGAGCCCGGGAGCGAGCCGGTTGATGTTATATTCAACGGGGCGTTGGATAGCGAGAACGTCATAATCATATCATACTGGAACATTGGAGAAGCAGCTACCGTTTTTGACAAATTTTCAAGAAGGACAAAAGAGCAGGATACTCTAAAACTCATGGAACTAATGCTTGATGAATTTAGGGATTTGTCTAGACTTCAAGCAATAGAAATAAGCGATCTTAATAACTCAATTCTGCAGGATTCTATAATCAACGTTATCAAACACCACATCTACATCGCCGATGCACTGCAGATAACGACTGCAAAAAAAGAGAATGCAGACATTTTTGTCTCTGCAGATAAGCGTCTTGTAGAAGCAGCAGAGAATGAAAAACTAAAGACAAACTTACTAGGAAATTAAGCCCAAATGTAAATATGCGTAAAGGCAGGTCTTCTTAACTTAAAATAATTCGCCAGGGTAGGGATTCGAGCCCTAAATCCCCGAAGGGAACTGGTTTGCTTTTTGCATCATTTGTAATCAGCTCTTGAGCAAACTCAAGACCAGCGCGTTACCAGATTCTGCCACCCTGGCACAACCTAAATCTATACTATGCACATTTATTAAGCATGCTATTTTTCATCAGCAACCGGAGCACTAACAAATATAAATGCAAAACAGGAAGGATAAATGTTAATTATAGGGTGTTGATAGCTTGGCTAAACGTAATAATGGCAAAAAAGCTGCGCAAAGAAAACCCAAAGGAACCGAACGCAAGCCCAAAAGCAAAAAACTATCAAGAAATTATAAGATTGCACTGATTGCAATAGCGGCGTTTGCACTTATATACTCTTTAGTATTCGTAATAGGCCCGTCCGCTTATGGGGATGACCCTACTTATCTGTCCCTTGCATACGGTGCAGCTACCGGAAACTTCACACAGAGCTCATACATCTTCAGTGTAAGGCTCTTAATGATTTTTCCGATAGCCGTTTTCTACAAGCTATTCGGAGTCAGCCTGTTCACGGATAGCATCTGGGACATACTCTGTTTTGTCGGCAGTGTAGTCGCAGCGTTTTATATAGGAAAGGAGCTATACGATGAAAAAGTAGGGCTTCTATCTGCTTTCTTATTATCAATATTTCCGTTAACCGCAATACTTGCACCCACGGTGAGCGACAACATACCTATGATGTTCATGACCACCATGGCAATGCTGTCTATACTCTACGCGCAGAGGAGGTCTTCCAGATTCTGGTACTTCGCTGCAGGCATATTCATGACAGCATCCCCGCTGGTAACTCCAGAAGGCTTCATAGTAATTCCGATTGCAATTCTGTATCTGCTGGTAGAGCTGTTCAGGAAGAAGATAACGGTAAACATGACATCCCTCTATCTTATCTACGGAATTTTAGCAATAGGCATAGCATTAATGGCGTTCAATTACGTTAATTCCGGACATCCTCTGATAACCTATACTACAAATTCAAACTATTTCAGCGCGATAGGAGTGATGAAGAACGGACAGTATACGACAATAGGCTCCGCAAACCAGAACCTCAGTTTCTATCCGCAATGGATGCTCCCTTATAATATAATGCAAATAGTATCGAGCAACATATCAAGACTGAATTTCAATCCACTCTCAATATGGAGCCAGATATACGTGACCGATTTCAACATAGTGGGCTTTTTCTTCTATGCACTCATTCTCTCTGCACTATACCTAATATTAAGAAAAGAAAAACGCGCTTATTTCGCGTTGTTCTGGTTCCTCGCAGGCCTCCTCTATCTTGAGTTCGGACCTATGCACTTCAGTCTTATCCCATTCGAGTATCTGCTCACACACAGGCTGCCAAGGTTCCTTACTCTGATAGCTGTACCTACTGCGATAATAATAGCCATGGCGTTGATAAGATGGGCGGAGGCAAGCAAGCAGCAGCTCCGTCTATTGGGAAGCAAAGGTGCATCAAAGATAAAATTGAAAACAATCCCTTACTCTGCAATAATCGCAGCGCTTGTCATACTATTCCTTACAATCACTTCACTCCAGATAAATTTCACACAGTACGAAGCGATGTCACTTTCAAGATACGACACATTTGCGATATCAAACTACCTTAACACACTGCCGAATACCACTGTCATATACTATCCGGCAGCATACACGCAGATGTTCTCAAACATAGGGGTTTACATGCGATTCGACAATCTCAGCAGACTCAGAGGCCTTGACAACATACAAAACTGTACGGGCATACCTGAGGGTTCATATGTGGTACTGACAAAGTATGCAAAGGTAGGATCACTTAATTACACTCCAGATCCTCTAAATCAATGCCCAGGCTGGCAGACAGTGCTTTATCCTAATACAAGCCAGAACTATTCCTCGGCAATAACCGGATATGCATATCCATTCAGGGCAGTGTTATACTATGTGAAGAGCAACCAGTCAGTATGATTGATTATCAGATTTCGATCATCTGGTAATGCTGTAGCCCTTTACCCTTTCGTAAAGCTCTTTAGCCCGCTTATCCTTCTCAAAGTGCTCCCTTACAGGCTTTATCATCCTCTCAAGCTCATCAGCCACAAAGGCCTTAAGGTCCACCGGGTGTATCTTGCCTTCTTTGTACATGCGCTTTAGCTCCTCATAGTCCTTGGCCTCTATAGCCCCGCCGAATTTCTGAGGCCTGTCTATGGTTATCGGCTTTGAGAAATCATCCAGTATGATGAGTTCAAGATAATTGAACATCGGATTGCCGTCTATAACCTTCTCTGGGCAGTATGCATGGCCCACCTTTTCCTTAATCTCTTCGTAAGTATCGTGAATGAGTATGGATGACTTGGGATCCGACTTGGACATCTTATACTGCATAAGCTCAGCCTCATCCTGGGTCTTAAGCTCCTGGGGTTTGCCTTTCAGCCCCAATATGTAAGGATGGCTGACTACTACTGGCACCTTCCATTTGTACTTCTGTGCAACCTCGCGTGCGAGTATACTTGCCTTTCTCTGATCAAGGCCTAATTGGCATATGTCTATATCCATCTGGAATACGTCAGTTACCTGCATTGCAGGATAGAAGAGCTGTGCGGCATCAAGGGAATCGCCCTCCTTCCTCCCCATTATGGTTATGGCGCGCTTAGCCCTGTCAAGCGAGAAAGCCCTCCCTACCTTTATGAATCTGTCCCAATAAGAAAAATCATCCATAAGGTCCTTCGCCCAGATCACATTTATCTTGCTTATATCTATCCCTGCACCCTTCCAAGCCTCGACAAAATAGTTTCCTACATCTCTTATATGCTCAAGATTTCCTCCCATCTTGTTGTTTATGAATGCGAAATAATCGGCAACGTACAGGTTGAACCTTATGCCTATTCCAAGCATCTTATTTATCGTTTTGGCCCTGTACAATCCAGAGTGTATCGGAACCATGCCTGAAGGCTCAAAACCGTCATATGCTATTGGGTGATTATTCGTCTCGAAAAGGCTCCTCAGGTCGTCTACCGTGATTATCTCCTGCGCAAAACCTTTCATCACTTCCATTTTTGTCTCAATGTCCATGAAAACAGCTACATATCAGATACGATTCTTCTTTAATAACTTTATCGTGCAGATGCCTGCAGGAACAGCACACATTTTTATTACTTTTTAGATATATACAATAAAGCGACTAGATTAACAACCGGTAATAATATGCCAGAACAAACAATCTCACCTGATGACGAAGAACTTCTTAAATTCATAGAATCAGCGAAGCCAAAGGTATACGTGGTAGGAGCAGGAGGGAGCGGATCGAATACTGCAACAAGGATGACGGAGCTGCAGATAGAAGGCGCCACGGTAATAGCGATGAACACGGATGCTCCTCACCTCGCAAGGACAAAGGCGCACAGGAAGGTGCTTCTCGGAAAAAAGATAACCAAGGGATTGGGGGCAGGCAGCGACCCTAAGGTCGGAGAGGAATCCGCCATAGAATCAAAGGAGGACATAAGGCATCTTCTGGGAGACGCACAATTGGTATTCATAACCTGCGGCCTCGGAGGAGGCACAGGAACAGGTTCAATACCTATAATAGCGCACGAGGCTAAAGAGGCAGGCGCACTTACCGTTGCAATAGCCACACTGCCATTCGGAAGTGAAGGCAAGATAAGGATGCGCAACGCTCTGGAAGGGCTCGCGAGGCTGAAAAGAGCCACCGACACGACGATAATAATACCTAACGACAAACTGCTCGCAGTCGCTCCTGATTTGCCGCTAAACATGGCATTCAAGATAAGCGATGAAGTGCTCTCAAATGCAACCAAGGGCATAATAGAGATGGTGACCAAGCCCGGAATGGTGAATCTCGATTTTGCAGACCTGAGGAGCGTGCTCAAGGATTCAGGATATGCTGTGATAGGCATGGGCGAGGCGAATGTTGCGCACCAGAGCGACAGGACAAAGATAGCGCTTGACAATACACTGAAGAGCCCTCTGCTTGACGTAGATACTTCAACAGCAAAGAAGGCCCTTGTCAACATAATAGGCGGGGAGGACCTCACACTGAGGGAGGCCGAGAGGATCTTCCAGGAGGTATCGAGCAGGATAAGCCCTGATGCGATGCTCAAGTGGGGGGCGAGGATAGAGCCCATGATGCAGAAGAGCTCACTTAAGATAATGGTAGTCCTTGGCGGAGTGGAGTTTGCCGAGTATACCGAAACCGGCATAAAGGAGAGGGTGGGGGCTACTGAGGATATAGACCTAGACCAGATATTTGATGAGTAACTGATTGCATGAAGATAAATCTTAATCCAATTCCTAGACTAAAGAGATTCTATGCAGATTCGAAGCACATAATCAGCGTAAGCTACAAGCCGGACGCAAACACCTTCAAAAGAACATTGAAGGTAGTGCTGATAGGCGTAATAATACTGGGGACACTCGGATTCATAATAGCTGAGATAATAAACCTTCTTATTCTGTAATCTATCTAGCAGATGCTCATGAAAATAGAGATAGACTTTACCAAGTCCGCACAGCAGAATGCAGACAGGTACTACAAGATGTCAAAGGTAGCCAAGAGGAAGGCCGAGGGAGCTCTGGCAGCCATAAGCGAAATGGAAGAGCGGAAGATGCACACAGAGAAAAGCGTAAAGAAAAAAGAGCTCAAGGAGAAGCGTGAGCAGAAGTGGTACGAGAGATTCAACTGGTTCTTCGCAAGCGATGGCTCCATGGTCATCGGGGGAAGGAGCGCAAAGCAGAACGAGGAGATAAACGCGAAGCACTTCGAAACCGGCGACCTGTTCTTCCATGCAGATATATTCGGCGCCTCAGTAACTATATTGAAAAAAGGGGAGAGTGCCTCTCCGGAGGTAAGGGAGGAGGCTGCAGCCTTCGCAGGAGCCTTCTCAAAAGCATGGGAGAGCGGTGCATCCACAATAAACGTCTACGCATTAAAAAGGGATCAGGTTTCAAAGTCAAAGGAGAAGGGCTCCCTTGGTACAGGCAGCTTTCTGCTATCCGGGGAGAGGGAGTGGCACAAGAACCTGGCGCTAGAGCTTGCCGCATTCACAAAAGAGGAAGAAGCCGGCCAATCATTCATTGTATGTCCAGTTCCCACGGCAATAACCTTGGACGTAAAGAAAAGAGCTATAATAAAACCGGGCAAGGACAAGAAATCAGATGCTGCAAAGCGCATAGCCAAGATAATAGGCTACGATGACATAGACTACATAATGCAGCATCTGCCGCCAGGGACATTCAGCGTGTCCTGATCATTCTTCTTTAGCTGCCCTGTCAAGCGCCTCCTCTATGAACTTATGGGCCTCCTCTGCACCCTTCCATCCTTCCGTCTTGGCCCACTTTCCAGGCTCTATGCTCTTGTAGTATGAGAAGAAGTGCGCTATCATCTCTTTCGTGTGTTCATCAAGGTCCTTGATATCATTTATGCCCTTAGAAGAAGGATCTATCTTCTCAACCGGCACCGCCATTACCTTAGTGTCTATGCCCTCCTCATCCTTCATCAGCAAGACCCCTATTGGCTTAACCTTCACTATCGTTCCAGGTGCGAATGCGCTCGAAGTTATCACCATTATATCAAGAGGATCATCGTCCTCTCCAAGAGTCTCAGGTATAAATCCATAATTGTAAGGATAAACCATAGAGGTGTGAAGTATCCTGTCAACCTTTATCACTTCATTCTTTTCATCATACTCATACTTTATGTTCGAACCCTTGGGTATCTCAAGAAAAGCATTCACCTTCTTCGGGGCTTCGTCTCCTATCTTCACGTTCATAAAATCACATCCGACTTATAGTTATGAAATTTAATAAAACGTTCCATTGCGGAGTATATATAATATTTTCCAGGACAAATCTATCATGCCCCCGAAATATATCGTTGTGTTAGGTCTGCTGATGAGCGGCCTGGGCAAGGGAGCGGTAACGTCTGCGATAATGAAGATGTTCGATTTTTACGATCTTAAGGTGCTGCCGGTAAAGTTCGACGGATACCTGAATTATGACTGCGGTACAATGAATCCATACAGGCACGGAGAGGTATTCGTGCTTGATGACAAAAGCGAGGTCGACATGGACTTCGGCCTTTACGAGCGCTTCCTGAACAAGAACCTTACCGGGGACCTTTCAATAACGGGAGGCAAGCTCTTCTCAAAACTTGTAACAAAGGAGAGGAAGGGAGGCTTCTTGGGAGAAGATGTACAGATAATCCCCCACCTCACCAACGAGGTAATAGGTAATGTAGAAAACATCTACGAGAAGAAGGAACCGGACGTTCTTGTAATAGAGGTCGGAGGAACGGTAGGGGACATAGAGAACAGCTACTTCATAGAGGCCATGAGGCAATTCGCAACCAATCATGATGTTACCTTCGTATGCCTTACATACGTGCCTGCACTCGATGTCGTGGGGGAGCAGAAGACAAAACCCACGCAGATAGGGCTGAGGCAGCTGCAGCAGGTAGGCATCTCTCCAAATGTAGTGATATGCAGATCAAAGGCTCCGCTTGAGAAAAAGGCAAAGGAAAAAATCTCACTCTTCTCAAATCTAGAGCCTGACAGGGTGATAGACGATTCAGATGACTATACCATATATCACCTTCCGCTTCATTTCATGAATCAGGGTCTGGACAAAATCCTGCTAAAGGATCTGGGCCTTTCAGGCAGGATAAACAGGAAGAAGCTTAACGCATGGGACAGCATGACGGATAAGATTAGGAATCCGGAGGGCAAGGTTGACATAGGCATTGTAGGCAAGTACACCGACCTTAAGGACTCTTATGCAAGCCTGCGGGAAGCCCTTATACACGCAGGCGCTTTCAACAATGTGCGTGTAAACATAGACTGGATAGAATCGACAGACCTTGAGAAGAAGAACAGCATAAAGCGCCTTTCAGGGCTCGATGGCATAATAGTTCCTGGAGGATTCGGCAAGCGAGGCACGGAAGGAATGATAAATGCAATAGAATATGCAAGGGAAAATCAGATGCCGTTCCTCGGGCTCTGCCTAGGCATGCAGCTTATGGCTGTTGAATACGCGAGGAATGCATGCGGGCTGAAGAATGCAAATTCCACAGAGATGAATCCAAAGACAAAATACAAAGTGATAGATATCATAGAGTGGCAGCGGGGAATAAGGACCAAGGGAGGGACGATGCGCCTCGGCGCATACGAATGCATTCTCTCTCCAAATACCTATTCCTATGATGCATACTCGAACAGGAAGATAACAGAGAGGCACAGGCACAGGTATGAATTCAACAACAAGTACAAGCAGGCCATGAAGAGCAAAGGCCTGGTAATTGCAGGTATAAATCCCAAGGAAGACCTTGTCGAGTTTATAGAATGGAAGGATGGCTTCGGCATAGGCACGCAGTCGCATCCTGAGCTGAAATCAAGGCTGGAAAGCCCTGCACCATTGTTTGTAAGCTTCGTCAAAGAGGCTGCAAACAGGTCAGCTAGCAAATGATTTTAGCAGATCAAGAACCTGCGTGGCTCCTGCCTTCGATTCCCCGAACTTTCTGTTCCTGAATACATAAGGCACATCCGATACCTGTACGCTGTCCCTCTTTACGCACTTCAGCAGGTCAAAGAGCACTTTAAATCCCCTCCCTACAAACCTGCTCCTGTTCCCTGAATACACCTTCATGAAAAATTCCCTGTCTACACCGAAGAATCCGGAGAAGATATCCCCACAGGACTGGGCCCTGCGCACGAAGAGCACAGCATACCCTATTATTATCAGGCTCTTCGAAACGAATTTCCTGTAAAACGGCCAGTTCTCAACCTCTGCCCTTATGCCTACAGCTACCTTATCCCCTTCAAGAAGCCTCTCAGCTATCTTCCCGACAACCTGGTAAGGGTGCTGCAAGTCAGCATCCATGATTATCACATATCTGGTCCTGCTCTCTCTTATCCCGTCTATCACACTTGCCGTAAGTCCCCTGTCCCTACCAAGCCTCTTCCTGTCCATGACCTTTACATTGCCATACCTCTTGTTCATGCGCATAGCTTCTTCCTTGGTATTGTCCTTCGAACCGTCGTCAGCTACAATCACGCTTATCCCCCTGTACCTATTCTTAAGTCTGGAGACCAATTCCGCCACATTTCTGCCCTCGTTGAGAGTCGGCAGCACCACTGTAAACTCTTTATATTGCATCTTTACCCCATATCTTGATTATAAAAAAGTTAGTATATCTTAAGAACCATACTATCGGCCTGCCTATCAATTTAAGCATATGCGCAAATCCTCTTATCCTCTCTATGTCTCCTCTGTCAACTATCTTCAGCAATGCCAAAAGTATCGGATATGCAAATATCAGCACGGCAGCCCCTAAAAACATTATCCATGTGCTGTTTGTTATCAGGAGCACAAGGGCAGTTACGACCCCAAGCAACACATTTGCAAAAAGTACCCTGTAAACTCTTGCCCTGTTTATGCTGAATAAGAGCATCTTCCATGTACCTCCGATGTAAAGCATGTCGTTAACTGCGCTCCCTATTATGAATATGGAGAGTATGCTTGCTATAGGGCCTTCGACTGGCCCGAAATAACGGACAACGTAAGGGACGAGCAGTATAAGCAGAATAAACTGGACTATTGCAGATATTACTGAATACTTGAAGACCTTGGCGGTCTTGCTCTCAGAGATGAAGAGAGTCGACAGATATATGGATATTGTATTTATGAAAACCCCGATTACCATCAAGCTGAGGTAAAGGGGCGCATTGACATAACTGTGCGAGAAGATAAGGTAAACGCCCTGCCTTGCAAAGAGTATCATATATACGAAAATGGGCAGAACCAGCATCAGGGAATACTTGAGAGTAAGTCCATAAGTCTTATTGAGCTCCGACTTCTCCTTCGACTTCCTTGCTTTTGAGAAGGACTGCAGCATCACGTGAGTTACATTTCCGTAGAAGGCTGAGACAAATGCGAAGCCCATCATCGCCACCCCGTAGTCTCCAAGTATGCTCTTCGTAACGTAAAACCCCAAAAGCACAATTGCAAAGTTGGATATGCCTACGCTTACAAGGTTCTTCATCCCTATGGGCGCAGAAAACTTCACAGTATCGTATAACTCCTGCTTAGTAGCAAACTTGAAGCCTATCGCGCCATACCTGTGCTTCTCCTTCACCACAAAATAAAATGCAACTATAAACCCGACTACGTTGTCCAGAAGCAGCCCTATCAGCGCTCCAAGTACTCCGTAACCCAGAAGTATCAAGGCTATGCCTACAAAAAGCCATACAAAGTCAGAGCCTATCATCGTGGCGACTGCGATATTCGATTTCCCGAAACCTACGAGGGCATTTTCCGAAACAGCTTCAAGCGTTCCGAAGAATATCGCAATAACCGCTATTATAAGGAGCAGGTAGTCGGAGCTGTTGTTCAGAGATATGGCGGATATGCTGCCGCTAATAAGTATGCCTATTACCATAAGCACAACGGTTATTGTGATTATAACCGTATACCCGCTGGCAAGGATACTGTCCAGAAGCCTGCCCTCGCGCATTGTCCTTGCCTCTGTTATGTTCTTAACAAGGTAATTCCCTATGCCGAAACCTCCAAGCAGTCCTACTGCAAGGTTTCCAAACCCGAATGCAAACGTATACACTCCATAGTTGGAAGGTCCCAGAAGCCTGGCGATGGAAATGTAGATAACAAGGCTTACCAGTATGCTTGCTACCGTTCCGGTAAACATGGCTGAGAAATTCTTAACGGTCTCTCCTCCAACACCAAGCTCCTCTTTCACTTTCTCTTCATCCGGCATGAAATACCTTTGGAAATGCAAAAACGCTGCACAGCAGAATATCTTAGTAAGATTTTATAATTTATCCTGCAAATTGTTCTTTAATCCTATTGGTTCATATGGAGGTTAATTACAAGGATGTAAAGGGAGTGCTCAGGAGATATATGTTTGAATATAAGCTGTTCCTGATATATCTTGCCATAGCGCTTGTGCTGTTCTGGTACCTGACAATCAACATAACGACAGCAGTGCCGAGAGGGTATGGCGACGTCTTCCAGTCCATGTTCAATCTCTGGTGGGTGCCGTATTCGCTATTTGTCCTCCATACATCCCCATACTTTACGCACCTTCTATACTATCCAGTAGGGGCTAACTTTGTAACCCAGACTATGAGCCCTCTAGCAGGTATCATTACCTGGCCCCTGCAGCAGGTAAGCTCCGCCTTCGCCTACAACATACTGTTCTTCACCGCCTTCGCCCTGTCAGGACTATTCATGTATATGCTGGCATACTATGTAACCGGCAACAAGTATGCATCGTTCATTGCAGGACTTATCTTTGCATTCAGTCCGATGCACATAGCGCAGGCACAGGGCCATCTTGACTGGACACTCATAGAATTCGTACCCCTTTTCATACTCTTTCTCATAAAGAGCATGTTCGAGAGCAAGAAAAGATACCCGATATTTGCCGCAATAAGTTTCCTTCTGCTTACTTTCGTCGGAGACATAGAACAGGGGATAATGCTGTTCCTCTTTGCGATAATCGCAGTGATTCTGCTACTGATAATAAAGAAAAAGGAAGTTAACAAGAAGCAGGCTGCGATAAACCTCGGCATAATGGTAGCAGCAATAGCCATTCTCTTCTCCCCGTTCCTGATAGCTATGGCACCCCATCTGAAATCTGCGTTCTCAGTAGCATCGCAGCAGTCCGCACTATATGACAATCTCCAATGGAGCGACAATGCCCTCTCCTTCTTCCTGCCAAGTTATTACAATCCCTTATTCAACGGCATATCCCTATCCTATGCAAGCCAGATATACTCGCTAACATACCAGGGCGTATCATTCACAATGAACGTAGGCGAAAGGGTGTCATACATAGGTTATTCCGTACTCATACTGATGATAATAGGCATATTCTACGACTACAAGAACAACCAACTGAAAAATTCAATATTCTGGATAATAATATTTGCCATATACCTGCTTCTTGCCCTGGGGCCGTATGTGCAGATATATAACAATGTTACCGGGATACCTACCCTGTATTCGTTATATTTGCATGTTCCTTACCTTAACATAATAAGGGAGCCGGGAAGATTCGACATGATAGTTACGATAGCAATATCCATAATGGCAGCAATGGGCTTCATGAAAATAACAGAGAATAAGGATGACAAGAAAAAGCTGCTCTATACTGCAATAGTCGGAATAATAATACTGATAGAATATGCAGGCATAGCCACCCCTCCTGCTTCATCACAGTTGTACATGAATGCCACAATACCATCTGCATATTATGCGATAGGCAACACCACTGGTAATTCATCCGTGCTAATGCTTCCTTCGCTGCCACAAGGCGGAAATCTGCCTGCGGAGTTCACTGGCATGGAGACCTATTATGTAACTGCAACAAAGAAGCCGCTTGTAGGAGGATACACAAGCAGGTCAAATACGACCCAGGCGCTCTCAGTATCGCTTATCCCTCTCTCGGAGCAGGCGCTGACCCTTCAGTATTCCCCAACCTTGGAATACGCCTCCCCTGTAAATGAGAACGTTACGAACGAGACCATCCTCTTCCTTGCATTGTATAATACCAGTTTTGTAACGGTCATCAGGCCTGCATATAATAATACTGCGCAAGCGATAATGTACAACTATCTGACATCCGTATTCGGGAAAGGCGTCGCAACAAATTCGACATTCATATTCTCTACAAAAGCGGCAATATCAGAACATGCCGGCAAATCGATAGTCGCATATCCTGTGGGGTCGACGCAGTGGGTTTCAGGCGCAGTCGCGTGCTATTATTCAACTATATGCAGCCAGCCCCAGTACAGCTCATTGGCGAGCATGTGGATAGGCAGCAATTATAGAAGCCTGATAATATACGCCCCTAACACCACCAACGTAACGATAGGCTTCAATGCAACGACCTACAACGGCAACACAGGCCTCTACACCTACCTCAACAACAATCCCGTTGAAAATATAACCATCGGAGCGCGGAGCAAATACTATGCATTGAAGACAAAGCTTGTGCAGGGCTTTAACCAGCTCTCTTTCTACCAGCCTAATTCCACGTTCCAGACACAGGTTCAGGGTCTGACATTCGGCATCTCAAACATAACCTTCATGAAAAAGTAAAAGCAGCGAAACGACTGCAAATGTGCATCGTTATCCACATAATCTGGAGAAAAGGTTTAAATAGGCTATACGATATACTTAATATCGGATGGGATCCCTGGTTAATTAGCGACCAATTATATTTAACAGGGTTGGTAGGATGGATACAAACATGAATGAACTCGAAGTGGGACAGATATATGACATGAGGGTTTCTGCAAAGAGCCCTCAAGGCGAAGGAATGGGAAGAATCAACAATTTTGTTGTCTTCGTCAAGAACCAGAAGACAAGGATAGGAAAGGTCTACAAGGTGAGGATAACCGATAAGCATCACGACTTTGCATATGGGGAGTCAACAGAAAATAGCAAGTATTTTATAGGTAATGGTAGTCTTATAATATAGAATTTTTATTTTGTTTTATATTCCTCTAATCTGTACTTCATGTAGGTTTTGTAATGGATCAAAAGTCAATTTATGAGAAGATGAAAAAGGGCACTACAACTGTCGGCATAATATGCGACGATGGCGTTGTGATGGGAGCAGATTCAAGAGCTACCATGGACACCTTCATAGCCACCCAGGAAGCAGTAAAGGTCTACAGGATAAACGATACGCTTGCAATGACTATAGCAGGGGGCGTAGGTGACGCCGAATACCTGATAAAGCTCGTATCGGCACAGGATCAGATATACGAGATGGAAGAGAAGAAAAAGCTCTCTCCAAGGGCAGCAACATCACTGCTTTCCATAGTGCTCCAGGAGAACAAGATGTATCCATTCATGGTGCAGTTGATTATGGCAGGTTTCACAAACGGCGCGCCTGAGCTTTATGACATGGATCCGCTGGGCGGTTATACTAAGGAGAGCAGTTATACAAGTACGGGCAGCGGTTCGCTTACAGCACTCGGATACCTTGAAAGCGTATATCAGGAAAAGATGAGCGTTCAGGAAGGAGTAAAGCATGCTGCAAGAGCACTGAGCATAGCGATGAGGAGGGATTCGGCTACCGGTGGAAACATGAAGATAATCTCTATAACAAAGAAGGGGTACAAGGAGTATACGAAGGACGAGATCGATAAGATCTCCAAAGCCGCGTAAAACAACAAAATTTCTAATTACATTTCTTGTGGTTAAGTGTCAGAAGAAGCAACAAACAAAGACTTATTGGAAGAAGTGAGAAGGCTTATGCCAGCAGAGGCCGGAGTCACAAAGGTGGATTTCGAGGGCCCAGACGTAGCCGTCTACGTTAACGACGTTTCCTTCGTTTACAAGGACGAGAGCATAATCAGGAACATCTCCGTAGCCATAAAGAAGAGACTGATAGTCAGGAGTGAATCTTCAAAGCTTATGGATCCTGAATCTGCTGTAAAAAGGATAAAAGAGATAGTGCCAGCAGAGGCCGGCATACCTGAGGAAGGCATACGCTTCGTACCAGAATTCTCAGAAGTATACATAGAGGCGCTTAAGCCCGGTCTTGTAATAGGCAAGGGCGGTACAAACCTCATCAACATAATAAGCGATACAAAGTGGATACCGAAAGTGCTTAGGATACCGACAATGAACAGCGATGTGATAAAAGGAGTAAGGAACATGCTGTTCAAGGAGAGCCCGTTCAGGAAGAGGTTCCTGGATAGCATAGGCAACAAGATAAACAAGCCTATAATGAAGAGCGAGTGGATAAAGGCAACGGCTCTGGGCGGCTTCAAGGAAGTAGGCAGGAGCTGCATGCTTGTAGAGACCAACCACTCAAAGATACTTATAGACTGCGGAATAAGTCCAGAACCAGGAATAAAGGGCACAGAAGCCAACGCTGCAGGAGAGAACAAGGCATTTCCATACGTCGCTAACATGAACGCAACGATAAACGACATAGATGCAGTCATACTTACGCACGGGCACATGGACCACATGGGCTTCGTTCCATACCTGTACAAATTCGGTTACACCGGCCCGGTCTACTGCACCCCGCCCACAAGGGATCTTGCCGCACTGCTTCTATATGATTACACAAGGCTAGTGATAAAGAGCGGAGGCACTCCTTTGTACGGAGAAAAGGATGTCAAGACCATGCTCATGCACATGGTTACCAGGGACTACGGAGAGGTAACAAATGTAACAGACGAGATAAAGCTTACGTATCACAATGCCGGACACATACTCGGAAGCGGAACCGTCCACCTTCACATAGGCGAAGGCATGTACAATGCAGTAGTTACAGGTGATTACAAGTACGGATTCACGAGGCTGCTTGACGAAGCAGATACAAGGTATCCTAGAATAGATGCATTATTCACCGAAAGCACATATGGCGGCCCCAGGGACATAACCCAGAACAGGAAGGAGTCTGAGATAGAGTTGCTAGATGCAATACAGGCAACGGTCAACAACGGAGGCAAGGTGGTAATACCCTTATTCGCGGTAGGGAGATCACAGGAGCTGATGCTTGTCCTGGAGAACTACATAAACAACAGCCCCAAGTACAAGATGGAAGCCCCAATATACCTTGACGGAATGATACTGGAAGCAAGTGCTATACATACTGCATATCCCGAATATTTGAAGTACAGCGTACAGCAACGCATACTAAACAACAACTCCCCGTTCGAGAGCGAGATATTCGAAATAGCGAAGGGAGAGAAGAGCGAGATACTTGACAAAGGACCTTCGGTAATCCTGGCAAGCGGAGGAATGCTTAACGGAGGGGCAAGTCTTGCCTACTTCAAAGAGATGGCAGAGGATCCGAAGAACCTTCTTGTCTTCGTAGGCTACAACAGCGCAAACTCCCTGGGAAGGAGAATACAGAACAAGGTCACAGAGATAGCTCTTCCTGGAGAGGATGGAAAGCTGGAGCAGATGAGGGTCAAGATGCAGGTGAAGACTGTAGAAGGATTCTCAGGCCACAGCGACAGGAGACAGCTCATAGATTTTGTCAAGAACATACGTCCTTCACCAAAGAAGATATTCACGATGCACGGGGAGGAATCAAAGTGCGAGGATCTTTCAAGAGTGCTAGGAAACATGATGCACGTTGAGTCAAGGTCCCCGATGAACCTGGATTCACAAAGGCTGAAATAACACTCCTAATCAAAGTCAACACAAGATGCTATGAAGGCAATATCTCTAAAGGAACCCTGGGCAACAATGGTGCTTAAAGGGCAGAAGACAATAGAGACAAGGGTCTGGAAGACTAATTACAGGGGCAAACTGCTCATGTGTGCATCAAAGAATCCTAAATCCGGAATATCCGGAAAAGCATTTGCCACTGCAAATCTTGCTGACATAAGGCCCATGGTAAAAACAGACGAAGGGGAAGCGTGCTGCAAGGTGTATAAAGGAGCATATGCCTGGATACTCTCAGATATAACTGCGATAAAACCATTCGGAGTAAAAGGAAGCCTTGGCCTGTTCAATGTTGATTACAAGAACAAGGATTAGCGTATCTCGTCAAGCACTATCCTCTTTTCAAAGGAACCTTTTTCATTCCTCTTTTTCTGCACAATGGATTCAAGCTGCACCTTATGTATGCCCTTGTTTATCGCAATAGCATAGATAACTTCAAGCACATCAGCAAGCTCCTCTGGATCTCCGCTTGCTGCAAATTCATTAGCCTCTTCCAGGAGTTTCTCCTTAAGCCTTTTGTCATACTCTTTGTCATCAGCAATATGAACCTTCGCAGTCTTCCCATCCTTCTTTATAATCTCAGGTATATTGTCCCTTACCAGCTTGTTGTACTGCATAAAATCAATATCTTCTTGCTATGCTCTTCAGCCTGTCTACTGCATCATCATTTCTCAGCTTTTTTAATTCAGACATGAACGGCATGCTTGTTAGCATATCAATATCCTCGGTATTTCTTATGGCTGAAAAGTAAGCGCTCTGTACAGCAGGCGGAATGTCCCTGACCGTATTTATGAACTCCCTACTGGTGAGCTTCAGCGGTTCTTCAGTCTCCTCTATCAGCCTTATCCAAGATAATGCAATATGCGGATTATCGTAATCCTGTATTTCACGTACTGCCCTGCACAGGTCCAGTATGCGCTGACCCTCGATACATTTATTCACGGCTGCCTCCAAAATTACACCCCAGGATATGATATTTGCATGATTTATATGCTTTTCTAAATTTTCTGAATTAGAAATGCCATTTTGAATATATGCGTAAAAGTTCCGATCCATATATGGCCGCATAACATATGCCTGGCAACTTCGTCAAGCTACGACCAGGCTCCCAAGGGATAAAAAACCACATAAATGAATATTGTATCGATACTGTTGACAACTACAAAAGCCATAATAGTTGCAGGGGGAGGGAGCAGGCGAATGAACGGCACAGACAAGATATTCACAGAGATAGCTGGCAGGCCTGTAATAGTACACACTCTGGATGCGTTTGAGAGATGCGAAGCGATAGACGGCATTATCCTTGTATTGCCTAACAAGAGCATAGAAATGGGGAGGGAACTTATAGCAAAATACGGCTATGCTAAGGTGGAAGCAATATGCGAAGGAGGCCAGACAAGGCAGCAATCTGTAAACAACGGGCTAAAATCCACTTCAAAATGCGATTTTGTATTGGTCCATGACGGTGCAAGGCCATGTGTTACCATGGAGGCAATAGAATCCGGGATAAGCGAAGCGATTAAGGAAGGCGTAGCGATAGCTGCATCTCCTATATCAGATACTATAAAACAGGTTGATGATTCCTTACTGGTCAGCAAAACCCTAGATAGGAACAAACTTGTGTCAGTACACACCCCGCAGG
Source organism: Microcaldota archaeon (assembly GCA_027365175.1). Classification (GTDB taxonomy): domain Archaea; phylum Micrarchaeota; class Micrarchaeia; order Micrarchaeales; family CABMGC01; genus JAKAUU01. The sequence goes on along the minus strand of DAHXNY010000001.1, from coordinate 15,551 downwards.
TCTTCAGGTATGACATCTTAAAGGCAGTGCATTCGAATCCCGCATTCGAAGCTACTGACGACGCTGCACTTGCAGAAAGGATGGGATATCGGGTAAAAATATATGTGGATTCTTACGAAAACATAAAGATAACAACAATTGCCGATCTCACAATAGCAGAAGCGATCCTGTCAAGCCGGAAGGACAAGGCCTAAACAAATTTATCTACCGACCTCTCGATGAATACATCCCCGTCAAGCCAGGAAAGCTCATCTGCAATACTCCCGCACTCTTTATACGCTCTATAAGCTCCGAAGACCGTAGGCCCCTTTCCGGTAACCCCGCTCTCTACGGCATCAGACCCTCTTATCTGATCCAATGCCTTCTTGGTGTCAGGGCAGAGCTCCGAAGCCAATTCGGTGAAATTCTTACCTGTCTTATCATGCAGCGCATACATCTCCTTAGTACTCAGTTTCATCTTAGGCCTTGCTATAACGTAATACAGTTCAGGCGTCTCCATACTAGTTATGCTATGGCTTTTACTTCCTTCGACAAGCGCTCTGCCTCCATGCAAAAGGAAGGATACATCATTTCCTATCTCTCTTGCAACCTCTTCGAGCTCCATATTATCCATATGTAAGCTAAAGGCAACATTAGCAATCCTAAGGACTGCAGCCGCATCCGCGCTTCCGCCCCCAAGGCCTGCAGCTACTGGTATGGTCTTAGGCACGCTTATCCTGCAATATAGCCTCTCCCCTGCCATCCTAGAGAGTCCATCAATAGCCCTCGTTATTATATTATCCTTTACGTAGTAGCCCAGTATCCCTTCATCTCCCTTATCCACTTTGGTAAGCGTAATACGGTCATGCAGAGAAATGGTCTGCATGATGCCTGACAGCTTATGGAAGCCAGATCTCTCCTTCTTGCCTATCTCCAGGCTTATATTCAGCTTTGCAAGCGCACATGCAGAATAGGTCTCGCTTCCAAGCTTGATGACCCTCCTGTAATAAATGTCATCATGATGCTCCATAAGCCCCATCCTTACTAATCAAGATTTTTCAGTGATACTGTAGCTACCACATGTATGCCTGCGGATCCCATTTCCCCGAATCCCTCTCCTCTGGTAGCGCCTATGCCTACATATGCCTTATCTATGTCAAGCGCCGCAGATATATTCTGCTTCATCTTCTCAACATGAGGGCCTATCTTCGGCTCCATAGCAGTTATCATCACAGTCACATTGCTTACCGCATATCCCTTTCTCTCTACGAACCCCATCACCTGCTTAAGCATCTTCTCGCTGCTCATCCCGGAATATTTGGGATCAGTATCTGGGAAATGGTATCCTATGTCCCGTTCGCCTATTGCAAGAAGAAGGGCATTCATTATGGCATGATAAGCAGCATCTCCATCCGAATGTGCAACAGGGCTGTGCTTCTCTGAAACCATATCGCCTGCGAGCACCAAAGGTTTTGCCTTACCCAAGGCATCATCAGTGTTCTTAGTGATCATATGGTCATCAGATCCACAACCTACCAGAAACAATGGCCTTTCAGCCAAATTACCACCGAATAATTTAATCGGCACAAATATTAATTACTACAGTGGCATATGTGTATTGCCAAGTTCTATAACTGATAATCTGGCTTATCGGATCCTGCATGCCAAAATCATGTTTAATGGCTATACATCTAAGAAGCGGGCGCCCTGGCCTGGAAGTTGCGAAGTAGTTGGAATCCCCGTTCATATGAAATACTCTACAAATAGTAATGTTTATATATCTATTAACTCTATGTTAATACTGTGTTAATATGGTAAAGGCAATAGTCACGATAACAGAAGACACAAACAGAGTATTAAACATAATCAAAGCTGAGTACGACTTAAAAGATAAGTCTGAGGCTATAAATGTAATGGCAAAGGAGTACAAAGAGCTTGTCTTTGAACCAAGAGTAAAACCATCTTATCTGAGGAAGTTGAAGAAGATACAAAAGGAGTCCCTTGTCAATGTAGGCACTTTAAAGGACTTCAGGAAAAGATACAATTTGGATTAAGGTGCTTTTGTGGATGTGCCTTACAAGCTACAAGTTAGAAAGCACGTAGATAAACTATTCGCTAAGATGGCAAAACGCGAAAAACATAATCTTAAGATAATTTATAAAAAAATTGAAGAAATCTGCGAAAATCCAGAGAAATTTAAACCTCTTAATGCACCAATGCAGAATTTAAGAAGAGTTCATGTATTGAAAAGTTTTGTGATAACTTATTCTACCGATGAACCTACACATACTGTATGGATTGAAGACTACGTTCATCATGACGAAGTTTACTAGCCAAGCGTAAGCAGAAGTTGCGAAGTAGTTGGAATCCCGCTCATCCATGTTTTGCTATATATCTCCTTTTCAGACATATAAGCAAGGTGGACACTTAGGAGACTATACTAAAGAAACGGGCGCCCTGGCCGGGATTTGGACAGTTGAGACTGTTTTATCTTATTATTGATCCGAGAGTCTTTTCCTTATAGCTGTTATTATCTCCCGTATGGCGTCATCGCTCAACTTTTCATTTGCCTGAGTCTCAGCAGGGTTGCTCAAGGTGACCCCGGCCTCTCCAAGCCATCTCTTCCCTCCTCCTGCGACTGCCATCTTCTCAACATCGAAGAACTGTTTACCTTTTGGGGAGGTAATCATCATCTTACTTCCTTCAATCATGGAGAAAAACGCCTTGTCGGTATCTACTCCGTAAAGCTTAAGGATCTGCTCTGATTCTGATTTTACAAGATAACCTAAAGGTCCGTACTTGGTTTTGAGCAGCTCCACGAAGTCGTTCAGGAGTACATTGAGAATTTCTTTCTCTGCAGCAGCGGTTTGCTCCGGTTTCAGTTTATTCACAATTTCCATATTTGGATTTTCTGCCTCTTCGATATCTAATTCAACAGATTCTTCCCCGCTTAATATTTCGAGCTTCTCCTCCAAGGCTTTTATTTTGTTGATTAACGGTTCATTCTCTATGTTTTTGTATATGCTATCCAATTTTCCCGAAGAAGGGTTTGAAACACGGGCTGCAGGAGGCACACCTGGTTTCTTGGCCACCGGTTCGTCTTCAATTACTCCTGACATAAAACTACCAAAATCCCTTAGCCGAGAATGGAACATCGTGCTGTGCAGATAAAATACGCCTTGGCCGGGATTCGAACCCGGGTCGCAAGCGTGACAGGCTCGTATGCTGGACCACTACACTACCAAGGCATGCACTATATATTGCCAGCAAAACATTAAGAACCTGCAATATATGTTTCCCGTTGGTGTGAATTGAACACACAACCTGCCGCTTTCTAACTTGTTTAAGTTAGTCACAAACTACAGGCGGCCGCTCTACCATTGAGCTACAACGGGCCGATGCAAATTTATATTAGATACGACTATTATAAATGTTTATATACAGGGTTGATTATGCCTGCTGGGATCTCCGAAAAGGGCAAAGCTACTGCCGATAAGCGAAAAAACGTGCTTTCGTTCGAAAAGCAGGAGAAACCTCCGATAAAAAGAAGGAGGTACACCTATACTCCGTTGACCTTCTACTGGGTAAAGGACCTATTCAGGAAGCTCGCAAGCCACAAAAACTTCGGGGACGCGATTGCAATAACGTTTGCATGCCTGAGCATGGCTCTTGCCTTCCCATTTTATCCGTATCCGATACTTACCATACTACTTGCGGCAGCCTTCGTCCTTACTATGTATTCGCCACTTATAGGGCTCATGGTGCTTCTTGGGGAGACCTTCCCAATGGTCGCATACCAGACACCATTATTGGCATGGTTCATGGGCCTGTTTGTCGCCGTTTCGCTCTTCCTAGGGTATAAGCACTACAGGACGATAACCCTGACATACGTGCTGATAATGCTCCCATTCTCAATACTCGGTGCATTCCTGGAGATACCGATATTCGTGCTAGGCGTGCTTGCCATAGGGCTCAAACGGGGAATGGCGATGACAGTCATCGCATTGCTGCTAATTGCAATAATATCGGGATTGACAGGGGTGCAGAATACTGCACCGATAGCATTCAACGCATCGCTTGCACATTCACAGCTTTCAGGCTCATATGTGGCATACTATGTGCCATCCAAGAACATCACCACGCTTTCCACCTTCCTGCCCTCATTCGCATCCTCATACGGCACCATGTTCAGCCTCAATGTAATATCGCAGGACCTGAACATATTCGTTGATTGGTTATTCGTACTTGCATCAGGGATCAACCTTATCCTGATCTCCTTGCAGATACTTGTCTGGCTTGTAACTATATTTGTAATCACGAATTATGTCACCAAGAGCAGATCTTACTATAAAGGCGCAGAAGCAAGCGTCTTCTCGTTTGTTCTTCTAGCCGCGTTTGTAGTGTTCTCATACGCTGCAGGCTCTACAGTAAATCCGATGGTAATATTCGGCTTCCTTATAACCCCTGCTGTTCTCCTCGTATTAGAATACAACAATGTGAACATAGTCCAGGTTCTCGACGTAGTAAAGCGTGACTTCATAGAGAAATTCGGCGAGGGTTTTGAGGATTTGACACGCGCAAGGGAGACCTTCGACGACATTGCAAACTACGAACAGACGAAGAAGGAACTTAAGAATGCAGTGCTGGATCCGATAGAGAAGAGGGATATAGCAGAGGCGTATAAGATACAGCCTCCTAGGGGTCTGCTCTTCTTCGGGCCTCCTGGAACAGGAAAGACATTAATGATGCGTGCGCTCTCCAATGAGGTAAGGGCAAAGTTCTTCTACGTAAAGAGCTCCAACATAGAATCTCCGTTCCACGGTGAGGGATCGAAGAAGATTGCGGAGATATTCAAGCGGGTGGCAGACAGCAGCCCTGCAGTCCTGTTCTTTGATGAGATAGACGCAATAGCAGGAAAGAGGGAGAACATGGGAGATACGATAAGCAACGAGCTGCTATCTACCATGCTCCAGGAGATGGACGGATTTATCAGGACCAAGGGTGTAGTCATAGTCGGTTCCACAAATGTTCCACAGCTTCTTGATCCGAGTATAATGCGCCCAGGAAGATTCGACAAGATAATATACATGCCCCTTCCTGACAAGCCTGGCAGAGAGAAGATATTCAAGATATATCTGAAGAACCTTCCTATAGAAAAGAGCATAGATTACGGAAAGCTCGCATCCTTAACTGAGAGATTCTCTGGAGCAGACATAAAAGCGATATGCGAGGATACTGCAAGGGAGGTATCCGAAGACGCGAGCACCCAGAGCAAGATACTTGCGATAACCGACGAAGACCTGGTTGCAACAATAAAGAGCAGGAAGCCATCTACTTCGCTGCGCCAAATAGCGGAATACGAGAAATTCAAGTACGATTATGAGAGGAGAGTGCACCCGGAGGATATAGCAAAGGAGGCAGGAGCAACATCAATAGACGACGTAGTAGGATTAGACGACGCCAAAAAGGCACTCTATGAGGCAGTGCAGGTGCCGCTGCAGAGGCCCGAGCTCGTATCAAAATACAAGGTAAAGGACATACGCGGAATATTGATGTTCGGACCTCCAGGATGCGGAAAGACCATGCTTATGAAAGCTGTGCTAAGTCAGATAAGCGATGTCAAGATGATAAACGTGTCAGGAGCAGAGCTGACCGAAGGAGGATACGACCAGTATCTTGCAAGGATAAAGGAAACATTCGACAGGGCAAGGGAGAATGCACCGTGCATAATATTCATAGATGAGATAGACGCACTTACGCCCAGCAGGAAGGCCGCTTCTGAATTGGCATCACAGGTGATAAGTCAGTTCCTCCAGGAGATGGACGGCATAAGATCTTCTAAAGGCATAGTCGTTGTAGGAGCCACAAACCTCCCTGAGAGGATAGATCCTGCCCTGCTGAGAAGCGGCAGATTCGAGAAACTCATATTCGTGCATCCTCCGGAGAAGGAGGATCGCGAGCTTCTGTTCAAGAAAAACCTGGAAGGCGTGCCAAAGAGCGACGATATAGATTACGAAAAGATTGCAGAAATGACAGATGGCTACACTCCCGCTGACATATCAAAGGTATGCAACATAGCAAAGACAGAGGCCATGGAAAGTGAGATAAATGATTCCGAAGAGTATTCAATATCTGTAAAGGGCATAACAAAGGCCCTTGAAAAGGTAAAGCCTTCTGCAGGCCAGGATGTAATAGAAAAGTATGCAGAATTTTTGTTCAAATATGGTGGCAACTGATGTCTTTTATACTTCCGATAATCGTACTGATTCCTATTTTATTCCTAGTGCCGCTTGCATACTTTGACAAGGAGCATGCAGGAAAGGTTACAATAGCATGTTCCATAATGGTGCTCGCCCTTGCCGTGCTTTCCATATTCATGGCAAAGACATCGGGATACGGCTCGGTTGCATTCTCTGTACTGTACATAAGCCAGCTAGGCCTCTCATTCAGCCTTGCACTCACCAACATAACGACCATACTCCTGGCCATGACTGCGATACTCTTCCTCTCAGTATCTGTGGTAGGTTATTACTTCATAAGGGAGAAGGAGAAACTCTACGGCACAATACTTCTGATATCAGAGATGTCGGCACTTGGGATCTTCCTCGCTGCAAACTTCTTCTTATTCTACGTCTTCTGGGAGGTAACCGAGGTCATGATGTTCTTTATAATCTTCATCTACGGGGGATACAACAAGCGCTATGCGTCTATAAAGTTCATAATCTACTCGATAACATCAAGCCTTCTTCTGCTGATTGCAATAATGCTGCTCTATTCCGCAGTGCCTGCGCACAGCTTTGACATATCCTACCTGATAAGCAACGGCTCCCTGATACCGCAAGGCACCCAGCTCGCAATAATGCTTCTTCTCCTCATTTCATTCATGATAAAGATGCCTGTCTTCCCATTCCACAGCTGGCTTCCAGATGCACATACCGAAGCCCCTACGACAGGAAGCATGATACTTGCAGGCATACTGCTCAAGTTCGGAGGATACGGGCTGATACTGATGTTTCTCATACTGCCAGTAGCTGCCACATATGCGCCATATATGGCGGCGATATTCGCCTTCTCTGCAATATACTCGGCAATAGTCAGCCTTAAGCAGACAAACATGAAGCGCATGATCGCATATACGAGCATAACTGACATGGGCATAATAGGGGTAGGAATAGCTGCAGCAAATGTTGCGGGATTCATAGGAGGAACCTATGCGATGATGAGCCATGCACTTGCAATATCCATACTCTTCCTGATAGCAGGCACTATGGATGAGGTATACGGCACGCTTGAGATAAAGAAGATTACAGGAGTTATGAAGAACTATTCAGGCATAGCCTATCTTTTCATCGCAGGCGTATTCGCAACCGTGGGGATACCTCTCACTGCCGGATTCATAGGGGACGTGCTAATATTCATAGGCGCGTACGGTACATTCGGAGCTCTTGGACTGGTACCTGTAATCGGCATACTGATCATAGCAGCAGCCATGCTATGGCTTATAGAAAGATCATTCCTAAAGGGGGAGGAAGAGAAGAGGCCTTACAGGGAGATAGACCGCAGGATACCTGCAGGGGCGATAGTGCTGCTTGCAGGGCTTATCATACTTGGGGTGCTGCCCTTCCTGCTCCTTAACATATCCTCAATATGATCAGATCACTCCGATGTAGAGAAGGGCAAGGAAGAGCAATGAAAGCGCCACCGACACAGAGAAGTTATCATCCAACTTGATCGGCAAACTCTCTACCGCTGCTCCCAGCAATGCAAAAGGTATTGCCAGAGGTCCGACAAGGATATATCCGGGGATGGCCACAACCAAGAAGTATGAAAAGGAACCGGCAATGCTCTTCCTCCTGTTGTGCGGAAGCTTCGAGGATCTCCAGTAATTGCCTGCAAAGGTTGCAACAGGGTCGGCAAAGTATATCGCAAGAAGGGCCAGAAGGAAGAAGCTCTTATCCATGAAGATATAGGCTATCAGTGTGCCTATGCCGAGCCATATTGCACCATAACCTACGTAATCCTTGTGCTTCTCTATGCTATAAAGGGCCATGCTGAACCTGCTGTTCTTCCAGAGCTCTGCATAAAAGACCGCAAGGAGCCCGAAGATAAACACATACTGCACCACGTAGCCGTCAAGTGGATAACCCAGAAGCAGGAATACTGCAAACAGCAGCGCACCGCCAAACAGGTGGACAAAATCCCTCTTGATCTCTATCTCCCTGTTATTCACATGGCTCTCGTACTCGCGCTCGGAAAAGAGCTCGCTCGAAAGGCCGAGCATAAGCGGTACTGCCAAAGCCAATGCACCCTCTCCTGAAAATAGCAACAGGAAGATCAATCCCACTACTGCTATCAGCAGCCTTATGCTGCGCAGCTCATCAGAAAGGACAAGGTTGAACAATACTATGCCAAAAAGTATGCTAACTATGGTCTGCAGGCCCATGTTGTAAAGCAGTGATATCCCTACTCCCAGAAGCAACGCGATTCCAAGAGGGTAGAGCTTCCTCCTCCTGAAAAATACTGCCTTCATTGCAAATAGGAAGAGAATCACTATGTATAGTATGAATCCCAGAATGCCTACCACATGGTTATCCAGTACCATCTATCCACCAGTCAAACGGTATATATGACCCATGCGGCTATTATAAAAGCTGCAGCTATTATGAAAGGAATGACGTGCCTTATGACCCTGCCTATGTCCTCTGCCATCTTCAGTATGTTCTCAAAGGAGTGCTCTCCCCATGTGTAAAAGTCCTCTATAAACAGGGTTTTGCTTGATGCCTTTACACATTCCATATTGGCAATGGCATCACACACGAGTCTGTGCACATGCGGATACATGTCCCGTTCATTGGTATACCTTCCCAGGGAGTTCATCGCGGACATCGCAATGGTATTGACCGAGTGGGTATCGCTAGTGCAAACCTCGGAATCCATATTGAAATTCTTCTTGATGTATGATATTATGCTGCTCCTGAATCCGGGGAGCATGTTGTTGGCATCGAAGTAGACGATGCAAAATCTCCTGCCACCAAAGTCAAAGACCGCTGCACTGGTGTAGCCGCTTCCAAGATCATGCCTTTTCAGCATGCTGCTAAGCTTTACTGTGCTCGATCCGAACTTAAGCCTGCCTGTCCGCCTGCTTTTAGAGAGCGCCTTTTTTATCGCATCCGCATACGCGGCCTCATACTTGCTGCCATCATAAACTCCGCGCAATTCGTCCTCAGGAGCAGACTCAAATCTGGAGTTATGCGAGTCTACAAGGAAGACCTGCTTATCCTCCAAAGCCTTTACACCCTCAAGCCTCTTACCGACGTCACGGGAGATATCCTCTGTAATATACGGCGCCTTGCTGAGCAGTGCGATATGAGAGCCGTTTACCGATATATCTGCAACATGGCATCTTCCGCTTGATCCGAAGCTTACGCTTCCATACGCTGTCTTCGCCCCTGTTTTAAGCATCCTGTCAAGGTTATCGGATATCTTATCCTCCATCTCCTCTATCTGGTGCATATACAGCGGATTATCATCTATATTCACAGCGCCGTGCATTACGAAAGGCACAGCTCCATACCTGCTGTATACGAGGCTGCCCAGCCTCTCAGGCAGCAGTCCTCCTCCGACACCTGCAAAAGGCCCATAGTGCAGGTCGGGCATCACGAACACAGTCTTATTCTTAGAGCCTTTCATGAGGAGCAGATTCACTCTTATCTCCCTCTTTGTGCCCTTTGCAAGCATGGGGCTCTGGTTCTTCGTTATATTGTAAAGCCACTGCTCCGACATAAGAGAGAAGATCTCAACAGGCCTTGTGTCAAGGGTCTTCTTGCCGGGCCTTTCTATAAGGTATATCGAGACGTAGCCGAGCACAAGGAAGACTATCATGCCCCCGTAAAGCTTGATCAGCGCCTGATTCAACGGAAGGCTTATATCAAGAAGGTACTCTCCAAGAAGCAGATAGAAGAGCACATTCACTACCGGATGGAAGGCAGATGTCAGGGCTGCGCTCTTGCGCTGCCCTACAACCATCTTGCCAACGGCAAACCAGTATCCGTAAACCGCTGCGTTTGCAAGTATAAGTATGACATACTCGAGCACACTGCTCCTGAGGAATGCAAAGAGGACCACGTCTATTATTATCAATATGGAGTAAATCGAAGTTGCAATAAGTGCCGCGAACAGCGTATGCTTAATGCGCAGCTTTCTCCTTATGCTCTTGAAGAAAATGGCTGCAAGTATAGCAGGTATGGTGACCACTATGACTCCGGTGCTGGCCCCATTGAGCAGAACCACCCCGTTCAGACTCCCATTATTTGTGGCTATCGAAGAGATTATGCCTACTATGAGCCCCAATACTACCAGTATTGCTACTAACGCAGTGCTGCCTGGCAGCTGCATGTTAAAATAAGAAGCGTAATCAGAGATATTCTTCTTCCCTTTCATGAGAACACATTACCTGCCAAATCTCCTCTCCCTCCTGTTGTACTCTTCAAGAGCGAGAGAGAAATCTTTTTTGGTGAAGTCCGGCCAGAGCTTATCCGAGAAATAAAGCTCTGAGTAAGCAGACTGCCATGGCATGAATCCGGAAAGGCGCATCTCCCCGGACGTTCTTATTATAAGGTCTATATTCGGTATCGCTTTTGACATCAGGTTATTCGAAAATTCGGCAATATTGAACTTCCTCAGCCTCTTCATTTTTTCAATCGCAAACTCTATATCCGCCCTTCCACCGTAGCCAAGAAGTATATTCGTTACATTCTCATTGTAATGTGCCGTCTCTTCCTCTATTCTGCTAAGTATCGATATAAGTTTCTTCGGAACGACTGCAGGGTTGCTTATTATGTTGATCTTCATCCTGTTGTTGTGTATCTTCTCCATCAGCTTCTTGTCCTTTGCAGCCCTCTCGTAGATGTGGAAGAGTGCGTTGACCTCTCTCCTGGGCCTGTTTATGTTCTCTGATGAGAATGCCCACACCGTTATATTGCGTATTCCTTCGTTAACGCACCACTCGCTGAAGTCTATGAACTTGCCTACTCCATGGTTATAACCCTTCAATACGGAGAGCTTGTTCTGCTCTGCCCACCTCCTGTTCCCGTCAGGTATGAGCGCAAGCGTCTTAGGTAAATGCCCTGATGCCATAATATCATCTATGCCACGGCATAATAATTAACCTTATTGGATTAATAAATGTTTATAAGTCTGCCTAAACGGCATGCGCGTGGTCGTAAAATGGAAAATTCTTTAAACAAGGTAATATCTTTGGTAAGAGAGGTCAGGGATTATCCTAAAGAGGGGATAATATTCAAGGACATAACTCCTGTTCTTCAGGATCCCAAAGCATTTTCTACGGCGATAGATAGCCTGGCAGATGCGTTAACGCCTATTGATTTCGATTACATCGCAGGAATAGAGGCCCGCGGTTTCATAATAGGCTCAGCCCTTGCGTACAGGACCGGCAAGGGCTTCATCCCTATAAGGAAGAAGGGCAAACTGCCCTACACTACAATAAGCCGAGAGTATGCTCTTGAATACGGAAATGCAGCCATAGAGATTCACGCCGACGCAGTGAGGAAAGGAAGCAGGATAGTGATAGTGGATGATCTGCTCGCAACAGGAGGCAGCGCGAAGGCAGCCTCAGAACTTGTAACAGAAGCGGGAGGCGACGTCAAATGCCTGATATTCCTGATAGAGCTGGAATTCCTTAAAGGAAGAGAGCGACTTAGCAGTAACAATATTATATCTCTTATAAAGTACTGACAGGTGCATCAGGATTTTACCAATATATAGTTCTTCACTATCTTGACTACCTGGCCTATCGCGCGCTTTATGTCCGCTTCTGTCTTAGCCCCTGTGCAGATTATCTTCCCGTTCTTGAACAGGAGTATCGCAGTCTTGGGGTCATGTATCTTGCATATGGCACCAGGGAACTGTTCAGGTTCGTAGTCCACGTCAGCAGACGACTTCGCAATCGCATACAGATCGAGCTCTACGCCCAAATCTGCGCTTGCCACGATATTCTCAATCTTAAACTTAGGGTTAACATCTATCTTGCCAGCTCTCTTAACGGTAGGTTTTTTTGCCATATAAACGCCATTTATAAATGAAATGAAAGGTATTTATATATTATTATGCCTTATGAAAGTGCTGTAATGATTTTTAGGTAGTTACTATGGTCAATAAATCTCATGGGTTATTCGCAGGAAGGACAAGATATTTATCCAAAAAGCACAATCCTTCAAGGCTTGGACTTACAAAGAGGATAAAGAGCTTCGACATAGGTGCAAAGGTCATCGTGCTCCCAAAGGGCAACAAGAGGGACATCCCGCACCCAAGGTACAAGGGAAAGACAGGCGTGGTGATTGAGAAGCGCGGAGGCGCATACGTCGTCGAAGTAGCGGTATCGAAGTCCACGAAGAGGAAGCTGATAGTCCCGCAGATGCACCTGGAAAAGGCATAATTATCTACTCCTTTACTATAGGCAACTGTATACGGCTATAGAGACATATAGTGAGCATGGGAACAACGACCATACAAATAAGGAAAGCGGAAAGCTGGAGAAGGAACAGGATAGAGAAGGGTATTGCAGACGTAAAGGCAGGAAGAGTCTATACGTTGGGTGAAGTCAAGAAGAGACTCGGGAGTAAATGACATACAAGGTAATCTTTTCCCAAGCTGCCGAAGAAGATCTTGAATCGTTAGATAAAGGTACCAGACGCAGAATAATGTCGAAGTTAGAAAGTATACTGGAGCGACCGTAGGATTATTTAAAAATAAGGAGATTATAATATTTATAATTAAGATATGCCATAGGGGCGGGATATACGGCTATATATAGCAAAATTACGTCAGTCCTGATGACGCCTTCTCTCTCGCGTTCTCCAGTTCGCTCCTGTGAAAATCAGCACATGCATACTGCGCGTTCCTACATGCGCTTTGCACCATCCGAGTGCCTTGCTGCCATTAACATCACACGCATTCGTACAGTTTATAATCTATCTCGTGGCGCTAGGCGGCCTTGTCAGTATGTAGAACCTGCTGTCTCCCTTAAGCTCCTCTATGACTCTGTCGGTCAGAAGCTTTGCAGGATCCTGCAGAAGAGAGACCCTATTGCTTATGTCTGCGAAGCTCTCGAACTTCTTCTCCTCCCTAGCATCAAGTATGGCGGAGAGGTGCTTCTTACCAACCCCAGGAAGGAGCTCAAGCGAATGCATCCTTATGTTCAGAGGCGAGGCATTGTTGAAGACCTCTACAAAGTGCTTCTCATTCTCTTTTATGACCTTATAGACGGCCCGTGGCAGTTCGCTCTTCGCCACTTCCGTCAAATCAGAATAGTTCAGCCTGCCCTTTATTATGGAGATCTTATCGCGCTCCTGCTTGCCTATGTATACCCGCTCTCCTGCCTTAATATCATGCTTCTTGGCAGCTGCCTCAAGAAGCGTAAACCTGTTCTCCCCCAGAAGCTGCACCAGAGGTTCCGCACTTACAGAAGATGCTCTTCCGCTAGGCATATAGTCTAGCACAATAGCATATTCCTCAAGATTATCTCTTCTCGTATCCTCCATGCTCCCCCCTCCAGGTTACCCCTATTTCCTGTAGCTATCGACAACCTTCATTATATTGGCTATCTCCTGCTCCTCAAGAGCCCTTCTCTCCATTACAAGTATCAGTTTTAGCTGAGCTATGTCTACAGGCAGTATCTCTATTATCTTGAACGCGGTCTTGTCCCTAAGGCCGTGCTCCTCAAGCTCCTTATACATCTTCTTTGAATCAGACTCGCTGAGCTTCGAGAACTTCTTTGCATACTCGTAGACAAGCTCCTGCTCATAGCCAAGCTCCCCTCCCTTCTTCCTGTGCTCCAGAACTTCAAGTACCTTTGCTATCGAAACGGGCTTGCTATCGCTGCTTTCCTTTCCAATCATTAAAAACATCTGAACATATATCTATGCTATTGAATTTAAACCTTTTGTACGGTTTCCTCATGTTTTTATAAACCTGCCACATGCGCCTGCAGGATTGTCAAAACACAGTAAACATGTATATAAACTTGACTACACACTATTTATCAACAAAGGCAAGCGTCCATGAAAACTGGAATTTATGCAATCGCGTTATTATTGGTACTATATTCCAGTGCAGCTATTGTCCATGCCTGTACTTCCTCAATATCAAGTCCTTCAAATGCAATTGCTGATGTAGGGCAGTATGAAACCTTCACAGCTTCAGAGGCAAGCTGTGTATCAACTTATACGTACAATGTCCTTGTAGTAAACAGTGTGACAGCCGGAACAATAACGCACAATGACCTAATAACAGGAAGTTCAGCCAATTCCGTAATCTATACATTCCAGACAGTCAGTGCAGACACCTCCAACAGCCCAGAAGAAGCAAACGTAGTGGTTACAGACTCAGGAGCAAACACAGTAACATCAGGATATTCCTCAAACTTCATAATAAACCCAACCTTAACCACTCCAACAATATCTCCATCCAACCCGACAATAGATTCGGGGCAATCAGTAACTTTCTCATCCACCTGGTCAGGCGGAACCGCCGACTACACTGCAAAGCTATATTCTTCAACAACATCAACCTGCAACACCGGATCAACATTAGTCTAGACGATGTCTTCCTTAACCTCAGACAGCGCATTATTCACAGTAGTCAGTCCAACCTCAGCAACATATTACTGCATATTCGTTACAGACAGCGCGTCAATTCCAGTAACAGTAAACAGCATAAACTCTGAAGTAACAGTAAATCCTGCCCTATCCACTCCAACAATCTCACCTTCCAATCCAACAATAGACTCAGGGCAGAGTGTATCATTCACTACTGCATGGTCAGGCGGTACGCCCACCTACGGCGCATCACTTTATTCCTCTCCAACTTCAACATGCAACCAGCAGAGTACGCTTGTCCAGCAACAAATCGGCCTTTCTTCCTCACAAACCACATTTAATCCGGTCTCTCCAAATGCCAACACTTATTACTGCACCTACGTGACGGATAACTTATTTAATTCCCCCTCAGTAGCAGCCTCTATAACCTCCGGAGTCAGCGGTCCATTCGGAGTATCTATCTCCCCTTCAGGAGCATATGCATATCTGATAAACCTAAACAGCGTCAGCGTAGCGATAATAAATACAGCAACCAACACAGTAACAGCTTCCATAACCTCCGGATTCGACGGCCCACAAGGAGTAGCCTTATCCCCTTCAGGTACATATGCCTATGTGACAAACGCCAACAGCAACAATGTAGTAATAATAAACACAGCAACCAACACAGTAACAGGTGCCATAACCTCAGGATTAAGCAGTCCAGAATGGGTAGCATTCTCCCCTTCAGGCACATATGCATATGTGGTAAACTGCAATGTCTCTTGTGTAGGCAGTGGCTCCGCCGACAATGTAGTAATAATAAACACAGAAGCAGTCTCTGTAAACTCTATAAACTCTGAGGTAACGGTAAACCCAACCCTTGCCGCTTCTGCAGCCCCAACCCCTACCAGCCCAACAATAGACTCAGGGCAGTCAATAACACTTTCAATATCAGCACCAACAACAGGAACCGGC
>DAHXNY010000019.1 GCA_027365175.1 Microcaldota archaeon | reverse complement strand
ACATTTTTCCAACATACTTATATTTGTATAATTTAGATATAATGTCAATGGCAAAGTAAGTCCGCCCGGAGCTTTTTGAAGATTGGACAAATTTTGGGAACACGTTGCGTTGCCAATAATATAAGGAACGTTTCCAGAGAGCTTAACCATATTTTCTGACTGGAATGGAATTTTATTATTTTGAATGGTGTTTGAAGAATGGTAAAAAATTGGTACGACATATACAGATATTAGAATTACTGCAATAACCAGTGGTATAACCCACTGCAGATGATATCTCTTTAACTTTTCCCTTGTAAATACCGGAGACATTCAGATTAGGATGTTGTTCCAGATTAATATATTTCCATAAACTAACAATTATAACGATTCGAAGGCGTTCTCTTTCTGTGTCGCCTTAAAGCACTACATAATTCGTTCGGTAATACTTAAGATAAGTTTATACAAATATTACTTTGAGCATGAAATGGAACAACTCTTATCTGATTAATTATATATTTGTAAAAGTGATCCAAAACTGTGAGAAGGGTAGATTAATAATGAGATTCGCTCAAAAGTATGCAAGCGCGGGGAGAGAGCGACGAACCTATAGTTCGGGGCGGGAAACATTT
>DAHXNY010000018.1 GCA_027365175.1 Microcaldota archaeon | reverse complement strand
GATAATATGATAGTATTGTCTAGTATTTGAATCTTCTTTCGTAGTTTTTGTGTGAAAACCATTCTGATATAATGGAGACGATCTCTATTTCAGAGCCTTCTATAGTACAGATTAGTCTCCGGCCATTAGGCAGGTCATATTTCCTGAGGTTTGTGATGTAACATTTTTGTACGTATTCCTTTGGCTACAGTCGTTTAGGAATGCCCACCCCAATTAGCGGATTTGATGTAAGGTCATCTATGGCTCTCTGTATATAAGATGCTAGTTCTTTCTCTTCGAATTTGCCAGATTTAAGCTCTAAGAAAGATTTGTATACTGATTGGTCTGCAAATACGGCTTTCCTTAATCTATTGTCTTGTTTCAAGCAACCGCTACCCCTTCCTTTCGTATCTTCTCTGCAAGTTTGGGGTCGTATATCCATAGCACGGTTTTGGTCATGTTCTATGATTATCTTGCCGGAATTGATAAGTGTGTGACGTCCTCCCACGAATGAATTCGTTGGTTTCCAATGGTGCTTTTTGATTGGTCATCTTGAAACACCGTGTATAGTTCCTCGTTCAGCGACATTCGCCTCCTGTAATTGAGGTCTTACAATATCTCCAGAGGCGTGACTTCCCCCTTGTCCAGAAGGGCTATAAAGCGGGTAAAATAGGTACAAGTCTGATGGACAGATACTATCTAAACGATGGGGGATACCGAATGGCTACAGAATTGAAGCGTTTAGCCAAAGAAATCGAGGAGCCTAATAGAACCTATGCTTTTGAATTTAAGACTATCTGAT
>DAHXNY010000017.1 GCA_027365175.1 Microcaldota archaeon | reverse complement strand
TGCTTGTTGATGATACTCCTGCAAAGAGCATGTTTGCGACTATTGCACCTGTTCCGCTGTTGACTACTAGCCAGTTGTATGTATATGGGCCTAATCCTCCTGAGAATGAAACTGAGCATGAGACAGTTTGTCCTACGTCTAATTTGGTTGAGGTTGGACATGTGGATAATGCAGGAGTTGATGGCGGCGAATACGTTATTGTCAAGGTTCCTGATTTTACTGAATTTGCAGTTTCTGGAGAATAAGCACTGTCAGTTACTATCACATTTGCCTGTACTGTGTTCCCTATATCTGCGCCTGGTATCGCCCAGGTAAATGCGTTGGTTGTTGACGCTACGTCTGTGAAGAGCATGTTTGCAACCAGGTTTCCTGTTACTGTATTTGTTATTAGGTAGTTGTAGGCGTATGGACTGCTTCCTCCTATCGCTGTTGCTGTGAAGGTTATCGTATTCCCATTGCCCTGTGTGGAAGGAAGGGATGGTGTTGGAGTCAATGTAGGCACACCAAGCGAAGGATTTACTGTTACTTCAGAGTTTATGCTGTTGATTGTTGGAACTCTGGGGTAGATTATTGTAAGATTATCACCATAGAGATTAGTAACATATGCATACGATCCGCTAGGCGAGAATGCCACCCCGTACGGATCAGGGAAGCCTGGAAGAACTATATATCCAGCCACAGTGTTGGTTGCCGTGTTTATTATTGTTATATTATCAGGGGGATTTGCATTGCAGTCATAATTGCACATTGCCAGATACGCATAGGTTCCTGAAGGGGAGAAGGCTACTCCTTGTGGAGTGCTCAATGAACCGAATGCCATTGCAGATGTTACTGTGTTGGTGGCTGTGTTTACTGTTACCATATTGCCGCTGCCGATGTTAGTCACATAAGCATATGTTCCTGAAGGGGAGAAGGCTGCTCCGGATGGATTGCTGAATCC
>DAHXNY010000016.1 GCA_027365175.1 Microcaldota archaeon | reverse complement strand
CTTTGCAAAAGCGACCGAGCAGAGGAATTCAACTTACTGCTCTCTTATAGGCAACGGCACATATATCCAGACCGAAGAGATCCTGAATTCTACCCAGAGCCGGAATAACGGCTCAACTGTCGGAAACCTTGCAATTATCTCTTATTACTACAGTTCATACCTGAACCTGTCGATGTCACCAAGGGACATATGCTACTACTCGCTGGCATACCAGACTAACAGCCCGTCATACTGCCAAGGAATAAGGAATCCATCGCTCAAAACACTCTGCCAGAAAGCATACACGGTAAACAACACCATAAACGGCACCGCCTATTATGGAAACCTCTCCAAACTCTGCTCAGTATCCGGGCAGAGCTCATGCGCGTATTCAACACTGTTAAATGCTATATACTACAAGAATCTTACTGCATGCAAATCACTCAACAGCAGTGCAGGTGCAGGGTGCATCGCATCACTCGCATCATACTACCACAACTCGTCATACTGCGGATACATAACAAATGCGACACTGAACAGCGCATGCGTGGAGAGCGTTTTATATAGTAACAGCACAAATAGTTCAGTGTAAACTGCCCATGATTGAAATCGTGGGTTTCCTTCGAGGCGAATGTATGAAAGCACTGGTCACCTGCATAAGCGGAGTCGAGATGAGCAGGAAGTACGGCCTGCTGACTATTCTGGAAGGAAATCCTGTAGTTGTCGAATCTACAGAGCACACAAAATTCAACTTAGGCGAAGCCGTAGATTACTCCGGAAATGGTCTTGCAGCGATATCCGAGCCGAAGGACAAGGTGTACAAAACTCTCTCTGAGGCAGTAGATTCGGCATCAGACGGCATCCAGAGGAGCAATCCATATTCGATAGGCATCAGGGATGTAGACGAAGCAACGGAGAGGATGTGGCCAAAGCTGGAGCACGCTGCAAGGCTCTTCCTAAGGAAGCTCTTCTTCTCTGCGCCCATCATAATAAGATTCCACAACGATGCGGACGGATCCAGCGGTGCCTGCTCATTGTATAAGAGCATAGATCTCCTTTACGAGAAGATCGGCGCAATAAACAATCCATATTGGATAATGCACAAGGGGATTTCATACAGGAAGGAGGACGCAGAGTCAGACACTCTTTTCTTCAACGCATACTCTTCATATGAGAAGCC
>DAHXNY010000015.1 GCA_027365175.1 Microcaldota archaeon | reverse complement strand
GACTTCATTAAGCACTACCGTCCCAACAATACCTGTTATAACTCCTTCAGGCACAACAACCACGTCACTCTGCAATGATATTGTGGGATACTACGTAAATTATCCGTCTCTGAATGCAACCTTCCACATACTGCCGGGGGTAAAGTCCTGCATTAACATAACTGCAGTGAATTCAACACCCAGATACTCCGCATCAAACAAATCCATAATAATGGCAATAAATTACTCTATAAACAACAAGAATGTTTCGTCAAATGTAACTATCCATTATCCATGCAGCATAAACTATCCGGACGCATATCCGGCAATATTGAGAAACAGCACATGGCAGAAGATAACTCCGTTCGTATTAAACGCTTCTGCCTGCGCCGTAACGTTTGCAGTTCCTTCAGATCCGGTAATAGCGCTATTCAATACAAATACGACAACAGTAAGTACCTCTGCAACGACAACTGCGCTTCAGTCTACTATTGCCTATACAACTCCTCCACAGCAACAAAATACCACTGCGCTTGTTGTAATTATAGTAATTGTGATCCTGGTGATTGCAATACTGGTTTACCTGAGGATGAGGAAATAACAGGCGGAAACCATTGCAGCCATTTTGTCAACAATATGTTATAAAAGAGTATACACAATACCCTTACAGGTGATTATCTGGCAGAAAGCAAACTTATGAAGATACTCAAGCCGGTACTTGCCTCTTTCTTATTCATAATCGTAACATATTATTTCAGCTATATCTTCAATCCGGGAACCAGCCAGCTCATGCTTTTCATCTCCTCCCCATTCAACATAAGCAGCGAAGGCATGCCTATATTCAACATAGCCGCTCCGGCGCTGCTCATCTTCGTCATTGCATTCTACCTGAAGAACTTCAACGATGCGTTTGTAAGAAAGGCTTCCCTTAGGGCAGTTTATGTCTTCGCGGTGATTGCAAGCTACATAAAGTCATTCATCGGGATGTTCATCTACAACGGAGGCATATCCCTGGGCACATCCATAATAACCATCTCATTCATAGCAACCTTCCTCATAGCTCTGGAAGTCCTTATAAAAAACAAGGGATCAACAGAATACCTGTACGGCCACTTCATGATATACATTCTTGCAACCCTGCTGGCGCTGTTTGTATTATTCACTGTAGTATCATTCTTCACAGGAAACAGCACAATAGTCCATGCCTTAGGGGTGCTTGCATTCCTGCTGCTCTTCATACCTTACTATGAAAGCGAGAATATCACAAAGTTCCTGGGCAAGGAGAAAAAAGCAAT
Source organism: Microcaldota archaeon (assembly GCA_027365175.1). Classification (GTDB taxonomy): domain Archaea; phylum Micrarchaeota; class Micrarchaeia; order Micrarchaeales; family CABMGC01; genus JAKAUU01. Next base: position 2,725 of record DAHXNY010000015.1, on the reverse strand, counting down.
ACTGCCTGTCATAAGGCATACTATCCATAAAAGGTAAGGGCATGCAAAACATGCTCACCTGAAGCTGCTCTCAGGAAACAAGCTTCTCTGAAAGATACTCTCTTGCCTTCAATGCGGCCTTCACTCCCCCTGCGCTTGCGGTTACAGCCTGCCTGTAGTAGCTGTCATACACGTCACCGGCAACATAAACCCCTTCTACGTCCGTCTCAACCTCATTCTTTGTGACAAGGTAGCCTTTCTCATCCATCCTGAGCTTGCCCTTGAAGATATCTGTGTTGGGCTTGTGGCCTATGGCTACAAATACCCCCTGCACCTGTATCTCTTTCTTTTCCCCTGTATTAACATCCTTTACCACAACGCTTCCTACCTTCTGGTCTCCCCTTATCTCTTCCACGACGGAATTCCATATAAATGATATCTTGGGGTTTGCCTTTGCCTTTTCCTGCATTATCCTGCTAGCTTTGAGAGAGTCTCTCCTGTGCACTACCGTAACGCTTTTAGCAAACCTTGTGAGGAATATCGAATCTTCCATTGCAGTATCCCCTCCGCCTACCACTACTGTATCCTTGCCCTTGTAGAATGGCCCGTCGCATGTTGCACAGCTTGATACTCCCTTTCCCATGAACTTCTTCTCCGATTCGAGGCCCATCCATACGGAATCTGCCCCAGTTGCTATTATCACAGAGACTGCTTCGTAGACCTTGTCTCCTGCAGATACCCTGTAAGGCTTTTTAGAAAAATCAATGTCTGTAACATTTTCGTTTACAAACCTTGTCCCGAACCTCTCTGCCTGCTTCCTCATCTGGATTATTATCTCAGGACCGTCTATTCCGTCAGGGAAGCCTGGGAAGTTCTCGACGACTGTTGTAAGGAGAAGCTGTCCGCCAGCTGCAAATCCTGCTATGACAAGAGGTTCAAAACCCTCCCTAGACGCATATATTGCAGCAGAAAGGCCTGCAGGGCCTCCGCCTATTATGACCAACTTTTCTACCATAAAATCATACTCTGTTTTATCATCCCGGATAGCTCCTCTGTATTGCTATGCGGGTGTGATACAATAAAGGATTTAGCATCATAGATATTTAAGCATTTCATGCACATGCTTTTATGGCGGCCGTATGCCTGTAAAACTTGCAGACTATTTTGTATCCCTTGACACGTATGAGAAGAGGGCCAATGTTAATTTTGTATCGCATGCCCATGCAGACCATATGTCAGGACTGAGGGCAAGCAGGCCGTGCATAGCAAGCGAAGCCACCATGCAGATAATAGAGGCGAAGAAGCACAGGAAGTTCGAGAGCCTGCAGCTTCCTAAGAATGCAAGGATGCTAAATTCAGGGCATATGCTGGGCGCAAAGCAGTTGTACATAGACTCTGAGCATTACGGCGCAAGGATACTGTACAGCGGAGACTACCAGATGCAGAGGTCTCCTGTTGCAGAGCCGATAGAGACGATAGAAGCAGACATACTAATACTCGATTCTACATATCCATATCCTAATATAGAATTTGAGGAGAAGGAGCTGGTGATAGGGGCAATGCAGTCATACATGAGGGACAAGCTCAACAGAGGCCCAATACTATTCAGCGCCTTCGCAACCAGCAAGGCACAGGAGATAATCAGGATATGCAATGACATGGGGATAACTCCGTGTGCAAGCGAAGAGGTCTGCAGGATAAGCGACATATACTGCGCAAACGGCGTTCCTCTTGAATACCAGCCGATATCCGAGAAGGAGCTTAGCTCAAGGAATGTCTACATAGCGGAGAGCAGGAAGATAGACCAGCTTAGGATGGAGCTGTCAAGAAGGCATTCGAGGATCTTCGCAGCCACTGCAAGCGGCTTCGCCAAGTTCATGCGCTTCAATACAGATGTGCAGTTCACTCTGAGCGACCATGCGGACTTCAAGCAGGCAATGGATTACATAGAGCATGTAGCTCCAAAGGTAATCTACACCTGCGGTCCCAGTTCTGAGACATTTGCAAGGAATCTCAGGGCTTTCGGCAAGAATGCCTATTCCATAGGCAGCAGGTCCAAGATAAACGAGCTTATCCTGTACAATACTGAAAAGCAGTGAGCTGCTGGAATAAAGAATAACAAGCATAATATGCAGCAGGATATCTGCAGAAATTAGGATTTAACGTGCTATTTGCAATAAGATTAATTTGCAATAAGATTATAAAGATATACTTCAATACACGTAAGGTGCAATGTATAAACTCACGTGGAACAAGCCCATACCACATAATCATATCTTTCGCAAGTCCTTTCCAATAATATTCGCATTGATGATACTGACATTAGGAATTGCAAAGGCCGCTGGCGTCCCACCACCACCGTCCCCTCTGTCAATCTCTTCAATAACTCCAACCAATCCCTCAATAGATACTGGCCAGTCCATTACCATCACAGGAACATGGTCAGGAGGTACGGCTCCGTACAATGCGGTGTGGTATACTGGCCCTTTAGGCACGACCTGCCCCCAGGAGGCAGCCAACGTCCTCGCAACCTACAATGGCCTATCAACAACCTCAAATTCAATAACAGTAAGCCCTACAACAACAAATAGTTACTGTCTGGGAGTAACGGACTCGGAATCTCCTGCGGTCACACAGCTCTCTCTTAATTATACTGAAAAAACAATAACCTCTGGATTCAGCTTACCAGCTGCAGTAGCCTTCTCCCCTTCAGGCACATATGCTTATGTGACAAACTACTTCAGCA
>DAHXNY010000014.1 GCA_027365175.1 Microcaldota archaeon | reverse complement strand
GTCCTTTATCCCTTGTCGTTTGGCTGCAGCTGCCAGATTGTTCTGATATGTTTTGGTGTCTTTAAGCAACATTATGCCAGTGTATGTATCATATATGTCCTTTAATTCGTTCCTGTCAAGCATTGCAATTGTCTTCTCCGCCAGAAGGTATTCCAGGGCATAAGAGGGTATGACAACAGGAGATATTAGCTGGTTGTAGTAGTAAAGAAGGTCGAATGCCTGGAGCTTTACCGGCTGCTCCTTTAACGATTTGGCATCCACTATGTCAAGCATTATGCTCTTGTAAGTCATTCTTGTAGAGTTAATCCCCTTCTTTTTAGGAAAATTGCCTGAGAACTCTGTCCTTGCGCCAATTCCTTCGAGCTCCTTTATTGTTTTGGCATATGAGTATGCGAAAATGTCAAGGTCGTAGGAGAGACGCTGCGCTTTTCCGAAGTATATCTTGTTCAGGGCAGTTCCTCCGAACAAGCCTACTTTACAGCCCGCTATTTCCAGTGCAGGGAATATCTCGGACATTGCACTATGGACAGATATGCTCTTCTCCAGCTTATCTGCACTTATTCCGACGTTTAATGCAACTTCATCAAGATTTATGTTATACTGCATTTCTCCACCTTGTGATTCCTAGATCATCAAACATGTCCCATTTGCGTATGTAATTCTCTGTTTTGTGCTTAAAGAAGAATGATGCCCTGTAGCCTTTGCTGCTTGTCTCGTGCAGCTCTTTTGTGAACCACGATGGCGAGATTCCATCAGTGGCATAGCCTATTCTTCTTATATCTGTTATGCTGCAGTTCCGTGTGTAATAGAGCAGCTCTTTCCATTCCTCTGCAGTCAGCCTTCTAATGTTCATTGCACGGTACATATCGAAATAATCAGCGTGTCTGGGTTTGGAGAGCATATCGAATATGGTCTTCGCGTATGTTGAGACCATGATTTCTTTGCCGTTTATGCCCTCCTGCATGGTACCGTACTGTTGGCCTGACATGTTTACAGGCACTATTATTTTGTCAAGGATATTTATTCTTTTGGCATGTTTCAAAGGCGTGCATACGTATATGACGGGATTTACCTCTGTTTTTATTCCATGAACATAGAGCGCGGAGGAAAATCCAATATATCCACCGTATAATTTATACGCGATGTAGAATGCATCCCCTGTCTTTGAATAAACTCCGTTCATGACCTTTATGAGCTTCTTCTCGTCCAGCAGCTTGGAAATCGCATAGGCAAGCCTTCTCCTGGTTATACCTCTGCCTGACAGCCGGATAATGTCGTCTATTCTGAATACCTCGGGAAACAGGCTTATGTTGATATTCTTAATCATTTTATACACTTTTTGTGTAATTTATGATTATAAATCAACACATATAAAAAGGCTCCTTTTAAGCAAGATACACTGATTGGTGGTTGTTTTTCGGCACTTTGCCTTTAATATTCAAGTAGAAGAGTACCCCGACCTTATTCCTTGATTATCCCTATGCCTGCAAACTTTTTGTCAGAATAAAGGATGAATCTCCCCAGTTCCGGAATTTTCTCGAAATCTGCGAATGCGATGCCTCTCGACAATGACAGCGTCACGTATGCGGCCTGCAACGGCCTTATGCTTCCCTTGCTCTTCGTCTCTCCAGTGGCTATGTTTACTGTTTTGCTCACCATTATCTTTTTGCAAGGGATTTCAACGCTGTTTATCTTTATGGACAGCTTTCCCTTCAGGGGCTTTGTATCGAAGAAGAGAGCATCAACAGAACTTCCTACTTTGCACGCGCTTTTGTCAATGCATGCAACAGAACCTTTTACATCGTTTCCCAGTTCCTTGTCTACCTCCAAAGTAACAACATTTCCTACAGTTGCCATTGGCTTCCTTCTCCCGCTTACAAAAATCTCTTTGACCCTGGCCTCTCTTCCGTTTGGAAGGACCCTTATCTTGTCGCCTTTCCTTATGCTTCCTGACAGCACCTTTCCGAATACAGATCTCTTATTCCCTTCAAGCGTTCCTTGAAGGAGTATTGCAAGGCCTTCGCCAGCACTTTCTTTCTTTGAATGGGAAAGAGTGACAAGCGTGTCTATGAGGCTGCTTCCTTTGTACCACTTCATGCTCTTGGACTTCTTTACAAGATTCTCTGCTTTGTATGCGGAGATAGGTACGAAATTTATCTCCCTTGCCTTGAAGCCAATCCTTTCAAGATAGTCCTTTATTCCCTTCGTTATCTCTGCGAAGCGGCCTTCGTCGTACCCTACAGCATCAAGTTTGTTCACGGCCACGACTATCCTGCTTATCCCCATAAGCTTTGCGACAAACAGGTGTCTCTTTGTCTGCTCTGTTATCCCTTCGTCCTTCTTTGCCGAGACTATCAGCAGTGCAAAATCAGCATAGGATGCGCCGCTTAGCATGTTCTTCATGAGCTCTTCATGTCCTGGCACGTCTATGAATTCAAAGCCCGTATCCTTGTACTTTACCTGTGCCCTTGTAGTGTCTATCGTCATCTCGTTTTCCCGCTCCTCCTCAAAGCTGTCAAGGATGTATCCGGGCTCAAACTGCCTTCCGAGTTTCCTGCTGGTCTTCTTCGCATCGTTTATCCTCTGCTCTGAGACCGAACCCGTATTTATCAGCAGGCTCCCTATCAGCGTTGATTTTCCATGGTCCTTGTTGCCGAGAAGAGTTACCCTGTTTACTATCATCAAATCACATATAGCCAAGGGCACGGAGCTTTTCCATAACATATGCTTTTTCCTTATCCTGGTCTCTTCCGGAACGTTCCTCAGTTTCAGTTACCTCCAGTTCCTTTATTATCTGGTCGATATTCTTTGCATTTGACTTCACAGGAGTTGTGCAGTGCGTGCAGCCAAGGCTCCTGTACCTGTATCCGTCCCTGGAGTAGTAGAGCGGGTTCATCGGAACCTTTTCCTTCTTTATGTAGTTCCATATATCCACTTCGTTCCAGTCAAGAAGAGGGTGTACGCGTACGTGGCCATCCGAATCGTCATTTGATGAATAGTTGTCCCACAGCTCCGCAGTCTGGTTCTTGTAGTTCCATTTGAAGTTCTTGTTCCTTGGGCTGAAGACCCTCTCCTTTGCTCTTATGCCGTGCTCGTCCCTTCTTATCGATACTATCAGCGCATCAAAGCCATTATCCTTGAGTATCTTTTTCAGTGCGACTGTCTTGTTTGCACCGCAGCATGCATAACCTGACATCTCCGGCTTGATTATGCTCTCCCCTACTATCAGGTCAAGCTTCCACTTCTTCGCAAGCGACTCTCTGAACTCATATGTCTCCGGAAAGTCTATGCCGTTGTCAATGTGTATCACTGGGAATGGGATCTTCCCATGGAATGCCTTCCTTGCAAGCGCAAGCATTGTTGTGCTGTCCTTCCCCATGGACCATAATGCGGCTACGTTCTTGAAATTTGACTTTGCCTCACGCATTATGTATATGCTTCTCTCTTCCAAAGATTTGATGTCTTGTTTTATCATAAGATTACCCCGTTTATTTGTTGTTTATCAGAAGGCCTTTCAGATAGATAGTAGCTCCCCGCGGCTCCTTGCCCTTCTTCATGAAGATAGGTATCTTTGCTACAGGCTTTGCCTTCCTGTCATACAGCTCCACGTATGACTTCTTCAGATCCTGCGTGTTCTTCAGCTTGCCCTTGCCAAATACCGGCTTGTAGTATGCTATACCTGATTTCTTTAGCGAACTTGCAAGGCCCTTCCAGTTTTTCTCCTCTGGACTGTCCCACAGCTCATCGCATATGCTTTGCAGGTTGTTTTTCATTCAAATCACATCGTATATCCAAGCGCCTTCAGCTTTTCTATCACGGCATTGTTTTTCTTTGCCTGGGAGTCGCCGCTCTCCATCTCCACTATCGTCTCCCTCAGTATGTATGTCACGCAGTCTGAAACAGATGAAAACCCTGTTTCCTTTATCTTGCCCTTTAGCTTGTTGAATAGAGGGGTCGGTATCGTTATTGTAGTGTATTTTCTCTTGATGCTTTCAGCTTTTGCCATCTTATCACATATATTGTAATGTTATAACATTAATATACATTAGATATAAAAAGCTTCGCAGTCTGCCATTCAGGATATCTCAGCCAGGCACTGCAGTATATGCGTTTTAGGAATGGTGTCTTCGTGGACTGCAACAGGCGGGGCGCCTAGTTTTTTTAGAAGTAAGAATGGGGTTCCCCTCCTTGTCCTCTTATATCATACACGTCCATAGTATTGTCATGTCCCCATGTATCGTAAAGGAATGGCATGTCGAATATGACCATGCCTTTTTTGTTAAGATGTGCGCATAAATTCTTCAGAGTCTTTGAAAAATCATCCCTTAAGTCATCGCCATGATCGATTGCGCAGACGCAGGTAATTATGTCGAACCTGTCTTTAAGCTTGAAATTGCGCATATCTGCTTTGTAGACCTTTACATCAGGGCATGTCTTCCTTACGTTGGAAATGGATTTTTGATTCTTGTCGATTCCTGCAACTTCATACCTCCCATTAAGCATACTGGTAAGGGTGCCGGATCCAGATCCAACATCCAGCAGTTTCTTTGCCTTGCCATTTAAGTATTTCTTTTCTGCGCGCAGAATAAACTTGTACTTTACCATTCTGTCTTCCCTCTCTCTTCTGCTGGCTTGTTTGTTATGCGTCAGGTTATCGCATTCTTTCCAAAATCCCTTAAGTTTATTGCCGCTCACACGTCCACCACACAGGAATTGCATTTCTGATTTTTATAACTTTGCAGGAGGATTTTACATGTTCTTAATGAGAGTTTT
>DAHXNY010000013.1 GCA_027365175.1 Microcaldota archaeon | reverse complement strand
GCAGTTGAACATTACATCGACAAACACGAATATCCGAAGTTCCTTCCAGGAGATGACAAAGGGCAGATGAAGTTGCATTTCAATTAAACTGCAACGAAGCCTCGGGCTTTAGCCCGAGGTAATTCACCATATTGATTTTAGCAGACCGATTGCGCGCTCGCGGCCCCTAGGTTGCATTTTCATTGTATAAATTGTTGTATGAGGGCCTTTCCACTCGTTTAAGTTTGTGTAAGTATCGTACTTCCCTGAGTATTCTCTGATTTTTGTTGATATCTCCTGCACAAGCCTTTTGTCTACTGGCCTTACCCATACAGAAAGATACATCAGATAACCGCTATGTGATTAGCTGGCAACCCATAAAATTAATAATGTATAGATTTAGATATACTTACGCTGGTTTACTATCGAAAACCCAGAGGAATTTAGGGCGGCTATCGCACAGGGCCATTCACAGTAAGCGTCAGCGTAACGGACAATAGTCTTGATAATGTTGTGTCGTCCAACTCATACAGTGTCAATCCAATATTAACTGCAACTTCATTTACCGCGTCGAATGCCGTCGCTGCACCGCCGCAATGGCAGACATTGACATATACAGTATCAGGAGGAACCAGCCCATACACCTACAACGTTTACGTGTATAACAGCATTGGAACCGTAATGGATGATACTGTAAATTCCGCTTCAAACACATTCACATTCCAGCTGACCACAACTTCATTATGGTCATCAGGGGTATATACTGCAAATGCGGTGGCTGAGGATTCAGCTACAACAAACGAGCTTGTTTATTCATCATTGCACTTCCTAGTATGCCCAGGAGTCACATTCTCCGGATTGCTGTCAAATAGCATACTTGATTATGGCCAATACCAGGCACTCTCTGTAAACGTGATTGGCTGCCAGGGCCCGTACACCTATAATTACATGGTATACAATCCATCAGGCACGCTCGTATACAACTCCCTATTCCAGACATCACAGACCTACAATACCGTACTGCTGTCAGGCAACGCTACGGGACAATGGACCGCAAACATTGCCGTAACTGACAGCGAGTCAACCCCAATGTCTTATTCAGAGAGCTTTACCTACAATGTACTGCCACAACCGTCTGTCCTCCTCCGGCCTGCATCAAATATTATTGATAATGGGCAATCAATTATTCTTACTGCAAATGCATATAACGGCGTTGCACCATATGCTTATCATTGGTATGTAAGTTCCTCAGGCAGCGCTTCATGTACAAGTGCGAATCTGATATCAGGAGCTGCGGCCCAGACATACACTGCATCTCCTTCTTCAACAGAGAGCTATGCTGTAGAGGTGATAGATTCTGCCTCTACCCCAGAAACATCCTGCTCATCGCCATCATCAATTACTGTGAATCCAAGGCTATCAATTGCATCACTAATCCCCCTAAATCCAACATACGATATAGGCACAGGCGGCATGATAAATCTCTCTGACAGCTGGTCTGGCGGTACGCCTGCTTATGATGCAAATTGGAGCATATATCACTACACAGGTCTGGAGTACAATGCCCTGTACGCCGGCATCACGGCAGGTTCCAATTCGATATCCGTTCCATTGAGGCTCTTGGGAGTTGGTATATTCCATGCAAATCTATCTATTAAGGACAGTCCATCAGTGCCTTCAACTGCTACTTCTTCAAATGACACCATAACCATAAACTCAGATCCGACAGTTCTACTAACCCCTAATGCTACAACTGTTGCTAATGGGGCCGCGATAAAGTTTATTGCAGAGATAACCGGCGGAACAGGTCCTTTCGAAATAAAACTAATAGCGGGCAACGGTACAACTATTTACACCGAATCAGGAATTCAGGCAGGCAGCACGTCAATAGGCCCGATAACGCCTCCTTTAGGCAATGATTCTTACAATGTACTAGTTACTGATACAGGGGCATATATACCGTATATATTCCACTCTCAAACCGTCACGATCGATGTGCAGAACAAAACTGCAAATATCCAAAATACATCCGGCTGCACAGATATATGTATTCATGGAAGCGGCGGAAGCGCGCCTGCCGGACTTGCAAGTACTACTACATCAGCAACTACTGCTTCCTCAAGTACCACTGCACCTACAACAACTGCTGTTGCTACTACTGTATTATTAACTACCTCTGCAGCCCCAATTCCTCCGATTCAGGTTGAAGTCAAACCGACTGGTAAAACCACCTCGCAACTGTGTGAGAACTTCAATGAGGAATACGACATAAACTATGTCTCAATCGGTGCGGTATTCAAGGTGAGTGCAGGGGCCTCAGGATGCTTTAACATGACTGCTTTCAATGCAACGCCATATCAACTAAATGCCTCTAATAAAATCGGACACCTATTGCGCGCGATAAACTTCTCCATCAGCAATAAAAACATGTCCGCGATAGCCATTCTTAAATATCCTTGCAACATCACTTCTGGAGATGTAGACCCATTCATATTAAGGAACAGAACATGGAACCTGATTACTCCATTCTCAACAAACGCATCAGCATGCACGGTAACATTCACCGTACCTTCAGATCCTGTAATTGCGCTATTCTACAATGCAACTGGGATTACGTCTACCAATGCGACTGCTTCTACAACCTTGCAAACTTCTATTCCAGCTGTACAAAAGCAAACAACAGATATACTATGGCCAATACTCGCTATAATAATTCTGATAGTGGTATTGGTCTTCCTGTATGGGTATATGAGAAGAAGAAAATCTTGGAGAAGAAAGTGGATTTGAATTTATTACAGTAATTATATTACAGTGATTAATGGGAAAACGGAGCCAAAATGGCTCCGGAAATTCAGAATAAACTGCTCTTTATGGCTTTCTTTACCTTATCCATCGTCGCAGCATCTATCTGGGCCATGTTGTGAGCGCTCTTTGCATGCTCCGCTATCTTCTGCATCAGCTCGTCATCTGTATTTGCCTTAGCGGTGAAACCGCACTGCATTCCTATGTCTTTGCAAGCGAACTTCTTTGCCATCTAATCAACCTAACAACACTTACGTCCGGCCTTATTAACCTTTGTCGCATGACCTTTGGAAAATGGCACGCTATAAAAACTTTTGCGATGGCTTATCTGGACTTCGTCGCCCTCAGATACATATTATCGTCAAAGACCAGCGAAGCAGCTGCAAGCACAATGACAATATCTCTTACTATTATATCCGAGAATCCGGATGAGATCAGAAGGAATACAATTACTGCAAGTATTGTCAAAGCAGCAAGGGCAGCGCTTATCCTGAGATACGCTCCTATCAGTATGGCTATCCCCAAGATAATTATGAATATTCCATGCAGCTGCACGAAGAGGTTTATGTTAATGAAACCTGAGACGAATGTAGGGACGAAGGAGTTCCAGTATGCCGGCTGGATTATCTCCCAAATGCCGAAGATTATCAGTATCTGGGCTACCGCAAGCCTTGTCAGAATATGCCTTATATTGTCCTTCTTACCTGCCATGAACATACCTTCAAGGTGATATTACATTCCCAACAACATACCCCTGCTGATTAACTAGTATCACTCCATCATCTATGAGCGAATACTCCCCGGTCGGTGGGTTGTCATCTCCGTAAGAGCCTTCAAGATAATAAAGACTGTAGCCATTGGGCACTGTAAATGTCACGTCAAATCCAACATTGCCAAGCTTCGTGAAAGTAAAGCTTACGCCTCCTGAAGAAAGATCTGTTACGCTCTCATTAAATCCGGGTGCCTCAAACTTTATGCTTGTCTGTTTAGGTCCGTATAAAAGATGGGCTATCTCAGAATAATTAGACCCTGCAAACTTCGTCTGGCCGCTGCCTGATGAATTGCCTCCAGCGTATGACTGAGGGACTGTTGTTCCATAGCTTGTCACATTGAAGTTTGCCATAGGCTGTGAAGTAGTATAATGACTAGACGAGCCTTGAGCTCCTCTATCCCCTATAAGAACTGCAACCGCCAGTATTATTATTATGACTGCAATTGCCCCTACAATCAGGTTTTTATTCACAGGATCATTACTCTTGTTTTTTTTCTCTTTCGCTGCCATTAAATCTCCACGCTATATACTGAGTATGGGAAAGCTTTAAAGCCATTTCAGTCAACATCAGTTTTGTTGAATGCATATGCTGCTATTGCAACCATAACTGCAAAGAAGACTATCATCACTCCAAGGTCTACTGCCATCGGATAAGTTGATACTCCTGTCAGAGCCCCCCTTATTCCATCTATCCCATAGGTGAGTGGGTTCACATACGATATGTCCTGTATATACCAGGGCAGGCTGCTTAGCGGGAAGATCGCGTTGGATAGGAAGAAAAGTGGCAGTGTCACGAAGTTGGTAACCAATTGGAATCCCTGAAAATCATTTATTACGGATCCAAAGATAAGTCCGAGGCTTATGAACGTAGCTGCTATCAGTACCATAAAAACTATGGCCATAGGCGTAGCTATGGTTATTACAGGATGGAATCCTATGAAAAGCGATATTATTACTATTAGGACGCTCTGCATAACTGCAGTTGTAGTCCCTCCCAATACTCTCCCTATCACTATTGATACTCTTGAATTAGGCGTCACCATTATCTCCTTAAGGAAGCCGAATTGCCTGTCAAACAGCACGGCTGTCCCAGAGGTTATTGATGTAAACAGCAGAGACATGCCTATGATTCCCGGGACAAGGAATTGCAGGTAACTCTCACCGGTGCCAAGGTTTATCAGCCCATTTAAGCCCAATCCCAGCCCGAGCAGGAAGAATATGGGCATCATTATCATGCCTACGATTCTGGATTTGGCTCTAAAGAACCTTTTCATGTCTCTTAACCACAAAACATACATTGCATTAGTATCCATGATTATCTCCTCCTTCCAGTCCTAGCTCTAGCGCGTCTCATCACTCCGCGCATGCCCTCCCCGCTTTCCTCACGTATGGCCTTTCCTGTATAATATATGAAAACATCCTCAAGGCTAGGTTTGTGAAGGCTTATACTCCCTATCTCTATTCCATTCTTTCTTGCAATATCAACTATGTCAGGAATCTTCCTGTCTCCATCCTTTACCGAAAGGTCAACAATGTCGTCATGGAGTGAGACATTCTTTATCCAGGAGTGCTTTTTCATAGCTTTCCCAAGCCTGCCTGAATTGGCTCCCGCCTGCACCGAAACCACGTCTCCGCCAAGCTTGTCCTTGAGGTTTGACGGAGTGTCAAGCGCAACCAGCTTTCCATGATCAACAAAGGCAACCCTGCCGCACAGATAGTCTGCCTCTTCTATGTAATGCGTTGTAAGTATTACTGTGGTGCCATGCATCCCGTTAAGCTTCTTGATATAGTCCCATATTTTCCTTCGTGTCTGCGGGTCTAGGCCCACTGTAGGCTCATCAAGGAAGAGCACGGAAGGCTCATGTATCAGCCCCCTTGCAATCTCAAGCCTGCGCTTCATCCCTCCTGAATAATCCTTTATCAGCGTATCCTTCTTATCAAGAAGTTCAACAAGCTCCAGAACCTCCTTTATCTTTTCAGTGCGTTTCTTCTTTCCTATCCGGTATAGTATGGCATGGAACTCAAGATTCTCCCATCCAGTGAGTTCATCGTCAAGCGAGGGATCCTGGAAGATTATGCCTATCCTCTTCCTCACCTCATTCTGGCTCTTCGTAATCCCGTAACCTGCAACGATGGCAGTGCCGGAAGTAGGCGGAATAAGCGTTGTCAGCATCTTTATTGTTGTGGTCTTGCCTGCACCATTGGGACCAAGCAATCCAAATATCTCCCCTTCTTTAACCTCGAAAGATATGTCATCTACTGCCTTCAAATCACCGAAATGCTTGCTTAGCTTCTTCACACTTATAGCGTTCTCAGATCCAACCAAACAATCACTTTATTTTCTTAAGCCTGTCAATTATATCATCTATTCTCTTACTACACTGCTTCAATCCTTTTCCATTGGAAGCTACCTCCTCAATGTAAGATATATTACTTTCTATATTTGTTATAACACCGTCAATCTCTCCAGACTCTCTTCCACTGGTTTTATTACTGACAGTTTCATACCTGCCGTCGCTTCTCTTTTTTACAAGCTTCTCCTTTGTCAACTCATCAAGAAGAGGATATATAGAACCAGGAGAAGGTCTCCACCAAACCTTGCTTTTCTCCTCTAATTTATCCATTATCTCCACGTTATGTAATATGATCGGAAAGCTTTAAAGCGGTTAATCCACATCAGTTTTATTAAAAGCGCAAGCTGCCATCACTACCATGGCTGCAAAAAGACAGCCATGACTCAAAGATGCTCAAGACCGTACCAGATAAAAGGCACTTTGCCAACAACTCCGTTTAATACAGCCTGATAAATTGCCCTGAATACAACGCTAGGAAGGATTAGGCAACAAATAAAATTGTTATGCGCACCAATAATATCAGTTTATAGGTAAAAAGTACTAAAAATGATTGATATGCGCATAAAGGTTTCGTATTCTCTAATCCTAATCTGTGTGTTAATGGCTATGCCTTATGCGTCATCAAATCTAATAACTGCGAACGTGACGGTCAATTGCCCTTATGGAATTCAGCTATCAGTGCTGCCTGTGTATCCGAGGATAGGAATAATACGTGCCAACTACACCGTAAACGCACTATCTACATGTTCGGTATCAAATGTAAACGGGTACTTCTCGTTAAATAAGAATAGTACCACCATACTAAGTTATCCGCAGAGTATAAGTCAAATAACCTCAAATGTACTATCAACTCAGATAAGCGTAAACTCCCTTACAATACCATCCGGCAACTATGTCGCTGAAGTATATCTTCAGAAAGGCGGTTATGAGAATTCAAGCTCAGTCGATTTCGAGCTGCTCCCTCCTGCTAACCTCTCTATAACCAGTTTCGCTGCAGGGCCCGCAAACCTGAGTGCGCCTATACCTCTGTACTCCGCAATAAAAAACAGCGAATAGCGCATCAAACTCGATATACTATGGGCTGGGAATACCTGCAGGTCAGGCTCCTGGAACATATTCACAGACAATAGATGTGATATCAAGCTGCTGAATGGTTTATAATAAAATAGTAGATATCCGGTTGATTTGGTGGACAAGAGATTGCTTATTTCGATAGTGTTCCTGTGTGCACTTCCATCTCTTGCCATGGCCTCCAACCAGACTATGAACCATACTGCGGGTCAAACCTCAAACCATACGGTCAACCAGACCCTAACTCATGCTGTTAACCAGGCAAGTGCGAGTTCAAACCAAGGAGGTTTTGGAGAGTTCAGCGGCGCCCTCGTATACACTCTGCAATCAGGAGCATCGCACACTGAGTACTGGACTCCTGTAAACAAGTTCAACTATCCGGTAAGCTTCTACATAGTGCCTCCTGCTTTCAACTCAACACCTGCGCCACCCAACCTGGCCTTCTCAGTAATGAACGGAACGATACCTGCAGGAGCGAACATTACAATAAGCGTCATTGCAACCTCTCCTTCATGGACCTCATACATATTTGCATCAAAGAACAGCACATGGAGCGGTTATGCCACTGCATATGCAAAGTCCGCTTCTACTGCGACCAGCGGGGCAAGTATAGCACTTGGCACAGCCAAACTGATAACGATAACTACAGAGCCTCCTAATGTGCTCCCAACGATAATAGCAGTAATTGTAGTGATACTGATACTCATAGCTGCTGGATTTTACATGTATACACGGAGCAGGAAGAAGGGAGGTATGAGGAGATAACTCCCTTATCTGATTCTCTCTTGGCATGGAAGGCAAAGGCATTCTTGGGAACGTTTAAATAATCGTAAATCCTATTGCTCTTTGGGGATAAGATGAATCATAAAGATAAAGCAAAGAGAATGGAATCATACCATAAGGCAATGCAGCAAAAGATTGAGAGGCATAACGCAGGGGTCCTGCCTCCTTCTGTTAAGGTGGATAAGCTTGAAGCGGCATACGATAAATTACAGAATTATGTGTATAAGCTGGTTCCTAAGGACTCCGCATAATTGTTCGATGTGGCGCATGCAAGCATTATATGTAAAGGGAGGACATGCCTGGAAAAACCAATATTTATTCTAATGCATACGGCAAAGGAGGCAAAGGAATAGTCAATATGCTCAAAGATGCAGGAATAGAGATATCGGACCAAGGCAAGGCCATACTCTCCTTCTCTCACGATATGTCATACATAACGCCTGTAAAGCCAGTGGCAGTTGCGTTTCCAAAAAACAAGGAGCAGGTAGCAACAATCCTAAGGATATGCAACAAAAACAGGATGAAGGTTACTGCTGTAGGCGGAGGGTCATCCCTGACGGGCTCATCCATTCCATTGAAAGGTGGCATAGCAATAAGCATGGAGAGGCTTAACAGGATAATCGAGATAAACATAGAGGACGGCTATGCAAGGGCGGAGCCAAACGTAACAATAGAGGAGCTGAACAGGAAGCTTGAAAGGTACGGCTACTTCTATCCGCCAGATCCTGCAAGCGCCCACATGGCAACCATAGGGGGCAGCATCTCGACGAACGCAGGGGGATTAAAAGCGCTCATGTATGGCTCAACGAAGCACTGGGTTCTTGACACAGAGCTGGCACTGGCATCAGGGGAGATAATAAGAACAGGGAGCAGCACACTGAAGCTGAGCAGGGGATATGACCTAACGGCGCTTGTCTGCGGAAGCGAAGGCACGCTTGGCATAGTGACACAGGCTACCCTGAAGATAGCAAAGAAACCTGAATCATCAGGAATAATGATCAGCTACTTCAGTTCGATAAAGGATCTGGCTGAGACTGTAGGGGAGCTGAAGAAGCGGGGAATGCCTCTCATAATGGCAGAGTTCATGGACCATGCCTCACTCCTGGAGTTCACGCATGCGCGGAAGCAGATGGCTCCAAAGTATGCAAACTATGTACTGCTTACCTCAGTATCAAGCACAGGCAAGAACGATGCAATCACAAAACTATGCGTCAAGATAATAAAGAAGCACAAGCCGGTTAAGCACGAGTACATCAGGAAGAACAAGGAGATAACGCGGATCTATTCTGCGAGGCGGGAGCTCCACGAGAAGATGGTGGAAGAGGCGCATATGGAGGGAAAGGACATAGTCATAGGCGATGTAATAGTGCCTCCGTCAAGGCTGGCCCCTGCGCTTCTTGAGATAGGACGCGAGATAAAAAGTTCAGGGCAGAGGGTTGCGCTCTTCGGGCACATAGGAGACGGCAACATACATTCCAACATATACTTCACCCCTATAGACAAGAAGGGAATAAAGGAAGTGATGAAGCTGCAGGAAAGGATAGGGAGAATTGCGCTTAGGAATAAAGGGAGCGTCTCAGCGGAGCATGGGATAGGCCTGGAGAAGAAGAATCTCCTCATAGAAGAGCTAAAATCCAAGGATTCGGAGCGCATCCTTCAACTTATGAAGGAGATAAAGAAGGCATTTGATCCCAATGGCATACTAAATCCCGGGAAGATCTTCGACATATAGCTTTCTAAAAATAACACAAGTATAAAAAACATATTTAACAAATTAATCTTGTGGAATTCAGGATACGCAATCTTGATTATCTCAAGAAGTGGCTTGTAATCGGCATATTCTTAGGCATAGCTGCGGGAATAGGCGCTCTTATCTTCTACTACATGATAATATATGCGCAGGAGCTCTTTCTCGGGCAGATAGCAGGAACCCAGCTTCCCAATGCTGTTGCGGAAGGGAGCATTGCATACGTTCCAGGAAACTATCTGCTGGTCCCGGTATCAATAATCATCGGAGGCTTGCTATCAGGGCTCATAATATACAAGTTTGCCCCTGAAGCAGAGGGTCACGGAACAGATGCGATGATCGATGCCTTCCATAATAAAAAGGGGAAGATAAGGAGAAGGATACCTATTGTAAAAGCGGTTGCATCTGCCATAACTATAGGATCAGGGGGAAGCGCTGGAAGAGAGGGGCCGACAGCGCAGATAGCTGCAGGAATAGGCTCATGGATCTCTGACGTATTCAAGCTTACTCCTGATGAAAGAAGGATAGCTGTGCTCGTAGGCACAGGTGCAGGCATAGGCACGATATTCAAAGCGCCGATAGGCGGTGCACTGCTGGCACTGGAGATTCCATACAAAAGGGATTTTGAGACGAATGCCCTCTTCCCTGCAATAGTCGCGAGTGCAATAGGCTACTCCATCTTCGGTTCGATAGTCGGCTTCCAGCCGATATTCGGCTATTATCTTGACGTATTCAATCCACTCAACCTGCCTTTATTCGCAATACTCGGAATAGTGACAGGGGCATTCGTCATATTCTATGTAAAGGCCTTCTATAAGACAAAGGACTTATTCAAATCATTAAGGATAAACAGGTACTTCAAGCCGATGCTCGGTGCGGTAGTCGTTGCTGCCATAGTATTCATATTTCCGGAAGTGATGGGGGTCGGATACGGATGGGTGCAGATAATGATCAACAGCAGCATACAGTCTCTGCCAACCTATGGCCTACCGCTTCTAGCAATACTGATACTGCTTCCGTTCGCGAAGGTCATTGCGACCTCATTCTCCATAGGCTCTGGCGGCTCAGGAGGGGTCTTCGCTCCTGGGATATTCATAGGCGCTTCTCTAGGACTATTAATGGGCCTTCTGTTCCATTACATAATCCCTTCCATAGCGACCTCTGTCGCCCCATTTGTAATAGTAGGGGCGCTTGCATTCATGGGCGCAGCCGGCAAGGTGCCTATATCGGTGCTGCTCATGGTAACCGAGATGACAGGGAGCATGCAGCTGCTTCCAGGTGCGATGGTGGCAGTAGCATTGTCGTATCTGCTTTCAGGAAAGCATACTATATACGCTTCGCAGGTGGAGACGAGAAAGGACTCTCCTGCCCATAAGCACGAGTATGACAAGCCCATACT
>DAHXNY010000012.1 GCA_027365175.1 Microcaldota archaeon | reverse complement strand
ATATGCACGATATTCATATGCGCTTTTCAAGATGACCATGTCTATTACATTATTCAAATTTATATACATTGCAGTGGGCTTATATCCCACGGCTAAAGCACGTGGGTTTTACGCCCACATAGATAAATGTTGCGAAAATGCAGAGGTCCGATACGTTTTTATGATTTCCACTGTTTATTTTATCCATATGATTACTTTGACTAAATAATATGGTGAATGAATGAAGCTGAATGGCAATACGGTATTGATAACAGGAGGATCTGCAGGGATAGGGCTTGCGCTTGCAGAGAGGCTAGCTGGGCTGGGTAACACGGTAATAATATGCGGCAGGAGGGAGAACAGGCTTGAAGAAGCAAGGAAGAAGGTTCCTGGGCTGAATACGTTCATGTGCGACGTGTCGAAGGATGAGGACAGGAAGAGGCTTGCTAACTGGATAAAGGAGGACTTCCCAGATATGAATATGCTTGTAAACAATGCAGGCATACAGCTTAAGGTGGATCTGAAAAAAGGGATCAGTGGGCTTGCCGGCAACGATGAGATTGGCATAAACCTGACGGCAGTCATACACCTCTCGGTCCTGTTCATACCATTGCTTTCTGCAAAGAACGAGGCAGCAATACTCAATGTCTCTTCCGGCCTTGGGATAATACCTAGGGCAATGTATCCCATCTATTCTGCTACAAAGGCAGGGGTGCGCTCATTCACCAAGACTCTTAGGTATCAGCTCAAAGACACTCCGGTAAAGGTGTTTGACGTGATACCTCCTTTGGTCCATGACACTGAGCTGCACTATGGGAAGCTGCTGGAAAGGACGGATAACAGCGTATCGGCATCGGAAATGGCAGACGCAGTTATTGAAGGGCTTAAGGAAGACAGGTATGAGATAGCGGCAGGGCCTGCGAAGAACTGGCTGAATGCGGCGTCTAATGCGCAATTGGAGCAGATGTTCGATAACATTAACAGATAATTTTTCAAGAACATGAGGCTTTAAGGATTTGCGGCTTTGGTTAGTAGTTATCGGCATCTAATAACTCAAGTCTCATGCCTTTTGCTTTTTCCTTAAGTCTTTGGTCTAGTATAAATAGTGGAGCCCTCATCCTTACGCTTAATGCAGCGTATACAGGGTCATAAACGGTAGTTTTATGCCTTATGGCGATGTTGAATGCGTCTTCTGCCGGTTCAACCTAGGTATTACAAAATATGCTGGAGGGATTGCAAAGGCGGAATAACTGCCAAGTGTTTATAATACAAGAGCAGATAATTAGTAATATCTAAAGTAATTTCAGGTAATGCCGTGTTCTCTTGGAAAAAGCCAGACCCTAAGCCGGAAGAGGCTGCCGTTGAAGAGCTTGCCCAGCTGCTAAACCGGATGTTCAGCGGGAAGCTTGGCAGGCTTGAGGCAAACCTTTCCGGAGTGCCGCGGGAGCTGGAAGCGCTGAAGGCTGACTTCAACAAAGCATGCAGCGACTTTGAGATGCTTGACGCTGAGCCCGATGTTGAGAACATGTGGAATCCCAACATCAGCGCAATAAAGAGCCAGAAGGCCAGCTATTCCGCAGCATTGAGGAATATAATAGCAAAACTTAGGACAGGGCCTGCCGACGCACCCAACGCCTATGTTGGCTATAAGCTGCTTTTCATGAACATTGAAGACTCGTTGAATGCGGTCCTGAGGTACAACTCAAATTTCAAGACCGTGCTGTACCGTTATCCCAGCTACCTGAAGGACTTCAAAAGAGTATTCTCTTCTGTAGAGGCGGTTTGCAACAGGATAAAGGCGGAACTGGACAGGAAGGAGGAAGACTACAATGCATACAACTCCATATCAGATGAGATATCTAAGTTAAGCATGTCGGTGGAGGAGATTAACGCATTAAGGGACGGGATACGCGCCCTTGAAGCCAGTAGGGATGTTCAGAACCAGGAAGAGCTGGATATTGCGGAAGAAGAGGCCGCTGGAAAGGCAGCTGCAAAGCGCCTGGAGATTTCAGCCGCGGCGGAGCAGCTGTCCGGGATTACAGGCAGGATAGGCATGCTTACTGCGCCTTTGGAAAAAGCTTCCAGGAAATTCGACCATTTATCAGGAAAGAAGGCGAAGCTTGGCGCCTTCCTCGATGACCCTGTATCGATGATACGCAGCGAAGAAGACTACAGGTCATTCATGGCCCTGTTAAAAGAGCTTGGTGCGGCTGTGGAAACAGGCTCAGTTGACGTTAAGAATAAGCCGGAGATCAGGGATGCCTTGTCCAGGCTGGTGAATTCTGACATATACTATGATATAGAGTCGTTGGACTCTGCAAGAAAGAGGATCCGTGAGCTTGAATCGGAATGGAGGGAGCTGGACCGCGTATCGGGTTCCATAAAGGCCGGAAGGGAAGGAAGGGAGCAGGCTGCAAGGCAGATAGAGAGCATGAATCAGGAGATCGGAAGGATAATGGAAACGCAGGAACGCCTTAAAGCTTCGATAGAGAAGCGCTTTTTGGCTTCCTACTCAAAGCATATTTCCATACGCATCGGCTAGAGGCAGACATATGCCTGGTTTGCTATCAGGGCATATTATACTTTTATTTATTAAATAATGCTTTAGAAGTTAAAGCAATCCTTTAAATATATGGACTGCGTACAATAATATGATATTATGCCAACAAAAGCATCATTGTTCTTTTCCGTGCTCATTGCAACGATAGGCCTCACGGCTCTCCTCTACGGAGTTATAGCATCCGCATCGCTGACGGCAGCGTATGATACGCTTCTGGGCGTAGGCAATACGGCTTCAAGTTCGACATCGACGTACATTGCAGCCATTCCGAACCTGATAATGTATTCGTATGCCATAGCTGCTGTCGGATTCGTAATCACATTGGCAGGAGTATACGCCGTGTTTGCTACAATGAGCGACTTGGGAAATAAGCCCGTAAGGAGATAATCGCTGGAACTTGATGCTGTCGGCACTTCATTAGGGATGGGGAGCCGAAACTGTAATGGCTTAGTTCTCAGGGGCTGCTTTAATGAAATCAAAGCTCAAGGTTATAGAAACGGTAATTGAGAGGTATTCGGTCTCGAAGGTAGGCAGTTTTATAGACGGGATGAGGGTCGGTTGGAATGCATATAACTTTATTTTCTACATAACGAGCATTGCGGCGATATTGGGGATCCTTACAGGATGGCTGGGCATTCTTTACGTGGTCATCATCATGCTGTTCTTCTATTATGCCGGGAAGTTTACCGAGAGGGTAGAATTGGCCAAGAGAAGAAACAGGCTGAAGGTTAAAAGAAAGGGAGAAGGCAGGACTAAAGGTGATAGCAGATGAATGATACGCAGGAAATCACAGACGAGACGATACCTCCCATACCTAATCCGATTATTGCAAGGGCAAAACAGTATTTCTTGGCCGTGATAGTCCTCATCGTCATTGTTATGCTGCTGTATGCGTTCCTGTAAACGTCCCTTGCAGTTTACAGTTATGGCAAACTGGCAGAGGATGGATTGTGCAGAGGTATCTGATAGAATAAGATGTAACTAATAGGCCTGGGCAGCTCTGCTTGGCAACATGGAGTTGATTCCCTATATGGGCCTCCTGGTGCAGGTTATGCACTGCTTCTGAGGTAGCTAAGGCTTAAACGCAACCTTTATCCCTTTGGAATTCGTGAAAATGCCTTCGAGCTCCTTTGACAGCGATAGTATGCGTTTGCCTTTTTCCGTTGTCTTGTACGCTATTATCCTGCGGCCTGCCTTTGACTTGTGCACTACCTGATCTATGGCCTTTACTGCTATAAGCTCGTCGAGCCTCTTTGAGACCGTTGCGGAGCTTAGCCGCCTATCGCCTATGGATATCATTGTAAAATCGCCGAATGATTTTGGACTGTCGCTGGCAATTTGCAACATCGCGATTATTCCTCTTATTACAATCATGATTTTATTTCTTAATTTAGAAAGATTTATAATACTCTGTGTATTACTTTAGAAACTGCACTTAACTTTACATGCAGTTGCTAAGGTTAATAAATTTATGCTGTGGCTCCATACAGCCTGTCCAGATCCGCATTGGAATCATGCCAACAGGACCAGTTCAAACGATGACCTTCTCTTCGACTTTGGAGTTCTAAGCAATCCGTCAATTTCTCTGGAGAGCTTGATGACCTTTTTTCCTTTTTCAGTAGTCTTATATGCTATTATTCTCCTTCCTGTCCGTGACCTTGTCACCACCTCTTCGATGACATTAAAGTCCAGAAGCATACCTATCCTCTTTGAGACGGTTGCAGAGCTTAGCCTTTTTTTCATGATTGAGATTTTAGTAAAATCGTTGAATGATTTTGGCTCTTGCCCGTCAGCCATCTGCAGCATTTCAAGGACCCCCTTTATCATTTTCATACTTATATATTGTACCAATACATATATATTAGTTTAGATTCTAAAGTATTATTCAATAAAGCAAAGATATATATACTCTATTGAAGTAATATATATTGCATAAGGAAAGGAGAAGGAGTGGAGGATATGAAAAACGAAATAAGCGAAATAGTGCATTTTGAGATCCCTGCAAAGGATCCCGAAAGGTTGAGGAGGTTCTATACTGGAGTGTTTGGCTGGAAGTTCAAGAATTCAGCAGCCCAGGACATGCAGTATTGGAATATAAACACGGGGACAAAGCACAGCCCCGGAGTGGAAGGCGGATTGTACAAGAAGGGCAGCCGGAACCAGAAGCCCGTAAACTACGTAGCCACAGCAGATATAGATGAGACTATGGCTGATGTAGAGAAATATGGCGGCCATATAACGGTAGGGAACAGGAATACTCCCGGGCATGGGCGCACTGCGCTTGGCACGGATCCTGAAGGCAACCCGATAGGCTTCTTCGAATCCCAGAATAGGGGTTTGTTCAGGCAGAGGGGTAAGCAGAACCAGAGCGGTGCGAATAGGATAAGGTCTAGTCGCAGGAATGACAGGACAGAAGACAGCAAATAACAAGTTATGACTGGTTATTTCGCTGGTTTAGGCAGGTCTGGGGCATATAACGCTGCCCCGGGCTTCCTGGATCGGTCAGATGGAGCATGTTTAATAAAAAAAGTGATTTTATGACAATAAAAGCAGGGCATGGAATAGGGTTATTGTTGACCTTTGTATTGATAGCATTGATATTGTTAGTTGTTCTGCCGCTTGGCGGAGGCTGGCTGTATGCGCTTTTAGTTAATACAATAGTGGGATTTATCGTAATATTTTTGGTAAATGCGATTTTCGGTCTGGGCATAAAGTACGATCTGCTTGTGCTCATATTCGTAGCGGTGTTCGGATTGCTTGCAGTGGCCGTCCTGATAATATTGAACCTGCTTGGCGTCAATTGGGCGTATAATCCAAATAGCGGCAAGAGGCAGGAAAAGGAATAGTAGTGATGTGATGATATGCTATTAGCTGTAATCCTGGGTCCGATCGTTTCCGAGATATTGATTATCGCGGCAATATTGATAGTATTGTTCGTCATACTCAAGCTCGGAAACGTAATAATAGGCCTTATACTGAACAGCATACTTGGCCTGATAGCCATATACCTGGTGAACTCGCTGTTCAACCTCGGCATAGTGTACGATCTGCTTACTTGGATCGTGGTTGCAATATTGGGCTTGCCTGCAGTAGCGGTGATAATCATCCTGAAATTGCTTGGGATCTCGATATGAGTTATGTTAAATGGTGAAAACAATGGGACAACAAAGAGAAAAATTTTATACGGTATCGGCAAGGCTAGTCTTCTCCAGTATTATAGTGATACTGATAGTAGTATTGATATTGGGGCTATCCTCAGTTATTAACAGAGGTCCCGTACTGCCAATATTGGGAGTTCTGGGAACGACCACAGCAACAAATATGCATGTAAACCAGACAACTACGGCGCCTCAGGCGATAGTAGTGAGCGTCGGATGCGTGCTGTCCTTGAGCTACAGGTGCCAGAATCCATCGTTCAACGCAACCTCAGGAATCCTTACCGTTGCACTGAGCCAGGATACAGGGTACAACTGGACAAGCGTGACTGTAAGGTTCGTCACCGCAGGCGCTAATTACTCTCACGGAGTGCCGGAGCTGTCATGGTCGCCTCCGCAGGCAGTCAATATAACAGGCGGACTTCCGTCAAATACCACCAAGTACGTCAACATACCGATAACTTCCGGTCCTGTATCAGTAGGTACGAATATAACGGGCTCAATATGGGCGAAGTACCAGCTGCAGGTCGGAGAAGGGGTATCTTACGCAAACATGACGTCTGCTTTTATCGTGGTGAAGAGATGATCGCAGCCATCATGCATTTTTGATAACCAGGGGTGAAAAAATGGCAAAAAAAAGCAGAGGGGGAAGGATGGAAGCAGCTAAACAGCGTGCTGCGAAATACAACAAAGGCAACAAGAATAAGCATCCGCGCATGGTCAAGAATAGGCCTGCAGGGAAGAAAATAATGAGGACATAGTGCATTATCCACATGTGCTGTGGTAATTGGATAGGTGAAAGTTGCCGCAGCACGCACGCTTCTAGTTGCATTCCGAATCAAGACGGTATCTGAAGATGCTTTAGATGCTCTGCGGTCTTCCTGATATCTCCAGGATTAAGCGCGTGTTCTTGAAAAACGGCCGGCAGGAGTTACGGTAAATGAATTTCGGGATCAGGGGATTTTGGCTTCATTGCATGTTTAAGCATTTGGATGATATTTATGGTAGAGTTAAGAAGGTTTTCATTTTCGCAGAATAAGAAGGATCTGGATAGAGTGAGCCATATCCTAAATATAATGGCCAAGTATCAGATTGGGAGCTATGTCGATAAGATACTGCACAAGGAGAAGCTGCCTATCCGCATAGCCAGGCATAAATATGCCCATGATATCGACCGCATGAGGCCTGCAGAGCGCTTTGCCAGCATGTTTGAAGAGATGGGGACAAGTTTTGTGAAATTCGGGCAGCTACTCGCAACGAGAGATGATATCATAGGTTCCGATTACGCTTCGGAACTGTCAAAATTGCATGACAGCATGAAGCCTTTTTCTTCGGCAGAAGCAAAGCAGATAATAAAGGAGGAAATAGGCAGGCCGGTAGACCAGATTTTCTCCAGCTTTGAAGACAGGCCGATAGCGTCTGCCTCGATGGCGCAGGTCCACAGGGCGACATTGAAGAACGGAAAGAAGGTAGTGGTAAAGGTGCAGCGTCCTGGCATAGAGGAGAGCATAAAGGAAGACGTCAGGCTCATGCATTATCTTGCCTACCTGGCTGATAAAAACCTCCCGGAGATACGCAGGTACGGTCCGCAGTATCTGGTCGATGAGTTTGAAAGGTCGATACTGAAAGAATTGGACTTCCTTAGGGAGGCAAAGAACTCCGAACGCCTTAAGCAGAATTTCAAGGACAGCAAAGAGGTATATGTGCCGATAGTATACGATGAGCTTTGCACAAAGCGCGTCCTTACAATGGAGGAGATAAAGGGGAAAAGGCTTACCGACATAATAGCCTCCGATTCAAAGAAGATCGATAAGAAGCTGATAGCCAGGAGATGCCTGCAGGCATACTTCCACATGATCCTGATTGATGGATTCTACCATGCAGACCCCCATCCGGGAAATATCATAGTGATGGACCGCAACGTGATATGCTTCCTTGATTTTGGAAGGTGCAGCACGATTGACAAGGAGCTTGCGGAGAACATATTCAAACTGGTGCTCTTTGCCGTCAATTGCGATATTAACGGGCTGATGGCACACCTGCTGAGGACATCATTGATAGACGATAGCGCAGACACCAAGGATCTGAAGGCAGACCTGACGGACCTTCTTGATACTTATTACAGCCCGAATCTCAAGAATATGAAGATAGGGCAGATGCTTTCGGATTTGATGGGGATAATAGCAGAGTATGATTTCAACAGGCCGAGGGAATTGGCGGACCTTACGCGCACCCTGCTTATTTTGGAAGGCGCAGGGAGGCAGCTCGATCCGGGATTCAACCTGGCTGACGAGTTTGAGCCGTATGCAAAAAGATATGCGGCCGAGGGAATTGACGTTCAGAGGATCGTGGACATAATCAGGACAAATATGCTGGATTTCCAGTACATAGCAAAAGACTTCCCGAGCACCTTCAGGAAGTTCATGAAGAAGGTATCGGAAGGGAAGATAACCCTGCAGATGGAGCACAAGAACCTTGAGGTCATAACCGCAAACATGAAGGACATGACCGATAGGGGGACGATTGCATTGATCCTGGCTGCATTGATTGTCGGCTCTTCGGTGATAGAGCTTGCTGTGCCAGACAGCTTCCTTGGACTGGTGCTTTTTGCGATCAGCTCGGCCCTTGGGTTGTGGATGGTGATCAAGACGCTGATATTGTAAATGATATTATATTGAATTGGTGAAAAACATGAAACAAAAATCTATAAAGGACGGACTTGTCGAATTCGGCATAGGCATAGTGTCCTATGTGGCTGCAGACGCTATCGTAACTGCGGTGAAGAAGCTGGAAAAGGAAGGAAAGCTGAACAGGAAGGAGGGCGAGAAGCTTATGCACGATGTTGTGCAGAAGTACCAGACGGCAGGCAGGAAGTACGGGAAGGACCTGCAATCGCATATTGACAGCGTGATGGAGGAAAGCGTCAAGGCAAGCCCGTTTGCAACAAAGAAAGACGTAGAGGACATAAATAGGAAATTGGATAGGCTTGTGGAGCTCTCTAATAGGTCTGCCGCGAAGGCGCCAGGCAAAAAGAAAGCGGGGAGGAATATTTGAGACGCAGATAACTAAGAGTTGAAGCGTTACATGCCCAGGATGCTGATTTAAGCATTGGGCGCTGTTAGGGATTATTATAATAGGTGGTGTGGCATGTTCAGCATAAGGATGCGTATAAGGGAGGAGATGAGGACAGTGGTAAGCCCTAGTGAAACTGTTACCCTTATCATAAGGCAGAGCCTTTGGCATTCGATCTCGCCTAGCGCACTTGTTCTGACGGACCGCAGAGTGGTAATCATACACCACTCATTCTGGGGGCTCTATACGAAAATCAACCTGCTGACTCCGACCGAGATAAACATAGTCGAGCATAAGAATGTCATGAGCGTCGCTGTAGGGATGGGGATATTCTTCGGGACGGTCAGGCTTAGGATACACGGTTTTGTGGAGCCTACGCTTTCGATAAAATACGAATGGGATCTGATGGGCATGTGGCGGAAGGACGCGCTTGAGATCACTAACGTCATAGGCAGAGTCATAGAAAAACGCAGCATGTCACAGGACGCAAAGATGTCACATATTAATGCGAAGGAAGGGGATGATGAAGACGCGAATACAGTAAGGTCGACTGCCAAGCTGCATAGCGACTACGGAGGGCCTGTTGCCGTTGCCATAAAGAATGAGAAGGTGATAGCTACAGAAAAGATAACATTGCCGAAACAGCCATCGAAGATATATGGACATTTGCTTGGGGCTTTGTTCATAATCCTTGGTGGTTTAGGGATCCTTTCGGCATTGGGATTCGACCCGATCGTACTGCTGCCGGCACGGGCATTCCTCAGCGTTACAAACTCCGTCCTTCTGATAATAATAGGGGTTCTTCTGATCAAGCTTGCATAAGGGCTGCAAGTCTGATGGAATGTAAGAAAGCATAGGTGGCGTCAAGGCTGCTATTTGAATAGCCTTATCTTTACCGTCTTCTTTGCGTCATACTCCCTCAGAATATAGTATATGCACAGCAGGGAGATTATCATGATGGTGCCTATGGACAGGGACTGGGCAGGCATGCCTGAGATAAATGCCAGCAGGAATATTATCGCTATGACTGAAAGATACGGGTAGAGCGGCGATTTGAAGGTTCCGACCTTTTTGATGCGCCTGAAATGGATCAGCGCAAAACTGGACATCAGGTATGTGAACAGCACCCCGAATACGGATATTGCCGCTATTATGTATATGTTTCCTGAAAAGAGGGCCAGTACCGCTATTACAACGGTGGCTATGAGGCCGTTTGCAGATATGTCTTTGCCGGGCTTATGCTTGCTGATAATCTTCGGGAGCAGTCCGTCGCTTCCGAGTTGATAGATGATCCTTGTAGACCTTATCAGCATTGCAAGTGATGCTGAAGCAGTTGCAATCAGTGCACCTATGTCAATGAGAACTTTGAGGCTGGTAGGGGCTGATGCGAAGTCAAGCGCCTTCAGGATGGGGTCGGCAGCAGACACCGTAAATACTGATGATGGAACAATGAGAATCAGCGAAATGACAACGGCAAGATAGACTATGAGGCTCAGGAGGACCGAGATCAGGATTGCTTTTGCAGCGGCATTCGCGCCACCCTTGATCTTAGAGGTAAGGGTGCTTATCGTCTGGAATCCCGAATAAGCAAAGAATATGGCTATGCTTGCAGCGGCAATGGGACCGATGCCGGATTGCGAGCTGTCGATTCCGAAATTAGCCAGGTTGAAATGCCCTGCACCAAAAGCGAAATAGAGCGCGAATATGATGAATATGAACAGCACTGCAAGCTTGATCAGAACAAGTACAGAATCTGCATTTGCAGCCTTCTTCACACCCATATAATTCAGTACTGCAAGTGCGAAAATCAGCGGGATGGCAAGGAAGACAGAGTATGCTGAAGTCATGCCAAGAAGGTTTGCAAGATACGACCCGAAGCCTAGGGAGATTGCAGATATGGCGGTTGCGGAGCTGAAATAGAATATGATTCCTGTTATGAAGCCGAGTTCGCTTCCGAAGGCGTTGTATACATAGGAATAGGATGCGCCTTCTTCTTTTGGTATGATGGATCCCAGCTCCCCGAGCTCAAGTGCTACCAGTATGGCTACGAATCCTACAAGAAGAAAGGCTATGATTGCGTCTGCCCCTGCAAGGGCTATGGCTGTTCCGCTGAGCACGAATATCCCTGCGCCTATTATTGCACCAAGACCTACTGCCGTCGCCACAGGAACACTGATCAGCCCTTTCTTGTCCATATATATGTATATGCAGCGCGCCTATAAATATTTTTTGCTGCCTTTCTTCACTTCTTTTCTTTTAGTGACATCCTCCCACCCGTTAATACAGATGTCATAAGGGATATCGCACTTAGAATAACTAATATGTGCATATTTGCATCAAGTTATCGCAGCAGTCGGACATGCCTGGTGCTTCCTGGAAAGTGGCAATCCTTATTCAGTCCTTTTAATGATGTGATAATTTGCCTTTATTCAAGTTATTACGAATGGCTTGATCCCATTGGCTTTACATTCATCAACCAAACCCTCATCAAATGTAAATAGTGGAAGGTCCTCCCTTTTTGCTGTTGATAATATGAGTTTGTCATTGAATTTCTTGAACGAAACACTTTCCTTCATTATGATGTCTTTTGCTTCTAAAATCTCGTTTTCACCTATACTCAGTACTTCGTAAGTGTCTAGAACCTCTCCGATCTTCTCACTTATCACTTTCTTATCAAACTTAAGGCGTTCTAGAACGTGTACCAGCTCTTCAACCACAACACTAGGTAAAAACCCGTTATCGATTCTTTCTAGACCTTCTTTTGCCTTCTCGTGAAGTTCTGAGTCTATTAATATGTAATCTACAAGCACGCTTGTGTCTATTACACACTCCATTTAACGGCCTCGGTCCATCCTTCATCTATGGTCTTTTCTATTTCCTTCTCTGTTATATGTCTTCCAAGCCGTATTGGCTTTATACCTATTTTTCTCTTAGATGTCCTTGCTCTGTTGGCTTTTAGCCTCTTGTTTATCAAAAGCGAAAGCTTCCGGGTACTGCCATATTCTTTTATGGATTCGTTTACCAGTTCTCTGTAAAGTTTATCCTCTAACATGATTGTTGTCTTTACCATGATAATATATACCCCACAATCAGACCCACTCCAACCATTCTGCTCTTTCCACTTCCAAAATAAGCAGTCATAGCTCCAAGAACAAGAAGCGATAGAGCCAGCAGGGCCAGAATGACCAAAACAAATACGTCCCAATTCCAAGGATTCCACGGATAACTAATCATTTTCAATCACAACTTTACTCCAGTTAACGTTTTAGTGTCT
>DAHXNY010000011.1 GCA_027365175.1 Microcaldota archaeon | reverse complement strand
AGACAGCGGACAATCTGTATCATTTTCATCCACGTGGACAGGCGGAACTCCAGACTATACTGCAAAACTCTATTCATCAACATCAACAACCTGCAATACAGGAAGCACCCTAGTTCAGACATTATCTTCCTTAACCTCAGGAAGCGCACCATTCACAGCAGTCAGCCCAACATCAACCCTATACTACTGCATATTTGTTACGGATAACAGCTTTAATACTCCGTCTGTAGTTAACTCAATAACCTCCGGATTTGACTTTCCATACGGAGTAGCCTTCTCCCCTTCAGGAGCCTATACCTATGTAACAAATTACGGCAGCAACAACGTAGTAATAATCAATACAGGCGTCACAACAACCAACAGTATCAACAGCTATGTAACGCTCAAACAAGCAAATTCAGGCACGCAGGTAACCAATCCATATGCGGGCGGTTCAACAGGATTCTTCGGACATCTGCCGGGAACAACTGCGTCAATTTCAAGTACCTCGACTACAGTGACGACTTCATTAAGCACTACCGTCCCAACAATACCTGTTATAACTCCTTCAGGCACAACAACCACGTCACTCTGCAATGATATTGTGGGATACTACGTAAATTATCCGTCTCTGAATGCAACCTTCCACCTATCGTCAGGAACAACAAGATGCTTTAATGTGACGGCGACAAACGCCACTGCATATGCCAAGACTCTAAACAATCCGAAGCATATTCTCATTGCAATAAATTATTCTACAAGCAACAAAAACATATCCTCGAATGCCACTATGCATTATCCTTGCACCGTCGCCCCATCAAACATTGCACCGTTTATCCTTGAGAATAAAACATGGCAAAAGATAATTCCATTTACCATTAATTCTACTGCGTGCACGGTGGAATTTGCCATCCCCTCAGACCCTATTATAGCCATACTGAATACCAGTCAAACAACCACAAACACAATATCTACAAATGCAACGACTACGATACAAACTACAATTGCTACATCTAATGCTCCAGTACAACCACTTCCGTATGCGCTGATTGCAGCCATCGTCATAGTCATAGTAGTATTGTTCATCTACTTCAGAAGCAAACGGTAAAGCATCAAGGTCTACCTTGCAAATATGTTTCCATTACTCAGGAGCATCGTCATCCGGATTACCGTGTCCTCGTTCTTCATACTCACACGTAAAGGTGCAGTGTCACATCTAAGCTATCTGATTTATGAGAGCAGTTAACAAGCCCCTCATCTCTGCATTCGACAGTTGGAACACATTCTTATTAAGCAACAAATCCCCTGTCTTCTCTTCGATACCTGCTACAAGCCCTGCGGCTTCTCTCTTTGTCCGTTTCCTGCCTGCTATTCCATTTGGATTATTCCAAAACATGTCCAATAATGCGTTCCTTATCTTCTTTTTGTGGTTGCGGAAAAGATTCCGGAGCATAGCAGAGACAAAATCATCCTCCCTCTTCTGCGTAATCCTGACCATATGCGAGGTAACCCTGGGCTGCGGATCAAATGCCTCCTTCGGGACAGCAGCCACTGCCTCAACATCATAAAACGCGTAAAACAACGCAGATAAAACGCCAAAGTCCGCGCTCCCTGGGACACTGGTGATAATTTTTGTAAATTTGTGCGGGACAACCATGGTGCAGCACTCGAAATCCTGCCTGTGTTCCTGTACGAGCCTGAAGAAAAACGACTGCAGGATGGAATAGGGCGGATTGGAGACTATTTTATTAAAATCCGGCAGGCTTATTTCAAGAATATTGCCCGGAATCACATTAACATTCTTTACATTCGCAAATCTTTTCTTCAGTAAGGAAGAGTATTCATGGTCTTTTTCAACAGTATAGACGAAGCTCGCATGTTCTGCCAGCAATTCGGTAAGGTTTCCAGGACCTCCCCCTATCTCCAAGATGCGGTCATTTTTCACGATCCGCGACACGCCTATCATCTTTTCATTAAATTCCGAACCCAGCATTATATGCTGGTCCTTATTCTTATCGGGTTTCATGCAAAATCACATGTCGTTTGCATCATGGCACATTCACTACGGATGCTATGCTGCAGCTCTGTCCAGAAGAGCTGGTAAAGCACCGTTAACTGGATTTTATATTGCATATAAAGAATTAACAAAGTGAGTGGAAAATCCCACACCCTCTTCAGAGGGTTCCCTTTAGGGGTGGGAGGATGTCACATCTGTATAAAACCGCTTGAAACCGCATTGTGCAAAGCACGTCTCTCTTCAGAAGTGCGCCGAATGCTCAGGTAGGCAGAACAGCTGCGATAAAAAGATTATTAACGATACGCTGGGTAAATAAGTCAGGTGCATATGGACGCAAAAACCACGTACGGCAACGTAATCCAGGAGCTGGAAAGGCACATATCAGGAAACAAGGACATCCTCAAGCTCATGTTCATAGCTCTGGTAGCGGATGGGCATGCCCTTCTCGAAGGAGTGCCTGGAGTTGCAAAGACAACCATGACAAAAGCCCTCGCTTCAGCCATAGATGCCGAATTCAAAAGGGTCCAGTGCACTTCAGACCTTGACATATCAGACATAATAGGGACTACCTTCATGGATGAGCAGCGCAACGTAAAGCTGAAGAAAGGGCCGGTATTCACCAACATACTCCTTGCAGACGAGCTCAATAGGGCTCCTGTAAAGACGATGTCAGGTTTTCTTGAAGTGCTTGAAGAACGCAGGGTCACCATAGGCGGAGAGGACCTCTCCCTTCCAAAGCCCTTCATAGCGTTTGCTACGCAGAACCCTCTTACCATAGAGGGAACGACCCCGATTCCAAAGGTGCTCGCGGACAGGTTCCTGATGAGAATAAGCGTTGGCTATCCTACGGAGAGTGGCGAAGAGGAGATGATAAGGATAAAGGAAAGGGAGGAGAACATAGACTTCAAGAAGGTAATAAGCAAAGATGAGATTCTTGCGCTTCAGCAGCAGGCCAAGAGTGTAAAACTACCGGACGACATCGTCCAATTCATAACAAAGATGGTGGAAGCGACAAGAGAGGACATACACGTAGTAATGGGCGGCAGTCCGCGATCTGACATAGCATTCATGAATGCAGGGAAGGCAAAGGCGCTCATAGAGGGAAGAAACGAGGTAAACAAGGAAGACATACTCTTCCTTGCGAAGCCGATACTGAGCCACAGGCTGGTTGTCAGGTCTACAGGAGGCATAGGAGTAAACGGAGTTATAGACGGTATAATAGCGACCCTTTCATAATGAAATTACCACGAAAATTAACAAGTATTTATATTTATCGTGCATTAATAAGCTGTAAAGGGCCCGTAGCTCAGCTTGGATAGAGCGGCACCGTCCTAAGGTGATGGTCACGGGTTCAAAACATGCACGGTGCAATACCGTGACTGTGTATATCCCGTCGGGCCCGTATGGTGTTCAAAATGGCAAAGAAGAAAGAAGATGTGAGCAGGATAAAGGAAAAGAGCGTTATAATAAGGCCTATAAGCAAGAACGGAGGCCTTGACAGCATACATCTCGCTTTGATAGTGCTGGTAATAGTGCTCGTGCTTCTGATAGCGGCCGTTTCATATACGAAAGAGGTAATAATAAAGAATGAGAGCGCTTCCAATTGCACATACGGTTCTGTAAACGGCACCTGCTCTTCGCCGATAAGCAATCCATCTCAGATAAAGGCAGCTTTCGAAAGCATAGTCGCATCCTATTCAACATCAGCTTCATCATTGTCCATAGTTCCTTATCTGTCAAACACGAGTACAATTTCAGTGCAGTACCTTCCGGCTTCGAAGGAATGGCTTGCAGGTATAAGCGGATACAACCCTGCAACAAAGCAATCCTTCTATCTAGAAACGCTGATAAACGACTCTGACAATTCAAAGTTCATCCCGTTCATAGAAATAGCCAAGCCTGCAAACCTCTCACAGAACAAGCTTGTGTCAACAGGAGTGATACAACTTGCAAACAAATACTCATGTCTTCAGAAGAATCCGGTGCAGGTATTCTGGTTCATAGACCCGTACTCCCCAGGTGCGATAGCAAGCCTTTCAAATATGACTGCTCTTGAAAAAAGGTTCAACGGCAGTGTAAATGTAACTATGAAGATGCTTTACACACAGGCATCCGTAGGGATTGCAAAGCAGTATGGCATAGTTAATGCACAGGCACTATCAGGATATCTGTTCTGCGCATCGCTGCAGCCGAACTTCGGCAAATTCTCGGAGAACCTCAACTCCATCTATACAAATTCTTATATCTCTCCGCAGACACTTGCTTCAATTGCAAACCAGACCAGTCTTAACAACACGCAGCTCTCATCATGCCTTGCAAATTATCCACAGGTATTCGAAAGGCAGAACCTGCTATCAAGCTATTACAACATAACCACCTCTCCAGCAGTAATAACAAACTGCGAATACGAGTCACTTCCGCAGACAGCCCAGAATGCGGTATGCTATGCCAACAGCAGCTTATGCTGATATGATGGACCACATAATAGCAGGTATAGACACGGGGAAGACCTCTGCAATAGCATGCATGGACCTTCATGGAAATATAGTATCATTGCACACTGCAAAATCCTCAGGGATTCCCTGGTTCGTAGAAAAGATACGGGAATCGGGCGTTCCTGTCGTCATATCAGGAGACAAGAAAATATCCCAGGATACGGTCAGGAAGCTCGCCTCGATATTCAACTGCGTACTTTTCGCCCCGAAGGAGGATATTCCGGTATGGAGGAAGAACGAAGAGCTCTCAAGCTATAAAGTAAACAGCATACATGAGCGCGACGCTCTATCAGCAGCAAGAGCCGCATACAATAAATACTCAAACAAACTGGGGCAGGCAGAGAGGCTGGCAAAGCTATCGCATGCCGATCCGGATGCGGTAAAGGCAATGGTAATAAGAAGATACTCTGTGTATGAGGCAATAAACAACAAGGAGAGGGTAAACAGATTCTTCAAGAAGTGAGCCTATGGAGGAAAAGGAAAGGGTGGCAAGCATCCTTCAGCACTGGAAACAGGTGCGAAAGCTTACATACGACCTTGTGAGGGCCGTTCCTGTATATATATTGAACAAGAGGATAGAAAGGCCGATATATGACAGCATGGGCAAGCAGATATACGAGCTTGCGCTCATGCAGCGCCATTATGCTGATGTGCTTAACGGGAAAAAGACAGACTTCTCAAGGATGGCTCCTCCAGGATTCGAGATCCACGAACGTGCAGAGCTGGCAAGGATACTAAAGACATCTGATGAATATTTCTTCAAAGTAACATATGTGATAGAGGACTGGAATTCAGTAACATACGATGTGATGGGAAGGAAGAGATCCGCATACGGCATAGTCCAGATGATGATAGAGCATGAAACCTTCCATCAGGGCCAGTTTGCAGCGATAGGATACATGACAGGAATAAAGCTTCCGAAGAGCTGGGAGGGCGAAATAACATTCCACTTCAGGTAAGCAAGAGTGAAATATCATTACATTGCATATGCGTAATAATGCAGTAACAAATATTATGCAGCAGTAATAAATCTTTTCTTAGGCAGGTATTTTTGGTCTTTTTATGCTGTACGATAAAATAAAGGATACTGATCCAGAGACTTATGGATATATAAAATCGGAGCTTGCAAGGCAGCAGGACGGATTAGAGATGATACCGTCGGAGAATTTCACCAGCATCGCTGTAATGCAGGCGTCAGGATCCATACTCACAAACAAGTACTCGGAGGGATACCCGGGAAGGAGATATTACGGTGGCAACGAATTCGTCGACAAGATAGAAACGCTTGCTTCGGAGCGTGCGAAGAAGCTCTTCAAGGTTCCATATGCAAACGTACAGCCTTATTCAGGGTCCCCTGCAAATCTAGCGGTTTATTTCGCCATATGCAAGCCTGGAGATACGATAATGGGTCTTGACCTGACTAACGGAGGCCATCTGACCCATGGGTGGAAGACGAGCGTAACAGGGCAGACCTTCAACAGCATACCTTATCATGTGAAGAAGGATGGGATGATAGACCTTGAAGAAGTGAGAAAACTTGCAACGGAGAACAAGCCCAGAATGATATGGGTCGGATACACTGCATACCCGAGGGAATTCCCGTTCGAAGAGTTCTCAAGGATAGCTGAAGATACCGGCGCGTACCTTGTCGCAGACATATCGCACATCGCAGGGCTTGTAGCCGGAGGGGTGCACAAGAGCCCTGTAGAGTATGTGCATGTGGTTACCACTACGACACACAAGACGCTGCGCGGTCCAAGGGGAGCAATGATAATGGTCACAGATAAGGGGATGAAGAAAGACAATGAGCTTGGAAAGAAGATTGACAAGACAATAATACCGGGAATGCAGGGAGGGCCACACAATCACCAGACCGCTGCGATTGCCGTAGCTCTCCTAGAAGCAGCACAACCTGAATTCAGGGAGTATGCAAACCAGGTAGTAAAGAATGCAAAGGCGCTCGCAGCATCGCTAATGAGGAACGGGATCACTACAGTAACTAATGGTACGGACACGCATCTAATACTGGTGGACCTGACACCATTCGGAAATGGTCTGGGCATCTTCGCTGAGGAGGCTCTCGGTGCCGCAGGCATCACGGTAAACAAGAATACAATACCTGGAGAGCCATCAAGCCCATTCTATCCCAGCGGAATCAGGCTGGGGACTCCTGCACTCACGACCAGGGGCATGAAGGAACCTGAGATGGAGACTATAGGCATGCTACTTGCAGAGGTATTAAAGCAGGTAAAGAACGAAAAGCTTCCTGAGAACAAGGAGGAGATTCAAAGATATATGGAAAGCTTCAGGACAGAGATAAAAGGGAACCAGAAAGTGAAGGAGGCCAACGCAAAGGTGCTGGAGATTTCAAGGCGTTTTCCGCTTTACAATGAAATAGAATCGAAGTGATTGTATGCAAAAGATCAAGCCAATACTCCGCCAAACTGAGATAACTGCCGATGAGCAGTACTTCAAGATCGTCAAGAAGATAATGGATGAAGGAGAATGGAAGGATAACAGGACAGGGGTGAGGACACTTGCAATAGCAGGAACTGCATTCGAACACGACATGTCCAATGGTTTTCCACTCCTCACTACCAAGAAGATGGGCTTCAAGAGCATATCATCGGAACTTGAATTCTTCATAAAAGGGATAACCGACAAGAGATGGCTCCAGGAGAGGGGAAACCATATCTGGGATGAATGGGCAAGCCCAAAATTAGCACCATACGGACACACCGAAGAGCTGAAGAAAAAGATGCTTGAAGAGAGGGATCTGGGGCCAGTTTACGGATATCAATGGAGGCACTTCAATGCTCCTTATTCCACACATGATGCTAACTATGAAGGACAAGGCGTAGACCAGCTTGCAAAACTTGTGGAAAACCTGAAGAAAAACCCTACTGATAGAAGGATGATAGTATCTGCGTGGAATCCGCAGCAGATAAGCGAGATGGCACTGCCACCGTGCCATTATGGCTTCCAGGTAACGGTGATAGGCGACAAGCTGAACCTACTATGGAACCAAAGATCCGTAGACACCATGCTCGGCCTTCCATTCAACATAGCGAGCTACGGCCTCCTGCTCCATCTGCTTGCAAAAGAGGCAAACCTGAAAGAGGGCAAGCTCGTCGGATTCCTGGGAGA
Organism: Microcaldota archaeon; assembly: GCA_027365175.1. Classification (GTDB taxonomy): domain Archaea; phylum Micrarchaeota; class Micrarchaeia; order Micrarchaeales; family CABMGC01; genus JAKAUU01. The sequence continues at coordinate 11,089 of DAHXNY010000011.1, read as the reverse complement.
CGTACACATATATGAAAACCATATCGAAGGCGCAAAGGAGCAGCTGTCAAGAAATCCAAAGGCATTCAGCCCTCCAGCTATAGAGACAGAAAAATTCACAAATATCTTCGAATGGAAGTACACTGACACGGAGCTGAAGAGTTATCAGAGCCATGACAAGATATCCTTCGAAATAGCCGTTTAATCTAAAATAAGTGTAAAAATGCCCATAAACATAATTGCAGCCATGACCGAAGACAGAGTCATAGGGAGCAAAGGGAGCATACCATGGAAAATACCTGAGGAGACCAGACTATTCAGGGAGCTCACTACAGGAAACATAGTGATAATGGGAAGGAATACGTGGGAATCCCTGCCTTCAAAGTTCCGGCCCCTGCCAAATCGCACAAACATAATCGTAAGTGCGACAATGCATGGGCAGAAAGATGCGATAGTCTGCAGGACTGTGCAGGAGGCGGTGCAGAAAACCCATGACTATCCGGGAGAGGTCTTTTGCATCGGAGGAGCGCAGATATATGCTGCAATGCTGCCTTTGGCGAATGCACTCCACATATCACAGATAAAGAAGCGTTACGAAGGAGACACGTATTTCCCAGAGATAAAGTCTGACGAGTGGAAGCTGACCGAAACAAAAGAATTCATAGATTTTACATACAAGCAGTATGCCAGGAAGGATTAAGCCTGCCTGATCAACCTGCAGTAGGAACTAATCGTCATGCGGTGCATTTTTATAGGAAGCCAGCCAAATAACATGGTGATTGAATGATAGACCTATACTTTGCGCCAACACCGAACGGTATGAAGATAAAACTCTTTCTGGAAGAGAGCGGCATTGAGTACAAAATAATTCCTATCGACCTTAAAAAAGGAGACCAGTTCAAGCCAGAATACCTTGCGATATCCCCTAACAACAAGATACCTGCAATAGTAGACCACCAGCCTTCAGGGGGCATGGAGAAGCTGCACGTATTCGAGTCAGGAGCTATCCTATTGTATCTCTCCAATAAGATAGGCAGATTCATGCCGACAGGTTTCAGGGAAAGAGAAGAGGCATTGCAGTGGCTCTTCTGGCAGGTAGGCGGACTGGGTCCCATGGCAGGCCAGCTCTTCTATTTCAGCACATATGCGGATCAAAAGGTACCATATGCCATAGATTGTTTTGACAAGGAAGTTACCAGATTATTGGGAGTGCTTGACAAGCATCTTGCAGACCGGGAATTCATCTCGAGCGAATACTCGATAGCAGATATGGCATGCTATCCCTGGATGGTATCATACACGTCCATGGGGAAGAGCCTCGACAATTTCCCGCATCTTAAGAGATGGGCCGACGCGATCGGGAGGAGGCCTGCGGTGAAAAGGGCATACGAGTAAACAAAAATCAAACCGGGCATGACGGGATTTGAACCCGCAACTTACGGCTCCGCAAGCCGCCGTGCTATCCAAGTTACACCACATGCCCTTGCAAATATTTTTATATGTTCTTTCTTATATTAAACCACTATTTTAAATAATGCCAGTGAGAACATGACAGAATCACCAAAACACCAATGCTCTTCTTGCGGAAGGCTTACTGTAGAGTACTCCAAGTTCAAGTGCCCGAAGTGCAAAGAGAGCAGTATATACAGATGCTATACCTGCAGGGAGAAGCACGTTCCTTATAAGTGCACAGCATGTGAATACGATGGTCCTTAAGATGGGAAAGGTAGCTACGATATTCAAGGTATACGCTGAAGACGGCGCAGACCCTGAGGCTATACTGAAGAGTATATCCGCGGAGATGAAGCCTACAAGCGTGCAGATGGAAGATATAGGATTCGGCATAAAGGTAATCAAGGTGATGTTCGTACATGAGGATAACGACGGCAGCACCGAGTACGAAAGCAAGCTAAGGAAGTTCCAGGGAGTAAAGGAAGTCGAAGTAGCTGATGAGAGCCTGCTGTGAACATTCTTTGCACCATTCGCTCTATAATATTTGCCTCTCAAATATAAGCAAGACGTGCGCTTATGCTAACCTCTATAGAGCTATACAACTGGAAGACCCACAAATCCACAAAGCTGGATTTTTCCAAGGGCACGAACATACTGATAGGGCAGATGGGGTCGGGAAAGAGCTCTGTAATGGATGCTATATCCTACGCTCTTTTCGGCAACTTCCCTTCAATACAGCACAGAAGGACAAACGTATCCTATCTAATAAGATCAAAGCCGAAGCAGGAGGATACTGCAAAAGTAAAGCTATCCTTTGAGATTAACAGCCATTCCTATGAGGTAGAGCGGGTAATAAGCCAGGACTCCCCTTCTACAGCTACCCTCAAGAGAGACGGTGTGTATCTGCAGAGCCAACCGCAAAGGGTCACCGAAGAGATAGTGAAGCTGCTGAAGATGGATTACGATCTATTCTCAAGAGCAGTATATTCGCAGCAGAACGGCCTTGAGTACTTCCTCAACCTGAGATCCGCTGACAGGAAGAAAGAGATAGACAATCTGCTGGGACTTGACAAGTTCTCAGAGGCAAAGGATAACGTGACCTCTCTTGCAAACAGGATAAAGGACATGGTGAAGGAGGATGGCAAGACAGTGGCAGAATTTGACGGAAGCAGGATAAAGGAGCAGCTGGAAGCCCTTGAGAAGGAGATTTCCAGATACAAGGAAGCAGAAGCTTCTGCTGAGAAGAAGCTTTCAGAGACAAAGGCAAAGCTAATTTCAGCCGAGACAAGACTCAACTCCGCAAAGGAGCAGCTGAACAAAAAGAACAAGCTGCTACAGGAGATAAGGGAGCTTAAGGGAAAGAAGGAGACCTTCACAGCCGAGATAAAGAAGATAGATGCGAAGGGCACTTATGACTCGTCAAAGATATCAGAACAGCTATTATCTGAGAAGAAGCTGGCAGATTCAGCTGCAAAGGAGGCAAAAGATTCGAAGGACAAGGCGGAAGAGTCTGGGAAAAGATTGACTAAATATGATACGCAGCTGCAGATAATGCGCAAGGATCATGAAAGAATGGGCATGCTTCTGAAAGAACTTGAGAAACTAGATAAGAAGGAAAATGAAAAAGCTCTGCAAATCGCAAAGGATTCTAAGGAGAGGGCAGAAGCGGATCTTGCCAGATACTCTGCAGAAAAGAAGGAAGGAGAGAAAAACCTCAAGGAACTGGAGAGCCATTTCGGCAAATGCCCGGTATGCGATAAGGAGCTGGAGGAGAGCCTAAGGAAAAGACTCATAGAGGAGAGAAAGGGCAAGCTGAAGGGCTTGCAAGAACTTGCAGCAGAATCGGAGAAACTCCTGATAAGGAGCAGAAAGGAATACGAACTGCTGAATAATAACAAGGACAGGATTGCCCAGATAGAGAACAGAATGAAGGAATATGCGGGCATCGAGGACAAGATAAAGGAGCTTGAGAAACTTTCATCTGAAGAGCATGATCTGAACACGAAACTCAAAGCAGAACATGAGGTAAAGGAAAAGGCGGCGCAGGAGCTGAAGGAAAGGACGACAAGGCTCCAGGCCGAACTGGAACTATCGCAGACAAGGGCGAGATACGCAAAGGAACTGGAGGGAATAACGGCGTCAATCCTAGAAAAAGAGAGAGATACCAATTCTATTGGCGTAAGTGAAGGTGCCATAGACTCTCTGCATAAAGAGGTAGTCGCCCTTAGCTCCGATGCAAGCAGGACAGAGTCAGAACTGAGGCTTAACAAAAGATATATCGCAGACAAGATGCAGCAGAAGAAGGAGAAGGAGGATCAGTCAGCCATGATAAACAGGATAAAGGAGGAGATATCAAAAAAGAAGAAGGTGTCTGAGAACCTGGAGAAGTTCAGCGACGCGATAATAGAGGCGCAGACCCAGCTGAGAAACAGGCTTGTAGAATCTATAAACAGGGTCATGGGAGACATATGGCCGGAGCTGTACCCATACAAGGACTACGGCGACATAATGCTTGATGCAGTGGAGGACGACTATATACTAAAGGTAAACACGATGATGAGGGACAAGATGTCCTGGGAGGATGTGGAACTCATAGCCAGCGGAGGCGAGAGAAGCACAGCGTGCCTTGCAATGCGCATAGCGTTTTCACTGGTTCTCGCCCCTAACATAAAATGGCTGATACTGGATGAGCCGACCCATAACCTTGACCAGCAGGCTGTGCATAAGATGGTGGATATATTCGGAGAGACACTGCCTAAGATAATAGACCAGGTATTCATAATCACGCATGAGGACCTGCTAAAGGAGGTGAACGGCAGCAATGTATACGTGCTGAACAGGGATAAAGGAGCGGACAGAGAGACCGAAGCATCACTCTCATAATCGCATGTTTGCTATGTCACTTTCGCCTCTACCTGCGCATAAGCAGTAGACGGGATCTTTGTATAAGTATCTAGATAATACACCGCAAGATATCCGCTGAAAGCCTGTCCAGGCACACCGGACCATGTTCCTGTGCCGTTGCGGCACTGTACTGAGAACGGATGCGTCTCCTGCGATATCATGTATACCACGTTGCTAGGCGGATTTATCACATTGCTAGTTGTTATTGCAGCTTCGTCCGAATTGCACCCTATCTCGCTAACATTTATCGGATATGTTCCGGTCTGTATAAGATCCACGGTCAATAACCCATTCTGTGAAATATAGACGTTTGAGCAAGACAGCACTCCTGCAGGGAAGATGCAGTTGCTGTTCACCTGCTTGTTTGAGAAGATGCCGATATAAAAGAGCCCTATAAGGACTATGACCACTATGAGCACAGTCCATCCGTAGCTCGACAGGAACTCTACAGCAGCTTGCAGTTTCATGATATTACCTATGAAGAAAGCTTATTATCCTTACATCTTTGCAACAGGCTCTATTCCCAGCAGCCTCATGAAATTTCCAAGGACCTGCATCAAAGAAATAACTATTGCAATTCTATACCTCTCAGGCTCTCCGCTTCCGATGACCTTCGTACTCTCATAAAACTTGCTGAATCCAGAGGAGAGCTCAATGAGATAATCCGCTATTATGTCAGGCCTGTGCTCTGCAGCGGCCTTCTCAACCACCTCCTGTGCCATTCCCATCGCCTTAATCAGTTCAAAGTCATACCTCCTCTCTGCATATGAAAAGTTGATCTCGTTAATTGCCAAAGAAGAGACGTTTGCTCTTTCAAGTATGCTGTTTGCACGTGCATAAGTATACATGCAGTAAGGCCCACTATTGCCTTCGAAGCTGAGGGCCTCGTCCCATGAGAATACAATTTTCTTCTCAAGGTTTGTCTTCAGGAATGCAAACCTTATCGCTCCTACCGCAACCGCATCCGCTACCTCTGCAGCATCTACCTTCTTCTTGCTCTCCTTAGCTCTCTCTATAACCTTCTCCTTCGCATCGGCAAGCAGAGTATCTGCAGTGTACACATGATCGCTTCCCATCCAACCTCCGCTCCTTCCGCTCAATGTGCCTCCTTTTAAGCTGATCTCTCCATATGCGACATGTATCAGCTTTTCTGCAAGGTCTCTCATTCCCATCAGTGAGAACATGCTCTTCAGTATGAGCTGCGGATACCTCTGTTCCGAGCCTATTATGTTAATCGCAATCTCTGCTCCTCCGAACTCCATATCCTCTCCTGAGGAGCCGGTAGTGTACAACGGTTTTCCATTATACTGTGAATCTAAGAACTTTGAATATCTGAAATCGCCTTTCAGCAGGCCGAGCTTCCACATATGGAATGCAAGATCCTTTGCAACGTATGTGGCTGTGCCATTGCTCCTTATCAGAACCTTTGACTCCTCGTTAGGATTGTCAAAATCCTTTGCGATGCCCTTCAGTTTCTTAAGGTCTACAACTATGCACCCTGCATACTTTCCTTCATCTGAACGTGCTGCTGCTCCTTTTTCGACAGCCATATCCATGGCCTCTGAGAGCATGCCTGTCCTTACGATATCGCTCTCCCACATCATCACATCATGGCATATCCTGTATGCCGAAGCAGTTTCTATATTCGCCTTGACGCATCTCTCCGCAAGCTCCCTTGCCTTAACCGAATCCTCATTGCCCCCTTCCTCCATCCTTTTCATAAGCGCATCTATCTCTTTCTTCACCTTTTCATCAGAGAGCATCCTGTTAACGCTAACATACTGCTCTCCGAGCCACGTATCAAACTTCTTGTCAGGCTTGTTCCCAAGGTTAAGATAGCCCCAAAGGCTCTCTGCCACCTGTATCCCAAGATCGTCTATGTAATTCTCACGCTCCACGGAATAGCCGCAAGCTGAGAGTATGTTGGATATGCTGTCTCCTATCAGTGCGTTCAGCAGGTGACCTATATGCCAGGCCTTGTTGGGATTTACGCTGGGAAATTCTATCATCACCCGTTTACCACCCCCCATACTGCTAAGGCCATAGCCCTCCTTCAACTCCATGACGGACTTCAGGGTGTCCCGGGCATACTTTTTCTCGTCAAAAAACGCGTTTATGTAGCCGTTTGCATTCTTCAGCTCCTTTATGTATCCTTTTCCCAGCGAGCTCTGCCCGTCTCCGATTATCCTTTCTGCCACATCCTGGGGCTTTGCCCCTGCAACCTTCGCTATCCGCAGGCATATGCTTGAGCTAAGGTCCCCGAACTCTGCCTTCGGTACAGACATGCTCGCATATATGTCACTCTCACTTATTCCTGAACCGGGGTAATTCTTGGCAATGCCTGCGCTGACGATATCGTGCAGCTCCGTCTTTGCTGTTTTTGAAGTGTATGGCATCAATAATCTCCCTTATTCAGCAGCCTGCCTACCTCTTCCTGATGTCCCGGTTTTGTATACAGCCTTACATCATGCATAGACTTGCTCCCTATCATCTTAAGTATCAAAGTATCTGATTCGTGAAGGCTCTTAATATCATTGCCCTTCCTTATGTATATGTCGGATTTCTCTTCAACAAGGCTCAGCCTGCGAAGGCTTACCGGCAATATCCACATAGGATCCAATCCGCACTCCTTTGCAAACCTCTCCCTCTTATCACTGTCTTCCTCCATATCAGCTATCCTCTTTTCTATCGCAGGCATCTTTGAGGTCGAGAGCGGTTTCGGCTCCATATAGGCTACGGTTACAGGTTTTCTCCGCACTATGTTGCTGCAAAGTTCTCTCAGCTCCTTATCCTTTCCGTGCTCCGCGTAATCCAGAACCTTCTGGTAGAACATCGAATCATTGTATCCATATATCTCTGCCACGTTATTCTCTTTCATGAGTTCATTCGGATCCCTTATGACGCCATCCCTTACAAGAAGCTCAAAAGCCCTCTTTACCATCTCCTCAAACCCCACGACCGTCTTGTGGTAGTATACCGCCCTGTACATATGGTATCTCCCAAGGAGGAATCTCTCCAATTCAGTCTCATCCTTGCCGAATACCATCTTCCCGTCCTCTATGGACATGGTCTGTATAAGCCTGTCGATCTCTATCTCCCCGTAGGAAACACCCGTATAATAGGAATCCCTGAGCAGGTAATCGCATTTGTCAACATCGAATGCCGAAGAGAGCAGCATCATCCTGTCATTCTTAATCCTCTTCTCTATTATGTCCGTAATCTCCCTTGGCTTATAGTTATCGAGCTCCTCTTTCAGGAATCTCCTTATTAGATCCACTCCGAACATCTCATGGCTGGGTCCATGCAGTGATTTTACGATCACCTGCTCGGTAGTGTGTGACAAAGGGTAATGCCCTATGTCATGAAGCAGCGCAGCAAGCCTCATTATCTGCACATTCTCGTCGTCCTGCTCAAGCTGCTTGCCATTCTTCTTTGTAGTAGAGAGGAACCTGCCCATCAGGTGCATCGTGCCTATGCAGTGAGAGAATCTTGTATGCACAGCTCCTGGATATACGAAGTCGACGCAGCCTGTCTGCCTTATGCCACGGAGCCTCTGAAAGATCATACTGTCTATAACCTTCTCCTCAGCCCCGGTAATCCCTATATGGCCGTGCACATTGTCGAATATATACTTCCGTATCTTCAATCCCATTGTCATCTACCGAATCTTCTGAAGAATTCAGGCATATTATTGGCTATATCGCTGGCTAATATATGTGCACCTACTCTTTTATACAGCATATCTCCTATTGAAGAGTGCACGAATACCCCTGCAACAGCAGCTTCGTAAGTGCCTCTCGAGTTGACGGCCAAGCCTGCAATAATTCCTGAAAGAACATCTCCGGTTCCCATTACTGCCAACGCAGAGCTCTTTGCCTTGTTGACAGTTACTCTATTGCCGTCTGTTATTATTGTAGTATGGCCCTTCAAGACTATTACGGCATGCATCTCTTTCGCAACTCTCCTTGCAGAATCTGCTCTTTCCGAAAGTCCATTTCCTTCAGGGGCGCTCCCTGCAAGCAATGCAAATTCCTTCTGGTTCGGGGTTATTACGGCATTCTTACCAATATCGAGATTCCTGTGCATGGAGAGCACGCGTATGCCATCTGCATCTATCACCGTTCTCTTATCTGAAGAGCCGCATCTTCCTATGATGTTCAATGCAGCTCTCCCGGCAGCTGCGCTTCTTCCTATCCCCATTCCGATCGCCACGGCATCTGCCTTCCCTATCTCCTGCCTGATCCGGCTATCGAAGGCTATGCTGTTCTTCCCGTTTGCAAATGCTATTATGTCAGATGAAAGGCTCTTCACAGGATCCAATATGCAATCCGGCACTGCAACCTTGGCATATCCAGCTCCGCTCCTCAATGCAGCCAAGGCGCCATATGCTGCTCCTGCTGCAAGCACAGGCGCACCATGGTAGTCCTTGCTGCCGCCTATAATCAGTACGCTTCCGTTTGCTCTCTTATCAGAAAGAGGCTGCCTTGCGGACATGATGTGTTTAAGCTCCGCAGGCCCGCTAACATATGCATTTTTAACTTTAAGGCGCATCATATTATTGTCTAGCGCCTGTGCAGAAAGTCCATTTTTGCGTTTACGCAGCATCGTCAAAAAACCGCCGTCAGTCGTGTTGTATATGAAAGTCTACAAATATAAAAACAAGCTATGCAGCTATCTTCCTTACAACGTTACCAGCGCGCTTGACATAAAGGAGGGGGACGAGCTGGAATTCATAGAGTTCAATGCCAATGCCTTTCTTGTATCAAAGAAATCAGACATTCTCAACATGATCATGCAAGGCGCTGCTGCTAACCCTGCAAAGCCATCTACGGCTGCAAACAAAGGTCCGTCAGCGATCGAGATACAGGTATTGAAGAAGATAGACACTCTAAGGTACAACGACAGGACAAGGGAGAATGTGGCAAAGCTGCTAAGCGATCAGGAGAAGGAGGTATTATCGGAGATGGTCAAAAAAGATTATCTCAAGCCTTTCAAGAGCAAGCAGGGCATAGAGGTCTACAGCATATCAAAATCAATATACGACAACTTCCTGATGAGGAAAGGAACTGCCAAAAAGCCAGATCCTAACGATGCATTCAAGGAGCTTCACAAGGAGGTGCAGAGCTACATTGTAAAGAGCAAGGATCCCAATGACGAGTACATAAAGGCGCTCTCAAAGAACGGCTATATTGTGCTTCTCAGCGAGGCCGAAGCCTCAAGGGTGTCAATGCTCCTTGAACAGAGCATAAGGCAGGGTGAGATCCTCGGAACACGGGCATTCAATAAGAAATTCTACATAGTGCTGAGGGACTACCTGAACAGGTGTTCTCCTGGCATAATAAAGGAGCTCAAGGCAGGCCCTACCAAGGCAGAGGAGATAGCAAGAAAGGCAAAATTCGATGTGGACGGGACAAAGGCCATTCTATACCTGCTAGCTGAAAGCGGTGAAATAACTGAGAAGAAGAAGGACCTCTTTGCATTAGCCTAATCCTATCGTTAACTTATTCATACCACTGCAAAGTGGTTGAAGATAAGTATCACTATTGCAAATATGATTACAGCTATCAGCAGCGCCTTTGCATTCATCTGAGGCCCGTGCTCAGGTGCGTCATAGAAGCTCAGTATTCCAGCCTGCTGTTGCGGCTGCGATATTGTTGACATGATATCATCTATCCATGATAAATATATTAAACAAACCCTCCTGGCAGTATCCTGCCCTTTTTCTTGCGTATCGCATTATCCATCATCTCCTTGGTGAAGCCCTTAGGCAGCCTGCCTGTATTGACATACTCGTAAAGTATGAAAATAAAGGTGTTGCTTGTCACATAATTCAGCATTACTCCGAACACCGTAAGAACTATCCCAACTATTGCCAAGGCGACGCCAGGTACGGATGCAGCAGTAACTATCAAGGCTTTGCCAGGTATGAATATGGCAGTAGCGATGACAACGACAATGCCTGCAAAGAAGAGCAGGATTCCAGGTATGATGAACATAAGCGCATAAAGGTCAGAGTATATGATTCCTCCAAAGGTAGCGCCGAAATTCTTGGTTATCATCTTTACACTGCTCCCTATGGACTTTATTGGACCCGTCTTATTGTCTATTATGGAAGGCACGACAAATATGGTCGCCAAAGAGAGCGCCACCGACCCTATTGCGCCAATTAAGAACCCCCCTATGCCTTGCACTCTAGATTCTATCGCTCTTAAGATTGTGATTATTATAGTATAGAAAACCGCCCACTCAAGAATCTGCATCCAGTAATGCGAAGCCTGCGACAGCGCATCCGCCATTGCCATCTTCTTCCCGGTCTTGGAGTACTGCCTGAAAGCCATCAGGAGAGCGACCAGGAAGTATACCGATACAAAGGTTGAGAGAAAACCAAAGAGTATGGCTACTGCGACTATGAGTGTACTGCTTGCAGAAGATATTGTAAGTACCAGCGGCACAAAGAGCGCAAGTGCAAGCAGAAAGGTAACAATTCCCCCTATTATCGGATAAACCAGAAGGCCTTTGTCTCCGAATATCAGCTTCCTTGTAGCGCTTCCAAGCTTCCATCCATTCCGCAGGTTCTCAAACATATTATCGCCAATAGCTCTTACTAATAAGCTATAATAAAATGGCGTAAGAGTTTAAGAATGTTACGGTGGTCCTGCCTTTTAGGTAAAACTGCCGATAAACGTTTCCTTCAGCAAAGATTTTGAATTGACAAGTCGATTTATTGTTGCGACCATAATGAAACCAACATACG
>DAHXNY010000010.1 GCA_027365175.1 Microcaldota archaeon | reverse complement strand
GGACCAAGATACGTTTTTAGCCGTTTCATCGCATTCGCTATGCTGCCCTCTGCGACTTCTATCCCAAACAGATGCAGAAGCGACTTTATATCACCGATAGACATCTTTGCAGCGGTGGACAGATACGAAATGAATACTGTTGTCGTTATGTCGAATTCCGTGTTTGGAAGTGCATTTGGAATAGGAATGGAAAATACCTTTCCACATTTTTTACATTGATAAATGTCGGATTCGTGTTCAACGGTTTCTGCCTGCGGAAGTTGCAGTTCTATTACGATTCTTTTTCGTGTAGAGGCCCCTCTTCTTCTTGCATGTCCTTTGCAGTTAGGATCAGGGCAGATCGGATTTTCAAATGAGTGATGTTCTTTTCGGTCTATCTGCTGCGGTCTTGCATTTCTGACGTTTTCTTTCGGTCGGTCATCATTTTTGTCGTCTTTGGAGAACTTCTCTACCGTATCCTCCAACTTCTTCAAATAAGGAGGAATAGAACCTGAAGGTGTATTTTCATTGACGTATTTGCGGAGTTCTTTTCGTAATGTCTCGATCTCTTTCTTCAACTGTTTGATCTCTTGGTCGTGAGTTCTTTTCATCTCCTCAATTATCGCCAACAATTCTTCGTATGTTGGTTTCATTATGGTCGCAACAATAAATCGACTTGTCAATTCAAAATCTTTGCTGAAGGAAACGTTTATCGGCAGTTTTACCTAAAAGGCAGGACCACCGTAACATTCTTAAACTCTTACTTGAATATTAATCCATGCCCAGTATAATTGATGTTTTCAAAGAGAGCATTGACATTGCGAAGGACAACTATCTTAAGCTCCTTGGACTGTACATACTCATCGGCGTTATATTCTTAGCATTAGCCTTTCTTGCAATTCTCCTTACAGCCGGTGCCGCGCTAGGCGTAGTACCTGGCATAAGTTCTCCTTTGGCGTTTATCCCTTTGGTTCTTATCGTGTTTATCGCGGCGATTCTGATAAGCCCGGTATGGAATGGGATATACTACTCGCTTGCAATGCAGGGAATGAAAAAGAATAGCAAGACAACTCTGGATAAGGCGTTCAAAGATTCCAAAAAAGTTTATAGAAAAATGCTATGGACATCGGTTATACAGACAGTGATAATGGGCGTGATATTAGGCATAATAGTAATACCTTTTGTGTTATTTATCTATGGGGCAGGCTCTAGTATAACTTTATCTCCTTTGCTTTCTTTATCAGCTTTGGGCATAACAGCACTTGTGTTTATCGTAGTTGCAGTCATATTGGCAGCTTTGTTCTTTGTCGCAGTGCCTCTTGCAATGCTTGACGGAAGCAGTGGGATTGGCGCAATAAAGAAGAGCTTCAGAATTGCAAGGAAGTATTTCTGGAGCATAATAGGTTTGTTGGTACTTGCAGGGATAGCATACGTAGTTGCGTATGTAATAACTGAGATCTTTGCCTTAGGATTCTCTGCGGTAAACCCATTGCTCGGGGCTGCTGTCTCGCTCATACTTACAGTCCTGATAGAGTCTTTTGTAGTCGGCATAGTAGGCTTCCTGCCCATAGTATTCTACAGCAGGTATGTTAAGAAATAACAGGACTACCTGTTGTCTCCGCTGCCGGCTATCTTTCCCCTTTCATGCCTGCTCTTCAGCTTCTCCAGATTGTGCAGTGCAACATCCTCGAAGTCTATTCCGAGCTCGGTAGAGAGTTGTGCAAGATACCAGAGTATGTCACCTATCTCACCTTTGAGATCCTCCCTGTCTATCTCATTATTGTCCCTTGCAATCTTCTTTATCTTGTTAAGGAGCTCCCCTACCTCTCCTGCCAACCCTATTGAAGGGTAGAAGAATGCGCCATCAAGGTTCTTCGGATATACAGCTGTCTTATTAGCTTCGCGTTGATACTCTTCGAAATCCATTTGACCACTATCTTGCATTTTGAGGAGAGAGATTTATAAATATGTATAAAGAATATTTAGTGTCGAATTTTAGTTGATTCTTATGAAAAAGTTCAAGAGCACCGATGAGATAAAGATCCCTGACAAGCTCATAGACCAGATAATAGGACAGGAAAAGGCTACGGAGATAATAAAAAAGGCTGCAAAACAGCACAGGAATGTGCTTCTGATAGGCTCTCCTGGTACAGGAAAGACGCTGCTTGCACAGGCTATGGCAGAACTTCTCCCTGCAGCAGACCTTGAGGATGTGCTTGCATACAAGAACGTAAACGATGACAACAAGCCTTTGATAAAAGTAGTAAAGACATACCCTAATGCAAAGGAGATTCTTGCTAGCGGAAAGCCTCTTGGGGACGGACAGGGCAGGCAGATAATGCAGAAGGAGAAGATGGCAGGGAAAGTGGATATGGGCAAGCAGAGGAACTGGATAATGCCGATACTCATAGTTCTGGTGGTGGTTGCAATAATAGCAACCTTCCTTAACATACTGTCAAGCTCGCAGATAATATTCCTCGGAGCAATTATGCTCGGAGTGCTGGTAGTCGGTGCGGCTGCGCTCTTTGTAGGCACGTTCAGACGTGCAGGCGCAGGCGTGCTTCCTGGAATGTTCGATACCAATGAACCTAAGCTGATAGTTGACAATACTGGGCTTGCACACGCGCCGTTCATAGAGGCTACCGGAGCGAAGGCTGGCGCGCTCTTCGGAGATGTCAAACACGATCCTCTGCAGTCAGGAGGGCTCGGAACGCCTCCTCATATGAGAGTGGACAGCGGCGCTGTCCATAAGGCAAATAAAGGGGTTCTGTTCATAGACGAGGTCTCCAATCTCGAGGCTAAGAGCCAGCAGGAGCTGCTTACTGCCATGCAGGAGAAAAGGTATTCGATAACCGGGCAGAGTGAACTCAGTTCGGGAGCGATGGTCAGGACAGAGCCTGTGCCATGCGACTTCCTTCTAGTAGCGGCAGGAAACCTTCAGGATGTTCCCAAGATGCATCCGGCCCTCAGGTCGAGGATACGCGGTTATGGATACGAGGTGTACATGGAGGACACGATGCCGGATACCGAGAGGAACAGGGATGATATCGTAAGGTTCATAGCGCAGGAGATAAAGAAGGACGGAAAGATACCTCCTTTCAGCTACGGGGCATGCATGGTTATAATAGATGAAGCGAAAAGAAGGAGCGGCAGGAAGAACAGGCTCACACTCATACTCAGAGATCTTGGCGGTATAATAAGAGCGGCAGGGGACATAGCAAGGGAGAAGGAAAAGAAGATCGTGACCGAAGAGGATGTTATGGACAGCTTCAAGGTTACAAAGCCTCTTGAGGCGCAGTTCGTGGAGCAATCTCTAGAGTACAGGAAGGATTACCAGATATTCAGGAGCACGGGCTATGCGATTGGCAGGGTGAACGGGCTTGCGATAGTAGGATCATCGTACCTTTCCTCAGGAATTGTCCTGCCGATAGTTGCAGAGGTCACAAAGGCAAGTTCAAGGACCGAGGGTAAATTGATACCTACAGGTAAACTCGGCACGATAGCCAGAGAAGCTGTCAAGAACACAGGCGCACTCATAAAGAGGCACATGAACAGGGATATGGCAAGCTATGATATCCATGTGCAGTTCGTGCAGACATATGAGGGTGTTGAAGGCGACAGCGCAAGCATCTCCATCGCCGTTGCAGTCATCTCCGCATTGGAAGGCATACCGGTATCGCAGGAGATTGCGATGACAGGATCATTATCAGTAAGAGGGGATGTCCTGCCCGTAGGTGGCATATCCAACAAGGTAAGTGCTGCGATAAATGCAGGGATGAAATATGTCCTTATACCGCAGAACAATTCCGGTGACGTTAATATAGATAAGAAGAGCCTCAGTAAGATAAAGATAATACCTGTAAGGAATATCGCAGATGTACTCCAGTACGCACTGAAGAAGAGCAAGCGCAGGGACGAGATGATAAGCAAGCTGAGGAGGTACATAGAGACGGACAAACTGGAGAGAGAACCGTTAGAAGTGTGATTTGAATATGGCGACCGAAGAAGGATCAAAGAAGAAGATAGAGGAGCTTGGCGAGAAGATAGTCAGAGAGATAAAGAGCGGAAAGAATCCGAAGTTTGTTACGGCTACAAGAACGAGATCCAACATAAACTTCGACCCGAAGGTAGGCTATCTCAAGCTCGGCAAGGCCAAGGAAGAAAGGGATTTCATAAATATCTCCCAGTCGAAGAAGTTCATGCAGACCATGGCCATAGCTTCGAAATGCCACAAGTTCGTTAGGGAAAATCTGCATACCTCGATAAGAGGCCTGTATTACCAGCTCAAGCACTCTCTTGGCGAGGACATAGACGAGAACATCTTCAACGAGCAGGCCGAATCCAATCCGCTTGTAGAGGATCTCGAGGTAGCGCTTGATCTCAAGAGGGAGGACCTGAACCTCAACACCAACCGCAAGGGCCTGCTTGCGGGCAATATGAAGATAATAGACAGCTTTGGCGGTGAAAGGCAGGAGATAGACGCTGGCAAGATGGGCAGGAGCGGATGGGCCATCCCTAGCGATGTAGATAACGACATAGAATTTGCCGACGTAAAGGCAAAGTACGTGCTTGTTGTGGAGAAGCAGGCTCTTTGGCAGAGGCTGAATGAGGACGGCATATGGAAGAAGGAGAGTTGCATACTTATGTCCTCTGAAGGGCAGGCGTCGAGAGGCACAAGAAGGCTGATAAGGAAGTTTGCCGACATGAAGTTCCCGGTATATGTGCTCAATGACGCCGATGCATGGGGATGGTACATTTATTGGACGATAAAGACAGGCAGTATAAACCTGGCATACATGGGAGAGACGATCGCTACTCCGGAGGCAAAGTTCATCGGCGTTACAATATCTGATATAGAAAAGTATGACTTCCTGAAGAACCTCACTTTGAAAGCGACCGATGTCGACCTTAAGCGCGCTGAGGACATGCTCTCCTACCAATGGATCAACGTCCACAAGGAGTGGGCTGATGAATTGAAGAAGGTGATAAAATTGAAACTGAAGCTTGAGTCCGACGCCTTGCAGGGTCCGAGGCTCACATTTGTCCAGGATTACATAAAGGAGAAGATAAAGAATAAGGACTTCCTGCCGTGAAAGTTTTTTAATCCTCAGATATGTCTGAATAGCATATCGGCTAGAAGTGCTCGTATCTTCTTATCATACTACTGGCATAGAAGTTGATATCGTTTATGATCTCTCTTACTATCGCATTTTCATGCTGCAGTGTTTCGTATTCAGATACTCTGCCATAAGTAAGTATATAGATTTTCCATAGATCAGCACTCTCCTTATCTCTTGAACAGCATGAAAGCCCTGCGCTGACCCTCTCTTGGATCTCACGCCTCAGTATCTTGTCATCGAAGACAGACATCAGCGTTTCCTTTACTTGCGAATCGCATTCTATAGCGGCGATTACCTTATCCGTAAACCTCTTTTCGTTCTGAGTACGTTCAGGCGTCTCCACCTCTTTGTGCCATGTCTCTTTGAGTTTTTCACTCTCGGCGTTTATACTTGCTGCTGCGCTTTCATGATCACTTCTTCTAAGAATAATATCGTATGTTTCAATAAATGATCCGTTGTTAGATGAGTATCCGTTAAACACCTTGCCGTTGGTTTTCTGGGCGGTTGCCATGATATACGATTAGTTGGTGATTTTAGTAATATATAAGCGTATCCTCTGAGTTCGGCAAATGTAAACTGCCAACGGCTAAAGCGTGTGGGCTTCCTTATCCGGAGCAGGTAAGTTTATGCAACGTTGCTGCTTGGGCATATCTCCTTCAGTATGCATCTTTTGCATTCTTTCTTTGCTGCTTTGCACGTGTCTCTGCCCAATTCTATGAAAAGGCTTGACACCACTCCCCACTCCTTTTCCGGAATCTTCCTCAGTAGGTCCTGCTCTATCCTCTTGGGATCCATGTGTCTGCTGTACCCCAGTCTTCTGGATACTACCGCACAATGCGTATCGACAGCTATGCCTTCGTATATGCCAAATCCCTCGTTGAGCATTACATTTGCGACCTTCCTCCCTACCCCGGGGAGCTCCATAAGCCCGTCCATTGTTTTTGGAACTCTTCCGTCGAATCTGTCGTTTATCATCTGCGCAGATGCTTTCAGGTTCCTGGCCTTTGTCTTATAATAATTCAATCCGCCTAGATCCGCACTCAGTCTTCTTATGTCTACGTTCGCATAATCATCAAATGTCCTGTATTTTTTGAATAGCGTCTCTGTTACTGCGTTAGTCTGCTTGTCTGTGCATTGCGGAGATAAAAGGACTGCTACAAAAAGATCGGTATTGTTTCTGTGCTTTAGCTGAGTATGGGGAATGTCCCCGTATCTTGACTTCAGCAGGCTCAGAGCCTCGCTTATATTGGGAGCTGCTCTCTTCACAGTACCACATTATACCCTGTGACTTTGCGGGTTAATAAGTTTGCGGCTATGTACAACGATGGATTTATTTTGTGCGTTTCAGTTATGTTTAAGAACGCTTTGCGGTAATATTAAATGGGAATGTCCAGATACTTATCATAAAACAGTATTTGTCCGTGATGCGTTGAAACAAACTAACTCAAAGAAAGGACCGTTATACATGGTCGGCATGGATTCTGTGCCACTCTGGATTCTCGAAGAACTTAAAGACGAGAAAGGAATGCAGGCATTCAGGAAGCTCCTTTCCGATAGCTGCATAAAGAATATGGAGTCTACGCTCCCGCCGATGACAGGACCTGCATGGCCAAGCATATACACTGGGCTTGAGCCTAAGGAGCACGGTGTTCCTGATTTCTTTGTGATGAAAAAGAGTTACACTCCAGACATAGTCTACTATGATTCGTCTGCAGTTCCGCCGTTCTGGAAGGAGCTTGCACATAAGGGAGTGAGATGCCTTGTGATAACGCCTGCTACCGACATAACACTTCCGGACTATGACAATGTTGACATGATAACAGGATTTCCTTTGAAAGCAAGGACAAACAGCAAGGAGCTTGAAGGGCTGATGAATAAGCACTCGTTCGATGGAGAGCCGAATATTGAGAAGGAAATAAAGGCCGGCAAGATGGATGTTAGAGAGGCTTCAGAGATATTCGCAAAGAGCGTGAGTGCACGCTCGGATATAGCCATCAGCATGATGAAGAGCAAGAGGTATGGATTTTCCTATGTTTGCTTCACTGAGACTGACAGGCTGCAGCACTTCGTAATGAACAAGAATGATTGGAAGAGATACCTGCTGCCAGTCTACTCTGAGATATCGAAATACATAGCGCATGTGATGCAGCTTATAGACAAGAATGGCGGCAGGCTGATTATAGTCTCAGACCACGGGGCACAGCCAATAAGGAAAAAGTTTCTTTTGAATAACTGGCTGATGCAGAATGATTATCTTTTTCTGAAGGAGAAGGTAAGGAAGGACTTTATGAAAGGTGGTGGGAAGAAGCTGCCTGCAGGATATGCCGTGCGTGAGCGCATAATGAAGAGCGGGCTGAGAAACACTTATGACAAGATGCCTTATCACATGAAACGCGCTGCTTACAAGGTCTTCAGCACGGTATTCACCGGAGCTGCAGCTGCAGAGTACACCAGAATGCACCTTTTTGACTTTGATATGAAGAAGACAAAGGTATTCGCAGCCATATCCAATGATCCTGTAGCTTCAATATGGATAAATGATTCCAGGTTTGCGACGCCCGTTGTGAAAAGTGGCAAGGATAAACTGATAATGGAACTGAAGGAAGAGCTCTCCGGAGTGAAGAGCTCGGACGGAAAGAAGATGTTCGTAAACATATTCGACGGTAAGGATTACTATAATGGCACAAAGAAATTTATCGCTCCTGACCTTCTTGTAGAAGCACAGAAAGGCCACACCGTAGACATATTCAACTTTTCAAAGGAGAGCATGTTCATGGACCCGGAGGATGCAAAGAGCGGCGATCACATAAGAGAGGGCATATTTGGCACTTACCCAAAAATTGCCGATACTGACGTGAGCACTGTTACAGACGTAAAAAACTTTGTTATGAAGAATTTCGGTGTAGCTAGATGAAGATACTGCTCGTAGACACAGGATCGAAACACAATATGACTGGAGGCCAGTCAAGAGTAGTGAGGGCGCTTTATGACGGACTTCGCAGAAGGAGGATGCAGACCTACTACTTAGGGTATGAGACCCTATATATGGACAATAAAAAGAGAGGAGTCATATTGAAGAGAGCTGGAAGGTCTCTTGAGGCAAGGAAGAGCAGGTTAAGCGAGATGAGGGTTGTGCGTGCAGCGTATAACGCAGCATATGTAAGCAGGATGAAGGGGCTGGGTGCAGACAAGGATGAGATATTGGAAAGGGTTAGAAGGATAAATCCCGACGTGATAATAGCCAATGCAATATCTGATTTTCCGCTTATCTCGTACTTCAGAAGGAGGGGGCTGCATTTTAAGGCAGTCTACATCGACCACGGAAGCGCTTCGACGACAGCAAGGAGATACTTCTCGAAAGAAGGGATACCGTTAAGCATGGGAACTGGAAGGATAGGGACAAGCCTCGCTAGAAAAAGAAGGCATTTCTTCTCCTTCTTCGACATGAATGTAGCACTTAATGACAGGCATTATCATGAGATAAGCAGGATTACGGACAAGGTATCGATAATAGTAAATGGTTCTGACGTAAAGGCGTACAAGGATCCGAAAACCGAGCAGAGATTGAGGAGAGAACTTGACATAAAGAAGGACGATTTTGCAGTAGTATACATAGGCAGGCTGTTTGAGAGACAGAAGAATGTCTCAGTGCTGATAAGGGCATTCAAAGAGATAGAAGGAGAGGATATGAAGCTCCTTATAGTAGGTGACGGGCCTTCCATGGAGATGTATAAGGAGATGGCATCTGATGACACACGCATAATATTCGCTGGAGTGATGGGCGATAAGGAACTTAACTCCGTCTATAATCTGGCATCGTTGTTTGTTCTTCCTTCTCGCTGGGAGGGATTTGCGCTCACCGTATTAGAGGCCGCAGTACACTCCCTGCCCATGCTGCTTTCAAACAGCGCATACGTAAGCGACCTCAACGAAGATGGAAAGCAGACAGTGCCTGCCTTCGACGAGAATGATCCTAACGGGCTTGCAGAACTTATAGAGAATATCCATACGGACAAGAAGAGGTGGCAGGAACTCCGCAATGAGTCCTTGAGCATATCCAAGCGTTTTACTGAGAAGAGGATGCTGGATAAGTATGAGGAGATGCTGAGGAAGCTCAGATGATTGCAGATAACTGTAAAACAGAACTCAGTTCCATGATATTGTAACTTCTCCTACGTCCCCGTCCGCGTGATAGTAGGCGTTGAAGTAGAAGTGGCGAGGTTGAAGATTAAGAGGTGGATGTTGAAGTGGAAGACGTAGTAGATGTGGAGGATGTAGATGTTGATGAAGTGGATGTTGAGGTTAGATGTATGTTGGATGATTGTGATGTTACCCTTGTTATTATGTCTCCCTTATAGGTCTGGAGCTGTTTTGGCTGGCAGTTGTTGATGTTTCCGCTTGGACAGGAATCGACACTCATGTATATGGTTCCTGTTATTGACACTCCCGGCGAGATCTTCTGCGGTATTGTGACGTTGCAGATTATTTCGCTTCCGGAACCGACAAGCGTATTTGTAGGAATGCATGCCGCAGATAGGTTTCCATATGAATCTGCTGCAACCTTTATCAGCGGATCGAATATAGGATAGTTCTGTGCGTTTGTTATTACCATTGTCATCTTGGTTGAACTTGCAAGCGATGTTGCTACTATTCCCTGGCAGTTTGCCCCGAATAGAAACTGGCATTTACTTGGAACAGTTGTTTATGGAATTCCTATGAAGTAATAGAGCATGACAATAACAACTGCAAGTATAAGGATTGCCCAGCCATATGTAGTTATGAATTCAAAGGCAGATTGCTGCTTTAAGATTCCCTTATTCTGCTCCTTGAGGAAAAGAATATGTCTTTTAATTATCCTTCCAGATGGCATTCACTCGGTTACTATCTGTTAAACGTTGTATTTAAATTGTTGCGTTTTCACCATTCCCAGTAATTAAACATACTATTTTTAATATGACAATACTTATAATCCGTTTATGAAACCTGAACACGACTTTGAGATAGGCATTGAAGAGGCAAAGAAGCTGGTTGCAGAGGGAAAGAGAGTAATGCTGTTTGAATCAAACTATTCTGAAGTGCAGCTCCTGAGTGAGACCTTCGGCATTGATGAGGAGAAAGTGGATATGATAGATATAAACGACTTCCAGATAGTTTACATGCACTATGGGGAGGAAGCAGACATAAAAAAGATAGCCAGTAAGTTTGAAGATGCGGTGATAGTGTGCCAGCATGGGAACACTTCCAGAGTTTTCGCAGATGCGCTTGCAGATAACGGTGTAAAGGCATACAGCCTTTATGGAGGCATAGCGGGCATACTCTCTGGCTGATAGCAGGTGTAGTTTATGGCGCATAGCAAGGTTCCCCTTATTGCCATACCTATCATTACCCTGTTGGTATTCTTGATAACGTATCTTTACTTTAGCCAGCCAGTCCGCACTGCAGGCATGGAGAAGAACAATAGCACAGCATTTCTCAACAGGGAATTCGGCGTTGGAACGCTGAATATCGGTAATTTCTCCTATCACGTATACATAGCGAATACGCTGCGGCTTCAGCAGCTCGGCTACATGAATGCGTCTGGACTAGGCAACTGTGATGGGCTGGGCAGGTGCGCAGGCATGCTTTTCGTCTTCAGCAACGAGTCAGCGCAGTGCTTCTGGATGAAGAATACCTTCATTCCGCTTAAACAGTCCTGGATATCGGATAGTAGGGTCAATTATACTTATTCTGGAACCCCTCTGTCCCAGAATAGCATATGCAATATTGGAAACATGGTCCTTGAGACTGCGCCTGCCTTTCCGATAGAATATGGGGAGAGCGTAAATTACACAGGGCCCGCATGAGGTGCATGGTCTGAGTGCATATGCTCTTGGCAAAGCGCGTTTCAGGGCTTTGTGTAATAAATAGCTTTTGTGTAAAAAGTCAGCGCTGTGTGTAAAAAGTAAAATCAGTAACCTATAATTTTGTCTTCCTTCTTATAAAATTCAAGAGCCTCCTTCAGGTGCTGATGTCTGTACTCTATAGAACTTTTTGAGTCTGCACCTTGAACCACCTTATTCTCATAAAGAACCAAAAATCTGTTTTTAGCATCTATTCCAGCTCGAGTTTCATCCCTTAGTTTCTTAAGGAATTCGATATAAAAGTTCTTGACAATATTTAGGTTCTGTGGATCCCAATAGATTTTTATATCTATATGGTATCTATATATTATCCAAATAGCTTCTATATGGTATACATATGGGTAAAGAATCAAGAGAAAAATTAACACCGAAATTTACTGAAGAGCAGATTAAGGATATAGGAGAGTTAGTTGGGCCAATAGCAGCAAGTCCATCTGAAGTAGTAAGCAGAATAGTAATGATGTGGTTGAAGGACAATCATGAGTATGTTTTAGAGATTACAAGTAAAAAAGGTGGAGAGGGATGAACTTCGAACTTAATACAAAAAGCGTTGTTCAGGGCACATATAAGATAAATGCGCCGCTGATTAAGCCATCCAAACTCACTGCAAAGGAAAAACGAGGCAGGCACAGGAAAATGAACTTTTATTAAAGATTTTGTGTCATAATATAGTGGTACTTATCCACGAGGCTAACGAGTTGGGGATAACTCCAGGGCTGGATAACTTGCCAACAGGGAACTTAGACTGAGGTGTTGATTTGGTAGACAAAATGACTCGGGCACAGAGAAGCTATGTGATGTCAAGGATAAGATCCACGAACACCAAGCCAGAGATAGCCCTAAGGCGCCACCTCAGATCCTTGGGCATAACGAACTATAGGCTTCACTCTAAAGTACCTGGAACGCCAGATGTAGCCATACCCTCAACCAAGATAGCTCTTTTTGTTGATGGGTGCTTCTGGCACGGCTGTCGCAAGTGCTATAGGGCGCATACATCAAACAAAAGTTTTTGGAGCAGCAAACTCGAAAGAAACAGAAACAGGGATAGAAAGGTTACAAAACTGCTCAAGACGTCTGGATGGACTGTGGCAAGATTCTGGGAGCACCAAATGAATGGAGACCTGAGAGACGTTGATAGAAAACTATTAGATATTGGAGCAATATAAGTGATATTATGTCCAAGAGGAAGTTTAGTGTAATAGAGCTTTTTGCAGGAGCGGGAGGCTTAGCTCTGGGCTTTGAGGAAGGTGGTTTTGAAACAAAACTTCTCGTGGAAAACTGGAAGTATGCCTGTGAGACGCTAAAGACTAATAGACCTGACTGGGAGGTGTTGTGCGAAGGTGTAGAGAATGTTGACTGGAGCAGCTACAAGGCAGACATAGTAACTGGGGGATTTCCATGCCAATCATTCAGCCACGCTGGAAAGAGGCTTGGATTTGAAGACACCAGAGGCACCCTCTTCTTTGAATTTGCAAGATGCATAAAGGAAGTGCGCCCAAAAGTCTTCATAGGAGAAAATGTGGCAGGCCTTGTGACTCATGACCGGGGAAAGACGCTAAAAACAATGATTTCTGTGCTTGAGTCGTTTGGATATCATGTTCAGTACAAGATTCTTGATGCCATGAACTACGGGGTACCTCAGAAAAGAAGGCGCATATTCATAGTAGGAACACTACCTGGAATTAACTTTGTTTATCCAGAGCCGTCCAGAAGGATAGTCACTTTGAGGGAGGGTCTGAAAGACGTACCCAAGTCACCAGGCGCAAAATACTCGGAAAGCAGGGCAAAGATACTGGCTCTGGTTCCTCCAGGGGGAAGTTGGGTCGATCTGCCACTGGAGTTGCAGAAGAAGCACTTAGGCAAGAGCTTTGGATCAGAAGGCGGAAAGCGAGGTATGGCAAGGAGGATATCTTGGGATGAGCCAAGTCTTACGCTTACTACATCTCCAGCCCAGAAACAAACTGAAAGGTGCCATCCAGAGGAAACAAGACCTTTCACTGTGCGAGAATATGCAAGAATACAGACGTTTCCAGATGAATGGGCATTTGCTGGTGGCATGGGTGCTCAATATAAGCAGATAGGCAATGCAGTGCCAGTGAAGTTAGCTAAGGCTGTGGCCTCGAGCATTATGGCAGCCTTGACAGGCAAGGAACAGAGTCAGCATACACTAATAAAACAACTGGCTAAAGCTTGATTTCGAAGCGTTTTAGTAGCCCCGCTACGAATCCTTTTGGCAACCTCCTTTTTCCTCCTGCCAGATCAGTTAGGGCTATTGGCAAGGCATTAATGGTCTTCTCTAATGCCTTATCGTCTCCAGTCACTACCTCGTATATTCTTGACCCCCACATCTTTTTTATTCTTGAATTAGTGCGACCCTTGAATCTCCAATTGGCCTCTCCAGACGAGCCATTCTTTGCAACTATGTAAGCCCAGTAGGCCACGGCACTACCGTTACTCTTAACGCATCTTTCGAGCTTTCCCCTCACGCTCGTCAGAGAGTCGTCATTTACAGTGTTGAATTTGTTCTTTAGCTCTATAAATATTGTACCATCCGCTTTCCTGAGGTCTACATGCGAGTCATCCCCTATTCCGAGGTCAACCCAGCCTCTAACGCCGCCAAGTAGCATTTGGTGAAATTCTCCTATGGTGTTATTTACCTTCTTGTCATTCTGCCTCACAATTTCTCCTTTAGTCCAGGTTTCTATGTCGACTCCTGTTGTAACCATGTCGAAGATTAACTTGAACATATCAAATCCGTTATGCTTGAGCTGCTTAAGGTTGTAACCGCTTGAGCCCACGGCAGGATAAGAGGAGCAGACATGCTTGACGCAGTATAAAAAGTGCTTGTCGGACACAAAGTCAACATACCTGTGCTTTGCCATAAAATTTAATTGGCATTTATATTAATAAGTCTTGGGACTTACCGTGATGTGTAAAAAGTCCCAATTCTGTGTAAAAAGTAGCGATTTTCAGCTATTTATTACACAAAGCCGCGTTTCAGCAAGGTTTTTATTAGCTTTAGTAGACATATTACCGTATTCTATTTGTAAGTGATAATATGAATTTTATAGACAAGGAAGCACCGGCATTCGAGACTGAAGCGTTTAAGGATAATGATTTCAAGAAGATAAAGCTAAGCGACTTCAGAGGCAAGTGGGTAATATTATTCTTCTATCCTGCGGACTTCACCTTCGTATGCCCTACGGAGCTTGAGGGCTTTGCAAAGGACTATAAGAAGTTCCTCAACAAGAACTGCGAGGTGATAGCCGTGAGCACGGACACCGTGTTTACGCACAGGGCCTGGATAGAGGCAGATAAGAGGCTGCAGGGCATACAGTACTACATGGCCTCTGACAGGAACGGCATAATATCAAGAGTCTATGATGTGTATGATGACAGGACGGGCAATGCACTTAGGGGCTTGTTCGTCATAGACCCTGACGGAATAATAAAGTACGTAGTAGTTACGCATGACAATGTCGGAAGAAGCACGGAGGAGACATACAGGGTGGTTACTGCTCTGCAGACAGGAGGGCTCTGCCCTGTGAACTGGAAGGAAGGAGATTCCACACTGAAGAAGTGAGAGTGTCGTCAACACATGCAGCACTTAATCTCTGATGCACAGCAAAAGGTTTAAATAAGTAGGTCATTTAAACACTTACTATACGCTTAAGGTTATCATGGACTACAGCAACAGGAATATCGTCATTAACGAGCTAATAGGTCTGAAGGTAAAGGTCATAGATTCTTTGGACAAAAAGCAAAAGGGTATCTCCGGTCTTGTGATCGATGAGACAAAAAACACCCTCAGAGTCTTTGATGGCAAAGGCGTAAAAAACATAGTGAAGAAGAATTCAAAATTCGCGTTCAAGGTGTCGAAAAGAAGATTTGTAGTAAAAGGAGAAGAAATAAATTTCAGGCCGTATGACAGGATAGAAAAGAGCCTGAAGTTTTACAAAATAAGAGAGTGATTTTCTGGAATGCAACGACAAAAACTGCCCGGTTCACCATGGGCTTAAGACAAGAGGCATGCTGGTGACTGGCACAGTCGTAAGCGACAAGGTCAAGAAGACTGCGATAGTCAAGCTAGACTACACCAGATACATCTACAAATACGAGAGATACCTGAGAAAGAGATCAAGAATACCTGCACATAACCCGGAATGCATAAACGCAAAGCTCGGCGACACCGTAAACATGCACGAGACAAGAAGGCTTAGCAAGACCAAATCCTTCGTCATAACAGGAATTGAAAAGAAAGAGTGATTTTTATGAAAGGAGTAGCTTCAAAAGTAACAAAGACACTCATACCAGGCACGGTTATACACTGCGCAGACAACAGCGGAGCCTATACCTTCAGAATGATACACATAATAGGAAAGACTGGAGGGAGGCCAGGAAAACTGACTGCCGCAGGAGTAGGGGACATAGTGTCCGCAAGCGTAAGAAAGGGCAACCCTACGTATATAAAGAAACCGGTCCGGGTTGTTATAATAAGGCAGAGGGCGACCATAAGGCGCGCCAACGGCATGCGGGTAAAATTTGAGGATAATGCCGGGATCATGGTAAACGATGAGAACCTTCCTATAGGCACAGAGGTAAAGGGTGCAATGGCAAGGGAGGTAGTCGAAAGGTTTGTCAAGATAGGAGGAATCGCATCGAGAGTGGTATGATGATAGAGAGCGGCAAACCTAGGAAGCAGAGGATATTCAGGTACAGTGCGCCTATGCATCTCAGGCAGCACCTGGTCAGTGCCCACATATCAAAGCAGCTCTCGGAGAAGCTGGGCATAAAGAAGAGGAGCATAGCTGTCAGAAAGGGAGATACGGTAATCGTAATGAAGGGATCTTCAAAGGGCAAATCAGGAAAGGTCAGTGATGTTGACCTGAAGAGGTACACGGTAACAGTAAACGGAGTGGTAAGGAAGAATGCAAAGGGCAAGGAACTTCTGATACCTATTAACGCTTCAAATGTATACATAACAGAGCTTGACGATACTGACAAACTGAGAAAGGAGAAGCTTGAATCTTTCAAGAGGAGTGTGAAATGAGCAAGAAAGGAGGCAGTAACCATCTGAACCGCATGGCATCCCCAAGATACATGCGCGTTGACAAGAAGACTAGCAAGTATATCGCTAAACCCATGCTTGGCAGGCACACGCTCCGTAACAGCGTTGCTCTTGTAACCGTTCTTAGAGAGTCAATAGGCATTGGAGGCAGCGCCTATGAGATAAAGAAGGTAATAAAGGAGGGCAAGATCAAGGTGAATGGCAAGGTAGTCAAAGATGAAAGAACGGCGATAGGGCTTGAGGACATTGTAGATATTGTCCCAAGCAATGAGGTCTACAGGATAGGAGTGGACAACAAGGGCAGGATAAATGCCGAAAAGGCCGATAACAAAGCGCAGACTCTCAAGATAGTCGGCAAGTACGTTTACAAAGGAGGGAAGCTGATGCTCAGGCTCCATGACGGCACCTCGGTAGCTGCTGTCAAGGATGCGGATGTCAACGATTCAGTAAGGCTTAACGATGGAAAGATAGAGAAGGTTGTGAAGCTCGAGAAGGGCGCACAGTGCCTGATCATAAGCGGAATACACTCTGCTGAAAAGGGCAGCGTAGTTAACATAAGGAAAGGCGCTGCAGGAAGAGAGCCCACCGTAGAGATAGAGGGAAAGGGCGGAAAGATAGAGACCGTTCTGAGGAACGTCATAGTTATAGGTGCATGATGTGGCAAATGAGAACCCTATGAGAGAGATTTACTTGGACAAGGTAGTAGTAAACATAGGCATAGGGGATAATGACAACATGTTCCAGAATGCACGCATGCTGCTTGAGAAGATAACAGGGAAGAAGCCTGTTGCAACGCTCTCCAAGAGGAGAAGGCCTGAACTTGGAATAAGGAAGGACCAGATAATAGGGGCGATGGTCACACTCAGAAACGAGGATGCCAGGAGCCTGCTGAAGAAGGCTCTGGAGGCAAACGAGAATCTATACAAGGAGTCATGCATATCGAACAATTCATTAAGCTTCGGTGTCAAGGAGTACATTTACCTGCAGGGGGTCAAGTATGATCCCGCAATAGGGATGCTCGGAATGAATGTCAATGCGGCTTTTGCAAGAAAGGGGAAGCGCGTTGAACTGAAGAGAGTAAGGGCTTCCAAGGTCTCCAAGAAACATGGCGGAATAAGCAAGGAGGAGATAAAGGAGTATATACAGAAGAATTTTGGTGCAAAGATCGGAGAGGAAGAGTGATTTTGATGAAGTTGACATTTGAACTTATGCAGAAAGGAAGGGCAAAGAGAAAGTGCAGGATATGCGGAACTGCACGTGGCCTTATACGTTCCTATGACCTCTATGTATGCAGGAGATGCTTCAGGGAGGTAGGGAAAGACGTAGGATTCGAGAAATATTAGTGATATTCATGGTAGACGTATTCGCAGATGCTATAAACAAGATAAAGGTCTATGAGAACAACGGATTTGACGAGTGTGAGGTTAGCTCCACGAAGCTGATACGCGCCGTACTTGAAAAGATGAAGGATAGCAATTACATAAGCGGTTTTGAGGAAGTGAAGGATGGGCGGTTCAGCAAGCTCAAGGTAAGCCTCTCCAAGAAGATAAACGACATAGGCGTGATAAAGCCAAGGTATGCGATAAGGCTTGATGAGTTCCAGAAGTATGAGACAAGATTCATACCAAGCAAGGATTTCGGCGTGTTGATACTGTCGACGCCCAAGGGCATACTGACAAACAGGGAGGCCAAGCAGAATAAGACAGGAGGAAGGCTAATAGCATATGTATACTGATGATTATGGAAAAGATAGAGATTCCGAGCGGCACGCAGGTAAGCGTTGACAATGAGCACATAGTGATAAAGGGCAAGCTCGGGAGCACTAAGAAGAAGTTCAACAGGAAGTTCGCCGGCGCAAAGGTAGAGGGCAACACCCTTGTCATAGAGGGTTCAAAGATAAAGAGCATGCAGAGAAGGGCGAGCACGGCAGAATACGCGCTTGCAAACGTCGTAAAGGATGCTATAGAGGCAGTGAATGATGGCATAGAGGAGCACATGAAGATAGTCTACGCCCACTTCCCGATGTCCGTAGAGATAAAGGGCAAGGAGATAAGCATAAAGAACATCTTCGGTGAGAAGGTGGCAAGGAAGACCCATATAGTAGGAGAGACGAAGGTCGAGATAAAGGGACAGGACGTTACTGTTAAGGGAATAGATAGGTATGATGTGGGCCAGACAATAGCAAACATAAGGAAGGCATGCGCTGCGAGAGGCAACGACACACGCGTCTTCCAGGACGGCATATACACAGTTATAGAGGAGTGATATCATGGTTAAGAGTGCAAAGAAGGTCGTAAAGAGAAAGGTCCCGACATTCAAGAGGCCGAACTACGGCGCAAAGGGCAGGTCCAGGGTAAAGAATACCTGGAGGAGCCAGCGCGGAAACGACAACCACATGCGCGCAAAGAAGAAGAACGTGGGCGTGATGCCCATGATAGGCTTCAAGAACAGCGAAGAGGTAAGATTCTTAAGGCAGGACGGCACTGTAGAATTCGTGGTGCACAACAGAGGCGAGCTTGAAGGGCTTGCAGGAAAGGAGGGCATAACTGCAAAGTTCGCCCATGACCTTTCAAGAAGGACCAGGATGGAGCTGCAGAAGGTAGCCGACGAGAAGAAGATAAGGGTCTCGAACAGCTTCAAGGCAGAGGTGAAGCCAAAGGCTGCCGGCACAGAGGCAAAGCAGAATGCGGCGCAGGCTGATGCAAAGCCAAAACCTGAGAGCCAGAAGAGCAACAATGTAAAGGGTTAGGATTATGAGCATAAAATTCACAAAGAGAGCGGCATCACTCATTATGAAGAGAGGAGAGAGCGCCATAAGGATAAAGAACGGCTCTGAAGCCGATGCAAACAGCGCTCTCACAAAGGAGGACGTGAGAAAGCTCATCTCGAGCGGAGCCGTCTATGCGTTAAAGGAGAAGAAGAACCTCAGCCTCAACGCCAAGAAGCTGAAGAAGCTCAGAGAGGAGGGAAGAAGGAGAGGAACAGGAAGGAGGAAAGGCACGAGAAAGGCAAGGATGGGCAGGAAGTGGGAGAAGAAGGTAAGGGCCCAGAGAGCGGTCCTGCGCGAGGTTAAGGGCATGGGTCTGGTAGACTCAAAGGTCTACAACTCTTATTACAGGCACATAAAGGGAAACGTATACGCTACAAAGGCAACGCTTATCGCTCACATGAAGGAAGCAGGGATAAAGGTAGGCGATGCTGAAGTCAAGAAGATAAATGAGGCACTTGCTGCCAGATACAGGAGAGGTTCATGAAGAAGAAGATCATAAAGAATGTTAAATTCAGAAGAAGGAGAGAATCCGCCACGAACTACAGGAAGAGGTTCGGAATGGTAAAGGGAGGGATGACAAGAGTGGTATTCAGGAGGAGCAACAGCGCAATAATAGGCCAGATTGTCAGATACTCTGAAAAGGGAGATGTAGTAATGGCAAGAGCTGATTCAAGAGAGCTCGCAAAGATGAAGTGGCCGAGCAGGGCAAACAGGGCAACCGCTTACCTTACAGGTTATCTTCTTGGAAAGAAGGCAGTATCAAGCGGCAAGAACGAGGAGTACATACTCGATATAGGGCTGAATTCGCCTATAAAGAATTCGCTCTCGTTCGTCTTCGCAAAGGGATGCCGGGATGCAGGGATGAATATACGCGGCACCTTCGATATAAAGGAAGAGGTTTATAATTATTCGGATGCAAGCTATGCAACATCATTGAAGAAGGACAAGAAGCTCTTCGAGAAGCAGTACGGCGCATACATAAAGGAGGGGCATGATCCTGAATCGCTTGGCAAGCTGTTCAATGATACGAAGAAGGCATTAGAGAGCATTAAAGCGTGATGGTTATTATGGCATATGGATTTAGAGGAGGAGAGAGGAGAGAAAGAAGGAATTTCAGGGAAGAGGCTCCCGCTCCTGAGTGGAAGCCAAAGACAAAGATAGGGCTCATGGTAAAGAACGGAGAGATAAAGAGCGTCGAAGAGATATTCAACATGGGCAAGGACATACGCGAAGTCGAGATAGTCAACACGCTCATACCTGACATAAAGGACAACGTTCTTGAGATATGCTCTGTTCAGAGAATGACCAAGAACAACAGGAAGGCGAAGTTCAGGATCACCGCGGTCGTCGGAGACGGAAGAGGCCACGTCGGCATAGGGGTAGGCAAGGGAATAGAGGTAAGGCCTGCGATAGAGTCTGCGATAATAGACGCTAAGAAGAATATAATATCGATAAAGCTTGGATGCGGCTCATGGGAGTGCAACTGCGGAACAGAACACTCTCTGCCTTTGATACTCAAGGGCAAGTGCGGCAGTTCCGAGGTCATACTCAAACCTGCACCTAGAGGAGTAGGAGTAATAGCAAGCAAGACAGTGAGAACTGTGCTCGAACTTGCAGGCATAAAGGACATGTGGACCTTCTCCAGAGGAAGAACAAGGGACAAGTACAACATGGCCATTGCCACATACACGGCCCTGGAAAGCCTTTCTAACATAAAGAATTCGGAAACCATACAGGTAAAGGCCTGACAGCCATCGGCTTATATTTGCATTTCCACAGCATTTTCCGCGTCTTTTTGCCATTTCACAATTCTTGCATAATGCATGTTATGCCCGTTATGCATCACATGTTCGCTTCTTCTATTTTGCTGCCCTTACCTTGAATAGATAGGCAGCTATTATCAGAGCCGCGATTATAATAGCAGCGACTACAGGATAAACATAAGGTGGCAGCTGCTGCTTCTGCACTGCTGTCGTTACATTGGTTGAGGTTGAAACAGAGCTGCTTGGGATTGCAGAGGAATACGCAAATAGCCCGATTTCATGGTTGTTGGGCGCAGCAAACGTTATCCTGCACGGGTTTTGCAGAATAACAGTATTGTATATCTGACTCCAGGAATCATTCTCAAAGACAAACGGCGCAACTCCAGAAGAGTATTTGCAGTTGTACCCCATTGTAACATTCATGCTTATTCCCGATGATGCGTTAAGGTAGAATACTGAGATGCTCGTGTAATTTGGAGGAGGTGTGTTGATATGCAGCGGTTTGTAAAGGCCGATCACTGCACGCTGCACGTTGCTGGAATTTGTGCTGATGGCAACGGTAAGATTGTATGTTGTGAAGTTGATTTTTGTAGTGGTGCCTGCTGATACGTTTGCCTCTTTGACAATCGGTTTTATCGTAGTTGTCAATGATGTAGTGGTGGTGTTGGCACTCGTTACATGGATCGATGTTGATGAAGTAGATGATGTAGATGATGTTGAAGATGTGCTTGTTGAAGAAGATGTAGATGTTGCGGTCGTAGTAGATGAAGGGATTATCGTATTTAGTATTATTCCCCCTGAGTTCCCGCCGCCTCCTGCAGTTG